>NZ_BAABCB010000007.1:0-348285 GCF_039538385.1 Winogradskyella damuponensis | reverse complement strand
AGTTAGGTACAGATAATGATAAATAATATTTTTCAGTGTAGTAAAAGAAACCAGCACCAATATTTGGTGTTGTTTCATTAATACCAAATCCAAAGAAAGGATCGTTAGTGTCTATCACAGCAACGTTTCCATTTGATAAATCAATGTCATGGAATGTAGCTCCTGCTTTTACACCAAAAGCTAAACGGTGTTCGCCGCCTAAGTTTAAGGTGTATGAGACATCTACATAAGCATTAGTTTCTTTAACAGGACCAATATTATCTGCAATAACNTCAGGGCCACCTTCAATTTTAGTCCATTGGTTTCTGTATAGTAGTCCAAAAGAAAGATTTTCTCTTGAACCTGCATAAGCAGGGTTTACTATATTCATATTATACATGTACTGTGTGTACTGAGGGTCTTGTTGCCCATGCATCTGAAATGCTAAAAGCAAAACCGCTATAATAGAGAGTTTTTTCATTATATAAAGTTGATTCTGTTAGTTGATTATCTGTTAATGTATACCCAAGCACTTTTTGATTTTGCACCACCTTCGTAAACTACAGTATAGAAGTAAGTCCCTACAGGCAACTCATCACCATCATTGGTTTGTCCTACCCATTCATCAACATAGTTGTCTTTAGAATATACCAATGTACCGTTTCTATTAAATATTTCGAGTTTGGTAACATTAAAACTGCTTAAGTTAAAAGAATCATTCATTCCATCTTGATTAGGTGAAATACCTTCAGGGAATATACAAGACTCTAATTCTACAACCGTTGTTTCTATAGAAATAGAACATCCACTGTTATTAAATGTGATTGTTGCTTCGTATGTACCAGCAACCAATACATTGTTTAATGTTAGGCTGTTTCCTGTAAATGGACTACCATCTAAGGTCCAACTAACTGAAACATCAGAATCGGTGAAATTATCTGGTACAACATTAATTGAAATTGGTACAGTAGCATTAGGACATACCTCATAAACAGTTAGAGGGTCAAACTCAGCCATTGGTGGCATATTTACTTCAATTTCAAATGTTGTAGTGTCATAACATCCTGTTGTAGAGTTTTCTGCTCTAATATAAAGTGTTTCACCATTGCTAGAGTATGTTGCACTAGTTACATCACCTATGCCATCATTAGCATCTTCTTGAGATGTATGATATGTTACGACTATATTTGGATCAGTTGTAACCTCACTACTGATAGATGTTAAATCAAACTCTGTTGTACCATCGATGTTGCCATCCATATCATCACAGACAGCTAATGGTGCTGGTTGATTAATTGTAGGTCTTTCGTTAACAACTAAATCTACTTGAGATAAATCAAAGCATCCAACTAAATCAGGATCATTAGCAGCGTCAGTATCTTGTATTCTTATAATAAGAGTTTCTCCAGATGATACATAGTCACTAGTTGATGTTATTGCATTTATACCTTGATTGGCATCATTAACATCTGTATAATAAGTTACTGTAAAACCATCTAGGTTTAGAGATGCTGTTAAATCATCTAAATTGAATGACTCAGATCCATCTGCTTCAGGTCCATCACATACTGTAATGTTTTGAGGTGAAACAGGATCTGCATCGTCGTAAAAATTAATTTGAATGTAAGCAGAGAAGTAAGTTAAACTTTGATCACATATACCGCCTAATACTTGAACTTGGTATGTACCAGATTCAGTTGCTGTTAATGTTGGTTCATCATAATTTTCTATTGGAAAACCATTATAATACCATAAATAAGAATCAACATTGTAAACCGTTGTAGCTTCTAAAAGCACACCAGTATCATAACCACAATAACTAAATACTTCGTCTATTTGAGTTACATCTTCTATACTGTCATCAACAGGTGCTCCTTCTAAGTTTAATGTTACATCACAAACTACGTCACAATTTGTTCCATCTGTAGGGCCAGAATCTTGTACAAAAGTATAAGTACCAGATTGTTGAGAGTAGTTAGTTATTAAAAGAACATATACAGAGTTTGCAGGTACATCTGTAAGTGTAATTGTTTCAGAGGAAACAGCAGAAAAACTACAGTCGGCTATTGTTTCTGGTAATAACTCTACACAGCCACCTTGTTGGTCTACAAAAGGTCCCCATACTATAAAGTCAATATCTAAACCAGTACCAGCAGCATTTGTTTGTTCTAAAGTAAATACATAGTCTCCTGGATCATCAAAATTAATAGTATTCCATTGTGGATCTGGCTGAGAACCTAAACAATCGTAATCTAGGTATGGTGGTGCTGTTTGGTCACCAACAACACTTTCGTATTCAATATCTGGGTCAGCACAGATAGGTAATGCGTCTAAACAATATGTTGGTACTCCTATTGTTCCGATACAAAGGTCAAATGTGCTTGTTTCAGGACTAGATCCAGCAGAGAAAATTCTAATGTAGTATGTTTCTCCAGGGGTTAAAGCTGGTGTTATACTAAAGTCGTCAGCAGAACAATACAATTCAGTAAGAGTACCACAAGAACCTTCGTATACAGCATGGTCTATATTAAATGTTCCTCCAACTACGTTTTGTATTTCAATAATTTGCTGCTCTCCTAATGCTGTAAATTGAAACCAAACATCATCATTTGGTGTTCCTCCACAACTTGCGCCTGGTACGCCAGATGGAGTTGCTGCTAAAATGGTACCTGAATTTACTTGATTACAAGATTCCCCAGCATTTACAACAGCTTCAATAGCACCTACACAATCATCGTTAACTGGTGGACATGCTAAAACATTGTATATATCACTGCTAATAACACAATTAGTGTCTTGCTCATTAGTTACAAATATTTTTACTGCATTTCCAAATGGGAAAGGACCGACTTGATAAGTGTCTACAGCAAATGCCTGTTCCGTTGTGTTATCATAATCATTAGAAATTTCTAATGATGTAGCATCACCTAAGTCTGTAATATTTACATCAATATAAAATTGATCATTTGCACAATCTGGAACTGTAGTGTAATCTGCTTCGGCAAGAGTACATAATAATTCTTGAACATTTACTGTAAAATCTAAAGTAATACCCCAAGTACCAGTATAACAAGGGTCAGGTACTAATTGACCAAAGTCAGCGCCAGCAATACGCATTCTGTGTTCTCCTATTGGAGCTGTTAAAGGCATTATAAAAGATGCATCATATAGTTGAGGATCGCCAATACCATCACTTGCCCCTTGGAAAACTAGTTCTGTATCTTCAAAAACTAAATTATCATTAAAATCTATCCAGATATTAGTGTCATATGTAAATCCATGGTCAAATTCAATCTCTACTGTAGTATCTAAACCTTGAAAAACATTCACTACCGTAGATGTGAAATTTTCATACGTTAAGTCTCCAGCACTAGGGAAAGTTGTAACCCCAACAGTTACATTATTTATACCATCACCATCATTACTAGATGGAACAGATTCACAATACCCAGTAAAGAACTCTAAAGGACCAGTCCAAGAACTTTCATCGCCAGGACCACATATGGCTTGTACGTAAAACTCATAGTAGGTGTCAGGTGTTAAGCTTGTTAGTGTAAAAGGGTTGGTTGTTACACCTGTTTCAGTTGTCCCAGTTCCTAATGCAAAGCCTTGCTCACCATATTCGATATTCCAAGATGTTGCTGTACCATTTTCTACCCAAGCAACTTCAGTAGATGTTAAACTTAAGTTGTTTGCAGATAAATCTGATGGTTCTGGACATGAAGGGATATTTCTTACTTGAAAGTTATCTACAAAAACGTCTACATCTACACCCAAATCATCTATTGATCCATCTGTAGCGTAAATTGCGAACTGAACAGTTTGACCACTATACGCTGTTAAATTAACAACTGGATGAGCGCCAGTAATAGGAACAACAGATGTACTATCATAAGTTACAAGTGTAATCCAAGTTGCTCCACCATCATTAGTCATTAATAATTGAACTAAATCATCAGATCCTAATGTTCCAGGGTTAGAACTGCTATTCCAATCCGTTATTGCAAAATCAAATTCTACTTGAAACGGACCGCCTGTTAAATCAAAAAGAGGAGAAATAAGCCAGTCGCTCTTATTATTAAAAAACAGATTTATTTTGTAAGCACCATCATCGGCACCTATATTTAAAAACTCATCAGCAACCCATGAACTGTTCCCTAAATCTGTAGGGCCCGTTGTAGGATCACCATTATCAGCTACATCCCAACAATCTGGTGTAATTGTTGTGAAATCTTGTAAATAGTCTGGTACAAAAACATCACATAAGGTTGCGAACGTTAGAGGACCAGTCCAAGAACTGTCATCGCCAGGTCCACATGCGGCTTGTACATAAAAATCGTAAGTTGTAATAGCATCTAATCCAGTAACTACATATGGGTTAGAAACATTCATTTCTGTAGGAGTACCTGTTGGTGCTGTACCTGTAGGTACAATTTCTATATTCCAATTTGTAGCTGTTCCGCCTTCCGTCCAAGAAAACTCAGCTTCATTTGAAGTAATACCTGTTACGTTTATGTCTTGAGGCTCAGGACATGTAGGTATGTTTCTTACTTGGAAGTTATCTACAAAAATATCATTATCAGCTGAATCAACTACAGTTCCACTAGTGGCATATATTGCAAATTGTACTATTTGACCACTATAAGCTGTTAAATTAATTACTGGGTGTACACCCGCAATAGGAATAACAGATGTATTGTCATAGGTTAATAAGTTAACCCATGTTACTCCATTATCATTTGATATCAATAATTGTACAGTATCATCAGAACCTAATGTTCCTGCTACAGTAGAACTAAGCCATTCTGTAATTCCAAAATCAAATTCTACTTGAAAAGGACCTCCAGTTAAATCAAATTGAGGTGTTATAATCCAATCATTGAAACTAGCAAAAGCTGAACCGTATACATTTATATTATAAGAAGGGGTACCATTATTAAGAAAGTTATCTGAATTCCATGAACTATTACCAAAATCGGTTGGACCAGAGGTTGGGTCACCTTCACTAGCCACCTCCCAACAATCAGGAATAATGGTTGTAAAGTCTTGCATGTAATCTGGAATAAAGATGTCACACAAAGTAGTGAATGTCACAGGTCCAGAGAAAGCACTCTGTTCAGTGCCACAATCCGATTGAATGTATATATCATAACCAGTAACAGCATTTAAACCAGTTACGGAATAAGGGTTTGGTACATTGGTCGCCGTTGGTGTGCCAGTAGGGGCAGTTCCAGATTCAACAATTTCAATATTCCAAATGGTTGATGTTCCATTTTCAGTCCATGATACTACAGCTTCATTTGCTGTTACACCTGTAACACTTATGTCAGAAGGGTTTGGACAAGCCTGAGTAATTCCACCTAAAATAATATTTGGAATTGTACTATCAATATTACTAGCCGTTGGCGGATCTGCAGGATCTGGATTTGTAAAATCGCCATAATAAGATATTGTTCTGTTAGTAGTGACTTGAGAGTTGTAGAAGTCATCACCAAATTCATCATAACCCGCAGAGTTTTCTTTTGTTGCAATTATTAAATTTCCTGTACCAGTATAATTAAATGGAGTGTTTAATGTTAGTGTTACCCAACCTTCTGTTCCGGCTGTAACAGTAATACCTCCAGCATATACCTCTGTAAAAGAAGCTATGGGTTCCCAGTCTGTTGTTGATGTAAATTCTGTTTTCGCAACTTCCGCCATATAGATTGTTAAATCTTGACTAGATGGTAAAGCAGAAGTTCCACTATAATACCATTGGATATCAGTGATAGTTCCACTAGCATTAATTTCAGAAGCCAAATAGATAGTTTGCGCATAAGAATACCCAAAATACGGCTCAAAAGGCGCATTCTCAGTCTGCAAATTACCAGCTCCTATAGTCACTTGTGCATTAACTTGAAAAAGTATAGTGAAAAGTGCAAATAGTAGTAAAGTACTTTTTTTCATTATTAATAGGTTTATTAAAATTATTTAATGACCTTATAACCACTGGGTTATGGAAGGCTTTGCTGTGTTTCTAAAATAATGTGTTGTAATTGTGCATTGTTGACGTTGGTTGGACGTTTTAAACTATGCGAACTCGAATATATAAAAAATGGCTATTAACAAGATGTTAACAATGGTATAATAGATTAACTACCGTAATAATCGATAAATGGTTTAGCTATTTTTTATGAAGGCTTTAATTGAATATAAATAGGGAAATGATCGCTGTAACCTCCTTTATATTTGTTACCTACAAAAGTCCGAAATGGTTGTCCTTTGTACTTGCCTTCGTATTGAGTAAGAAACTTACTATTAAATACTTGTGCGTCTTTAAAATCTAAGTTAGAATTATTGGTGTCAAAGAAATTGGTTGAGAATAAAATTTGATCAAATAAATTCCACTGAAACCTGTGATTTAAACTGCCGTTATCTCGAGACCAAACTGTTTTAAAAGGGTTGTAAAGCTTACTTTCTTCTTCTAGTAATATCAGACTTTTGCAATTTGGATTATCATTAAAATCTCCCATAACAATAATTTTGGTGTTTGGGTCTTCTTTTTTTAGTGTTTCAATAACAGAATTTACGACTTTTGCTGCTGCTATACGTTTAAATTCGGTTTCTTTAGTGCCTTCTCTGCGTGAAGACCAATGGTTAACTATAATGCTGATGTTTTCATTATTTAGTTGGCCTTTTACAAGTAGAATGTCTCTAGTATAGTCTTGGTATCCCATATCGTTTTGAAGATAAACCGAAAAGGTTTCAGAGTAGTCAACTTTAAAAACATCAGGTTTATATAGTAGAGCCACATCAATCCCTCTTTCATCTAAAGAGTCGAAATGCACAAAGCTGTAATTTTCATCAACTAAATTTTTGCTATTTACTAAGTCTGAAAGTACCTTTTGGTTTTCTACTTCGGCCAAACCAACAATAATTGGTGCATTTGTTGTATTTTCTTCACCTATTTTAGAAATTACGGTTCCAAGTTTTAAAATTTTTTTTTGATAACGTTTTGGAGTCCATCGTTTTAATGAGTTGGGTAAGAAATCATTGTCATGAATTAATGGGTCGTTAGTTGTGTCGAATAAATTTTCAACATTATAGAATGCTATTGTGTAAATTTCAGAATTATTGTTCATGGCAATAAATATAGGTTTTTAAAATATTATTAAGAATAATCCATTTGCTTAACTTTGTACTTATGATAGAGAAAAAAGATATTGCTTTAGAGAAGGTTGTACTTATTGGTGTAATAACTCAAAATCAAGATGAAGAGAAGTCTAAAGAATATTTAGACGAGTTGGAATTTTTAACCTTTACGGCTGGTGGTGAAGTTATAAAACGCTACACCCAAAAAATGGCATTGCCAAACCCTAAAACGTTTATAGGTACAGGTAAGATGGAGGATGTAAGGCAGTTTGTAGAAGCAAATGATATTGGAACTGTAATTTTTGATGACGAATTATCGCCAGCGCAAGAACGTAACATCAGTAAAATTCTTAACTGTAAGATTCTAGACAGAACCAATTTAATCTTGGATATTTTTGCGCAACGTGCACAAACCAGTTATGCAAGAACGCAAGTAGAATTAGCACAATGCGAATATTTACTACCAAGATTAAAAGGTATGTGGACGCACCTTGAAAGACAAAAAGGTGGTATAGGAATGCGTGGGCCAGGTGAAACAGAAATAGAAACAGATAGACGTATTGTACGTGATAAAATAGCCTTACTTAAAGCTAAAATAAAAACGATTGATAAACAAATGGCCGTTCAGCGAGGTAATCGAGGGAAAATGGTCCGTGTGGCTTTAGTTGGATACACAAATGTGGGTAAATCTACGTTGATGAACGTAATTAGTAAAAGTGATGTATTTGCAGAAAATAAACTATTTGCGACCCTAGATACTACGGTTAGAAAAGTGGTTATTGGAAACCTTCCTTTTTTAGTTAGTGATACGGTTGGTTTTATTAGAAAATTACCGACGCAACTCGTAGATTCCTTTAAAAGTACGTTGGATGAAGTTAGAGAAGCAGATTTATTGCTTCATGTTGTAGATATTTCTCATTCTAATTTTGAAGAGCACATTGATTCTGTAAATCAGATTTTAGACGAAATTGAAAGTAAAGACAAGCCAACTATTATGGTCTTTAATAAAATTGATGCTTATGAGGCAGAACCTTTTGATGATGATAATTTAGTTGATGAGCGCACTAAAGCTAACTATACGATTGAAGAATGGAAAAAGACATGGATGTCTAGAGTTGGTGATAATGCCTTATTTATTTCTGCTTTAAACAAAGAGAATATGGAAGAATTTAGAAAACGGGTTTATAAAGAAGTAAGAGAAATTCATGTCACACGTTTTCCATACAATCATTTCCTATATCCAGACGTTGAAGATATAGACTAAAAATATTCCTTATATATGAGTTTTTTTCTGCCACGTTTTAAAACTGGGATAAAAAAAGCATTAAAAAATAAATGGATAAAATGGATAGCTCTAATAGTAGCTGTTGTTTTGGTATTTCTTTTTGGGCTTTACATGAGCATATATGCAGGATTATTTGGAAAACTGCCAACATTAAAAGACGTCGGTTCTATAAAGCAAGAACAAGCCACACAACTTTTAGATAAAGACCAGAAATTAATAGGTAAATATTATATCTATGATAGGCAGCCCGTAAAGTATGAAGATGTTCCAAAGCATCTTATTGAGGCATTAATAGCCACTGAAGACTCTAGGTTTTACGAGCATGATGGCATTGATAATATTAGTTTAATGCGCGTATTTGTAAAGAATTTAATTCTTCAAGATAAGTCAGCAGGAGGCGGAAGTACCATAACACTTCAATTGGCAAAAAATCTTTATGGTAGAAAGAATTATGCTTTCTTTAGTATGCTTATTAATAAGTTTAAAGAGTCTATAGTTGCAAAACGCATAGAAGAAGTTTATTCTAAAGAAGAAATATTAACGTTATACCTTAATACGGTTCCTTTTTCTGATAATACTTATGGTATAGAAAGTGCGTCACGTAAATTTTTCAACAAATCAGTACAGGATATTTCTATAAATGAAGCTGCTACTTTGGTTGGTACTTTAAAAGCAAATACGTATTACAATCCGAGACTACATCCAGAACGCTGTAAAGGTAGAAGGAATGTGGTGTTAAGTCAGATGGTAAATTATAATTACCTGTCGCAAGATTCGTTAAAATACTATTCAAATCAAGGCTTAAAATTAGAGTACCGTTCCTTTAATCACGATTTGGGTTTAGCTCCTTATTTTAGAGCCGAAGTAAAAAAGCAATTAGAATCTATTTTAGACACTTTAAAAACGTCAGAAGGAGAAAAATATAACCTTTATAAGGATGGATTAATTGTTTACACGACTTTAGATTACAAAATGCAAGCATTGGCAGAAGCTGCTATGAAAGAGCATATCAGTACGCTTCAGGCAGATTTTGAAAAATCTTATGGGAAAAACGCACCTTGGGAAACCAATAAAAACTTGATAGAAAGTGCTATTAAAAAGTTGCCTCAAGTGAAGATTTATAAGGAGAATGGTTTAACCGATGCCCAAATAAAAGATTCATTGCAGATTAAAAAGCCTATTGATTTATTTAGTTGGAAAGGAGATACTATTAAAACATCATCTGCAGTGGATAGTTTAAAGCATTATCTGAAGTTTTTAAACACAGGAATGTTGTCTGTAGAGCCAAGTACAGGTGCAGTTAGAACTTACATTGGCGGTATAGATTACAGGTATTTTAAATACGATCATATTTCACAAAGTGAACGTCAAGTAGGCTCTACGTTTAAACCTTTTGTCTATACAGCTGCTATAGAAAATGGCTTAGATCCATGTACTTATTTTTCATTAAATAAAGTCACTTATACAAATTATGATAACTGGACACCGAGTAATTCTGGTCATTCTGATGAAGATCCTTATATAAATTACACTTTAGAAAAGGCATTAAGCAATTCTGTTAATACTATTTCTGTTAAGGTTTTAGAAAACGTTGGTATTCCAAAGGTTTTAAAACAAGTTGAAAAATTAGGTATTTCAAAAGAACTACCAAATGAACCTTCTTTAGCCTTAGGTGTTGCAGAGATTAGTTTGAAGGATTTAACAGGTGCTTACGCAAGTTATTTAAACAAAGGTAAAGCGGTAAGCCCTTATTATATCACTAAAATTGAAGATCAATTTGGAAACGTTATAGCTGCATTTGAACCAGAAATATCTCAAAAAGAAGCTTATAGCGATTATACTAGGCAAGTACTTTTAGAAATGATGAAATCTACGGTTAATAAAGGCACAGCTTCTAGATTGAGAACCGTGTATGGATTAAGAAATGAAATTGCTGGAAAAACAGGAACCACCCAAGATAATAAAGATGGCTGGTTTGTTGGTTTAACACCAAACTTGGTAACAGTTACTTGGGTTGGTAACGATAACCATTCTATAGGATTTAAGTCCACAGCATTGGGACAAGGAGCTAATTCAGCTTTACCAATATTTGCTAAATTTTATCAAAAGCTAAATGCAGATAGTAATTTTAAGTCCGTCACTAATGCGAGTTTCGAAAAACCATCACAACAAGTTTTAGATGATTTGAATTGTGAATCTACAAAACGGGACAATTTTATTAAACGCTTGTTTAAGAAGAAAGAGAAAAAGAAAACGTTTAATTAGAAGAATAAAAAAAAAACCTGTCTAGATTTAAATCTAAACAGGTTTTTTAATTTATATTTTTTTAGTCTTAAAACTTGTAGCTTAAACCAACTGTATAATACGATTGTAGTTTATTATCAGCATCTTTTAAGTCTACAGCTTGGTAATTAGCTGCTTCTTGTTTGTTGCTTCTTAAGGCAAAGTCAAAACCAACACCAATCATTTTCCATAGTGTGTAGCTAAATGAGTTAGTCCAAGTAAAGTTAGATAAGTCGCTATCTTTGTAACTTTGGAATGTAGAGAAGTTAGATTTAAAGTTAATAGCTCCAATTTGTCTAGTATAATCAGCCACAATCTTAGCACCTGCAGAAGATTCAAAAGCAGCATCATTATCAGCAAATACAAAGTTGTAGTTTAGAGGGTGAATTACTACTATTAGATTATTAATAGGAGTCCAAGTAGCACCAACACCAAGATCTAAAAATCCAGGATCATTAAAGTTGTCTAAAAGTGTAGTTCTGTATTCTGCTAAACCAGAAATAGCCCATTTTTCGTTTAATTTACGACCGTACAATGATGAAATATTAAAAACATCTGATGTAGGTTCAAAATTATCGCTATCATCTTCTGTGTCTTTGTTATCTAATTTTACCCAGGCAAGGTTAGTGTTAAGCGAGTTTCTCCAAAAATATTTGTCTTCAATTTTATTCGCGTAAGCATTAAAAGTGATTCCAATATTTCCTGTTATATTATTTGGTGCACCTTGAGAATACCAATCGTTAAAGTTAGATAGGTTTCCACCAATAGTACCAAAAGCACCAACTCTCCAACCTGGTAAAGCATCTATTTGCGCTTGTAAAGCATTAGCTTCGCTTTGAAATTTATCTGCTTCAGCTTGTTTTTCAGCTTTTTGCGTTTGTAATTCTTCTTTTGTTTGTGCAAAAGTGATAGTAGTTACAGCAAACAATAGGATAAGGGAAAGAAATAATTTCTTGTTCATAATGGATTAAATTTATTAAGTAATAATTGTTTTAAAAATTTGAATTTGCAAATATAGGGTTTATTGATTTTTGGTTATATTTATTTTCGATAAAACCCCTATTATTAAGACACTCATACTTAATAAAAGTCACATTAAAATACTTATTTTTTTTTGAATAATGGAACAGAAGAACAAGCTTCACCAAACATAATAGATTTAGCTATAGGTTTTAATTTTTGTGAAAGTAGTACTAAAGCATTTGAAGGCACTGGTTTATGTGAGCATCCCTTTATAATTACAGGTGCATCTTTAAATTCTGAAACCTCTAAATTAGAAATGATTTCACTATACAAAATAGATTCTAAGTTTTCTAAGGTACCTATAATTGATAATTTAGAATAGGGTTGTAGTTCTATTGAAATTAACATATAAGCCCAGTCAGGTACAATAGCGTCTGTTGAACAATGCAGAGCGACATAACAATCTTGGTACTGCGACCAATCATGTTCTGCAACAAAGATTCTAAACTCTTTTTCTCTAAGCACCAAACCTTCTAGTAGCCAATCTTTAATATCAAAAAGAATACGATTGCCTTTTGGGTAGTAATCCTCTAGGTCAACGACTTTTAATTTGCTATTAGCAACTCTATTAATAATCTCTTCTGCCATATTGTAAAGGTAATTATTTTACTGATAGCCTTCGGCTTGTAGTGAGAACAATTCAGAATACAAGTTTTTATTCGTCATAAGTTCTTCGTGTGTGCCTATTTCTAATACTTTTCCGTGTTCTAGGACTAAGATTCTGTTGGCTTGGCGAACAGTGCTAAAACGATGTGAAATAATAATACTTGTTTTGCCTTCTGTTAAACCTATAAAACGTCCAAATACTTCACTTTCTGCTCTAGCGTCTAATGCAGACGTGGGTTCGTCCAGAATCATAACTTCAGCATTTTTCATATATGCCCTTGCTAAAGCCACTTTTTGCCATTGTCCTCCAGATAATTCCTGACCGTTAGAAAATCGCTTTCCTAATTGCTGATTGTAGCCATGTTTTAACTCGGCAACAACATCGTTGGCCAAACTTAATTCTGCGGCATTTTCAATTTTAGATTGGTTTTCTAATTCGTCAATATTTCCAATAGCTATATTTTCTCTCACTGTAAATTCATATCTAAAGAAATCCTGAAATATAACACCAAAATATTCTTGATATTCGGCAATATTAAAGCGGTTAATATTGATGCCATCCAATAGAATTTTACCTGATGTAGGTTCGTAGAATCGTAATAGTAGTTTTATTAACGTCGTTTTTCCTGCGCCATTCTGACCAACAAAAGCTAATTTTTCGCCAGCTTTAAGATTAAAACTTATGCCTTTTAAAATTTCTACTTCAGAATTAGGATACGCAAAATGGACATCTTTAAACTCAAAGCCTTTAGTAATATGCTTTGGCAGCGGCATATTCTCTTTTGCTTTTGAAACAATTGAAATGTCTATAAAATCAAAATAATCTTTAAGGTATAAGGCGCTTTCTGAAATTCGAGTAAATTTTGAAAAGAAATCTTGAAGGTTTCGCATTAAGCGATTAAAAGAACCGGATAAAAATGTTAATTCACCAAGTGTTATTGCTCCCGATAGCACACGATAAATAATAAATACATAAGCTCCATAATAACTTAAAGAGCCTAATACATTAAACAGAAACCCTAAAGCAGATCGTTTAATGGCTAATGTTTTGTTGAGTTGGTAATACTCTTCAGAAAGGTTTTTAAAGCGATTGACCACAAAATCAGTTAAGCCAAAAAGTTTAATTTCTTTAGCGGTTTTGTCGTTTGCCCCAATAAAACGTAAATAATCCAATTCGCGTCGTTCAGAAGTCCAGCTTCGAGCCAAAGAATATTGTCGTTGGCTATAGCGTACTTCGTTTATAAACGAAGGAATTATACTTAAAACAAGAAGAATAATTAGGTAAGGTTCAAAATAAATTAAACCAGCGATAAGTGTGGTGATGGAAATGGCGCTTTGTGCTTGTCCAAGTACGTTAGACATTAACGCAACTCTACCTGTAGTTTGCGTTCTGGCACGTTCTAGTTTATCGTAAAACTCTGAGTCTTCGAGTAAACTAATGTTAATTTGATTGGTTTTTTTTATGATGGTGACAGAAGTTGCAATATTATATTCGTCACCAAGTAAACCATCAGTTAATGAAATAGCTCTACTTATTAAATCTGAAAGAATAATTAAGCCAAACTCAACGGCAACATAGGTCCACAGTGTGTAATATTCTGGATTATCAAGTGAAATTTGTAAAATAATTTCATCAATAATTAATTTACCAATCCATAAAATAACAACAGGAAGTAAGGCGCCAATAAGCCTACAAAAAGCGGATAATAAGAAGAGGCTTTTGTTAACTTTCCAAATTTCTTTGAAAAATCGAGGAATATAGATTAAAGCATTAAAAGACGATTTAATGTTTGTTTTTTGATCGTCTTTTAATGATGTGGGTTTGTGTCTTGGCATTTAGAAATTTAGGTTAAAGCATCCCAAGTTCTAACTTCGCTTCTTCGCTCATTAAGTCTTGAGACCAAGGTGGATCAAAAGTGATTTCTACTTCGGCATTTTTAACTTCGTTGATAGATTTTACTTTTTCTTCAACCTCTAAAGGTAATGTTTCTGCTACAGGACAGTTAGGTGTTGTTAAGGTCATTAGAATTTTTACTTCTAAATCTTCGTTTACAAAAACGTCGTAGATTAATCCTAATTCGTAGATGTCTACAGGGATTTCAGGATCGTAAATCGTTTTTATAACCCTTAGTATTTTTTCGCCTAACATTGCAGTATCTATAGTTGTGTCGCTCATAATTTAGTTGTTTTGTTGTTAAATAGGTGTGTTAATTGTACCTGTAAAAGGACTCAGTAGTAACCCACTTAATTTAATTGTGTTTGGTACGCAATAGCATACAATTTTAGTTGTTTTATCATGCTCACTAAGCCATTGGCTCTAGTTGGTGATAAATGCTCTTTTAATCCTATTTTATCAATAAAATCAGTGTTGGCTTCAATAATAGCTGTAGGATGCTGATTAGAAAAAGCTCTAATTAATATTGCAATAATGCCTTTTGTAATAATAGCATCACTATCTGCTGTAAAGTTTATCTTATCACCTTCTAAATTAGCATGAACCCATACTTTACTTTGGCAACCTTTTATTATGTTGTCTTCAGTTTTGTATTTTTCATCAATTAAAGGCAAGTCTTTTCCTAGGTCAATCATGTATTGGTAGCGTTCTTCCCAATCTTCAAACATAGAAAACTCATCTATAATTTCATTTTGTACTTCTTCAATAGTCATAGTCTCATTCTTTTGTGCAAAATTACAAAATCGTTAGTTTTTAACGGTGTTTTCTTTAATGGATAACACTTTATTAACTAAAGCTTTTACAGCTTCTGGTGGATTTCCATGGTCAAAAGCTGGTGTCATGTATTGTACATCACCATGTATTATAGCTAAAGTAGCGAGAGGAGCTCCATCGTATTGATGCTTTGTAGACGGAGGAACTAAATTATGAATGGTTTCAACTTCTACAGCTTCAATCAATTTGTTTAAAGCCTTCCAATCTTCAGGGTCTGTATTAAATTTATCTATTTTCTGAAGATTTTGATCTTTTGAAATTAATAGTTTTGTTTTTGAAATCGTGATGTAGTTAAAAGAGCCTCTCGCTACAGTTTGATATTTAACAGTAGTATTGTCTTCGTAGTTTACAGTAGCACTTCTTTTAGATGCGGTAATGCTATTTGTTCCTTTGAAAACAACAGTGTCATTTGAATAGAACGAAATTTCATTCTCTTGTGTTGAAAATGAAGTAACCGAATTCAAGGCTTTTAAGAGTTGGTTTTCAATATCCATTATTGGGTTAGGACATAATTTTCTTGATGAACCAATACTACCAAAAGATATCGTATTATTTTCTATTGAATAATTCCCGAAGAAGCTATTACAACCTGCAAATCCTGCGACTTTATTATTGGTGTCGTCAAAATTAATTACAATTTTATTTGAAGAAACATCCGTATCTCCAAGTTGTGTTATGTTGTAGGTTCCAGAAATTGGTTCTTGCATTTTTTTGCTATTTTCTATTGCTTTCTTAGACGAATCACAAGAATTTAATGTGGCTAAAAGCATAAATAAACTAACTAAAATTTTCATCTGTATAATATTTTATACTGTAAGATACATATTTGATGCCAAAGTCTAAGATAACATCATTATTGCCTTTTTAAGCGCTACAATAAATGTGTCAATTTCTTCTTTGGTGTTATAAAACATAAAAGAAGCTCTTATGGTACCTGGAATTTTATAAAAGTCCATAATAGGTTGTGCGCAATGATGACCTGTACGGACTGCGATACCCATTTTGTCTAAAATGGTTCCAATGTCATAAGGATGAATAGTGCCTACATTAAAAGATATTACAGAGGTTTTCTCTTTTGCTGTGCCGTAAATTTTTAAACCTTCAATTTTAAGTAACTGTTCTGTTCCGTAAGCTAAAAGTTCATTTTCGTATTTGGCAATATTTTCAAAACCTATGTTATTCATATAGTCTAAAGCGGCTCCAAAAGCAATGCCTCCACAGATGTTTGGTGTACCAGCTTCAAATTTATGAGGTAGTCCAGCATAAGTCGTTTTTTCGAACGACACTTCTGCAATCATTTCGCCTCCTCCTTGGTAAGGTGGTAATTTATTTAGCCATTCTTCCTTTCCGTATAACATACCAACTCCTGTTGGTCCACAAATTTTGTGGGCAGAACAGACATAGAAATCAACATCTAACGCTTGAACGTCTGGTTTTAAATGCGGACAAGATTGTGCGCCATCAATTAAAACAGCAGCGCCAACAGCATGTGCTTTTTCTATAATAGATTCAATAGGATTTATAGTTCCTAAAGCATTTGAAATATGGTTTACAAAAACCAATTTCGTGTGTTCGTTTAAAAGCGCATCATAATCCGAAAGGATTAATTCGCCATTTTCATTCATAGGAATGACTTTTAAAATCGCTCCTGTGCGCTCGCAAAGCATTTGCCATGGCACAATATTACTGTGATGCTCTAAAGCAGAAACAATAATTTCATCTCCTTTTTTTAAGAGTGAAGAAAAGCCGTTAGCAACTAAATTGATACTATGCGTTGTACCAGCAGTATAAATGATTTCGTAACTGTGTTTAGCATTAAAATGTTTCTGAATTTTAATACGTGCTTGCTCATAAGCATCCGTTGCTTCCTGGCTTAAGCTATGCACACCTCTATGAATATTTGCATTGTAATTACTGTAATAATCTACAATAACATCAATGACTTGCTGAGGTGTTTGCGAAGTTGCAGCATTATCGAAATATATGAGTGGTTTCCCATTAACCGTTCTGTTGAGAATGGGGAAGTCTTTTCTTATTTTTTGTACGTCTAACATGGGCTTAATTCCTAGTTACAAAGATACAACGCATTGTTCTTAAAGAAAAACTTATAATTAGTCATTAAAATATTTAATACACATTTTATTAGGATACATTTATATAAAATGTATATTTGTGATATGTATAGTAAAGAATTAACAAAAGGAACATTGCAACCTATCATTTTAAAACTTATAAATGAAAAGGGTAGAATGTATGGTTACGAGATTACACAAGAAGTGAAAACGATGACTTCAGGAAAAATAGATATTTCGGAAGGTGCATTATATCCCATTTTACATAAGCTTGAAGCGAAAAAGGTTTTAGAAACGGAAAAAGTTTTTATTGGTAAGCGTGTTCGGAAATATTATAAAGTCACTAAAGAAGGGAAGAAAATGGTAGAGACTGTTACTGAAGAAATCAATGATTTTATTGAGACCTTAAATTTAATTTTTAACCCAAAACCGATATAATCATGGAATTATCAGAAAAGCATATCGCCTTTATTGAAAACAATTTAACCTTATATGGTGTTAAAAATAAAGATTTAAGAGAGGATTTACTGGACCATATCTGTACATATATAGAGCATCAAAATTCTGATGATTTTAATGCAATATATCAACAAGCGTTGCAGAAATTTGGTGGGTATTCTAGTTTTCAGAATTTACAATTAGAAACGAATTATCAAAAGTTTGCGAAGCAACTTATGACATTCAATAAGTTGAAATTCTCTGCAGGCTTTATGGTGATTTTATTGTTGGTTGTTAGTTTGGTTTTTCAGATGATGCAATGGCCTTATGCTAATGCTTGGTTACTTGGCGCTATTGTTATTGCTGTGTTAGTCATACTACCAGTTCATTTTTACGCGAGCTATAAAAAATCTATTCACAAATTTTCTTAAATCATTTTATCATGAAGAAATCATTTTACATCCTCGGATTTATTACTTTTTTTATTCTCGGTATTGGTGCTATGTTCGAGTTTTTGACTTGGCCATACAGAGGAATCATTGTTTTTATTGGCTTTCTATTTCTTAATTTTGGACTTATTCCAACCTATTTCTATCAAAAATATAAGCAATGTTCAATTTAAGAAGCACGTGCTTATTGATTGGTGTGTTTGTCTTTTTAAGTTCAAAAGCACAAACAAATGCAAATCTAAAAATTGATGAATTGTTAGCAACATATGTTTCTAATGATACACCAGGATTGAGCGTAAAGGTGATTAATCAAGGGCAATCTATCTATTCTAAAGGTTTTGGGCTTTCTAGTTTAGATTATAACATTAAGAATTCTGATTCTACCGTTTTTAGTTTAGCATCCATTGCAAAACAATTTACAGCTTCGGCTATTTGGGCTTTGGCAAATGATGGTGAAATCAGTTTAGAGGATGATATTAGAATGTATTTGCCAGAATTTCCAGAGTACGAAGAAACCATTAGAATAAAACATTTACTGAACCACACGAGTGGTATTCGTAATTATATGACATTAATGTACTTGGCAGGTTTTGATTATGATACTCATTATTACGATAATAATACGGTTTTAGATTTAGCCATTAAACAGAAAAATTTAAACCATTTAGTTGGCGAAAAAGTGAGCTATTCTAATACCAATTATAATTTATTGGCTATTATTATTGAGCGTATTTCAGGGCAAAACCTGAATGAGTATTTGAAAGAGAAAATTTTGAATCCTTTAAAAATGAATTCAACTTTTGTAAGAGTTGAATATGGAAAACCCATTAGTAATAAAGCGGTTGGTTATCAAAAACATCGAGATGGTTACAGGTTTTATACAAATGACCAATTGAGTTATGGTGCAGGAAGCATGGGATCTTCAGTAAATGATATGGCTATTTGGATGCAAATGCTGAATGACCAGATTTTAGAATTTAAATCTTTAGCGGAATTTTTAAAAACGACTGAAACTCTAATTTCAGGAAAGAATGCGAAATACGCACGAGGATTAATGTTAGATAATTATAAAGGTTATGAAACTGTAAATCACAGCGGATTTGGTTTTGGTGGACGTTCACAATTAATTACAGTTCCAGAAAAGCAAATAGGCATTATAGTTCTAACTAATTCGCAAGGGATAGATGCTCCAAGAATAGCGTATCAAATTTTAGATATTTTGATGAAAAATGGCGAAAGAATTAAAAATGAAAAGGAAGAGGAAATGGTATTCAAGGCACAAAATTTTAAAGAATTTATTGGCGAATACAAAGAAATTAATAGTGATATGACTATAAAAATATTTGTAGAAAATGACACGCTAAAATCAGTTGGCTCTATGGGAAGAACTGCTGCAGCTCTTGTGCAATATGACGAAAATAAGTTTCATAGAACGCAAAGTCAAAATGTGAAATACGATTTTACACCTTCAGTATCTCACGATATGATTATTTCATTTGGTGGTACACCATTTTATTTTGAACAAGCTAACTTTATTGATGCTGAATCTGTTGAAGTCTCAGATTTTGTAGGTAATTTTTATTCTGAAGAATTGGATGTTGTTTATCGTTTTTTTGAAGAAGACGCAATGCTTAAATTAACTTATGCAGAAAAGGAAAACGTAAATTTACATCCTGTTCAGTTAAATCAATTTGGAAATAATGATAGAACGCTTTATCATTTTATAAAAGGTAAAAATGACACCATTACAGGTATGCTTTTATCTTGTGATGGCACTGTAAAAGAGATTGTATTTAAAAAAGAAAAGGATCGCTAAATAGCAATCCTTTTTTACATTATATTTTTTGGTAAAACTTATAAGTCAAACCCAATATTTACACCTAATTTCTTAGCGATAATCTTAGTAATTCTATTTTTAAGTTCTGGTATTTTAACTGAATCCATAACGTTGTTACTAAAAGCAAACATTAGCAATGCTCTTGCTTCTTTTTCCGGAATTCCTCTAGAGCGTAAATAAAACATAGCGCTTTCATCTAATTGACCAATTGTACAACCGTGAGAACATTTTACGTCATCTGCAAAAATCTCAAGTTGAGGTTTAGTGTTGATGGTAGCCTTGTCGCTCATTAAAACATTGTTGTTGGCTTGGAATGCATTGGTTTTTTGCGCTAGTTTTTCAACAACAACTTTACCATTAAAAACTCCTGTTGAGCTATCGTTAAAAATACCTTTATAATCTTGGTGACTTTCACAATTTGGTTCAATATGATGCACTAATGTGTTGTGGTCTACATGTTGTTTGTTACCAATGATGGTGATACCTTTCATGGTAGAATCAATACGTTCACCGTTTTGGTAAAAGTTAAGATTGTTTCTAGTTAATTTTCCGCCAAAAGAAAAGGTATGTACTTTGGCTAAACTCTCTTGTTTTTGATTAACAAATGTATTGTCTATTAAAGAGGCGTTTTCTTTATCGTTTTGAATCTTGTAATAATCTACAATAGCACGTTTGTTTGTGAAAATCTCCGTAACAGAATTTGTTAAAACAGGATTGTCTGTTAAACTCTGATGACGTTCTATGATTTGAACATGTGCGTTTTCGTTTACTACAATTAAGTTACGAGGTTGTAACATTACGGCAGCTTCACTTCCTGTTGAAAAATGAATGATCTGAATAGGCTTATCAACGACTTTATTCTTAGGAATGTTAATATACGCTCCTTCACTTGAAAAGGCAGTATTTAAGGAAGATAAACTATCTTTTGCAGCAATTTTATTGAAATAATTATCAATAATAACTTTATATTTTGGTTTTGTTAAGGCTGCAGACATTAGGCAGACATCTAAACCGTCATGTGTAGTTTGTGATAAATGCGATGCGTATTTACCATCGATAAAGATGATTTTATAAGCATCAATTTCGTGAATAAAATATTTTTTTACATCATTAAATTCTAGCTTGTTTTCATGTTTAGGAAACACGCTATAATCGTGCTTTAAAACCGAATTCAAGGATGTGTATTTCCAGTTTTCTAATCGTTTAGTAGGAAACCCTTCAGCTTCAAAAGTCTTTATGGCTTCAGTACGAATGTCATGTATTGACGAGTGCACATCAACGGTGTCCTCAAAGGCCATAAATGACGATACTAATTTTTCTTTTAAACTCATTTTTTTAAGTCTTCAGTAATAAGTCCTCAGTCGGCAGTTCGCTCAATGGCAACTATAACTGTGAAATTAATACTTGATTTAATGTTTTTGCTACAAATGGTCACATTTGAGTAAGTTACTACTTACTGATGGCTGACCACTGTCCACTAATTAAGCGTTAACCTCTTCTTTAATCCAATCGTAACCTTTAGCTTCTAGCTCGTGTGCTAATTCTTTTCCTCCAGATTTTACAATTTTCCCATTGTATAAAACATGAACAAAATCGGGTACAATATGATCTAATAAACGTTGGTAGTGTGTAATGACAATAACAGCGTTGTCTTTAGATTTTAATTTGTTTACACCATTGGCAACAATACGAAGCGCATCGATATCTAGACCAGAATCAGTTTCGTCTAAGATGGCTAATTTTGGTTCTAACATAGCCATTTGAAAAATCTCGTTACGTTTCTTTTCTCCACCAGAAAATCCTTCATTTAGAGAACGTGATAAGAACTTACGGTCTATTTCTAAAAGCTCAGATTTTTCACGAATCATTTTCAACATGTCTTTAGCAGGCATGTCGTCTAAGCCTTTAGCTTTACGTGTCTCATTAATTGCTGTTTTCATAAAGTTAGTGACACTAACTCCAGGAATTTCAACAGGGTATTGAAATGATAAAAACACCCCTTTATGAGCACGTTCTTCGGCGGCTAATTCTTCTATATCTTCATTGTCTAGTAAAATGTTACCTTCGGTAACTTCGTACTCTTCTTTACCAGCAATTACAGAAGCTAAAGTACTTTTACCTGAGCCATTAGGACCCATTATAGCGTGAACTTCTCCTGCTTTAACTTCTAAATTTATACCTTTTAATATGGCTTTGTCTTCTATACTTGCGTGCAAGTTATTAATCTTTAACATAGTCTTAATTTGCTAATTTTATAACGTCTTTTGATTCTGGATTAGGTGTATCTACCTTTAATATTTCTTTTATTTCTACTCTGTATTGCCAGCCTTCTTCGTCTTTAGGTTTTTCAAATTTTCTAACACGTACGGTAACCGGAACCATATCAGTAGCTTCTTTTTTAAATGGCTTTACTTGGTTCTCTAAAAGCTGTAGGTTTTCATCGATAACGACACCGTAAATTTCTGATGGTGTTTGTAAAACAGCTGCATCTGCATAATAGACGAAGTCGCCTTTAAGGGTTATAAATCCATCGTTTTGGTCGTAAGATTTTGAACGATTTTCTTCTAAGTCAACAGCTTGTTTTGTTTCGTTTTTACAAGCGAACATTACTAAAGCTAAAATAATGATAAGATTGATTTTTTTCATTTCGAAAATTTTATACTCTAAGCATTTTATCAGTACTCAGAGTGTGATGACATATTATTTTAATTATCCTACAGAACCTTCTAAACTTATTTCTAATAGTTTTTGAGCTTCCACAGCAAATTCCATTGGTAATTTATTTAAGACTTCTTTACTAAAACCATTTACTATTAGGGCAATGGCTTTTTCGGTATCAATACCTCTTTGGTTACAGTAAAATATTTGGTCTTCTCCAATTTTACTTGTGGTGGCTTCGTGCTCAATCATGGCACTTTTGTTTTTTGCTTCTATATATGGGAAGGTGTGTGCGCCACATTCATTTCCCATTAATAAACTGTCACATTGAGAAAAATTACGTGCATTATCTGCACGAGACCCAACCTGTACTAGTCCACGATATGAGTTTTGAGATTTACCAGCAGAAATTCCTTTAGATATAATCGTTGATTTTGTGTTTTTACCTAAATGAATCATTTTGGTACCAGTATCTGCTTGCTGATAATTATTTGTTACTGCGATAGAGTAAAATTCGCCTACAGAATTATCTCCTTTTAATACACAACTTGGGTATTTCCAAGTTACAGCAGAACCTGTTTCAACTTGTGTCCAAGAGATTTTAGCGTTTTTCTCACAAAGGCCTCTTTTAGTTACGAAATTGTAAACGCCGCCTTTTCCTTCAGCAGTTCCTGGGAACCAGTTTTGTACTGTTGAATATTTTATTTCGGCATCATCTAGTGCAATTAATTCTACAACGGCAGCGTGCAATTGGTTTTCGTCTCTACTTGGTGCTGTACAACCTTCTAAATACGATACGTAACTTCCTTCGTCTGCAATGACTAAGGTTCTTTCAAATTGTCCAGTTCCTGCCTGATTAATTCTAAAATAGGTAGATAATTCCATTGGGCAACGAACGCCTTTTGGAATATAACAGAATGACCCATCGCTAAATACAGCACTATTTAGTGCTGCATAAAAATTATCTTTCTGAGGTACAACAGTACCAAGGTATTTCTTTACTAATTCAGGATGCTCCTTTATGGCTTCAGATATGCTCATAAAGATGATGCCTTTTTCACCTAAGGTCTTTTTAAATGTTGTTGCAACAGAAACAGAATCTACAACAATATCCATAGCAACATTGTTCATCTTTTTTTGTTCATCAACAGATATTCCTAGCTTTTTATACATTGCTAAAAGATCCGGATCTACATCGTCTAATGTTTTATTAGGATCTACAGCAACAGGTGCCGAATAATATGCAATAGATTGAAAATCGGGTTTTTGGTAATGTACATTTGCCCATTCTGGCTCAGTCATTTCCTTCCAAGCCTTAAAAGCTTCAAGTCTCCATTCTGTCATCCATTCTGGCTCTTCTTTTTTCTTTGAAATAGCGCGAACGATGTCTTCATTTAATCCAATAGGAAATGTTTCAGATTCAATATCTGTATAAAAACCATATTCATACTCTTTGGTTTTTAATTCTTCTCTAAGATCGTCTTCTGTATATTTTGACATGTGTGTTTTAGTTTTTTAAAGTGAAAAAGATTCACCACAACCGCAAGTTCGGTTAGCATTAGGATTGTTAAATACGAAACCAGTTCCGTTTAATCCACCAGAATATTCTAAAGTTGTACCAATAAGGTATAGAAAGCTCTTTTTGTCTACAATAATTTTAATGTCATTATCTTCAAAGACTTTATCGTCTTCTACTTGGGATTTATCAAACTTTAACTCGTAAGATAAACCAGAGCAGCCACCACTTTTTACACCAACTCTAACATAGTCTGTGCTTGGGTTGAAGCCGTCATCAGTCATGAGTTCCATGACTTTCTTTTTTGCCTGATCTGAGACTTTAATCATATCGTTTAACTAGATTAGTTCTAAATAGAATGCAAATATACGATATAACAAAGGTTTTACCATAGGTACTAACATTATATTAGCATATGGTTTGATAAGATTTGGCTATCAATGCAAATGTGTAACAAAAGTGCAATTAGAAGGCTACTTTTGTTTTTGTGATACGTTTTGTAAGACGATATAACTCTTGTAGCGTATCTTTAATTTGGGTGTTAGAAAACGTATGGTTTTCAAAATTTCCGTGAACATCTGTAACCACAACTACATCGCAGTGCGAACAAGTCATTTCAATAGAGTGATCTAAATTGGTTTTTGATCTTACATAATTATGACCAAAAACGGAACACGGTAAGGTTTCTGTTGGTTTAGGTTTCATACTTAATATAGACTTAGGGATGACCAATTTATAAAACCATATTCAATTTAAGTTAAAATACCTGATTTTTCGATGAAATACATAAAAATTGTAATTTCGAAAGGTGAAATTAATTCTGATACAAGGGGTTAGTAATAAATGTAGAATCTGAAAGTGTCAATAAGAAGGCTTTTAAATCGGCTTTATCTTCATCTGTAAGCTGAACTCCTCCTTGGGCAATTTGTTTCATTAATGGGTCTATAGTTGCCGAATTTTGAAGTCCTTCACTGTAGTGATTTATTACTTCATCTAGCGTGCTAAATCTACCATCGTGCATATAAGGTGCTGTAAAAGCTAAATTACGTAGTGAGGGTGATTTAAATTTTCCGTTGTCATTTGGATCTCCTGTAACGGTTCCTAAACCTAAGTCTGTAAAAGTGGCATCTAAACCATTGTTATGGAATAAGTTATCTGTCCATAATGGGTTGCTGGGGTTGCCATGGCAATGAAAGCAATCTCCCTTATCTTCTCTTAAAAAAACATCTAAGCCGTTTAATTCTTGAGCTGTTAAAGTGGCATTGCCCAAAGTGTAATTATCAAATTTTGAATTTGCAGAAATTAAGGTGCGCTCAAATTGAGCAATTGCTTTAGTGGTTAGTTCTTTGGTTATGGTTGTTGTTTTAAAAGCCAATCTAAAAAGTTCTGGATATTCAGGATGTGCTTGTAATCTTGAGACAACATTGTCCCAGTTGCTATGAAGTTCTATTGGATTTTCTACAGGTTCTTCGGCTTGTCTTTCTAAGCTTAGAGCGGTGCCGTCCCAATTAAAACGTTCGTTGTAATTCCAAGCTAAATTAAATAAAGGCATAGCATTACGAGTACCAAAAACACCATCTATACCTACACTTGTTGCTGTGTTATCTGTAAAAGCATTTTGTGGTGCATGACAGCTGGCGCAAGCTTGTGTGCCATCTGAAGATAAAATAGTATCGAAAAATAATTTTTTTCCTAATGCAACTCCTTCAACTGTTTGTGGATTATTGGTTGGGATAATAGGTGGGATAATATGGTCCGAGAATATTTGTGGAATAGTTAAAGGTTGAGGTATTGGTTCATAACTTGTTGTATCATCACTGGAGCAGCTTAGACATGTGAGAATTAATGCTGATATTAAGTAGAGCCTTTTTTGCATAAAACTGTGACTTATTGACTTACTGTTCCTAAACTAAAAACACTCTGTCCGTTATCAAACATCATTATTTGTGCTGTAGAATTTGGCATGAGCATTTGGTTAAATACATTCAAATCCCAAAGATTCGGGTTTTTAAACCATTCTGCAATATTCATTTGTACTTCAATTTCGGTATTTGCCGAAATAGTTATGGTGCCTAAATCTACTGAAAAGAATGTGTCTTGCGGAAATGTTGGGTTTGTACCAGCGTTATCAACTGCTCTAATAGCGTGGTAATTGAATCCTTGTTCTTCATTAGAGGTGTTGATAAATTTACCATCAAATTGCATGTAATGATAACCGCCTCCCATCATATCTGGTACATTGAATGATGCCGAATTTAAATCGAGATAATTTTCAGCGTTGTCTTCGTTATCCAATCCAAATGTGAATGAAACATTATATGAGCCAGTAGGTATTTCGGTTGTATAGCTTAAACCGCTATTATTTGTGACATCGACTAAATTGTAGTTGTCTAAAACGATGCTTTCGTTGGTGCTGGATGTAAACGTAATATCTGAGATTATATAGCGCAATCTTTCAATGCTTAACAGGTTTCCTTTGGCATTAGTGTATTCAATGCTGTTAAAATTTGCATTAGTGATTAAAGTCCCGTCCCAGTTATGCGTAAAATTGAATGTAGCTATTGATTGCGGACTTAAATTATCATCATTGTCTTCGCTACAGGAGGTGAAACTCAAAAGTATAATTAGGGTAAGAGTTAAAATCTTTTTCATAGGTATTGCTGTTGTCATTATTTAATCAATTTTTACAATTAATAAATCTGTGAATCCTTTATTTTCTATAATATCTCCATCATTGCTTGTGCTATCTCCTACGGCAATAGTTGAGCCGTCATTAAGTTCTGCAACACTATAAGCAAAATCTATATTTGAACCGCCAATAGTAGTTTCCCATTGCAAATTACCGTTGTTATCTACTTTTAAAATCCAAGCATCGTTTTGTCCTTTATTTTCAGAAACATCTAAATCATTACTTCGAGAACTTCCAGCTAAAATAAAACCGTTATTTTGAGATTTAACAATAGAACGGGCCACGTCAAAACTTGAACCTCCTATTGTTTTTTCCCAAAGTAAGTTGCCTTCTGGTGATATTTTGATTAACCATAAATCTGCAGCTCCTTTATTGTTAGAGATATCATTGTCATAGCTTCTTGTGTCGCCAGCAATTAAATAATTGCCATCATTAGTTGAAGTTATGGCTCTGGCTTCGTCAATTTGAGTGCCGCCAAAAGATTTTTCCCAAGCCAAATTACCTACTGCTGAAATTTTTACAATCCAAAAATCGTAAGTGCCAATGTTATTAGAAATGTCGGTATCGTCACTATCCGAGCTTCCTACTATTATAAATCCATTATCTTCGGTTTGAATAACACCATTAGGTGTGTCTGTAAAGTTGCCGCCAAAGTACTGACTCCATTCTATTGTGCCTGTTGTGTTTAGTTTTATTGCCCAATAATCTCCACCAGCATGTCTGTTTGTGTTTCTAGAGGTGTTTCCTTCACCGCCAGAAGCAGTAACGTCTAAAATTCCAGTAAGCAAATAGCCTTGATCATTGGTTTGAATAACTGAAATTCCTGAATCGGCTCCTTGAAATCCAAATGATTTTTGCCAAGATAAATTGCCGTTAGCATCTAGTTTTGCTAACCAGTAATCTTGTAATCCTGAGTTGTTATTAAGGTCTCCATCGTTACTAAAACTAAAGCCTAAAATAGCATAACCACCATCTTGAGTTTGTATGATTGAACTCCCGCGTTCATCTGCAGAGCCTCCAAATGTTTTTTGCCATTGTAAATCTCCCGAAGCATTGTATTTTAATACCCAAAAATCAAAACTTTCATTGGTTTTATCAGTAATGTCTCCATTCATACTTTGGGTAAACCCTAGTATGGCATAGCCACCGTCAGTAGTGGCAACAACAGATTGTCCGCTATCGTTTTTTGTGCCTCCTAAGGTTTTGACAAAACTCACATTAACAGTGGGAGTTAATGTAATAGCGTTATCCTTGCTGCAACTCTCTAAAATGAGAAGAATTAAGATGTAAAATATAAAGAATTTAGGTTTAGGTAGCATTTTATTCTGTGAGTCTAACTATAAATAAGCCACCTTCAATATCGCTTACTACAATATTTCCGCTTGCAAAAAAAGGATAGATATTCCAGGCACCATTAAATGCTGTATTGTTATTTGTAGGAAATGTATCTATATATCCTGTTTCGACCATTATTCCCGAATTAATATTAGAGATATCAACAGCTCTAATACCTGCGGAATAATTAGCAATATATAAGGTGTTGTCAATCACGTAAACATTATGGTCTATAGCAGCTGTTGGGCCTAAATATTCCATGTGAAAAGTCGGGTTGTCAAGATCTGTAAAATCGAAGACTAAAGTTCTAGAGTTTGAACCAAAATTAATTTCATCTAATTCGTCACCTAATATAAAATAGGTCATATCTTCCGTAAACCAACCTTGATGTGTGTAGCCTATGTTGCTGTAATCTATGGTTGATATTTGTGTTGGGGCATTTTTATCTGTTACATCTACAATAACGACTTCATTTTCATTGCTGCCTATTAGTACTTCTTTGCCTGTGTAATCTGTATCTGGTCCGTTATAAGTAACTACTTGAGCGTCGTGAGAGTAAGAATCATCTGCATGTCCTCCCGCTGCTGTAGGGTTTGATGGGTTTTGAATATTTACAAAATGTGGTCCTCCATTAAATGTATTGGATCCAACAATATATGCAAAACCACTATCTTCATTAATTACAATATTATGTGCGTTTCCAAATTCATTATAATTAGCATCTGCAGTGAAGGTTTGCGGAGGGTTTTCTACATTTCTAAGGCGTGTTAAATCAAAGACTTGCATGCCATGACCTGCTGCTTCGCTTACTATAAAAGCATGGTTGTTATAAACTTTAATATCGCGCCATAGACTATTGGTGGTAGCTGTTGGTAGTCTTCCTAATAAGATGGGATTTGTAGGATCTGACATATCAACAAAAGCAGAACTCGTTGTAGTGCCAATTAAGGCGTATTCTTTGCCTGTTTCTGGGTCTGTCCAGCCCCAAGAATCATTGCCTTCGGCACCAGCGCCTCCTAATTCTTCAACAGAAATATGGCTCATTAAATCAAAACCGTCGCAAGGGTAGGCGCCAGCCATTCCATTGACGCAAGGAAATTGGGCTTCAGTAACAGGGTCGCTTGTTCTGGTAGTGTCGTCGTTAGAGCAATTGGTTAGCATAAATAATGCAGAAGCCATAAAAGCCCAAGTGTTAAATTTCATAATCTTTTTTTAGCAATTTAAGGAATTTTTAGTGTTGAAATAAAATTCATTTAGTATAATGTACTTCTATGTCAGAAAAGCATAATATTTTTGCATTATGATTGAAGATAAGAACCCACAGCGAACTCCTTTAAGTGAATTAGGAGAATTTAAACTTATTGAGCATTTAACAGATCACTTTAAAGTGACTCAGAAATCAACCATCAAAGGTGTTGGCGACGATGCTGCTGTTCTAAATTTTGGAAAAAAGCAAATTGTTGTTTCAACAGATTTATTGGTTGAAGGAGTACATTTTGATTTAAGCTATGCTCCATTAAAGCATTTAGGTTATAAAGCAATAGTTGTTAACCTTTCAGATATTTATGCCATGAATGCTATGGCAACGCAGGTTACAGTTTCTATTGCTGTGTCTAATCGTTTTCCTTTAGAGGCACTAGAAGAATTATATGCAGGAATTACATTAGCGGCAAAATTTTATAATGTCGATGTCGTTGGCGGAGATACAACTTCTTCCACATCTGGATTAATTATTTCGGTAACTGCAATTGGTGAGGTTGAAAAAGGTAATGAAGTTTTAAGATCTGGAGCAAAACCAAATGATTTAATTGTGGTAACAGGTGATGTTGGTGGCGCTTTTATGGGATTGCAGGTTTTAGAGCGTGAAAAAGAAGTCTTTAAAGTTAATCCTAATAATCAGCCCGATTTATCTATGTATACGTACATTATTGAGCGTCAGTTAAAACCAGAAGCTCGTAAGGATGTAGTTGAATTATTGAAGGAGTTAGGTGTAAAACCAACGAGCATGATTGATGTTAGTGATGGAATTTCATCTGAAATCATTCATTTATGTAAGCAAAGTAAGGTTGGTGCAGATATTTATGAAACAAAAATACCATTAGATCCTCAGGTGATTTCTACTTGTGAAGAATTCAATTTAGATAGCACAACTATTGCTTTAAATGGTGGTGAGGATTATGAATTATTAATGACAATTTCCCAAGAAGATTTCCCTAAAATAAAAGGTAATCCAAACTTAACGGTTATAGGTTATATAACAGAAGAAGATAGAGGAATGCATTTGGTAACTAGAGCAGATGAAAAGATTCAGATAATTGCTAAAGGTTGGAATGCTCTTAAAAATCAAGAATAAAAAAACGTTGGCTTTTTTCTAAGCGTTTTGTATGTACACGATGTAATACAGAATTAATTTCTTTGAACTTAGGTGTTAAAGGAATAAATTTTCCATTACCATCAATGGTCATTTCAGATTTACAATTTTTGCACTTGTATTCTTTTACATGGTAAGTCACTTCTTTGGAGACCTTGTAGTCATGACCAAATAATGAGCAATAAACGTTTTTCATTAACTAGTTTTCTTATAGGGATTAGTAATCTCGTAAAGGACTGTAATATAAGAAAATTAGTTACGAAGAAGTTATTAACAATTAACAAATCGATGAACTGAGCATTTTTTGCTTTAAACGCATCGTTCTGTTGTTGTAAATGCGTTCTAGTGCCGAATTTATTTCTTGACGTTTGGCTGTTAATTCTGTAAGTCTTCCATTGCTGTTTGTTGTTAACTGTTTTTTACAGCACTTACAAGTGTACTCTTTTACATGATTGGTTACTTTTTTACTTATTTGATAGTTATGGCCAAATAAATCACAGTATAGTTTAGTAGGTTTCATACAGGTTTGTTTTACAATTTATTTTTGAATCTATGATACAAGTTTAGAAAAAAAAGACAAACAAAACGTTTAAGTGGTTTATTTTTCGACAAAGTGTATTAAATTGTAAGTTAATTCTGATTTATTTTCAATATGACTCATATGTCCTTCTGAAAATTCTATATACTCAATATCTGTACCTGTAATTTTATTAATAAGCTGCTCACCGTCTATTAAGCCGTCTTTTTTGCCAATAATAATTAATTTGTTCGCTTTGAGGTTTTTTAAAACTTCAAAACGATTGGGTCTAAGTTTCATGCCTTCTGAGGCAGCGATGTAGCCTTGAACCGGAGTTTGTAAAGCAATTTGTAAAGCGTTGTTAAGCTTATTTTTAAATTTAAGTTTGCTTTCAGGGGCAAATAGATTTACAAAAGACATGCGTACTAAATTTTGAAAATTTGTTTTAGCCATGGCATTGGCTCGTGTTCGTAATAGTTTTTTTTCATCATCATCTGCTTCAAACGTAGAATTCATTAAGCATAAGCCTTTAACTACTTCGGGTTGTTTCTCTGCAAGTGCTAAAGCCACATAGCCTCCCATAGAATGTCCAATGAAATTTGCGTTCTTAATATTGTGATGTTTTAAAACCGCAATAACCGCTTCTGCCATATCCTCCATAGTATGTATATAGCCCAAACAATCCGTTTGTCCGTGGCCAAGTAAATCAATACCTATAACTTGATGTGTTTTTGATAATTCTGGAGTTATATCATTCCACATGGCAACAGTTTCAAGAAATCCGTGTAGCAAAATGATGGGGTCACCTTTGCCTTCAATGCTGTAGTAAATCTTGCTGTTTTTGTAATCTATATTCATGATTACAAAGATATATTTTGAAAGTATGCAATGCCATTATTCATTATAACATTTTAGTATCTTTGGAAACATTCAAAACTAAATTCAATATTTCATGTTTTTAAAACAATTTTTTGCCTCAGTTTTATGTTTTACAGCGCTTTTATTAAACGCTCAAATTGAAGAGCAACAACTCGATAAGCTCATAAAAGAAACTTTAACCACTTTTGATGTACCTGGAATTTCTGTGGGTATTTATAAGGATGGAGAAATTGTATATTCTAAAGGTCATGGGCTTCGTTCATTAGTGAATAAAAAAGCGATGAACGACGAAACTTTAGTTGGTGTTGCTTCAAATAGTAAAGGGTTTACCTGTTTTGCTTTGGCTATGATGGTTGATGCTGGTAAATTAAATTGGGACGATAAGGTGCGCCAGCACATTCCTGAATTTCAGTTGTATGATGCTTGGGTGACTCAAGAATTTACAGTGAGAGACTTAGTAACACATCGCAGTGGTTTAGGATTAGGAGCAGGAGATTTAATGTTTTTTCCTGAAGGTAATGATTTTAGTGTGGATGATGTGATTGCGAATGTGCGCTATTTGGAGCCAGAAAGCTCGTTTAGAAGTGAGTTTCAGTACAATAATAATATGTTCATTATTGCAGGTGAAGTTTTAAAGCGTGTAAGTGGGTTGTCGTGGGAAGCGTTTATTGAAACTAAAATATTGCAACCGGTTGGAATGACGCATAGTAAAGCATCTTACAATCGTGTGACAGATAAATCAAATATTATTGATGCGCATACAATGACTGAGGGTGAGGTTATTCAAATTCCACATGACTGGAGTGAAATAGCAAATCCAGCAGGAGGTATTGTTAGTAATGTTCCAGATATGTTGGCTTGGGCAGAATTTTTAATGAATAATGCTGTTACCAAGAATGGCGAACGTCTATTAAGTGAAAAACAGTTTCATGAACTTTGGCAATTACAGACTCCTTTAAATGTATATCCTAATGATTCTTATAATTCTAACTTTAAGGGGTATGGTTTAGGTTGGTTTGTTTCAGATGTTAAAGGTGGATATAAACAAGTGTATCATACAGGAGGTTTGTTAGGGACAGTTACACAATTTACTATGATTCCGGATTTAGATTTGGGAATTGTGGTATTAACCAATCAAATGAATGGTTCTGCTTTTAGTACTATTACTAACACAATTAAAGATTCTTATTTAGGATATGAAAACAGAAATTGGTTAGAAAAATATGGCAAAAGAAATGCAGATTATATTAAATATAACGACAGTATAAAAAACGCTGTTTATTCTAAAGTTGAAAAGGCGAAAAAGCTAAAAACATTGCCAAAACCAGAACAAATTGTTGGAACGTATACAGACGATTGGTTTGGTGATATTGATATTTTGCATGAAGTAAAAAAAGGGTATACTATAAAGAGTAAGCGTTCGTCTAGACTTTTTGGAGAATTATTACCATTAAATGCCACTACGTTTGTTGCTAAATGGCATGATAGAAGTTATGACGCAGATGTCTATGTACAATTTACCTTTAATGAAAAAGGAGACGCTGTTTCTGCATCTATGAAGTACATAGCTCCTATTACTGATTTTAGTTTTGATTTTCATGATTTAGAACTTAAAAAACAATGATTAGTCCATGAAATACATGGGAAGTAAGGCGCGTTTTGCCAAATATTTATTACCAATACTTCTTAAAAACAGAGTTCCTGAGCAAGTTTATGTTGAGCCGTTTGCTGGAGGTATGAATATGATTGATAAGGTTACAGGTGTGAGAATTGCTAACGACCAACATGAAGAATTAATGGCGATGTGGCAAGCTTTAATTTATGATAATTGGGACCCTCCAAAATTGGTGACTGAAGAAGATTATCGTAAAATTAGAGCGCATCAAGATCAATATCCCAAACATTTGGTTGGTTATGTTGGTTTTAATTCTTTTGGTGGAAAATGGTTTTCTGGATACCGAAGAGATAAGCAAGGTAAGCGTGATTATTGGGGAGAACATTATAGAAATATTACAAAACAAATTCCAAATCTTGAAGGAGTTGTTTTGTCGTGTAAATCGTATTTAGAATTAGATATTCCAAAACAAAGTATTGTGTATTGTGATCCGCCTTATGCCTCCACAACAAAATATAGGGATGATTTTAATCACGAACAATTTTGGGAATGGTGTAGGCAGCAAAGTAAGGCCGGTCATCAGGTTTTTGTAAGTGAATATAATGCTCCAAAAGATTTTAAATCTGTTTGGGAAATGCCGGCAAAAACAACATTTTCTTGGCATGCTGAAAATTTAGCGCCTAAAACAAGTGTTGAGCGTCTGTTTGTTTTTGAAGCTTAACATAGAGGAATAAAAAAACCTACAAGCTGTTTTAACTTGTAGGTTTTGTTTTCTAGTTTTTGGGTTTACGAATTCATAATATCTTCAATCTCTTCTACTTCAATAGGAATATTGCGCATTAAGTTGAAAGGTTCACCCTTCTCCTGAATTACAACATCATCTTCTAATCGAATGCCAAATCCTTCATCTGGAATATAAATTCCTGGTTCAACCGTAAACACCATGTTAGCTTGCATTGGTTCAGTTAAAATCCCATAATCATGTGTGTCTAAGCCCATGTGGTGAGATGTACCGTGCATAAAATACTTTTTATAAGCTGGCCAATCTTTATTTTCGTTTTGTACGTCAGCTTTGTCTAAAAGGCCTAAACCTAAAAGTTCTGAAGTCATGAGTTTACCAACTTCAATATGGTATTGTTCCCATAGTGTGCCTGGGACAAGCATTTTAGTGGCTTCATTTTTAACTCTGTTTACGGCATTGTAAACCGCTTTTTGTCTATCGTTAAATTTACCAGAAACTGGAATTGTACGCGTCATATCACTAGAGTAGTTTGCGTATTCTGCCCCGGCATCAATTAAAATTAAATCACCAGCTTTACATTGTTGGTTGTTTTCGATATAGTGTAAAACGTTAGCATTATTTCCTGATCCAATAATAGGTGTGTATGAAAATCCTTTAGAGCGGTTGTTTAGGAATTCGTGCATAAACTCTGCTTCTAAATTATATTCCCAAACACCAGGTTTTGTAAATTTTAAAACACGTCTAAATCCTTTTTCGGTAATATTACAAGCTTGCTGAATTAAATCTAATTCTATTTGGTCTTTTACAGAACGTAAGCGTTGTAAAATAGGATTACTTTTTGCTACACTATGCGCAGGATATTTATCCTTTAACCATTTGGTAAAACGATCCTCTCGGGTTTCCGTTTCTACATTCGCTCTGTAATGTTCGTTGGTATTAATGTAAATGGTGTCGCATTGCGTCATTAATTCAAACATTACTTTCTCCATGTCTTGTAACCAATATACGGTTGTAATGCCAGAAGTTTCAAATGCTTTTTCTTTAGTGAGTTTTTCACCTTCCCAAACAGCAATATGCTCGTTAGTTTCTTTTAAGAATAAAATTTCACGATGGTTTTCTTTTGGGCAATCTGGAAATAAAACTAAGATACTTTCTTCTTGGTCTACTCCGCTTAAGTAAAAAATATCGCGATGTTGTGCAAAAGGTAAAGTGCTATCTGCGCTTATTGGATAAATGTCGTTAGAGTTAAAAACAGCTAAACTGTTTGGCTTCATTTGAGCCGTAAAGTTTTTGCGGTTTTTTATAAAAAGTTGCTTGTCGATTAAATCGTATTTCATAATAGAGAATAGTTTTAAAAATTGTCATATTGAGTGTTGTTGTAACGCTCTTTTGAAAAATATAAACAGAGGTTTTTAACGTGCTTTGTGAGCTGTTTTGGCTTAAAATATATTTTAAGGCCAACAATACTCAAGCTGACATTTGATTGTTTTTCCTTGATTATCCAAAAATAAACAAACAAAACCGCTAGCAAAAGGTAAAGCTCATAATCTGATAAATTTTAAGAGACATTTATGAAGTTTCAATCTGCGTTTTTTTTTATTTTGAGTTTTTTCTCAGCAACTAGTAATTATCAAGTTAAGTCAAAAATATTTAGTGTAACTAGATTAAATTCATTCTAAATAAATTAATTATCTCTCAGCGTAGTTGGGAGAAAGTTAATTGTGCTGTATCTTTGTTAGACAAATAATCAACTACATATACAATGAGCGGAATTTTAAATTCTTCGATTGGAAGAAAATTTGCCATGGCACTTTCGGCACTCTTCCTAATGATTTTCTTATTACAACATTTTGCAATTAACTTATTATCTGTATTTAGCGCAGACACTTTTAACGAAGTATCGCATTATATGGGGACGTTTTGGGTAATTCAATATGTGATGCAGCCTGTATTAATTTTTGGTGTTATTTTCCATTTTGTAATGGGATTTGTATTAGAAATTAAAAACAACAAGGCAAGACAAATTACTTATGCTAAAAATAATGGAGCAGCAAATTCTACTTGGATGAGTAGGAATATGATTTGGAGCGGTTTAGCAATTTTAGCGTTTATAGTACTTCACTTTATTGATTTTTGGATTCCAGAAATAAACACAAAATATATTGTTGGTGATATGTCTGGTATGCACAATGGTGAGTATAGGTATTTTCATGAATTAGTTGAAAAATTTCATAGTCCACTTAGGGTAGGAGCATATGTTGTAGCATTTGTATTCTTAGCCTTGCACTTATTACATGGATTCAATTCGGCATTTCAATCAGTTGGAGCAAATAATAAGTACACAAAAGGCTTAAAGACTTTCAGTAAAATTTATGCTATAGGTATTCCTTTAGGATTTATTTTCATTGCATTGTTTCATCATTTAACAGGACACTAAAAAATAGCTTAATATGGCTTTAGACTCAAAAATACCAAAAGGTCCAATTAAAGATAAATGGACAGATTATAAAAATCACATAAATTTAGTTAATCCTGCAAACAAACGTAACATAGACGTTATTATTGTTGGTACAGGTTTAGCTGGAGGATCTGCTGCTGCGACTTTAGCAGAGCTAGGATATAATGTAAAAGCATTTTGTTTTCAAGATTCACCTAGGCGTGCACACTCTATTGCAGCTCAAGGTGGAATAAATGCCGCAAAAAACTACCAAGGAGATGGTGATTCAACATACAGATTATTTTACGATACTGTAAAAGGAGGGGATTATCGTTCGCGTGAAGCTAACGTATATCGTTTGGCTGAGGTTTCGGCAAATATTATTGACCAATGTGTTGCTCAAGGTGTGCCTTTTGCACGTGAATATGGTGGCTTATTAGATAACCGTTCGTTTGGTGGTGTATTAGTATCACGTACTTTTTATGCTGCAGGACAAACAGGACAACAATTATTATTAGGAGCGTATTCTGCCATGAATCGTCAAATAGGTCGTGGTAAAATCAAAATGTACAACCGTCATGAAATGCTTGACATTGTAAAAATTGATGGAAAAGCTCGAGGTATTATAACACGTAACTTAATTACTGGTGAAATCGAAAGACATTCAGCTCACGCTGTAGTTCTGGGAACTGGTGGTTATGGTAACGTATTCTTCTTATCAACTAATGCGATGGGAAGTAATGTAACAGCTGCTTGGAAAGCTCACAAACGCGGTGCTTTCTTTGCAAACCCTTGTTACACACAAATTCACCCAACATGTATTCCTGTTTCTGGAGACCATCAGTCTAAATTAACATTGATGTCTGAGTCTTTACGTAACGATGGCCGTATTTGGGTGCCAAAACATAAAAAAGATGTAGAGGCAATTAAAGCAGGAACATTAAAACCAAAAGATTTAGCAGAAGAAGATCGCGATTACTACTTAGAGCGTCGTTATCCTGCCTTTGGTAACTTAGTCCCTCGTGATGTTGCATCTCGTGCAGCAAAAGAACGTTGTGATGCTGGTTATGGTGTTAATGCAACAGGAGAGGCTGTATTCTTAGATTTTGCTTCAGCAATAGAGCGTTACGGAAAAGAAACGGCACATGTTAGAGGCTTAGATGAAAATGATGCAGCGCTTGTTAAGAAGTTAGGTCAAGAAGTCATCAAAAATAAATATGGAAACTTATTCCAAATGTATGAGAAGATTGTAGATCAAGATCCATACAATACACCAATGATGATTTATCCTGCGGTACATTATACAATGGGAGGTATTTGGGTAGATTATAACTTAATGACAACTGTTCCTGGTTTATACTGTATTGGAGAGGCTAACTTCTCTGATCATGGTGCAAACAGACTTGGGGCTTCGGCTTTAATGCAAGGTTTAGCAGATGGTTATTTTGTATTACCATATACTATTGGCGATTATTTATCAAATGATATTAGAACAGGACCAATTTCTACAGATACCAAAGAATTTGAAGAAGTTGAAGCTGAAGTAAGAAAAAATATAGATCATTTAATTAACAATAACGGTTCTCATTCTGTAGATTATTTCCATAAAAAATTAGGAAAAATCATGTGGAACAAAGTTGGAATGGCACGTAATGTGAAAGGTTTAACAGAGGCTATTTCAGAAATTAAAGCACTTCGTGAAGAGTTTTGGAAAGATGTTAAAGTGCCTGGAACTAACGAAGAATACAACGAAGAATTGGCAAAAGCTGGTCGTGTGGCAGACTTCTTAGAATTAGGAGAGTTATTTGCTAAAGATGCTTTAAACAGAGAAGAGTCTTGTGGTGGACACTTTAGAGAAGATTCTGTTGAGTTAGATGGAGAGCAAAAAGGAGAAGCAAAACGTGACGATGAAAACTTTGCTTATGTAGCAGCTTGGGAATATAAAGGAGAGCCAAGTGATGCCGTATTGCACAAGGAACAATTAGAGTTCAAGGATATAGAATTAAAACAAAGATCATACAAATAAGAAAGCAATGAATTTAACACTAAAAATTTGGCGTCAAAAAAACGCTAGTGATAAAGGAAAAATGGTTGATTATAAAGTCAACGATATTTCTCCAGACATGTCTTTCCTAGAAATGCTAGATGTTTTAAACGAGCAGTTAGTTAATAAAGATGAAAGCCCAATTGCTTTTGATCATGATTGTCGTGAGGGAATTTGTGGAATGTGTTCTTTATACATTAATGGAGAAGCTCATGGTCCAGATCGTGGTATTACTACTTGTCAATTACACATGAGAATGTTTAAAGACGGTGATACAATTACAATTGAGCCATTTAGAGCAACCGCTTTTCCTGTTATTAAAGATTTAATTGTAGATAGAACATCTTTTGATCGTATTCAGCATGCAGGAGGTTTTATTTCTGTAAACACTTCTGGAAATACTATTGATGCTAACTCAATACCTGTAAACAAACACGATGCAGATAAAGCTTTTGAAGCGGCTACTTGTATTGGATGTGGTGCTTGTGTAGCGAGTTGTAAAAATTCTAGCGCCATGTTATTTGTTGGAGCAAAAGTGTCTCAATTTGCATTATTACCACAAGGTAAAGTAGAAGCTACTGACCGAGTTTTAAATATGGTAAGACAAATGGATGAAGAAGGTTTTGGTAACTGTACCAATACTGGAGCTTGTGAAGTAGAATGTCCTAAAGGTATCTCTTTAGAAAATATTGCACGTATGAATCGTGAGTATTTATCGGCAACATTAAAAGGTTAATAAATCCCTGTTAAAGCAGGAATTACAAAATACAGAATCCCAAGGTAAAGTCTTATCTTGGGATTTTTTAATTTAGCATTATGCAAAACCCAAATTCTTTTTATACAGAACAATTAGAAATTAATAAAGCTGAGTCTAAGCGTATATTTAAACAACTTAGTCTTTATAGTATACTAAGACTCTCTATTTTTATTCTTACGGGAGTAGGAATCTATTTTACCTATCAAAATTGGAAAATTGCAGTTGGGATTGGAGTTGCAGGAATGGCGCTCTTTCTCTTTTTGCTTTCTAGATATACAGATTTAAAGTCGAAAAGAAATTTACACAAACGGCTGATTACAATAAATGAAGATGAATTAAAAATTGCCAAAGGGAATTTTGATGGGAGACCAGACGGTTCTCAATTTCAAAATCCGAAGCATTTTTTTAGTCTCGATATCGATTTATTTGGGAAAGGTTCCTTCTTTCAATTTATAAATAGAACAACCATAAAAGAAGGGACGGAAAAGTTGACGCAGCAATTGCTTGCTAATGATATTTCTAATATTGAAAATAGACAAAAAGCGATACAAGAATTAGCATCGTTACCAAAATGGAGACAAAATTATTCAGGTGTTTCCCAAGGTGTAGAGGTAGAGCATTCTGCAACATCAATTATAAATTGGCTTAAGGATTACAAACCGTTTTTAAATCTTTTTCATTATTGGTTTACAATTGCTTATAGTGTTATTTCAGTGCTTATATTGACTTTAGGTGTTCTTGAGGTTATTCCAATGGAACGTTCAGGTTATTTGTTGTTAGGATGGTTAATTTTAGGGTTAGGAATAACCGCATTTTATTTGAAGAAAATAAATTTAGTTGCTCAGAATACTGAAATGGCTAAGGATACATTTAAACAATATGCTTTTTTGTTAGAGTTAATTGAAAATAATGAATTTAAATCTCCGCTACTCAATGAGCAACAACAGAAAATTCAATCTGAAGGTATGAAAGCCTCTGAGATATTTTCTAAATTTTCAAAAGCTTTAGATGCTTTAGACAATCGAAATAATTTAATATCTGCGATATTTGGTAACGGTCTTTTGCTTTTAGACATAAGGCAAACTTATAAGATAGAACAATGGATTAGTAAATATGGACATAAGGTTGATGATTGGTTTGAAGTGGTGACGTTTTTTGATGCTTTTAATAGCTTTGGAAACTATGCTTTTAATCATCAAAAATTTACCTATCCAATATTAACCGAAGAACCTGTGACAATTTTAGCAGAGGGTTTAGGGCATCCGCTATTAAATCCTGAAAAACGAGTAGATAGTAATTTAAAGATTGAAGAAGAACAATTCTTTATTGTAACAGGAGCAAATATGGCAGGAAAAAGCACGTTTTTAAGAACTGTTGCGCTTCATATTGTGATGGCCAATGTTGGATTGCCTATTTGTGCGAAACAAAGTAAATACAAGCCAATTAAGCTAATTACAAGTATGCGAACAACCGATTCGTTAACCGATGATAGTTCGTATTTCTTTAGTGAGCTTACGCGATTAAAATTTGTGGTTGACACCATTGAAAATGATAAAAATTATTTTGTGATTTTAGATGAAATTTTAAAAGGAACCAACAGTACAGATAAAGCTATTGGCTCTCGAAAATTTGTAGAGAAACTGGTAAAACAAAATGCTACAGGAATCATTGCTACTCACGATTTAAGTCTTACTGAAATTGAAACCGAGTTAGAAGCTGTAAAAAATTACTACTTTGATGCAGAAATCATTAATGATGAACTCTTTTTTGACTACAAATTGAAACAAGGTGTTTGTCAAAATATGAATGCGAGTTTCCTATTAAAAAAGATGGAGATTATATAATTAACCTTGCCAAACGGATTAGTATTTGGTTCTACTATTAAATAATAGGTTATTAAGTCCGGTTGTGTTTTTATAAAGGTATTTGAGTAAAATAAAAAACCCTCTCTAAAAATAGAAAGGGTTTTATAAATTATAAAGAAATATGTTTCTTAAGCCTCGAAAGGTTCAATAGAAACGTAAGATTTGTTATCTTTTTTCTTAGTAAATTTTACTAGACCGTCAACTTTAGCATGTAAAGTATGATCTTTTCCTTGGTATACGTTCTCAGCTGGGTGATGTGTATTACCACGTTGTCTTAAAATGATGTTTCCAGCAATAGCAGCTTGTCCACCAAATATCTTAACGCCTAAACGTTTTGATTCTGATTCTCTACCATTCTTCGAACTACCAACTCCTTTTTTATGAGCCATGATCTAAGGTTTTATATTGTTATACTTAAGTGGTTTGGCAATTAAGCTTTACCACCATCTAATTCGTCTTGCCATTTTTTAAGTTCGTCCCACTTACCATCAGCAGCTAATTGTGCTTGAGCTGGCCAAGTATCAGTAACATGGTTACCACGAACATCTGCAATGATTTCAGAAATTGCTTCTGGCTTAGCTTTAGCTAAATCAGCGTAAGTAGCGATACCTGCTTCTACTAATGTAGATGCGATTTTAGGACCAATACCTTCAATTTTCTTTAAATCATCAGCTTTACCAGTTGCTTTTTTAGCTTTCGCTTCTGCTTTTGGTTCAGCTTTCTTTGCTTCTTTTTTAGGAGCAGCTTTTTTAGCTCCAGAAGCTGTAATGCTTTCAATTACGATTTCAGTTAAAGATTGTCTGTGTCCATTTTTAACACGGTAACCTTTACGTCTTTTCTTTTTGAAGACTATTACTTTATCACCTTTAAGGTGCTTTAAGACTTTTGCACTTACTTGTGCTCCATCTATAGCTGGGGCGCCTAAAGTTACATTGTTACCATCTCCAATTAAAAGAACGTTATCGAAATCTACTTTCGAACCTTCTTCTGTTGCTAAACGGTTAACAAAAACTCTTTGGTCTTTTTCAACTTTAAATTGATGCCCTGCTATCTCTACAATTGCGTACATAGCGTAACGTTTTTATTAATTTGTTTGTTAAATAAAATAGCCTTCTTCTCAGAAAGCGGATGCAAATATACTCCTAAATTATTAATCTACAAACGTTTTAAGGCTTTTCAAGCTGTTTTTGTAAGCTCGTAAGTAATTATTAAAAAAAACAGAGAACGGCAGAAAGTTATTAATTGAGTTTTTACACTTAATTATGTTAAAAAGACAAATCATTCCTTATTTTTGTGAGACTTCATGTAACAAAAAGCATTTAGTAAAGACAAATATTTAAAACAATTTAAATTTAAACACACTTAATAATGAAAAAAGGCTTATTTACTCTAGCTATTTTGTTGTTGGTTGGATTTAATTCAACAGCTCAACAAGTAGAATTCGAAGAGTTTGATTTAGACAATGGATTACATGTAATCTTGCATCAAGATAACACAGCACCAGTGGTTATTACTTCTGTAATGTATGATGTAGGAGGAAAAGATGGAGATAGAGCTCGTACGGGTTTTGCTCACTTTTTTGAACACCTTTTATTTGAAGGTTCTGAAAACATTGGACGTGGAGAATTCATGAAAATTATTCCAGCTAATGGAGGAACGTTTAACGCTAATACGTCTCAAGACAGAACGTATTATTACGAAATTTTTCCTTCTAATAAATTAGAATTAGGATTATGGTTAGAGTCAGAGCGTATGTTACACCCTGTTATTGACCAAGTTGGAGTAGATACTCAAAATGAAGTTGTAAAAGAAGAAAAACGTCAACGTTATGATGCGCCTTATGGTGGTATTTTAGAAGCTATTGGTTCTAATCTTTTTAAAGTACACCCTTATAAAGATCCTAATATTGGGTATATGGAGCATTTAGATGCAGCAACTTTAGAAGAGTTTAATGCCTATTTTGATAAATATTATGGTCCTAATAATGCTGTTTTAGTAGTTGCAGGAGATATAGATATTGAAGAAACTAAGAAATTAGTAAGAGATTATTTTAGCGCTGTTAAGAAAAGACCAGAAGTGGTTAGAAACTTCCCAAAAGAAGAGCCTATTACTGAGACAATTAAAGCTCAAGCTTTTGATAAAAACATTCAAGTGCCTGCAATTATAGCAACTTATAGAACACCAGGCCATGGAACACGTGATGCTTATATTTTAGACATGATTTCATCTTACTTAAGTGGAGGTAAAAGTTCTGTTTTGTATAAGAAATTAGTAGATCAACAAAAACAAGCGTTAGCAGTACAAGCGGTAAACATTTCACAAATGGATTACAGCATATTTGCATTATTTGCTATTCCTTTAGGAGAGGTAGAGTTAAGTACATTGTTATCTGAAATTGATGTAGAAGTTGCTAAAATGCAAAATGAATTAATCTCAGAACGTGATCATCAAAAATTATTAAATCAATTTGAAAACCAATTTGTAAACGCTAACTCTAGTATTGCAGGTATTGCAAGTTCTTTAGCAACGTACTACTTATTATACGGCGATGTAAATTTAATTAACAAAGAAATAGACATTTACAGATCTATTAGAAGAGAAGAAATTCAAGCTGTAGCTAAAAAGTATTTAAGCCCAAATCAGCGTGTTGAAATAGAATATTTACCTAAAAAAGAAGATCAGTAAGATGAAAACAACATATATTATGAAAACAAAATTATCTGCATTTATCCTATTGTTTTTAGTAACTATAGGTGTTAATGCACAAATAGATAGATCTAAACAGCCAAAAGCTGGACCAGAGCCTGAAATTACATTAGAAGTTCCTCAGGAATTTGAATTAAAAAACGGCTTAAAAGTATTAGTTGTTGAAAACCACAAGTTGCCAAGAGTATCTTACTCTTTAAGAATAGATAATAAGCCTATTGCTACAGGAAAAAAAGCTGGAGTAGAAAGCTTAATTGGAAGCATGTTAGGAAATGGAACAACGTCAATTTCTAAAGATGAATTTAACGAAGAAATCGATTTCTTAGGTGCTAGACTTAATTTTGGTTTTAGTGGTGGTTTTGCAAGTTCATTAACTAAATACTCTGATCGTATTTTAGAATTAATGGCAGATGCAGCATTAAACCCATTATTAACTGAAGAAGAGTTTGATAAAGAAAAGACTAAGCTAATTGAAAGCTTAAAGCAAAACGAAAAGAGTATTGATGCTATTGGTAGTCGTGTAGGTGATGCATTATCTTATGGAACAAAACACCCTTATGGAGAATTTGTTACAGAAGAAACTATTAACAATGTATCATTTGGTGATGCATTAGCATTTTACGAGAAATATTTTAATCCAAACAATGCTTATTTAGTTGTAATTGGTGATGTAGATTTTAAAACAGTTAAAAAGCAAATAAAAAAACACTTTGGTAATTGGAAAAAATCTGTTGATATAACCACAACACTTCCTAAGGTTAACCCTAATGCACAATACACTCAAATTAACTTTGTTGATATGCCAACAGCAACGCAGTCTAGCATATCTATTACCAACAATGTAGATTTGAAGATGAATGATGAAGATTACCATGCTGCTTTAATCACAAACAACATCTTAGGTGGTGGAGGTGAAGGTTACTTATTCAAAAACCTTCGTGAAGAACATGGTTATACTTACGGTGCCTATTCTAGCTTAAGAGCAAACAGATATGGTGCAGGACGTTTTAATGCTTCGGCTAAAGTAAGAAATATGGTTACAGATAGTGCTGTTGTTGAGGCTTTAAAAGAGATTAATCGTATTAAAACGGAACCTGTAGATCCTCAAATACTTAAAGATGCTAAAGCAAAATATGTTGGTAATTTTATTATGGGGTTAGAAAGTCCTCAAACAGTTGCTAATTACGCTTTAAACATAAAGTTGAATGATTTACCTAAAGATTTCTATTCTACATATTTACAGAAAATTAATGATGTTAGTGTAGAAGATGTACAAAGAGTTGCTAATAAATATTTAAAGACAGAAAATGCTAGAGTTGTTATCGTTGGTAAAGGAAGTGATGTCATAGAAAACCTTGAAAAAACAGGGATTCCAATTAAGTATTACGATGCATACGCTAATTCAGTAGAAAAGCCAACTTACGACATTCCAATGCCAGCAGATATGGATGTTACTAAAGTTTTAAACGCATATATCGCTAAAATTGGTGGTAAAGAGCGTTTAGATGGTGTGAATTCTGTTAAAATGATGGCGGAAGCAGAGTTACAGCCAGGTGTAATGATGAATCTTGAAATGAAAAAAACAAGTAAAAAACAGTTTGCACAAGAGATTACAGCAATGGGACAGTCGGTTATGAAAACTGTTGTTGGTGTAGATGGTGGTTATATGGTTATGCAAGGTCAACGTAAAGATATGAGCGAAGACGAACTTAAAGATGCTAAAGCAGAATCATCTCCTTTTCCAGAAGTTAACTATTTAAGTGGTGGTGTTACTTTAGAAAAGATAGAAAAAGTTGATGGAGAAAATGCTTATAAAGTAAAAGTAGATGATATAACGTCTATTTTCTATAGTGTTGAAACAGGCTTAAAAATTAAAGAAGAGAAAATATCTCCAATGGGTTCTCAATCTACATTCTATGCAGATTATAAAGAAGTTGATGGAATTATGTTCCCTTTTAAAATTTCTCAAACAATGGGACCACGTAAATTTGATTTTATTGTAAAAGAAATAAAAGTAAACGAAGGTGTTTCTGATGCTGATTTCGATTAATCAGAAATTGTCTTAGATAATATATTAAAACCGAAGCGAAAGCTTCGGTTTTTTTATGCCTTACGGTTATGAGATAAATAAACGCCCACTAATATTAATAAAGCAGCAAGTCCCTGAATAAAGCTAAAAGATTCGCCATCTATAATACCCCAAATTAAGGCTACAATAGGCATGATATAAGTTACTGACGATGCAAATACAGGTGTAGAAATTTGTACCAACTTAAAAAATAACACTTTTGCTATTGCGGTGCCAAAAACAGAAAGAATGGTAACATAAATAAAGGCATTTATAAAAGCAGGATTCTCAAAGGTTTTGGGTGTGAAAAAGTCGCTAAAAACGAGAATAATTAATGCAGGTATTACTATAAAAGCATAATTACCAGCTGCAATCGCTAATGGTTTTATATCTTGTAAATAACGTTTTATAATATTTACATTGGCAGCATACATTATTGTGGATGCAATAACAAAACCAGCATATATATAATTTTGATTGGGATTTAATTCTGAACCTTTTAAAATTAGGATAGCAGTACCAATAAAGCCAATGATAACACCTGAAACCTGTCGTTTTGTTGAGGTAATTTTAAATACAGCAAACCCGAACAAAATAGTATTTAAAGGAACTAAAGAATTTAATATAGAAGCCACAGCACTATCTATTTCAGTTTCAGCAATGGCAAAAAAGAAAGCAGGAATAAAAGAACCTAAGAGGCCAGAGAGGAGAAGCCATTTCCACTTCGATTTAGGTATCGTTTTAAGTTTATTAAAGCCAAAAGTTAAAAGAATTAGGCCAGTTATAATAGTTCTTAGCGCGCCTAATTGATAAGCCGTAAGACCTAAAAGTGATTTTTTGATTAAAATAAATGAGCTTCCCCAAATAATGGAAAGTATTAACAGGTAAATCCACTTAATATTAAGGTCTTTCATACTTATTTGCAGCTATTAAATCACAAAATTCGTTAATTCATATGCAAGAAAGACCAATATTTATTAGATTTATACAAAATTTAATAGTTTAAATATATGAAGGCATTAAAGAATATATTTTTCGTTTCAATATTAGCGATAACAATCTCGTCTTGTAAAAACGAAACACAACCAGAAGTTAAAACCGTAGAGGTAGAAGTTTCTGAAAAAGATGTTGCTCATACTTTAGATCCAAATGCAACTTATGTCAAAGTAGAATTTGGTATTGAAGGAATGACTTGTGCTATGGGTTGTGCAAAAACCATTGAAAAGAAAATGGCTAAAATGGAAGGAGTAAAATCTGCAAAAGTAGATTTTGATTCACGTTTAGCAATGGTAGAATATGACGAAGCTAAAGTAACACCTAAATCTTTAGAAGAAGCTGTTAGCAAAGTAGCAGACATCTACAAAGTTAAAGATATACATAAGGTCGAAGACTTTGGTTTAGGAAAAAAGGCGTGTGATGCAGATTGCAAAAAGGAATGTTGCGCTAATAAATCTGAAGCTGAAAAAAAAGCTTGTAAAGCAGATTGTAAAAAAGAATGTTGCACTAAAGAAAAGAAAGCAGAATAAGTTACTTTCTATATCAATTATATTAAAATACAACGCTATCCGAATGGGTGGCGTTTTTTATTGCACCTGAAGCAGTATAAAAGCTATTGCGAAGCATCCTAAAGGCAAAAGCCATAATAAATAGATAGATGTATCACTGCGCTTGGACTTAGCGTTAAGTATTGTTCTTTTCTTTCCATTATAGCGCATCCAGTTTTTAGAAATGATAAACAATGCGATTAATGAGAATAATACCCAAAACTTAGTAGAAGACATTACTAGCATTTTCATCTGACTAGCAAAAGCTATAAAAAAGGCACCTAATGCAAGTGCTATAGATAGCTCTAGAGTACAAATATAAAGTAAGGCTATATTGATACTTTTTTTTCCTAAAGCTTTCTTATAGTGGTTAAATATTGAAATATATATGGTGTCTAACATATAGGTGATATCCTTTTTTTAAGGTTATAAATATAGTGATTTACACTAAATGACTATTAATTAAATAAAACATAATAGTTATACCTTTGGCAGATGTGTTTAGTCAAATATTTACATAAAAAAAGACTGTCTTTTCAGACAGTCTTTTTTTTATTCTTTTATAAAAATTTCTATTGCGCTAAAATTTGCACATTACTTAAATCTAAAGTAGAAGATATTGAAGCATCATCACTGTCATAAACAAATGCTAGAACAGCATCACCACTAATCATTGAAATATTAATTAGGCCAGTAGCATCATAAACATTGTTGAAGAAACCAGTATTCTCAGGTAAAGCAGCAATTTCTGAAGCTCCTATTTCTGTCCATGTAGCATCATCAGGATTGGTACCTGCTACATAATCATTAGAGTAATACGCTTTTAATGGTTGTCCATTACTGAAAGCATCTGCAACTTGTAGAATAAGACGTTCATTTTCATTAGCATCAAAATTTATTGAAGGAGATATTAACCAGCTAATCATTTCTACTATGTCACCATCATCATAAGCAGAGCCTCTTACATAACCTTCTCCTTGGTAGCTACTAGCATACCATTCCTGTGTACCTAATGTATTGATAACTTCCCAGTCTCCTAAACCATTATCAAAGCCTTCGTTAAAAACAATTTCAAAATCTTCAATATCTAATAATGTACATCTTGGGTTTACCATATCCACATCATCAGTTGTATTTAAGGCTAATACTAAACTAGCTCCATCAAAAGTTTTACTAACTACAGCAGTAATTGATCCGTTGTATATAGGTAATCTTTCATTTTTAAAACTTGCAAAACTACTCGTTTCTAATATAAATTGTGGGTAAGTAAAACCACTACAATCTTGTAAGATTCTTTGTGTGTCATAAACTTCAGATGAATCAAAATAATTTTCTCCAGCTAAATTATCAGCAAATTCTACATTGTCAACTTTAACTAATAAACCAACATGGTCACCAGTAATAGCAGTTAAACCTATATTTAAAGGTGTAATAGTTTCTGTAACTGAAGATCTTAAAACTTTTTGTCTTATTTGAATTTCATTTAAACTTGTTACAGTAGTACCGTATTGATCAGTTTCAGTTCCTCCACCAATAGTAATTACTCCGTTTCCAACACGTTCTTCACCAATATAAAGACCTTGTAAGCTGATATATACTTCTCTTCCTAAATTGAATTGGTTGTATGTATCAACTTGATTTAAAATAACTTTTAAACCTGATGTAGGGTTTGTTGGACTATCTTGAATGAAAAACTCTTTAAAAAAGTTTCCAGTTTGGTCAGATGATGACACATATCCTTTTACATAGACATTAGTATCTTCAGGCTCAATGAACTCTCCACCTTGATATAATGCTTTAACTTCTGCGAACGATAATTCATTTCCAGTCTCTAGCAATAATGTAAGAGCTTTATTTTCTTCGTCTCCTAAACTACTAGGAATAGTATAATCGTCATCTTGTACACAAGATGTAATAGCTACGGAAGCTACTAGGATTAACATTAATTTTAAAGATTTAATCGCTTTATTCATAACTTTTTTATTTATAATTATTGAATTTATGAAATTTAAACATTTCATAATAGTAATTTTATTTATTAATTTTTCTTTTTTTAGAATCGTACGTTTAAGTTAACAAAATAATTGGCACCACGACCATACCAATATTTTGAGCCAAACCTAGGGTTGCCATCAGCATTATCATCTCTAAGTTCTCTATAGTTAGCATTTCTACCTTGCTCAAAACCACCTGTTTTATAAACTTCGTCTAAGATGTTACCAACGCTAGCAAAAAGACTGATATAATAATCACCAACTTTCCATGATTTACCACCAACAAGGTTTACCACCATATAGTCGCTAATCTTTTCTTGTTTTAGTAATTCAGTAGCTAATTCTTCATCATAATCATTAATAGGTAATCCGTCTGAATCTAAATAAAAATTCTCTGTTCTTGTTAATGCATTTACATCTATGTAAGCATGAGAGAAAAAGTTAGCTGTTGCACCAAACCACCAGAAATTAGGGTCTCTATATTCAAACCCAATAGAAGCAGCTCTTTGAGGTCCACCAGCAAGTTTATAATCTTTTAGATTAGCTTTACCATAAGGAATAGAACCATCTGCTGTATTAAAGCTAGCTGAGGTTAAATATAAATCAGGATTGTTGTCATAAGTATATTGACCAACAGAAGCAGCACCTTTTAATTTAATAGTTGGTGTTACTTGTGCTTCAATTCCTAATTCTACACCTAAGTGTTTTTTATCTATACCTTGTAAAACTTCTTGTACAAAAGCAGACGTGTCATTATCTTCAATATCATTTCCTCCACTTAAACCATCTGCATAATAGAATCCAACTTCATTAGCATCTTCAATTTTAGAATAGAATCCTGTAATTTTAGCGTTAACAATTGGAGATCTAAAAATATAACTTGCATCAAATGAAGTTACGGTTTCTTCACTAATATTTTTTACGATATTATGGTTTTCTCTAGAGTTAGAGTATGTATTTCTTAGGTTAGGGGCTCTTGTAAGGTAACCTCCATTAACATCAATTAAGTGTTTTCCAGAAATTTTATACGTAAATCCTGCTTTTGCACCTACACCAGTAAAAGAAAGTTCTTCACCTTTGCCATAAGATTCTGGTCGTCCATCAAGGCCGTCAAATCTACTGTTTTCCCATAAACCTTCTCTTTGGTATGTTGTGCTTGTTACATTAGCAGAAACATAAAAATCTACTTTATTGTATTTAAACTGCCCTTGTGCATAAGCCGAGATCACATCTGCATATAAGTTATAGTTATATCTGTATTTATCTCCTTCTCCTACTAAACGTCCAGGGTTTTTATTATCGTACTCAAAACCATCAAAAGAATCTACGTTTAATAAACCTACCTCAGATCCTAATAAGTCTAAAACTTCACCAAAGTTTTCTGATTTAAGGTTTTTATAGTTAACGGCTCCATTTATAATGATGTTATCATTAATTTCAGAAGTGAAGATTGAGTTAACTGTTAATTGAGTGTCATCTGCTCTGTCTTCGTATAAAGCATATGCAGAGCTAATGTCATTAATGTTGTTGGTTACGTTAGCATCTAGAATACGTTCCCAATCTATTTGTCCATCATCAACAAATTTCTGTTGTGCTAAATAAGCACCTACAAGATCATCTCTTTGTTCGTGATAGCTAGGTAGTAATTGGTAATAAGCAGGACTTGGGTTACCACCACCACTGTAATCTAATCTACTGTTTCCTAATTTACCAAATTGGTAACCAACATTGGTATTTAATTTTGTTTTAGAAGAAATGTCCCAATAATGATTCAACATAAAAATTGGTTCTTCAACTTCTTTAATACGAGAATTACGTTGTTCTCCGTCTAAATTTCCCCAATACTCATTGTATTTAATCCCTTTTAGGTCATAAACTTCTTGTGTATTTGGTGAAGATTTTCCTCTTCTATTAGGAGTATAAACCGAAGTAAAGTTAATACTGTGCTTGTCGTTTATTTTCTTTTCTATAGAAGCGAAAAATGAGTTAGAATCATATAATGTTCCGTCTATAAAACCTTCATCTCCCCAACGTCTTCCAATCATAAAAGCGTAAGACCAGCCTCCTTCAACTAAACCAGAAGCATAACTAGCCATAGCACGATTTGTATAACTTCTATTAGATGATGAATATGTTATACGTCCACCTTTTCTGTAAGAAGATGCTCTTGTAATAATATTAGATGATCCTAAAATACCGCCAAAATTATAATCTGAAGGAGTAAGACCTGTTGTTAATACTTGGTTACGCATCATATCATTTAATCCGCCCCAGTTACTCCATTGTGGTCTTCCGTTATAAAGCTTATTCATTTCAATACCGTTCATTAAAACTGAACCGTTTTCAGAATCTAAACCTCTTACTTTGAAGAATGAAGAACTAAATTCAAAAGCAGCTGTTCTTTGAAAAATATCTAATGAAGAAGATAGTAATCCAGAAATATTATCTGCACCACTTGTGTCGTCATTTAGCTCGTCGTCAGAAAGTGTAATTGTAAACATATCTTGCACGTCTGAAACGTCCAAGTCTAAAGTCATATCCGTAATATTCACGGTTTGTCCTTCGTTAACAATAATAGGATAACGTTTTGTTTCGTAACCTGTTTTTGAGATTTTTAAAACCTGTTCTCCTAATGGTACGTTGCTAGAGAAAATAAATTCACCGAAACCATTTGTTAAAGTTGATTGTTGAGTTTCTTCAATGGTAATAGTTACATCAGGGATTGGTTCTGAGGATGTAGCATCTTTTACACTACCTTTAATAATGGTGCTTTGCGCCATCATTGTAAAGGAAGAAAAAATTCCAAATAATAAAATAATTAAACTTTTTTTCATACCTAATTTTAAAGTTATTAATCTTTGTACATTAAATAAAAGTTATTTAAGGCGTGCAAATTTACATTATTTATAATAAATATCTACTTTTGGCTCAAGATTTGTAAAGTAATTAATGTTAACATAACATCTACTAAATGAAAAATTTAAAACTCACTTTAATAGTAATGCTTCTTTTTGCGTTTATAAGTACAAATGCACAGGAAAAGAAAAAGTATAAAATCCATACGGTTGCTTTTTATAACTTAGAAAATTTATTTGACACTATAAATGATACTACTAAGTATGATGAAGCAAGTCCTATTATGGAGCTAAATCAAGCTCTAAGAGCAGAAGCTTATGAAAAGAAGCTTAAAAATATGGCAAAAGTAGTTGCTGATATAGGTCTTAAAGACACTAAAAACTCACCTGCAATAATTGGAGTTTCTGAAGTTGAAAACAGACAAGTACTTGTAGATTTGGTTAATGACCCTCAGTTATTGAATAAAGATTATGGTATTGTTCATTTTGATTCTCCTGATAAGAGAGGAATTGATGTCGCTTTACTATATCAAAAAGCACTTTTTAAGCCTATTGAAACAAGCTCTCATGAGTTACTTATTTATGATGATTCTTCAAGAGAACGTGTATATACAAGAGATCAGTTATTGGTTAGTGGTGAATTAGAAGGTGATTTAATTCATATTATTGTTAATCACTGGCCATCTCGAAGTGGAGGCGAAGCAAGAAGTAGATTTAAACGTGTTGCTGCAGGAAAATTAAACAAGCGTATTATAGATTCTTTACAATCTATAGATCCTTATGCTAAAGTTATTACAATGGGAGATTTTAACGATAACCCTATAAATGACAGTATGAAAAAGGAGTTAAAAACCGAAGCAGACAAAGATAAAGTAAAGTTAAAAGGTGTTTATAACCCTTATGAAAACCTATATAAGAAAAAAGGTTTAGGAACAACTGGTTACAGAGATGCTTGGAGTTTGTTTGATATGATTTTATTCACGCAACCATTTTTAGAAAAAGACTATTCTTCATTTAGATTTTATAAAGCAGGAATTTTTAATAAGTCTTATTTAACTAATAAAGAAGGACGTTATAAAGACTATCCTTATCGTATGGTTGATGCCGGACTTTCGGGTGGTTATAGCGATCACTTCCCTGTGTATATCTACTTAGTTAAAGAATTAGAATAAGCGAAATTGTGAAACTAAAAAAGCGTCTAAATACTATTTAGACGCTTTTTTTATATGTAATAAGTTGAGGTTTAAAACCAAAGGTTCCACGGAATTTTAGCCAAGACTAAAACTAAAGCTAAGGTATAAAAGATAGCTAGCATTTTAAATTTTGGTTTAGATGTTAATTTCTTTTTGTGCTTTGAATAGCCTATAGTTAATAACGCTATTGCAATTATCATAGTTAGTGGGTGTTCTACAATGAGATTTCTTAAAGCTTTGTTTCCCATTACTTCTCCCATACCTCCAACTTGTTCTATTACTGAAAAATAATCTTTCATAAAAAACAATACAATACCAATGAGCAATTGAATGTGCATTGTTATTAGTGCAAATAATGAAATTCTAAAATCTTTTGCATCAAATTCCTTGTCGCCAAAAAATTTAATTAATGCATTAAATGTAGCAAGTACTAATACTAGAAGTACTAAATAAGCCCATGTTGAATGTATAAACTGTACAGTTTCCATAATAATAAGTTGATTAATTTCTGTAAAAATAAGGATTTAAGGGTGAATGTAATTACTCTGAAATTGTAATTTTATGTTTTAGCTCGTTTCCTAATTCGTCTATAACGGTGATGATATGGTTTCCAGAACTTGGAAGAATAGCCATGTCGTGAATGTCTTTTGTGCTTCCAATATATTCACTATCAACGTACCAATACAATTCTAGTTCAGGTTTCGAATGCGCTACTTTTAAGATTAACTCATTAATATTACCGTCAAAATCTTTTGGCAAATAAATAGTACTTTGTTGATTTGGGTAAATAAATTCCATGGGAGTTCCAATGGATTCAGTGCAATCTGCTCTGTAAGGTGGTAACGGTTTGTAAAACGGGTTTTTAGTTTTAAAATAATAGGCTTGTAAAGGAGGTAAAATAAACCAAGATTTATTTTTAATGTTTGAAATGGCTTCACATGAAGTGTTTACCTGAAACTGTTCAGAAGCATCTAAATGGACTAATTTATGATAAGGGCAAGGCTCGGTTTTCTTTCCGCTTGCTTGTATATAACGCATTTCGGTTTCATCGCAAATAGATGATGCACGATACCCACTTTTTTTACAGATATTAACTTCTAACATTTCGTCATATGGCATTGCAAACCAGTCGCTTTTTGGTAGTAAGTCAAAAACTTCAAACAAAATAGGTGCAGCTGCTTGCACTCCAACTAAACCAGGTCGTCCTTCTCCATCGGCATTACCAACCCAAACGCCAACCACATAGTCTTTGGTGGTTCCGATTGCCCAAGCATCCCTAAAACCAAAACTTGTTCCTGTTTTCCATGCAATTTCCTGAGAAGAATCATAGTATTCCCAGCTTTCATCACTTTGTGGTCGGTTAACTTGTTTCATGCTTTCATAGGTGAGATAAATGGAAGCGGCATCAAAGACTTCTTTTTCTGTAGATAGTTTTCCGAAATCAACAGATTGTTTTGAATTGTAAATTGGCTGGCAAAATTCATTATTGAAATACTGACTAGAATTGGCATTAAAATGATTTAAAGTCGAAGACATAGCAGCATAACTTTTACACAAATCCCAAAGATTGCTTTCTGCACCTCCAAGTATTAAAGACAAGCCATAATGGTTGGCGTTGTATTTTAAATCTTTAAGTTGAAGCGCTTTGAGGTAATGATAAAACCGATCTAATCCAAACTCTTGAAGCATGTTAACAATAGGAACATTTAAAGAACGTGATAACGCTTCATTAGCATGTACAGCGCCATCGTAAGTTTGGTTATAGTTTTCGGGGTGATAACTTCCAAATTGTGTAGGTACATCTGCAATTAGAGTGTTGGGTAATACATCACCTGCATCTAACATGGCAGCATATAAAAAGGGTTTTAATATACTTCCTGTACTTCTGGGTTTGTCAATAATATCAACACTGTTTTGATGGGCTTTGTCTGTAGGCGAATTGCCCACGTAAGTTAAAACCTCTCTTGTTTTTACATCTAAAACCAAAACGGAAATATTATAAATTTCATTTTGTTTTAAGCGATTGTAATGTTGCTTTACAATGCTATTAGTTTGTTCTTGAAGCGCTATGTTAACCGTGGTTTTTACACGTTTACCTTTATGTTTTTTTGCTGTTTTTTGAAGTAAATGAGGTGCGATTTGTGGTAATGGATAGGGCTTTTGCGGTAAGCCTTCAGCAATAGATAGCTTATATGTAAGTTCGTCTATCGTGCCATTTTTATGAAGCTTTTTTAGTAACCGATTGCGTTTTTCTAATAATCGTATTTGATTTTTTCCAGGATAGATTAAACTTGGAGCATTGGGTAAAACCGCTAAAGTGGCACTTTCGGCCCAAGATAAATTATAGGCATTTCGATTAAAATAACGCCAAGATGCTGCGTCTATGCCAACAACATTTCCTCCAAACGGAGCATGACTGGCATAAAGATTTAAAATGTCATCTTTAGACAATCTGAACTCTAATCGTGTGGCTAAAATGAGTTCTTTTAGTTTTTCAAAATAGGTACGTGATTGTCCTTTTCGAGATAATCGAATGACTTGTTGTGTTAAGGTACTTCCGCCTCGTTTTATAGTGCCAGAACTTAGATTACCTTTTAAAGCCTTAAAGATTGAAACCGGATTAAAACCAGGATGTTTGTAAAAATATTCATCTTCAAATTGAAGAATACAAGTTTTGAATTTTTCTGGAACACTATCATTAGCGGGAAATCTCCACTGGCCATCGTCGGCAATTAAGGCGCCTAATAATTCATTTGATTGACTTGTAATAACAGTTGCTGTTGGATCTTTAAATAATGTCTTTGGTAAACAAAAATAATAAGCACCTAAAAGTATTAAAACCACTAAGGATTTTATTTTATTTCGCTTAAAAAAATGAATTAATCTATGCATAAATAATTTACCGAACGCTTACTTAAAACTTGTTAAACAAAGTTATCTATATATTTAAAGCTGTTAAATGTTTTCTTGGACTTTTGAAATATTTATGACGCAACTTAAACTAAAAGTAAATTCATGTTACGTTTTAATTAAAGTGAAGTAAATGAAAATAAGACTTGACAGATCTTAAACCTATCAAGTCTTATTTATATTAAACTAGCAGCCATTTGGCATATCAAATTCTATGATTTTTTCAGTGATATTATCTTCAAAATCGGTCAAAATGATTTTAAGAAAAACACGATTTGTTGCAACTCCAATAGGATAATCCTTCACATTTTTTATCGTCTTAAAATAGTCTAACCAATCTGCTCCACATTGGTCAATAACTTCGGTTTTTAAATCCTCTACAGAAGTGTCAATAAATTGTTTCCAATCATTTTCAGTATACGCTAATGTTTCAAAAGTATTAGATCTCGTTTGTTTTAATGGCTTCCATTCCGAATCAAAATGTTTCCAGTCATTAGCATCACATTTTTTATCTGCACTCATAAAAGAAATGCTATTTTCGTAGCGTTGAAAGATGCTCACGTGTTTATAATCATTATCAACTAAAACAATTTGTTTTTTTTCAGGTGACGCCCCTAAATCGACATGGATTGTTGTGGAGTCGGTTTGTTTTAAGTTATGAAGTCTTTTGTAATCGCTAGTCGCTAAATTTTTTATTTCAACATTCAATAGGTCTAAATCTAATCGAATAGTTTTAGAAATTTTTGTTGAAGATAAGTAGCCATTAAACACATAACCAATATGATTTCGGGTTTCAACTTTTACCCATTCTCCGCTTACTTTTTTTCCGCCATCAAGCACAACTAATTTTTTATCTGTTTTTTCAAGTACTCCAATGGCCTCGCCATAGGCTAATTTGCTTAGCATTTTGCCACTTACATCGGGTTGGTCTCTAAGGGATAATCCGCTTTCTGCTGCTACGTAAGCATTTTGTTGTGCTGTTACTAATGCGACAGTGAAGAGCATTCCAATCGCTAAAATCTGCTTTAAATTTCTCATAATTTTGTGATTTAAGGTTAAACATTTTTAGCGGTTTTGTTTCTAGGATTCTTGCCTTCCGGACGGCGAGTATTTAGTTTAATTGTTTTGTCATTACGAGGACGTAGGATGTGGCAATCTTATAAATGGTAACGTAATTGATAAACAGATTGCCACGCTATGCTCGCAATAACGTTTCTTCATAGCAGACCTGCTAGGTTTTTAAAACCTGCAAGGTCTCGTTCCATCGACTTACTTCTCAACAGTAATCCATTCTCCTTTGTTTCTCACCAAATAGTCATTATCATACATGGCTTCGGCTTGTGAGCCTGGTAAATAATAGGTGCCTAGGTAAGAGGCATTCAGCAATACGGTAAACGTTTTGGTACCATGTTTGCCTTTAGGATTCATATCGAAATAGAAATTCACTCTGTCATCTCTAATATCTGTGTATCTCGCTTGACTTACTGTGGTATCTCCAAAAGCTGTAAATCTTGTATTGACAATATCCCAACCTGAAGGGAAAATTTGCGTTAAGGCCACATCGTGTACATAGTCATTAGTTAAATTGGAAATACTTACTGTCGCTACAAAATCTTGACCTTGTTGAAGCGTTTTAATATCTATTTTGTTGCCTTGTAAATCTTTGTATACAGTTGAAATAGTAAAGCCACGTTGTTCTGCTAATTCTTCGCCTAATTTCAATTTACCAGAATTTAGTACTCTCACATAAACCAAATTGTCTTTTGCGTTAGTAATGGTAAGTTGATTAGTGCCATCATTAATAGGAATACTGCGTTGCGCAATAGCGTTTTTAGTGTCTATAGTTTCTGATTTACCATTAATACTATAAGTCAGTTTTAAATCTTTACCTCCATTTTTAACGACCATTTTCCCCATGGCTAATAAACTGTAGGCCGTTGTTTGTGTACTCATCCAATTATTGCTTGATAAGTCTTTAGCAATGGTTTTTGCTAAATCTCTAGCTTTTGGGTTACCCGTAATAATCATCGTTTCTAAAGCCATAGCTCTATTTCGATCTACTGAACCATAGGTGTAATAATTAGATTTAGACGGTTGGAAATTGATGTTTGCTGTTTTAGAAATCGCATCACTCGCTTCTTGTTGTCCTGCTAAAGCATAAGCTGCTGCTAATCTCCATTTAGCTTCGTTAGATAGTTCTTCAAACTCACGCAATCTATTCATGCTTGCTAAATCTGGGCTACCAGCTAAAGCTAAGGTGTATAAACGATAGGCTTGTGCCAAATCGGAATGATAAACACGATAACTAGGTCTCCAATTTCTAGAGGCTTGTTGTTGGTAAGCAATCCAGTTGCTCTTAAACGTTAATGGCAATACAAAGCCTTTTTTCTCAGCTTCAATCATAAAGTGGCCAGCATAACTTGTACTCCAATCATTAGCGGTGTTTTCTCCCATCCAATAGCTCATGCCTCCATTAGGTTGTTGGAAATTGCCTAAACGTTTAATACCATTTTCAATATTACTTTGCACTTCTTTTTTCTTCTGAGGCGTTAAATCAAATATATCAGCTAAAAATAGTTGCGGGAATACACCAGATGTGGTTTGTTCTAAACAGCCATGTGGATAGCGGATTAAATATTGCAATCTACCTGTAAAGTCCATTGGTGGTAAGGTTGAAAATTCTACCGTTGCTGAATTTGTTCCTACAACACCAAAGGTTGTGATATCTATTGTTTGTTTGGCATTCGCCTCTAATTCATTATCAATAACACGCGATGTAAACGGATTAGGATTCTCTACATCAATTTCAACTTTATAGGTTGATTTTTCTCCGTTTCCTGTAGCGATGACTTCAATGGTATTGATGCCTTTTGCTTTGGTAACGTCCAATTCAAAATACACCATTTTTTCATCTGGTTTATCGAATCTTATCGATTGTGAAGCGTCGCCTTTTACGACAATACCATCACTTAATTTTAAGGTTAGGTTGACGTTTTTCACTTTATCTTCCATGGCAAAAACCGTCACAGGAAGTGTTACTTTTTCACCAGGACTCAATTTGCGTGGTAAAGTCGCTAACACCATTAATGGTGTTTTAACCTGAACCGATTTCTCGGCACTTCCATAAGCTTCTGTGGCATTATTACCTGCTACAACCATAGCTCGAACAGCACCAATATAATTTGGCATTTTTAGCTGATGCGTTTTTGTTTGTCCTTTATCTAAAAGGAAAGGCCCTAAATACGTCACCACAGGTTTAAAACGGTTGGCTTTCTTGTTTTTTCCACCAGCAGCACTTCCATCTCCTCCGATAGCGAAGACTTGGTCAATACTTCCTGAATACGCTCCAATAACATCATCAAAAATATCCCAAGTTTTTACACCTAAAGCTTCACGTGCATAGAAACTATCCCAAGCATTTGGTGTTTTAAAACGCGTTAAATCTAACAAGCCTTCTTCTACAACGGCAATAGTATAGGTCATAGATTTGTTATGCTTTTCAGATACTTTTATCTCGTAAGATTGCTCCGGCTGAATCACATCTGGCATTTTAATTTGTGGCTCTAATTTTGTCGAAGGATCCTCAACCATCATAGGAATCACACCATACAAACGAATTGGTAAATCGTTAGAGGTAATAGCATGCGGTTGCAATAACGAAATATTAATAAACACATTTGGTGCCATTGCTGAAGTTACAGGAATATCAATGGTAGTTTCGCCTGGCTTGGTTTTTACCCATTGGTGTTGTAGCACTTCAGAACCATTTTCTATACTTACTAAAGCCCGACCTTCAGATCCTGAAGGGACGGTTAATTTTGCCGTGTCACCAACATTATAATTTTCTTTATCGGTTGAAAACACTAACATTTTAGCCGCTTCCTTATCGTTCGAAGGATTTGATGACCACCAGTTTTTATAGAAATAAGCCGTTCTTCCTGTGGCATGTCCGCTTACAGGATCTACCACTCTAATTAAGTAGCGTCCGCGTTCGTCTTCTGGGATTTTTAGTTTGAAATTTGCTTTTCCATTAGCATCTGTATTCACAGAAAAGGATTGCACAGGTCTGTGATAATTGCTCGATACGTAACTCGATAAGTTATCGTAAGAGGAATTCCACCACCAACGCCATTCGACTTTATAAACCTTTACTTCTAGATTTTTACGTTGAATAGGTTGTCCTTCAGCTGTAACTGTAGCCACATCAAATGTGTGATTTTCATCTGTAAAGAATGAACCATAATTGTTGCCTTTTGGTGATTGTAACCCAACAAAACTTTCGTAAGGTGCATACGGCATGGTAAAAGCATCTAGTGAAAAATCACCTCCGTTTTCAAACGCTCGCACTAAAAATTGAGCCGTTAACATACCAGGAGCATTTTTACCGATATTTAATTTCGAGTCAATTGTAGCATGACCTTCTTCATCTAAATTACCTTCAAAAACATTGGTTTCTTCAGAATTGAATGTTCGTGTAGGATCGTTAAAAACGTAATCTTTATAGCCTTTAAAACTTGTATAAGTTGATGTGAATTTTGCTTTTATTTCAGCTTTTAAATTTTTTGCCGGTGCGCCGTGTAACCACGTCACATTTAAATCTCCTTGAAGTGGCTTGTCGTTGGTTAAAATATCATTTTCAAAATCGATTTTAATTTTTAATCGGTTTGGTTTTACAGTTTCAATTTTTAAACCTTTAGAAAATGTTGCCCCTCCAACAGAAACCTTCGCATTATAATTTCCGGTTTTATAGTCTGTTGAGGTTGGTACTGTGAAATCATAGAAATTATTAAGGTTATCTATAGAGATTTTTCTGTACACTAATTTTCCAACAGGATCTGTGATTTCTAATTTTACAGGATGACGTTTTGGTAGTTTGTTTGCAACATCATTCAACATAAACGTTAAAAACAAACTATCTCCTGGTCGCCAAACACCGCGTTCTGCGTAGATGTAGCCTTTAAGTCCACGTTGTAATCGGTTACCAGACACATCAAATTTACTCAGTGATAAGGACATGCCATCGTGTAATTTAATATAACTCACATTACTACCTTTAGTCGCAATCGCAAAAGCAGCCCTGTGTTTAGCATCAATTTTTATAATACCATCTTTATTGGTAATGCCATTTGCTAATTCTTGTTGTTGGTAATTGTATAGTGTGACTTTTGCACCACTTTCTGGGCTAGTTGATAGAATATTTGTTATCGCAAATAGATAAGTGTTATCCGCACCTTGTTTCGCAATAATTCCAAGATTTGAACTGATTAAATTCTGAGACACCACGCGATTGCCGTAATTAAAATAAGAGTCCGTACAAGGATTGTCTCTATCTCTCCAACGGTAATTGGTGTTTCTGTAGCTATAGGTTAAATTGTCCCAATAGCGTTCTTCTCGTAACTCTTCTTCTTCCTCAGAAAGGTCCTCAGAAGCGTAGTAATCTTCCTCGTAATAATCGTCGTAGTAATCATCTTCATCAATGCTGGTCGTTTCGGCGTTTGATGAACAATCATAGAGGGAATAGTCTTTTTTGAAGCTTAATTCTACTCTGTAAATGGCACCAGGATCTGCTTTAAGGTATTTTGATAAATCAATACTGTAAGCTTTCCATTTTCCGGTGTTTTGATTTTCTTCTTGAATTAAAGTGATGGTCTCCTTTGCAATACGTCTACCTACTTTTTTAATAGCATATTGGTCGCCACTATTAAGGTTGTAATCTTGTAAAAATTGAAGAACGTTATCTTCAAATATTTTAATGATTCTGACATCGACTTTACTCAAGTTAACGGCTTCAAAATTGAATTTCAATTCTTTTGAATTTGGAAGAATACTTCCGTTGCTAATAAGTCGGACTTCAGGTTTTAATTCTTCAAAAGTTACCAGTTCTGAAAACGGTTTTTTTAATTTGAAACCATCGGTGTTTTTAATGCCTTTAAAGACATCGACTTGGATATCTCCAACCAATTTAGTGTCTGGATACACTCTTAGTACATTACCATCAACAATATATTTTGGGTTTTTAACACCTTGAAGCGATACCAATCCGGCAAAATTTTGCTGCTTTACTAAAGGATCTGAAAAGTTAAGTGATAAGAATTGTTCTGGACTCTGAACAACTTCTGTCGTTACAATCGTAAAATTATTTTTTCCAGGAATAGTAATAAAGTTTTCGCCTTTATTGTCCGCTTTTATGGCAGAGCCATCCCATGCGATATCAATTTTACTGTCTTCAACTAAACGGTTGATACTGTCTATTTTAAACTCGAAGAATTTTGAAGTTTCATTAGCTTCATTCCATACTAAGTTTAAAGATTTTGAGTTTTGGGAAGCAGCGACTAATTTTTTAGCTTCATTAAGTGAAATCACGTCAGCCGATCGTAATTGCGCAAACATATACTGCCATTCTTTACTATACGATTGTAGGTTTTGAGTGGTAATATTGAAACTTGGTGTAATGGTTTTAAATTGAAACGTATAATCTTCAAAATCCTTTGGTATGGTATTATAAATTTCACCCAATTTAACGTTTACGGTATATTCTGTAGCAGGTTCTAAAGATTCATCTGGTGTAAACAAAAGCGTATGATTGTTCATGGCTTTTAATTGTCCTTGAACGTGAGGTGTTAATTTGATAAGGTCAGTTGGTAGTGTTTTATCTATTTCCCATCCGCTTACTGTATCTGAAAGCGTAATTTTTATAGGATCTGCAACAGATACTAATCCTGAAGTGGTGTAACTAATATAGTCTCTGAATTTAAAAATGTTATCCGTTTCAACAGGTTTCTTTTTACAAGAACTTACAAATGCTAGAATTAGGAGTAGGACGAGGTGCTTTTTGATGTTCATGTTGTTGATGGATTTAAGTAAAAGATTCGATTATCAAGCAAAGGTAAGTGCTTTCTTGTTAAATAAGTACGCTTAAATTTTTAGTTTTAGACGTAGGTGAATTGTTAAATTGGTCTTAAAGTTAAGAATTATACTCAAATGAGTTAATGAAATTGGGATAGATTGTTTATGTGAAATTGGATTGTTTTGTCAATCCTGCTCATAGAGAAATACTAAAATGAGTACTGTTTTTAACGGTAAGAATGTGGAGGTAATTCGGCTCACGATTTTTTTCTAACCGCCAACCTATAAAGCAATGAGAAACCCATTAACGAGGGAGATAATTTTACTGATGACGTATTTTAGTTATTTGCCAGTTTTTCCTGTTTAGAAGAGATTGTATCTGATTTATCAAAAATTCTTAATCATTTTACACTTCTATTTCTTCATTTAGTAGCACTACTATTTGTGATATTTTGTTTAACACTTCTTCTTGGATCGTATATCTAAGATGCTCAACGGCAATTCTATTCATTAAATAGCCAAAATAGGCGTCTTGTTTAAAAATAAAGTCAATGGCCATATTTTCTTTAGGGCTTTTAATGGTGTCTAAACCCACTTGTTTTCGAGCAGAAGGTAATTCTAGATGCGCATTTACCGGAGCACTTATATTTTGCATATTACTTAAAAGACTCATGCTGTTGTCTTGATCTTCAAATCCTAATTTTACAATTGAAAAATACTCGGCAAGCATTTTTCTAAGTTGGTTATTGCTTAATAACTCAGCGTTTCCTGTACTAATATAGGCATCGTAAGCTCCTGTTAAAAATTCAGCGCGATACCAACCTTGGGCACCATAAATGATGAAATCCTTTATAGAGTCGTTACTTGCACGAGGTATTTTACCTTCATACATTTTAATAAGTTCGCTACTTTTTCTAATCACATTTTTTTGCATGTACATCGTTTTTAGTAAACGATTTTTAGATTCTAATAAGTCGGTTTTTAATGATACTAATAATTTTTGCTCTTGTCTTTGTTGTTTTCTATTTTCATTCCAATTATTAATTTGAAGCGCAATAAGAATACCAATAACGACGAGGATAATTTCTCCAATGGCATAAAGTAAATATTTACTAAACTTATTTTCTGAGAGTAATTGCTGTCGTATGCGTCTAAAGAATTTTATCATTGAATAGCGATTTTTAATAATAAAGTATGTTATTTTTTCAATTCCTTATTAATAAGAATTTCAATTTCTTCCATATCAGATAGAATTTTCTTAAACCTTTTAAGACTTCCTTTTTCCGATTCAGCCTTCATATAATGGCACCTTTCTAATGTAATAAGAAGCTCAATTAAGTTTTTTTCTTCAAATACCCGTTCCCGTAGTTTGGGTTGATTTTGTATGTTTTTATAGGCAAATTCTGGACTCCCATATCTATTAGCTGCCATTGAGCCCGCTTTGCCAGCTTCACCATTATTGTATTCAGAAGCCTCTTCTGTTTCTTCTTTATATTTATCTAAACGGATTAATTGTTCTCTAATGGTTGGTGGTATTAATTTGATGTCACCAGTATTCTGTAACGTATTTACTGTATTAGATTTGAATTGAACAGTATAAAGTTGCCAATCTAAATTTCCAGTTGCAGAAACTATTTCAATTATTGGTAAGTTTGGTTGATTATAGATGTCTTTAAAGGCTCTAATTTTTACCATATTTGAATCTATGGCTAAAGATGTCTTCTCTATATATGCTTTGTCATTCTCAAAATCTTGTAGTAATTGTTTATAATAAACTTGTCTTACATTTTCAGTTTTCCGTTCATCATTGAGATTGTTTAGTTGTAAGGCAATTAAAATACCTAGAACTACAAGCACAATCTCACCAATGGCATATTTAAGGTATTTGCCTATTTTGTTTTTTTCCATAAGGTCGTATCGTATTTTTCTAAAAAACTTAATCATAATATATTCCGCTTGTCATTCCGCACTTAATGCGGAATCCATTTTAAAGTTTAGACTTACTTGTGGATTAGCTGCGCTGAACCTAATGGTTTGTCTGTCTTCGCAGGAATGACAAAGTGTTTTGTTTTTCATTAGTGAGTTTTTTTTTCATGCGTCTATAAAATTTTATCATTGGTTAGTAATTGGTGTTAAGCCTTACAGCATGAATATGATTTACATTGTTGTGCTTTTGTTATCTAATTATCATCTTTTAATTCTGCAAAAATGGACTTTAGTTTTTTTAAGGATTCTATGGAACGTTCATAGGCTTCTTTATTTAGATTTAAAGAGGTTCGTCTTGCTAAAATATAATTCTGAAAATGGATTTCTTTGGCATAACTTTTTGCGGTTAACTGCATTTCAAAAAAGCTAACTTTTTTAACTAAAAAATCAGTGTAATAATTATTAAATCCTTCAAAATCTAAATTTTCACTGACTTTTATATCATTAAATGTTTCATAAGGTTTAGATATAGAGTTACGCAAGTTTAAATCATTAAACAATTTTAGGTCGCCAGAAAATTTCAAATTTTCATAGGTTATTGTTGATGGGTTAAAGTAGTCTGTATCCATTAGTCGAAATGCTTTTGGTGGTAATTTTGGGTTATCGTAGTCTTGGGTGTATAATATGTAACTTAAAGTATCAACTTCTTTAAGCATTTCTATTGTAAAATCTTTAAGCGCATTTAATCGTTCTATGTTGCGGTTGGCTTCATCTTCTAACTGAATGATATATAAATCGCGTAATTCTAAGTTGTTTTTGTCTTTTGCATTTTCGTTAATAGCTAATGCAATTAGAATTCCTATTATGACTAGTACTATTTCTCCAATGGCATAAATTAGATATTTACTGAATTTGTTTTCAGAGAGTAATTGCTGTCGTATTTTTCTAAAGAATTTAATCATGTTTAAATCTTTTCTAAATAATCATTTATGAGTTTAATTGTTGCTTTACCTTTTTCGTAATGGGTAACTCTAACTTTGTTAGAAAACAAAATATTCTCTTTTAGTATTGTAAAATCTTTAAGTGCTTCTTTTTTTTGATCTTCATTTAGATTATCAAAAAAGTGAATGATATCTTCATAAGTAATCGCGTTAGTATTTGAATTCCATCTAGGTGCCATAGAAGCCTCCCTTAAAAAGGCATTATCCGTATAATCATTCAGCCTGTAATATGCACTTGTTTGTAAGGAAATGTAGGTGTTTTCTTGTTTTATAACTTCTTCGACATGCTTATAATAGTTTTGTATGCTTTCTCTTAATTCCTCTGAAGTTATTAGTGCTAGCTTACCAGAAAATTTCATTTCGCTGAATACTACGTCATTTCCTTCAAACCAGTTGGCCCCCTGAACGCTGTTTAAAGCTCCTAAGAAAGCTTGTTGATTTGATGTAATTGAATTTGTTCTTATCATACGCATCATCTGAGTAAATGCATCCAGTTTTAGCGTGTCTTTATTCAAATGCATCTCTAGTTCAGTTTGGTCTTTGTGTAAATCCTTTAGAATTCTTTGCAGATAGTTTTGTTCGTATTGACTATTCTTTCTGTTTTCATTCCAATTATTAATTTGCAATGCTATGAGAATTCCAATAACCACAAGCACAATTTCGCCTATGGCGTATTTGAAGTATTTGGATGTTTTGTTTTCCATAATGAGGTTTTTGCGGATGTTTCTAAAAATTTTAATCATTTTTAGTTGTTTTAGAAAGCTTTTTTATTTCTGATATTTTTTCTAATGCCAGCTCTATATTAGTCACGTTACCAAGTCTATTATCTTTATAAAGTTTAAAAAATGTAAGGTTAGATGGAGTCTCAAAAAAGGCTTTTGAATCCGTAGGTTTACAATACTCGCGCCACTTAAAATCTGAAAATTCTTGTTTTATTACGGGATGCCAATCTGCTTTAAATGAGGTTTCTACATCATTAAATGCTTGATAAACATTGTATAATACTTCGTCGTAATATGAAATTAATGCTAATTGAAGTTCATTATTGGAAATGGTTTCTATTCCTTTTGATTTTAAGACTTCAAAGGCACTAGATTGAGATTTAAACCTTTCAAAACATATGATTTTCCCCATCCAATAATTTAAGCTGTCACCATAATTTCCCAAAGCCACTTGCTCTAGTAGTTGATCTGTTAATATATTGGCTTGCTTTGACTTTTTTAATCTATCGGTTAAAACAATGGAGTCATTTTCTAAATTTTGATTAATTAATAGTAAAATTTCTTGTTCGTAGTTTTGATTCTTTCGTGCATCATTCCAATCATTAAGTTGCAGTGCAATTAAAATTCCAATAACCACGAGGAATATTTCGCCAATGGCGTATTTAAAGTATTTGCTGGTTTTACCTTCGTTTAAAAGGTTTTGACGAATTTTTCGGAAGAATTTAATCATTACTCAGCTCGGTATTAATAATGGTTAAGATTTGTTGTGCCTTTTTTACAATTTTTAAGTACTCTCTATTTTGGTTTTGAGTGCCGATAGATTTTAGCGTTAATGCATTTAAGTAATCATTATCTTTTATCAACTGAGACATATCTAATGAAGACACTACTGCATTTATATTCATGCTCTTTTTCGCTATCGCAGGATGTAATAATGTGGGAGTAATAATTTGATGCTGATAAATTTGAATACTTTGTTCCATGTTTTTCTCAATTCTTTCAGCATTAGAATAATATCTAAATATAAGATCTCGTAATTTTTTGTTTTTTATAAAGCTACCAGAACTACTAGCTTGTATTTGATTGATAGTTCCTTTTTCGGGAATAAAATAAGATTCACCAAATAGTTTTGACGTCATGTTTGCAAGTAGCAATTCATCTTGTTGGGTAAATGTTTTTTTTGAGGAAATAAGTGTTATGATCGTATCAATATTATGTACTATTACATTATTTATTGCAACTCTTGCATTAAGCGTTTCTATATCAAAAGTGAAATCATTTTTTAGGTCTTGTAAATAAACAGTTTCTTGATTATTTATTTTTCGATTTTCATTCCAATTACTAATTTGTAACGCAATGAGAATACCAATAACCACAAGCACAATTTCGCCAATGGCGTATTTAAAGTATTTGCTGGTTTTACCTTCGTTTAAAAGGTTTTGGCGGATTTTGCGGAAGAATTTTATCATAGTTATTTCCCGAGTAACCAGGAATCTTTTTAGTTAGAAGTCTCTTGTTTGTTTTTTATAAATCTATCATTCCCTCCAAAGCCACTAAATTCAATAATAGCCTGGTTTTGCTTGTTTTTATACAATTTAACAATAACACTAGCTTCTTTAATAAAATAATAATCGCCCTCATGCCAGTATAGCTTTACGTCTGGCATAACTGGTGATTTCAATACTAATCGTTCATTTTCCATACTAACAGATACTGTTACACCAAGTACTGCTGAAGCACCTTTGTAATCGCCTAAAAAATCTTTTATGCTTTCTTTTTTAGGGCATAGCATAAACGGTTCATTATATTCAGTAGATGTTTTATCCAATAAGGAATCTATTTTTTTATAGAGTATGATACTCTCAACTCTATATTCGTTAGCGGCATTAGAGATGTTTCCTAAATCGTTCATGTATATTGACGATTTGTTTTTTAGAAATGGGTCGTTAAAATAATAGGCCATCGCCTCATCAAGATATCTTCCCATACTGTAGTCGGCAATTTTTGGGTTTACCATTAGGTCTTTACGACCATCTATCATCACTGTGTTTTTAATAAAGGTGTTGTAATCGTCGATCTCGTTTTGAATTTCAACGTGTAGATTATTCAAATAAGGAATGAGATAATTATATTTTTCGGGTAAATTTTCCAGGTTATTTAATAATCGATTGTAACCGCTTTTTTTATTACTAAAAGAGACATAATTTCCAGTAATTGGCAAAGGGTACGGGTTCTTTTTATACATCTCAAAAGTGATGGAATCATTCATTATTTTTTGAAACAGTGAATCTTTTCCGATATAAACATTATAAATACGTTTGGCATCTATAATGTCTGTTTTTAAATCTTGCTGAACCTGAGTAAGGATGGTTTTTATCTTTGCTTCATTTTGGGACGCATTATAAAAACTGTTAATACCTACCGCAATGAGAATTCCAATAACTACAAGGAATATTTCGCCAATGGCGTATTTAAAGTATTTGTCAGTTTTATCTTCTGCGAGTAAATTTTGTCTAATTTTTCTAAAGAATTTTATCATTCTGTTTCTTTAATTATGGCATCAATAATTATTTCTAACTGCTTCAGGTTATTGCTAGCCGATTTTACCCTGTATAAATAATCATCCATAATGTTTTCAAATTGTATGTCTTCGAATATATAAAGCTTGTCTATGTTTAGTAAGGTTTTGCTTTTCCATTGTAACACGCCATGCGTATCGATATCTTTCATGGAATAATGTTTTGATAAATAAGGAATTAATTCATTATCAATTTTTAATTCAACTCTACTATAACTGACATCAGTTTTCTTTAGGGTTCTTGTCCATTTATAAAGTAAATTTTTTAAATCTTCATTTTGTAATAACTGTAATTTACCTGACTGTAATAAGTCTGAAATTGTATTTTCTGAAGGTCTGAATGAACCGGTTTCTAGCATTACATACATCAAACTATCCAAATTGTGTTGTAGGATATGTTCTCTTTTTTGTCCAACAAGATTCATTAACGCTATGGAAGCTTTGCAACCTTGATTGTTTTCTTCAACACCTAATTTTAAAGCAACTTTATTTTCTAAAAATTCAGTGTGTATATTTTTTAGGATAATTTTTTCTTCATTTTGCAGCTGTCTTTCTTGATTCCAATTGTTAATCTGTAGTGCGATAAGAATCCCAATAACCACAAGCACAATTTCGCCAATGGCGTATTTTAAATATTTAGATGTTTTGCCTGATTTTAAGAGATTGAATCTTATTTTTCTAAAAAATTTAATCATTAGTATAAAATATTATCTAAAGTCATGTCCAATCGCTCTTCTAGCATACTAAACTTACTGTCCGAAAAGAAAATTTTATACATCTCTCTTCTAAAAGCGGCAAGTTCCATTTGGCTGTAATCATGATTATGAATCACTTTTTCAATTTTGTCTAAGCGTTTACCTTTAGAGTGCTTATGGAATTTTTTATACATTTTAAGAAAGGTGATTTTGGATGTACTGTTTTGTATCATTTCTAATTCTTCCTCAGTTTCTTTTTTATCTGCATTGGCACAGAGTAGCATAATGTAAATCTGTAATTCGGTTTTGGTCCAGTCTGGCTTTCTCTTTTTCACGATGTTTTATTTAATAGCGTTAATGCGTTTTCAATTCTTGTTCAATTACATCTAGAATGGTTTCTATTTGTTCCTTTATGCCGCCAAATAAACGAGGTCCATTTGTGGTTTTAGCCAACAGATAATAATCCAATAGATAATTTTCAAATTCAACAGAACTGAATATTAATTTGTTATTAGTTTTTTCAGAAATAGAATGAAACTCGAAATCAATCATTTGTATATCGGTAACAATAGTGCGAGCGCTTCCTGATTTAAAAAAAAGACTTTGTAATTTTTTATCGGTAAAATCTGCATCATTTAACTGAGTACTTAATATGTCTAATGAACTTTCAAAGGAGGCTAAGTGTTGTCGTAAATCTTTATTCAAAATAAGGCTGAGCTTGCCAGAACTTATAATATCACTTAATACTCCTGTTGAAGGAGCATAATTTATATGACTTCCAAAGATTGGTGCCAGCAAATGAGAAACTGTCTGTTCACTGACTGTGTCTAGCACCTTTTTGTCAAATAAGGTCAAAAGCTTTTCTAGAGTTTGTACGCGATGTTCATTTTCTTGAATAGCCGTGTTTATTTTAGTCAAATTTGTTTTAAATTCTGATTGAAGAGAAGTTAGATATTCTTGTTCTAGTTTTCTTTGTTCATTGAAATTACTAGTGTTGTTAATCTGTAAGGCAATAAGAATACCGACAACCACAAGGATAATTTCGCCAATAGCATAGATGAGGTATTTCGAAAATTTGTTATCGGATACTAAATTTTGACGGATTTTTCTAAAAATCGTAATCATAAACTATACGTTAGATTCATAAAAAGTCCGTAAACGACTATCGTCACCAAATGCCCACAGGACATTTGATTTTGAAAAAATCAAAATTGTGTTGCGATAATGCCTAAATTGGCGCAATAGTGTATTCATTTACTTTCTTTAGGTTGAAAGTAAATTAGGTCAATGGTTGTAGTTGAGGTTGGTTAACTATTTGTGTATAAATATATTAAATTGTTACAAATAATGCCTTTACATTTGATTTTAATCTTTAAAAAAATAGGATTTCTTGGCTTTATTTAAAGTAGCGTACACTTTTAAGAGATAAAATTTTAAAGCGCTTTAGTGTTCTCTTTTTTGACATGGTTGCTATGAGAAAAGCTGATATTTTATTAGTAACTTCGCATAAAATTTTAATAATTCATAAAAAATAAGCAAATATGGAAGCAGTAGCTACCGATTTCGGAATTAAAGAAGCCTTAAAACAATTAGGCGTAAAAGATATAAATGAAGGATCTTCTACAGGTTCAAATAATTTTTCTAATGGAGAAATTATAGAATCTTACTCTCCTGTAGATGGCAAATTAATAGGAAAAGTAAAAACAACCACAAGAGCAGACTACGACAAAGTTATGGATGCTGCCACTAGCGCATTTAAAACGTGGAGAGATGTACCAGCACCACAACGTGGCGAAATTGTACGTCAGTTTGGTAATAAATTAAGAGACTTAAAAGAACCTTTAGGGAAATTAGTGTCTTATGAAATGGGTAAATCCTTGCAAGAAGGTTACGGTGAGGTTCAAGAAATGATTGATATCTGTGATTTTGCTGTTGGTTTATCACGTCAATTAAACGGACAAACCATTCCTTCAGAACGTCCTGGTCACGTGATGAGAGAACAATGGCACCCAATTGGTGTGGTTGGTATTATTTCGGCATTTAACTTTCCAGTGGCTGTTTGGGCTTGGAATACCGCTTTAGCTTGGATTTGTGGTGATGTTTGTGTTTGGAAGGCCTCTGAAAAATCATTGTTATGCTCAATAGCTTGTCAGAATATTATTGCGGATATTCTAAAAGAAAATAACTTACCAGAAGGTATTTCTTGTATCATTAATGGAGACTACAAAGTAGGTGAAATGATGACTACAGACCATAGAATTCCTTTAGTATCTGCTACAGGTTCTACAAGAATGGGACGTATTGTTGGTAAAACAGTAGCAGAACGTTTTGGTAAGTCGTTATTAGAATTAGGTGGAAACAATGCTATTATTATTACACCAACTGCCGATTTAAAAGTGGTGGTTCCTGGTGCTGTGTTTGGTGCTGTGGGTACTTGTGGTCAGCGTTGTACATCGACACGCCGATTAATTATTCACGAATCGGTTTACGATAAAGTAAGAGACGCTATTGTTGGGGCTTACGGACAGATTAAAATTGGAAATCCATTGGATGAAAACAATCACGTTGGACCATTAATCGATAAAGAGTCAGTTAATACCTATTTAGCGGCGATTGAAAAAGCAAAAGCTGAAGGCGGAAATGTATTAGTTGAAGGTGGTGTTTTAGAAGGTGAAGGTTATGAAAGTGGTTGTTACGTTAAACCAGCAATCATCGAAGCTGAAAATCATTTTGAAATTGTACAACACGAAACATTTGCTCCAATATTATACTTAATGAAGTATTCTGGTGAGGTTGAAAATGCGATAGAGATGCAAAATGGTGTGGCTCAAGGTTTATCATCAGCCATTATGACTAACGAGATGAAAGAAGCGGAGAAGTTCTTATCTTATGCTGGTTCTGACTGTGGTATTGCTAATGTCAACATCGGAACGTCGGGTGCTGAGATTGGAGGCGCATTCGGTGGTGAAAAAGAAACAGGGGGTGGACGTGAGTCTGGTTCTGATGCATGGAAAGTATATATGAGAAGACAAACCAATACGGTTAACTACTCAGATGAATTACCATTAGCACAAGGCATTAAGTTTGATTTATAAAATTAAATTTATAATTGTTAAAAGAGAGCCGTATCGTGAGATATGGCTTTTTTTTATTTAAAATAACAATCAATTTTAGTTTTAAACGTTTTATAATTATAAGAGTCTAAGTAATATGGCACTAAAAGAATTACAGCATTTATATTGGCGAGCAGGCTTTGGAATTCATCCTGAAACCATGCATGCTTTGCCTAAAAGAAGAAACGATGTCGTAGAGCAACTTTTTACCGACTCCAAATCATCAACACCACTACAATTAGATTTATCTTTTATGGAAGGTGTGACGATAAAAAAAATAAAAGACAATCCTGAATTTGCTAAAGATATAAGAGACAAAAGCAGAAAAAAACTTAGAGATCTTAATTACGCTTGGATACATCAATTAGCACAACCTAAAGAACTTTTAAGAGAGAAAATGACCTTGTTTTGGGCGAATCATTTTGTATGTAAGTCTAATAATGTGGTTTATGCTCAGCAGTTTAATAATACATTAAGAGTACACGCTCTCGGTGATTTTAAAGCGTTTGTGAAAGCCATTTCAAAAGAGGCAGCCATGCTTAAATACTTAAATGGTAATCAAAATAGAAAAGCAAAACCAAATGAGAATTTTGCCCGCGAATTAATGGAGTTGTTTACATTAGGTGAAGGACACTATTCTGAAACAGATATTAAAGAAAGTGCTCGTGCCTTTACAGGATATAATCATGATTTTGATGGAAACTTTGTATTAGCTAAACGACGACACGATGAAGGTCTAAAAACCTTTTTTGGGAAAACGGGGAATTTTTCAGGCGACGATATTATCGATATAATTCTCGAAAATAAACAATGTGCCGTGTTTATTTCAGATAAAATCTACCGTTATTTTGTAAATCCAAAGCCGAATAAAAAGCATATCCAGGCTATGGTTGAGGTGTTTTATAAAGATTATAATATTGAAAATCTAATGCGTTTTGTGTTTCTGTCTGATTGGTTATATGACGACGAAAACATGGGTTCAAAAATTAAATCTCCTATAGAGTATTTAGTAGGCCTAACTAATACAGTTCCTGTTACATTTGAAAAAGAAAGAGATCTTATTAAGATTCAAAAATTACTAGGACAAACCCTGTTAGATCCACCAAATGTGGCGGGTTGGAAAGGTGATAAAGCTTGGATTGATGCAAATACCATTATGGTGCGTTTAAAATTACCTTCTGTAATTTTGAATAACGCTGTAATTGCTTCAGGAGAACATGATGAATTTAAAAAGAAATTCATGAAAAAGCATAAGGGTAAATTACCGTTTAAAACCCAACCCAATTGGACTACTTTTTTAGAGAATTTTGAAGCTGTTGAAACCAAAGATCTTCAAGGTTATATGTTGCAAGGCACTATTAATAAAGGGACTTCTGACTATTTAAAAACACTAAGTAAAGTGTCTAAACAAGAGTATTGTGTTCAGCTCATGTCATTACCAGAATATCAAATGTGTTAATTATGGATAGACGAAAATTTCTTAAGAATTCCGCACTAGCGAGCAGCTTATTTTTTGTTCCTAATTTTGTAAAAGCATTCGAATTTGTAGCTTCAGAACGTTTGGGATATAAGCGTTTGGTTATTGTGCAATTGGCAGGAGGAAATGATGGGCTAAATACCATAATTCCACATAATAATGATTTGTATTATAATGCCAGGCCAAAATTAGCAATCACTAAAGATATTATAAAACTAAACGACGATTTAGGGTTTCATCCAAGTTTAAGTCCATTACGTGCATTGTTTGATAACGGTGAATTATCTATCATTAATAATGTCGGTTATCCAAATCCTGTGCGATCACATTTTAGGTCTATGGATATTTGGCAAACAGCAAGTGGCTCAGATGAATACCTGCAAAGTGGTTGGTTAGGTCGTTATTTAGATCAGCATGGAAAACAACCCTACAATGCCATAGAAATTGATGAGCAGCTTAGTTTGGCTATGAAAGGAGAACACTTTAATGGCATTGCCACTAATGATTTTAGGGTATTGTATAATTCGGCAAAAGATCCTTATTTCAAAAATGTATTAAGTCATTATAACGATACCCATTTAAGTGAACATAACTTAGGATATTTGTATCAAACCATGATTGAAGCCAAGTCCTCTGCCAATTATATTTTTGAACATACAGATGTAAAAACATCTCAAGAAACCTATCCTCAAAATGCATTTGCAAAACAACTCAAAAATGTTGCCCAATTTATTAATTCAGATTTAGATACGAAGGTGTTTTATACGTCTCTTGGAGGATTTGATACCCATGCCAATCAAAATAATAAGCAAACAAAATTGTTGTCACAATATGCAGAAAGTGTAGCGGCATTTGTAAGCGATTTAAAACGAAATGATACGTTTAAAGATACGCTGATTTTAACCTTTTCTGAGTTTGGAAGACGTGTCAAACAAAATGCAGCTAATGGTACTGATCATGGAGCTGCTAATAATGTATTTGTAATTGGTAAGGGTTTAAAGCAGGCTGGGTTTTATAATGATTTGGCGAGTTTAAATGATTTGGATACTAATGGCGATTTAAAATACAATGTAGATTTTAGATCCGTTTACGCTACAATACTTTCGAAGTGGATGGATGTTTCTGTAGAAGGAATTATTCCGAGTCAACAAAAACAATTGAACTTTATTTAAGCGCATAAAAAAAACCTTGTTTCAATTAGAGCTTTTGGCTTTATAGAAACAAGGTTTAGTAATTGATTAATAGCAATACAAAGATGTGTAATATATTGAATGGTTAGCAAATTTTTTGATGAATGGTTAAAAAAAATGTATAATCTGTCGTGTTTATAATCTTATTCCGACAAGACGCAAAAAACAAGGATGAAAAATCCATTATTTCCGATGAATTAGCTATATCTTACTTTTCTTAAAATACGCATGGTATCTTTGTAAGAACTATAGAGTTTTGAATTATAGTTCTTTATGTGTGGCTTTATAATTTCTAATTTTGATAAGGCATTTTCAAATCCATTGAGGTAACAGATGAGATAGCTTGCCGCTAAATTTTTTAAATCTTCGGTTTCATTTTGAGACAATTCTTGTTTTTTTTCAAGCTTTTCTAAAATGGCATTATTAGCATTATAAATATGGTGCAAAACTTTTTTGTCAAATTGAGGTGGTTCAAAAATAAGATTTGCATCAATGGAATAATTAGCATTGTCATTAAACTGAATTGTTTTTTCTTCAAGCTTATAGTATTTATAAGATTTGTTTAAGCCTAATCTTACATATTCAACTATTTTAAACGAGTTTTCAGAATAAGAAATGGATACTTCGTCTAAAGTAGAATAAAACAAACGCACTTGTTCGTTTATCATTTCAATATCAACTCTAGAATAGAAGATTTCGTTTTTTACTACTTTTTTGGCGCCAGACCAGCATAATACAAAGTATTCTTTAAACACTTTGTATTGTGGATTGTAATCTTGTCGTTTGTTCATAAAATCAAAAACACCTTCTAGGGTTAATTCAATATTATTTTGTGCATGGTTTTCTATGGCAGCCACAATTTTAGAATTAACATCTTTAATTTCTATATCAAAAACTTTAGGCATACTTATGCTTCCGTCTCTAAAAAACACAGAGCCACCATAATATTTCCAAATATTTTTTTTTAGTGAGGTGATCGAGTCAATGGGTCTAATAGTAACTAAGCCAATTACTTTGTCGTCTGGTAGATGTGGAAACGGAATGTTTTCATATTGTACAATGGGTGGATTTGTGAGATAGGCATTAATGAGATTCTGAATTTTACTATCATCAAAAAAATCGACACCTACAATTTTGTTGTCTTCGTCTTTAACGCCAATTACTATATAAGAGTTGTTTTTTGGATTGCTATTAGACAGTGCACAAACATGTTTTAAAAATTTAGCCTTTCCTTCTTTATGACCAATATTGATTTTAAGCTTTTTGTCATAGAAACTGTTCTCGTCATTATGAGCAAGTAAATTTTTTATGAGAAGACGTTTATTAATCATGATTACTTAAAACGAATTTTGAAAATTTTATGAGTTAAAGCATTTTTATTTCTTTTTTTAAATTCTCTCGAGCTTGGTTTTCAAATTTAGTTTTGAATTCTTCTGTAAAGAATAGTGAGTCTCTTTCGAGAAAGTGTTTGAGTACTTTTTTTCTACCAGGCTTGTATAGCATGTTTGGATAGATTTTGTATTCCTTTCTAATATTTTGAATGTATATTTTATAAGTTTCCCAATTAGTCCCTAAGATTGATAAATCTAAATCCAAAAGATAAGCATTATCGTTACTTTTAGCTAGTAGTAATTCGTGATTTTTAGTTGAAATAATAAAGTTTCTAACTTTTTCTACTTTAAAAACGTCATAATTTAGAGCTTTTAAAGCTTTTTCAGCAAAAAGAGCGCTTTGTTCTTCGTTGTCTTTGTTGGTAGATTTGTATACAATATCGTGATACCAAATAGCAAATTTAAGACTGTCTAAATCGTTAATTGCTGTTGCAATATCTTCTAATTGAAGAAACATATTGTGGAGGTGCGCAAGATTGTGGTAATATCTGTTTTTGGAAGTGTATTGCAATTTAATAGTTTGCCAAAGAGCATTTGTTATGCTGTCATTAGCATAGTCTGAAGATAAATTTTGCCAGTTATCTTCTAGCCACTTTATCATAATTCCTTTTTCACAATAGTAGAACTCGCTTGCGCAGTGCAAAACATTAGGACGTCTGCAATATTTACATGAGCAGGTCTAGAAACGGCGAAATAAATGACATCAGCAACATCTTCTGGCTGTAGAGCTTTATAGCCTTTATAGACATTATCTGCTGCTGCACCACCTTTAAAGCGAACTTTAGAAAATTCTGTTTCCACCAAACCAGGATTAATGGCTCCAACTTTAATTCCGAAAGGATTTAAATCAATTCTCATACCTTCTGTGATGGCTAATACAGCATGTTTGCTACCACAATATACATTTCCGTTTGGATAAACTTCTTTGCCAGCAGAAGAGCCTATATTAATAATATGTCCAGATTTACGTTCGGTCATTCCGGGAATGATTGCTTTACTCACATAGAGCAGTCCTTTTACATTAATATCCATCATAGCATCCCAATCGTCTATATTTCCTGTCTGAATGGGGTCTAATCCATGGGCATTTCCTGCATTATTAATAAGAATATCTATGTTTTGAAATGCTTTAGGTAAGGATGCAATGGCTTCAAATGTTTGTGTTTTATCACGTACATCAAAGTTTAATGTGTGTACAATAGTTTGTTTAGATAAGGCTTTTTGTACACTGTCTAAGCGATCTTGTCTACGGCCACAAAGCACTAAATTAATGCCGTGTTTAGCAAATTCGTGCGCTGTTGCTCTGCCAATTCCGCTTGTTGCTCCTGTTATTAATGCTGTTTTTTTCATAGTCCGTTATTCCTGCAAAAGCAGCAATATTTATTAGTTTTAGTGTTATCGTTTTGAGTTGGCTACTGTCTATTACGACTGAGAACTAATTAGGGAACTTTATGTCCTTGAGCAGCCACTAATATTAAAAACCAATCTTCTAATTCTAATTCGATTTTAGTAGCTTCAACAGCTAATTTTATACGCTCTTTAGTGGTAGTCCCAATAACTGGATGAATTCCTGAAGGGTGTCTCATTAGCCAAGCCAATAATAATTGGTCTTCTGTTGCATTGTATTTGTCTAATAATGCGCCTAATTGTTTATGGATGCGTCTGGTTTGTTCATTATCTTCTTTAAACACAGCGCCTAAAGGAGACCATGCCATTGGTTTTATGCCATTAGTCATCATAAAATCTAAAGTTCCGTCATGCATTGCTGTGTGTTCAGTTAGCGAGAATTCAATTTGATTGACGTCTATATCCATACGTAAACCAATCAAGTCCATTTGAGATGGAGTAAAATTAGACACGCCAAAGTCTCTAATTTTTCCGTCTTTTTTTAATAGGCTAATTGCTTCTGCTATTTCTTCAGCAACCATTAAAGGACTAGGTCTGTGTAAAAGTAATAGATCTAAATAGTCAGTCTTAAGATGTTTAAGGGACTCTTCAACCGAGGAAATAATATATTTTTTGCTGTAGTTGTAGTGTTTAACCTTATTGTTTCGGTTGTCACTCATATATTGAATGCCGCATTTAGAAATCAGCTGAATAGCTTCACGTTGTAATCCAGAATCGGCAAAAGCTTTTCCAAAATCTGCTTCAGTAGTGTAAGCGCCATAAATATCGGCATGGTCAAAGGTTGTAATATGGTTAGAAACACAGAAATTCATTAAGACTGCCATTTCTTTTTTAGAGAGTTGTTTTCCCCAACTTCCCCATGTCATGGTTCCTGCAATTAATCGAGAATATGTCACTTAGTTTTCAGTTTATAGTGGTTTTTGTGTAATTGGTGTATAAAAATACTGAAAACATAAAGAATACGATATTATTGAAGTGTAATTATTCAATATCCCAAATTATGAAGTATTCACAATCTATTAAATTAATCGTTTTATCACTTGTTATCTTAGTTAATTTTACAAGCTGTACTAAAGATGATATGGGTATAGATGGACAAAAGGCAGCAATTACAGTAAGTCTTATAAGTAATTCTAATGCGCAAAATAATGTTTTTCTTGAGATTGAAGATGTGCAAGTAAGGGTAAAGGAGGATGGCAGTTTGCCAAATGCTTGGATAAGTTTAAATGCAATAAACGCAGGAACACATAATGTTTCAGACTTAAAAACAGAATCTGAATTATTACTAGTAGATCATTTTGAAATTAAATCAACATTTATTCATGAAATAAGATTGGTTCTTGGTAATAATAATTTTATAAACAGCAACGAAACTTTAATAAGTTTAGACATTGCAGAAAATGCTACAGCTTCAAATTTAATAGAAAGAGAATTTGAAAAAAATCATATTTACCAAGTTGTTATAGATATAGATGTTGATAACTCTATTCAATTCAATGAAGACGAAAACATGATGATTCTCAATCCTAATATAGGAATGGTGCAAATGGAAGATGAAGAAACTGGTGAATTAATGTTGGTCAATACCGCTTCAAAAAAAGTAAGACTTAATTATGGTGAGTTCTATAACGAAAAAGTAAACTATTTTAAAGATGCGTTTGCAAAATCTGGAGCAGGTGTTATTGATTGTCGAGTTGATGAAAGCTACGTTAAGAAATTATTAGGTTATTTCAAACGAAGAGGATAATGAGTGTAAGGCTTAAGAAGTTGGAAGTTATATTAAACATGAAAAACAGAAATAAAATAATAGTAGATTTAGGTAACAAGACCACAAGCTTTATGTTTCAAGCGTTGTGTTTTATGTTATTTTTTCTATGTTCTTTTTTCTCTTCAGCACAAGTTACTTCTGAAATTGACACTACAAAAATCAGAATAGGAGAACAAATTAATTATAAAATTAAGGTTGAGGCAGATTCATTAGCACTGGTTGTGTTTCCTGAAGGACAAACATTTATGCCTTTAGAAAATGTTGAAGCCTTAAAAATAGATACAATTAAAAGAGACGCTAAGTTTTTACTGTCTAGAATTTATAAGCTTACACAGTTTGATTCTGGAGTTTATACCATTCCTAGACAAAAAATAATTATTGATGAAAAACCGTTCTTTACAGATTCTTTAAAGATAGATGTTAATACTATAGAGGTAGATACCACTAAGCAAAAACTCTACGATATAAAACCAATTATAGAAGTTGAGGAAAGCGGAAGTAATCGTTGGCAATTAATCTTAGGAATATTGGTGGCAATTGCTCTAATTGCATTTTTGTTATATTGGTTTATTTGGAGAAAAAAGCCATTAACCGAAGCAGAAGAAATAGCTTTATTACCACCTTACGATCGTGCAAAATTGGCATTGTCTAAACTCGATGAAAGTCAATATTTAATGCGTTCTGAAGTCAAAGAATATTATTCAGAATTAACTTTTATCATTAGAAAATATTTAGATGAAAAAGTTTATGATAGAGCTTTGGAGAGTACAACGGCAGAGCTTATTAATAGATTAAACTTATTGAAAGATGGAAACCAAATTCCGCTTTCAAAAGAAACTATTTTACATATAGAGTCCATTTTAAAACGTGCCGATTTAGTGAAATTTGCAAAATCTGCACCAGATACAGCACTTGCCGAAATGGATAAAATAACCATAGACAAGGCTATAGATCATGTAAAAGAAAGTTTACCAGAACCTTCGGAAGAAGAAAAACTATTAGATCAGAAATATAAAGAAGCACAGGAGCGTAAAAAGAAACGCCGAAAAATCTGGATAACCGTTGGTATTTCAGTATTCCTAATCATTGCTACTTTTATTGGTTTTGGTATAAAATATGGCTTTGGCTATGTTAAAGACACTATTATTGGCCATGAAAGCAAAGAGTTATTAGAAGGTAATTGGGTTGAGAGTGCTTATGGTTTTCCTCCTGTTTTTATAGAGACACCTAAGGTCTTAAAGCGTGTAGATTCACCTATTCCAGATGAGGCCAAGGATAAGTTAACAATGACCACTTTTGTTTATGGAACAATGTTAGATGTGTTTAGTGTTGCTGTAAATACAACAACACTTAAAGTGCCAAAACAAACACCACAAACAAAAGATACAGAAAACCCAACATTTGATTTGTTAAAAGTTGCAGAGCAAAGCATTAAAGGTTTTGAAGCCAAAGGAGCAACTAATATTACAGTTAAGCAAGATCAATATGTAACACCTAACGGAGCAGAAGGGTTAAAAACATTTGGTACAATGAGTATCAATGTTCTTAATACTAACAATATTGTAGAAGCAGAATATATGTTATTGTGCTTTTCAAATGAAAACGTATTGCAACAAATTATTATTACTTGGCCAAAAGAAGATGTTTATGCAGATGAAATGGCTGAGCGTATTATTGATTCCATAGAACTTAAAGCGGAAGAGACAGAAGAAGAGAAATAATGATGTTTGATAATATAGAATTTTTAAATAAAGAATTATTCTGGCTGTTATTGCTTTTGCCAATAGCTGTAGTTTGGTATGTTTTAAAACATAGACAACAAACCGCTGAGCTAAAAATGTCCAGTATAAAAGGATTTAAAGGATCGTCTACATTTTGGTCAAAATTTAAACACCTACTTTTTGCTTTGCGTTTAATTGCGCTTGCATTGTTAATTACAGCTTTAGCAAGACCAAGAACTGTAGATGTTTCCACAAAAACGAAGACTACTCGTGGTATAGATATCGTTATGGCAATTGATGTCTCGGCAAGTATGCTAGCAAAAGATTTACGACCTAACCGCTTAGAAGCCTTAAAAGAAGTGGCTGCAGATTTTATTGATGGACGTCCTAATGATCGAATAGGTTTAGTAGAGTACGCAGGAGAAGCTTATACAAAAACACCAATTACTAGCGATAAATCTATTGTACAACGTTCGCTTAGAGATATTAAGTACAATACTATTATAGAAGGAGGAACGGCAATTGGTATGGGATTAGGAACTTCTGTTAATCGTTTAAAGGATAGTAGGGCTAAAAGTAAAGTCATTATATTGCTTACAGATGGTGTTAATACGACTGGTGCAGTAGATCCAAAAACAGCTAGTGTTTTGGCCTTAGAATATGGTATTAAAGTTTACGCTATTGGATTAGGAACAAATGGCATGGCTTTATCGCCTGTTGCTATAAATCCAAATGGTTCGTTTAGATATGGCCGTCAACAAGTAGAAATTGACGAACCCTTACTAAAAGAAATCGCAGAAGTTACAGGAGGAAAGTACTTTAGAGCTACAAATAATAAGAAATTAGCTGAAATCTATAAGGAGATTAATAAGCTAGAAAAAACAGAAGTCGAAGAAAAGAAATATTACAATTACGAAGAAAAATATAGACCTTTAGTCTTATTTGCAGGATTATTATTATTGATAGAATTATTATTAAGAAATACAATATTTAGAAGCTTTGTTTAAACTCGATGAAAAAATATGGTTTTGGACATTACTGGTTATTCCGGTAATTATTCTGCTGTTTGTATTACTTCAAATTTGGAGGCGTTCTGCGCAGAAAAAATTTGCAGATTCTAATTTGTTAAGCCGCTTAAGTCCTAATCAATCTTTGTTTAAAAGTGTTTTAAAAGTGTTTGTACTTTGTGGTGCTTTTGCTTGTTTATCTTTAGCATTAGTTAATCCTAAAATAGGAACAAAACTAGAAACTGTGCGTAGTCAAGGTGTAGATATTGTGTTTGCAGTAGATGTGTCTAAAAGTATGCTTGCAGAAGATATTGCACCAAATCGTTTAGAAAAATCTAAGCAATTGGTCACGCAAATTATTAATAGTCTAGCAAGCGATCGTGTTGGTATTATTGCTTATGCAGGCAAAGCATTTCCGCAATTACCAATCACAACAGATTATGCTTCAGCAAAAATGTTTTTACAAAACATGAATACAGATATGTTGTCTTCACAAGGTACAGCAATCAGTGAAGCAATTCAATTGGCAAAAACATATTACGATAACGAAGAACAATCTAATCGTGTACTCATTATTATTTCAGATGGAGAAGATCACGATGGAGAAGCGTTGGACGTTGCAGAAGAAGCTAGTGAGCAAGGGATAAGAATATTAACGGTTGGTGTTGGTAACACTAAAGGAGGTCCAATTCCTATAAAACGAAATGGAGTCATTTTAAATTATAAGAAAGACAATAATGGTGAGACGGTAATTACACGCTTAAACGAAACCACCTTAAAAGATATCGCCACAGAAGCTAATGGTGTTTATATAAATGGAAGCAATACAGCCGAAGTTGTAAAAACCATTAAAGAGCAATTAGATAAAATGGATAGACAAGAGTTTGAATCTAAGCAAATTGCAGATTTTAAAGATCAATTTCAGTGGTTTTTGGCTTTCGGAATACTATTGTTATTCATTGATATCTTCTTTTTAGAACGAAAGACAGCATGGTTAAAGAAGTTGAATTTATTTAATGAAGCGTCAATCTAAAATTTTTTAGAATTATTTTAACGCTAAGTATTCAAAGGCTTTAGTAATTTAGTCATTATTAGTACAATAATTAAAACATACACATGAGATTTTATTTGGTACTTATTATACTTTTAATTGGTAGTTTTGGGTTTGCCCAAGATATTGAAGCGCAATTAAAAGCAGAAAAAGAAGCCACTAATTTGGTTTATAAAGCTAATGAGTTAGTTGGAGAAGATAATTATGTTGAAGCCGAAATGGAATATAGAAAAGCCATTTCAGAAGCGCCAAACAAAGCTGTTGGGTCGTATAATTTAGCACATACATATTTTAGAAAAGGCAGTTTTGATGAAGCTTTATTTAGAAGTCAAGAAGCAGCTAAAAACGCAATAACTAAAGACGAAAAACACAGAGCATTCCATAATATTGGTAATATTTTAATGCAGAATAAACAGTGTAAAAATGCTGTTGAAGCTTTTAAAAATGCCCTTAGAAACAACCCAAATGATGAGGAGACACGCTATAATTATGCTTTAGCAAAAGAATGTGCCGACCAACAAAATGATGGTGGAGGCGAAGATGATAAAAAAGACGAAAACAAGGAGAACGAGCAGGATAAAGAAGACGAGCAAAAGAAAGAAGACGAACAGAAAGACGAAAAAGATAAAAAGGACGAAGGAGACCAGGATAAAAAAGATGGTGACAAGGATAAGGATGATGAAGGTAAACCAAAAGATGATAAAAAGGATGATGGTAAAGGAGATAAGGATAAAAAAGATCAAAAGCCTAAACCACAACCAGGACAAATGTCTCCTCAGCAGGTGAAAAATATTTTAGATGCCATGCAAAATCAAGAACAAAAAGTTCAAGAAAAGATGAATGCCGAAAAGCAAAAGGGAGCTAAAGTTAAAACTGAAAAAGATTGGTAAAACGAATTACGATTGTTGAACTACGAATTTTTATTTAATGTAAAGAAACGTAAATCTAAAATCGTCAAAATTATGAATATCAAAAATTATATATCAATAATATTATTAATACTTGCAACAAGTATCGCTTCAGCACAAGTAAAATTTGAAGCTAAAGTTAGTAAGAAGAAATTGGGTGTTAACGAACGCTTGCGTATCGATTTTGAAATGAATAAGGATGGAGATAATTTTGTGCCACCAAGTTTTGCAGATTTCGATGTGGTTGGTGGACCTAACACATCTATGAGTAATTATTCAAGAAACGGAAAACGATCTTATTCTAAAACTTACAGTTACTTTTTAGCACCAAAAAAACGAGGAAAATTCACAATTAAACAAGCTACTATTGAAATTGATGGAGAAATCTATAAAACGTTTCCTATAACTATTAATGTAACTGCTGCAGTTGATAAACCAAACGGAAATACAACGGCATCAGATATTGCCTCAGAGAATATTCATTTAGTTGCTGAGGTTTCTAAAACGAACCCGTATTTAAATGAAGCCATTACAGTTGTTTACAAGCTATATGTTTCGTTAGAAACAGGTGTAAGTAATTGGCGTGAAAAAGACAATCCTAGATATAACGATTTTTGGAGTCAGAACATAGAAATCAAAGGACTTAATATTGAAAAAGGTGAATACAAAGGAGAAGAATATCGTTATGTAGTTCTCAAAAAAACTGTGCTTTATCCTCAAAAAACAGGAGAATTAAAGTTAGAACCTTTAGTCTTAGACATAACAGTAGAAGTACCAACAAATAGACGGGACATCTTTGGACGACCAATGATGAGTAAAGTTCCTAAAATTGTAACTGCTGGCAGTAGAACAATTAATGTAAAACCATTGCCAGAACAAGGGAAACCATCAGATTTTAAAGGAGCTGTTGGAGATTATTCATTTAAAGTATCAACTTCTAAAACACAGTTAAATGCAACAGAATCACTTCAAGCTAAAATAGAAGTTGCAGGAAAAGGCAATTTAAATTTATTTGAATTACCAAAATTAACCGTCCCAAGTTCTTTAGAAGTTTATGAGCCAGAACACCAAGAAAATGTGCGAACCAATTTAAGCGGAATGCAAGGTCGTATTTCCGATACGTACACCATTGTGCCACAGTACAGAGGAAAATATCCTATACCAAGTATTTCATTTTCATATTTTGATCCAGATACAGAAAGTTACAAACGCATTACATCAGATGAGATTGTTATTGATGTTTTAGAAGGACCAACGGCCGCAATTAGCAACACCGAAAGTTCAACAGAAGGTATAAAACAAACGATAAATCCAAACACTAATACGTTTGCCTTTATAAAAACAACATCTGATTGGTCCAGTATAAAAACAGAACCATTTTTTAAATCTAAAGGATTTTGGTCATTGGTATTGTTACCTTTTTTAGCGATTCCTCTAGCTATTGTTGTAAGACGAAAGAAAGACGAACGCGATGCAGACGTGCAAGGTAATCGTATAAGAAAAGCAGACCGATTGGCTAAAAAATACTTAAGCGCCGCTAAAAAAACACTTGGACAAAAAGAAGCCTTTTACTTAGCCTTAGAAAAAGCACTTCATAATTATTTAAAAGCAAAATTAAATATTGAAACGAGTGATTTCAATAAAGAAAAAATTGAAAACCTATTAGCAGAGCGGCAAGTAGAAAGTGGTGTCGTTTCAGATTTTATTTCCATCTTAGAAAATTGTGAGTTGGCACGTTACACACCAATTACACAGGTCACCATGCAGAATGATTATGACAAAGCAGCAAAAACCATTTCATTAATCGATAAGCAACTGAGATAATATGAGAGCTCTAATAATCTTACTTTTATGTTGTTTTAACACCATTGTTTTTTCGCAAAACGATCAAAGTTTTAGTGAAGCCAATGCCTTGTATAATAATGGTAAATATGCCGAAGCCATTGATAAGTATGAATCTATTTTAGATTCAAAACAGCATTCTGCAGCATTGTATTTTAACTTAGGAAATGCCAATTATAAACTTAATAATATTGCTCCAAGCATTTATTATTTTGAAAAAGCATTATTATTAAACCCTAATGATAAGGACATACAGAATAATTTAGCCTTTGCACAAAACATGACGATTGACGCCATTGATAACGTGCCTGTCGTAGGGTTTTCAAGAATTATAAATAATGTTGTGAATACATTTAAAACAGATACTTGGGCAAAAATTACCGTTGGTGGTGTCCTTTTATTTGTAGTTATATTTTTAGCTTATCATTTTTCTTATACGACGTCTAAAAAAAGAATTGCTTTTGTAACGAGTATTATAAGTTTAGGTATTGCTTGCTTTTCTGTAGCAATGGCTTTTCAGAAAGCAGGTTTAGATAAAAAAGACAATCCTGCCATTGTATTTGCTCAAGAAAGTAGAGTAAAAACAGATCCTAATCCCTCAAGTGAAGAAGTGTTTAGGCTACATGAAGGCACCAAAGTACAAGTGTTAGAAACCTATGAAGATTGGAAAAAAATTCAACTTTCTGATAATTCTACAGGCTGGATTCCATCAAATGACATTAAGTTATTGAAGTTTTTTTAGAACTTATTTAACACTCTGTTAAAATCTAAGCTATTATATTTGCGGCTTATGTTTCAAAAATATAAATATAGATCGGCTGTATTTTTTACCATTGTATTAATGGCGCTTATTTCTGCACCCACTATAATTGTATCTTTTGACGACTCTGTTGATGTAACGTGTTTCTATAGCATTACTGAAGAGGAAGAAAATCATGGCGCAAAATTGGTTTTCGGAAGCACAAATCAAGATTCTGATAGTGTGTTTGAAGATTATACAAGCACTAATCTAGTAGGATATACATTTAAAAACTATCCTAAACCTCACCTTAACCTTATTTCTCCACCACCAGATTTTGTTTAATATTTTTTCGTTCGACATTTTTTGTCCCTAAAAAAAGTATTAAAATAACTATTGAAATCTCTTCAATAGACAAAATCATTATATCAAATGTTTAAAACATTAAAAAACGACTTGCCTGCAAGTGTCGTTGTATTTTTTGTGGCATTACCTCTATGTTTAGGTATTGCTTTAGCCAGTGGAGCACCTCTTTTCTCTGGTTTAATTGCCGGAATTATTGGAGGAGTTGTAGTAGGAGCCTTAAGTGGTTCTAAGATTGGAGTTAGTGGGCCAGCAGCTGGTTTGGCAGCTATTGTGTTAACAGCCATAGGTACTTTAGGTGGTTATGAAAATTTTTTAGTAGCCGTTGTTTTAGGAGGAATAATTCAATTGATTTTTGGCGTTTTAAAAGCCGGAATTATTGGATATTATTTCCCGTCGTCTGTTATTAAAGGGATGCTTACTGGTATCGGAATCATCATTATTTTAAAACAAATCCCTAACTTTTTTGGCTATGATGAAGAATCTGCTTGGGATTTAGAGTTTTTTGAAATTGATGGTGGTAACACATTCTCGGAGTTAATAACAATGTTAAGTAACATACATCCAGGAGCGGCTTTAATAGGTATTATTAGCTTATTGCTTTTAATACTTTGGGATAAAGTATTAAGCAAAAAAGGGAAAATATTCGAAATTATTCAAGGCCCTTTTGTTGTTGTAGTTTTAGGTATACTATTCTATACCTTTACACAAGGTACAGGAGTATTGTCTATTGGCGATACTCACATGGTAAGTGTTCCAATTCCTGAAGATTTAAGTTCATTTCTTGGACAGTTTAGTTTTCCTAACTTTTCTGCAATTACAAATCCAGAAGTTTGGATTGTTGCCTTTACTATTGCTTTGGTAGCCAGTTTAGAGACCTTACTGTGTGTTGAGGCATCCGATAAAATAGATCCAGACAAAAACGTTACACCTACAAATAGAGAGTTATTAGCACAAGGAACAGGTAATATCATTTCTGGTTTAATAGGAGGTTTACCTATTACTCAAGTTATTGTAAGAAGTTCTGCAAATATCCAATCGGGTGGAAAAAGTAAAATGTCTACCATTTTACATGGATTCTTACTTTTAATTTCTGTGATTTTAATTCCAACATTATTGAATAAGATTCCTTTATCAGTGTTAGCAGCAATTTTATTGATTGTAGGTTATAAACTGGCAAAACCATCATTATTTAAGAAAATGTACAGTTTAGGTTGGAAGCAATCTATCCCATTCTTTGTAACTGTAGTAGGAATTGTTTTTACAGATTTATTAGTTGGTATTGGTCTAGGTTTAGCTGTTGGTATTGTTGTAATCCTATTAAAAAGTTACCAAAACTCTCACTTCTTACATATCGAAGATAATAGTAACGGAAAACATAAAATTAAGATGGCACTTGCCGAAGAAGTAACCTTCTTTAATAAAGGTGCGATTTTAAAAGAATTAGATAGCTTACCAAGAGACACCTATTTAGAATTTGATGTTACAAAGACAAGATATCTAGATTATGATATTATTGAAATTCTTGAAGACTTTGCCTTTAAAGCAAAAGAGAGAAATATAGATATCAAATTGATTTCTAAACGTGGAGTTGTTGAAAATCCACCGAGTTTTATTGAGTTCTTTCAATTAAGACCTAAGTCTAAAATAAGTTTAAGTTAGAAATTATGAAACATAGTAAATATAAAATACTAGTGCTTTCAGATTTAAACAAAACGGCGAGTACAACGTTAAAGAGTAGTGTGAGTTTAGCACAAATGATTGATGCAGATATCGAATTATTTCATGTTAAAAAATATATCGATATTGTAAATAGAGAAAACCAACTCTCTGCAATTAGAACTCTAAATGACGAGCAGATTACGACAAAAAAGAAAATTGAAGCTTTAATTGATCCTATATCAAAAGCGTATAATGTAAGCATCAATTACAATTATGCATTTGGAAATATTAAAGAAGAAATCAGTAATCATATTGAAAATTCTAAGCCAGATATTATTGTTTTAGGGCAGCGCGATTCTAATCCGCTTCAACTAATTAGAGATAGTATTACACGTTTTATTTTAAAAACGTTTAAAGGTGTAATTATGATTTCATCTAATGAAAACGCATTAGTGCCTAATGAAAAAATGGCATTAGGAGTTTTTAATGATTCTAATAAAATTTTTAATACTGAATTCTCAAAAGATTTAATAACACACACAAAGGCACCATTAAAATCCTTCAAAATTATAAATAGCCAAAAAGAAACTGAAAAATCAGCTACTGTAAAGGAAGAAAAAATCATAGAGTATGTATTTGAGCAAAATGCAGAAGTTATGAACACACTGTCTTCATATTTATTAAAAAACAATATTAATTTATTGTGTGTTGATAGAGCAGAAGAGAAAACAAAAAATAGAAGTGAAGCCTCATTACGAGAAGTGGTGAGTAAGTTAAATGTTTCATTATTAGTTTCTGAAGCATAGTTAAATAACAATAAAATTAAACGAAAAAAGCATTATGAAAGCACATACAAAAGAAACCCAAGCAACAATGACACCTGAAAAGTCATTGCAATATTTAAAAGAAGGCAACCAAAGATTTCAAAATAATCTAAAAGCTAACCGAAATCTTTTAGAACAAGTTAACGATACAAGCGAAGGGCAATTTCCGTTCGCTACAATTTTAAGTTGTATCGATTCTAGAGTGTCAGCTGAGTTAGTATTTGACCAAGGATTAGGTGATATTTTTAGTGTAAGAATTGCAGGTAATATTGTAAATGAAGACATTTTAGGGAGTATGGAATTTGCATGTAAGTTAGCAGGAACAGAGCTTATTGTTGTTTTAGGACATACAAGTTGTGGTGCTGTAAAAGGAGCTTGTGACCATGCTGAAATGGGAAATTTAACCAAGTTAGTTCAGAAAATAACACCAGCAGTAAATGCCGTTACAGAGCCTAAAGACGAAAGTTTAAGAACGTCTAAAAACTTAGATTTTGTAGATAATGTATCGCACATGAATGTACAGTTAATGATTGATAGAATTCATGCCGAAAGCCCAATTCTTACAGAAATGGAGAAAAACGGAGAGATTAAAATCATTGGAGCAATGTATGATGTCAATACAGGAGAAGTAAAGTTTGATGAATAGGAAACGCATAATATGTTAAAGAAAATGAATATGGTAGCTCTAACGTTTTTGTTGGCGCTACCATTTTTTACGTTTGCACAAGACAGTAATTTTGGGAATTGGCTTATTTATATTGGAAATAAGAAATTAGATTCCAAATGGAATATCCATAATGAAGTGCAATACAGAAGCTATAATATTATTGATGATTTAGAGCAATTACTTATAAGAACAGGTGTTGGCTATAATTTATCTGATAATAATGATAATATTTTATTAGGATATGGTTATATCTTGTCAGAAAATTACATAGATGATACTGGTGACAAAACCTCTGTAAATGAGCATCGAATTTTTCAGCAATTTACAACGAAACAAAAGGTTGGTAAAGTAGGTTTAAGTCATCGTTATAGATTTGAGCAGCGATTTGTTGAAGATGATTTTAAATTGCGTTTTAGATATTTTTTAGGTGTAAAAATACCGCTTCAATATAAAGAAGAAGCTAAGACCCCTTTATACGTATCCTTGTATAATGAAATCTTTTTAAATACAAAGTCTTCTGTTTTTGATAGAAACCGCGTATTTGGTGGTATTGGTTATACATTTTCGGATAATTTAAGACTAGAACTAGGGTATATGAATCAGTTTTTTGAAGCCTTTGGAAGGGATCAAATAAATATTATTGCTTTTGTTAATTTCTAACAAAACTTTGTGCAAGGGTTTCGGTTTAAGTAAAAATTAGACTATTTTAATCCAATAATTAATTAACTATGAAGAAACTATTTTCAAATATTAAGGGTGATGCATTTGGTGGCATTACAGCAGGAATTGTTGCTTTGCCATTGGCTTTAGCATTTGGAGTGTCTTCAGGTTTAGGTCCAGAAGCAGGTTTATACGGAGCCATATTTATAAGTTTCTTTGCCGCTCTTTTCGGTGGTACTGCAACGCAAATTTCCGGTCCAACAGCACCAATGACGGCTGTGAGTATGGTCATTATTGCTGGTATTGTAGCAGCCAATGATGGTAGTGTAGAAAAAGCATTACCTGCAATATTAACGGTATTTCTCTTGGCAGGTCTTATACAAATTGGACTGGGATTTTTAGGCTTAGGAAAATATATAAGATACATTCCTTATCCTGTAGTTTCTGGATTTATGACGGCCATCGGAGTCATTATTTTATTGACCCAAATACTGCCTTCAATTGGGTATTACCCAAAAGAAGATGCAGAGTTTGTAGCACAATTTAAGCCTCAAGCCGAAGAGGTTATACTAGAAAATATTTTAAAAGAAGAAGCTGGTGAAGGTATTTTGGTACTTGAAAATTTTAAAGAAACTATTGACCGTGCACAGCAGATTACACCAGAACAAATTTTAAATGAATCACAAACATTAGCTGCTAAAGAAGCGTCTGGTACTGTTGGAGCTATTAAAGTATTGCCTAGAGCATTAAAGCATATTAATTGGTTAGAACTTATGTTGGCTTTAGGAACAATTATTATAATCTATGGTTTTAAACGTATTACAACAGCCATACCAAGTACTCTGGTAGCTTTAGTTGTGGTTTCGGGAATTGCTTATGGATTTAATTTAGGTTATCGTCCTATTTCAGAAATCCCAGGAGGTATTCCAATTCCTAGATTAGAAATGTTCACTAATTTTAGCTTAGGAAGCATTACTCCATACATTTTTACAGCGCTTACCTTATCCTTATTGGGTGCTATAGATTCTCTATTAACTAGTGTCGTTGCTGATAATATGACCAAAACCAAACACAAACCTAATAAAGAGTTAGTTGGTCAGGGTATTGGTAATAGTATCGCGGCTGTTTTTGGAGGAATTCCAGGAGCAGGTGCAACCATTAGAACGGTTGTTAATATTAATGCAGGAGGAAAAACCAAGTTATCTGGTATGATTGCAGGTATAATGTTATTATTAATAATGTTGGCATTGAGTGATGTGGCATCAAAAATTCCTGCTGCTGTTTTAGCCGGAATATTAATAACAGTAGGTATTGGTGTTATGGACTATAGAGGTCTTAAAGCAATTCCAAGTTTACCAAGAGATATCAAATTAGGACCTGTAAGATTAAGTTCTGAAGTCTTAATTATGCTAGTCGTATTACTTTTATCTACATTTTGGGATTTAATTTATGCTGTAGGTATTGGTTTGGTTATTGCATCGCTTATGTTTATGAAAAAAATAGGAGATCTAACAGCAGAACGCAGCGATGTTAAATCACTAAAAGAAGAAGCTTGGGATGACGAAGGTAATTTCCCTTCAGCATTAAAAGAAGAGGTTTTTATTAAGCATCTTAAAGGTCCTTTATTCTTTGGGTCTACAAGTGATTTTCAGGCTTTAACTGAGCAAATTCCCAACACGGCAAAAACCGTTATTTTAAGGTTAGGTCGTATGCAATATATGGATCAATCTGGTCTGTATGCTATGGAAGATATGCTTCAAGATTTATCAAAAAGGAATATTCAAGTGTTGTTTGTAGGGCTTTTAAAGCAGCCAAGATATATGATGGAGCGTATTGATATCATTCCAAATTTAATTTCTAAAGACCATATATTTAAGGAGTTTGATAGTTGTTTAAATTGGATAAAAAGTAATGTAAAAGATGAATTTTAATAGGTGTACGTATGGACTTAAATAATGTATTTAAAAATAACGAAAAGTGGATTAAAGATAAACTTGCCGTTAACTCTAATTATTTTGAAGACTTAGGTAAAGGACAAAATCCAGAATTATTATATATCGGTTGTTCAGATAGTAGAGTCACCGCCGAAGATTTAATGGGATTAGGTCCTGGTGATGTTTTTGTGCATAGAAATATCGCAAATATGGTTGTTGGTACAGATGCCAATGCTATGTCTGTGGTTAACTATGCGGTTACACATTTAAAGGTAAATCATGTGGTGGTTTGTGGGCATTATGCTTGTGGTGGAGTTAAAGCAGCTATGCAATCGGCAGATTTAGGTGTTTTAAATGGATGGCTAAGAAATATAAGAGACGTCTATAGAATGCATCATGATGAACTAAATGCGATTGCATCTGAAGAAAAAAAATACGATCGTTTGGTAGAGCTCAATGTGAAAGAACAGTGCGTCAATTTAATTAAAACAGCAGCCGTACAAAAAGCGTATAGAGATAGAGGTTTAAAAGTTCACGGATGGGTGTTTGATGTGCATACAGGAAAACTCATTGATTTAAAAATAGACTTTGAAAAGTATCTCAAGGATATTATGGAAATCTATCATTTAGATTAATACAATAAAGCCACTTGAAAGCGTAGTTTTTTATACGTCTTCTTCAGTGTTTTCTTCTGATTCGCTTTTAATAATAGCTGGAAAAATCATGGGTGCTAACGATTTTACAGGTTCGTAAAGCATACTTTTTTCTAAATCTTCTTTTTCCATAAACGGCAATGTATTATTCATTTTATGAAAGACACCCAAGAGTACACTAAGGATTAATCCAATTTTAAGTGCACCAAAAACGGCTCCTGCCAATTTATTAATAATACCTAAAGCGGCAAAATCTGCCAGTTTTGTTAATGCTTTTCCTGCTAATCCTATTGCTAAGACAATTACAACAAAAGTAATAGCAAAGGCTACAATGTTAATGGTTTTCTCATTCCAATCTACCTTAGCTTCTAAAAAACCAGAAGTAAAATAGCTAAAGTGAATGGCGCCATAAACACCCAAAACTAGAGCAACTAAAGAGGCGACTTCTACAAAAAGCCCTTTAAATAAGCCACGTACAAATCCAAATAGTAAAAGGGCAGCCAAAATAATATCAATAATACTCATACAACTAGCGGTTTAAACAAAAGTACATGAATTTTGCCATTTTAATATAATAACGCAAATGAAGATGCTTTAGTTTCTTAACTTTGAAAACTTAAAGAATTTGAACTCGAAAGAGGAATTCGAAATTTTGAAATAAAAAAAGAATTTTAATAATTAATAAGATTCCCTTTTTCATGGGAAGTGAGCATGGCAAGAGACGAACAATTAAAGGAACGATGGGATTTGGTGGTAGAAAAACTCTCTAACCAATTTGCCGATGGAGATAGATTGGATCTCGATTCTATAATATACCTTATTGGTATACAAGAATTAGGACAATTACACAGAGAGTATAAAAAGGACCAAAAACTCGATTTAATGCATATCGCTATTTGTAAGGTTTTAGAGCCTTATGGTTTTTATGAATTCGATTATGTAGATGATGATGGTTGGCCTCATTACAAGGTATTAGCACAGTTACCTCATTTAAAAGCCGGTGAGCAAAGTATATTGATGAAAGAAGCGATTGTGAATTATTTTTTAGAAACTGAATATATAAAATAAGTCTCCACTAGGTTCTTGTTAATAAATTGTTCATTTTAGCATTTAACCTTTTAATCTAAATTTACTTATGAAAAAAATGATTTTATTTTTAAGTGTTTTTGCACTTGTGTTTACATCTTGTAGTAGTGATAATGATGATGATGCTCCTATAGACCCGTTAGTTGGGACATGGAAATATTATAAGTTTTTCGAAAATGGAGTTGAACAAACTGTATCTGATTGTGAGAGCGAAGAAACTTTTGTTTTTAATTCAGATGGAACATTTGAATACAGCTATTTTGAAGAAGATACAGATGGTAATTGCGAATTAGAAGAATTTATTTCATCAACTTGGTCAAACGATGGAGATGGATTTTATACGCAATATATAGAAGGTGATGTAGCTACACAAGAATTGATTTTTGAGGACAATACGTTCTATTTCGAAGATTTTTACGATAATGGAACCCCTGATGATACGTCAGATGATATAACGTATAAAGACGTTTTTATCAGACAATAAGTGTTTTTTATAAAATAGATAAAAAACGCCTTCAATTTGAAGGCGTTTTTTTTGTATAAAATCGTTAAATTTGCGCTCTCAATATGAGATACTGAATTAAATTCAGCATAAAATGATAGACAAGATAAAAGAACTTATAGCAGAAGCAGAAGCTTTTAAAGCGCAATCTAAAGAAGAAGTTGAAGCTTTTAGAATTAAATATTTAGGCTCAAAAGGACACTTAAAGGCATTTTATGGCGAATTAAAAAATGTGGCGAATGACCAGAAAAGAGAATTCGGCCAAATCATAAATGAGCTTAAAAATACAGCAGAAGCCAAAGTAAATAACCTAAAAGAAGCTTTAGAAAGTCAAGAAGAGGACATAGGTATTTACGGAGATTTGTCAAGACCAGGTGAACCAATTGCTATTGGTGCGCGTCATCCTATTTCTATTGTTAAAAATGAGATTATTGATATCTTTTCGCGTATAGGTTTTAACGTTAGTGAAGGCCCTGAAATTGAAGACGATTGGCATAACTTTACGGCTTTAAATTTACCAGAATACCATCCAGCAAGAGATATGCAGGATACCTTCTTTATTCAAACCGATCCCGATATTTTATTACGTACACATACCAGTTCTGTACAAGTACGTTATATGGAAAATAACCAACCACCAATTAGGACTATTTCTCCTGGTAGAGTTTATAGAAATGAAGCAATTTCGGCACGCTCACATTGTTTTTTCCACCAAGTAGAAGGCTTGTACATTGATAAAGATGTGAGTTTTGCAGATTTAAAGCAAACCTTACAATATTTTACAACTGAAATGTTCGGAAAATCTAAGATTAGATTACGTCCATCATACTTTCCATTTACAGAGCCAAGTGCAGAAGTTGATGTGTATTGGGGACTTGAAACCGAAACCGATTATAAAATTACTAAAGGTACAGGTTGGTTAGAAATTATGGGTTGTGGTATGGTAGATCCTAATGTTTTAGATAATTGTGGCATCGACTCTAAAGTGTATTCAGGTTTTGCCTTCGGAATGGGAATAGACAGAATAGCAATGTTACTTAACCAAATTAGTGATATTCGTTTGTTAAGTGAAAACGATGTGCGTTTCTTAGAGCAGTTTAAATCTGCTTTATAAGCGTCTCTAAATATATTTTTAAGCCGACTGTTAACAGTCGGCTTTTTTATTTAACAACAATTTAACTTCGTTTAGTTCGGTTTGTTCCGAACTGATGATATATATTTGCATAGAATTTTACTGTACATGATTATTTTATGGTTATAAAGCAGTAATAAAAGCATGCATAATGAAAGAAAATATATGTCAAAAAAAAATGAATTTAGTTGAAAAACTAGGTGTTCATTTAGAGGCTAGAGAGCAATTAGCACCTGTTGCTGCGCGTATTTTGTCCTACATAATACTTACGGGTAAAAGAGGGTCTACTTTTGAAGACATGGTTAGTGTACTTTGTGCAAGTAAAAGTACAATTTCAACACATCTTAACCATTTACAAGATTTAAATAAAATTGAATATTTCACTAAGACTGGTGATCGTAAAAAGTATTTTATTATAAATAAAAATACAATTATTCAACATGTAGATAGTATGATAAGTCATTGGGATCAGGAGCGTGAAATTCATTTAGAAATTAAAGCGTATAAAGAATCTGAAAACAATAAAAACATTAAAAACGAAGATGAAAAATTCGATTTAACTTTTCATAATGACTATATAAAGTTTATAGATGAAGCCACCTTATCAGTTAAAGAATTAAGAGAAAAATTGACAAATAACCAATTCCATATTTAAACAAAACCAAAAAATGAGAAAGAATAGATTATATACATTACTAACATTGAGTTTAGTTTTAGTTGTTTTAAGTTGTGGTAACAGCGAAGAAAACAAGCCTGTTGCAGAAGCACCTCCAGCACCTTTTCCTGTAACACAAATACAGAATAAAACGGTCATAGGGTACACAGATTATCCTGCAACTATTGAAGGTGTTGTAAATAGTGATGTAAGAGCTAAGACATCTGGATATATTGAGAAAGTATACGTTGATGAAGGACAGAAAGTACGAAAAGGACAAGCATTATTTAAATTAGAAACACAGTCTTTAAGTCAAGATGCAGGAGCAGCAAAAGCTCGTGTTAATGTGGCACAAGTAGAGGTTAATAAATTGATTCCTTTGGTAGAAAAGAACATTATTAGTCCTGTACAATTAGAAACAGCAAAAGCTAATTTAGCACAAGCAAAGGCTAATTATAGTGGTGTTACGGCAAATATTGGATACGCAACTATAAAAAGTCCTATAGATGGTTATGTAGGTTCTATTAATTTTAGAGAAGGGGCATTAATTAGTCCAAATGATGTAACTCCATTAACTACAGTAAGCGAGATTGACCAAGTATATGCTTTTTTTAGTTTTAACGAAGCACAATATATTGATCATTTGCAACGATCAGAAGGGAAAACAAAAGAAGAACGAATTAAAAATTCGCCAGATTTAAGTTTGATTTTAGCTAACGGAAAAGAATATTCCGAAAAAGGACGTATTCAAACCAGTACAGGTCAAATTAATCAAAATACAGGAACTATAAAAATTAGAGCAGCTTTTGATAACCCTAACGAAATTTTAACCAATGGAAATAGTGGAAAAATAAGATTTCCTATTGAATATAAAGATGCTATAGTTGTGCCACAAACAGCCACTTTTGAGCAGCAAGGAAACGTTATGATTTTTAAACTAGGTAAAGACAACAAAATTGAAACGACTATCATAAAAATAAAAGGATCTGTAGATAACTTGTATGTGGTAGAGTCTGGTATTGATGCAAATGATAAAATTGTAGTATCAGGTGTTGGAAAATTAAGAAATGGTATGAAAATATCACCTCAAGACATACCTTTTGAAGAGGCTATTAAACCCGTAGCAACTTTATTTAAAAACTAATTAACCTCAAAAAATAGTAGTCATGTTAAAAACATTTATTGAAAGACCAGTGCTTTCAACAGTAATCTCTATTATTATAGTTTTGCTTGGGGTTATTAGTATCACAAGCTTACCTATTGAAGAGTATCCAGATATTGCACCACCAACAATTAAGGTTACGGCAAATTATACAGGAGCAAATGCAGAAACCGTTCTAGAGAGTGTAATTATACCTATAGAAGAACAAATTAACGGAGTAGAGGGTATGACGTATATTACCTCTACAGCATCAAATACCGGAGCTGCAGAAATTACAGTGTATTTCAACCAGGAAATTGATGCAGATATTGCCGCTGTAAACGTGCAAAACCGTGTGGCTAGAGCCAACCCATTATTACCTCAAGAGGTAATACAAACAGGTGTTACTACACAGAAGCAAGAAACGAGTGCATTAATGTTTATTTCTATGTATTCTGAAAGTGAAAATTATGACGCTACGTTCATTCAGAATTACTTAAAAATTAATGTTATTCCTGCTATGCAACGTATTAGTGGTGTAGGTGATGTTAGTGTATTCTCACAACAAGATTACGCCATGCGTATTTGGTTAAATCCTGAAAAATTAGCATCATATAATTTAATTCCTTCAGATATTTCTGCAGCTTTAGCAGAACAAAATTTAGAAGCAGCAGCAGGATCATTAGGTCAGAATAACGGAGAATCTTTTTCTTATACACTAACTTATAGTGGTCGTTTTAAAGATGAGGCGCAATACAGCGATATTGTAATAAAAGCTTTAGGTAATGGCGAATTTTTAAGATTAAAAGATGTTGCAACTATTGAATTAGATGCACAGTCGTATTCATCTAATGCCATGAGTTTAGGACATCCAGCAGTTTTTATGGGTATTTTCCAAACTAAAGGATCAAATGCACAAGAAATTATAGAAAACATCAAAACGACTCTAGAGGATGTAAAAGCAGATCTTCCAGAAGGCTTAAATATTTTTGTACCATACGATACCAGTTTGTTTTTAAATGCATCTATAGATAAGGTGGTTACCACGTTGTTAGAAGCCTTTTTACTTGTGTTTTTAGTTGTATTTATCTTTTTACAAGATTTTAGATCTACTTTAATTCCTGCTATTGCAGTACCAGTTTCTATTATTGGTACCTTCTTTTTCTTAAATGTATTTGGGTATTCTATTAACTTATTAACGCTATTTGCATTAGTCCTCGCCATTGGTATTGTAGTAGATGATGCCATTGTAGTTGTAGAAGCGGTCCATGCTAAAATGGATGAAGGTGAACACAATCCTAAAAAAGCGACCTTAACTGCGATGAACGAAATTTCTGGTGCAATTATCTCAATTACTTTGGTAATGGCAGCCGTATTTATTCCTGTAACCTTTGTAACAGGACCAACAGGTGTGTTTTATGAGCAATTTGGTGTGACCTTAATTATTGCAATTCTTATTTCGGCAGTAAACGCCTTAACATTAAGTCCAGCATTATGTGCCTTGTTATTAAAAGAGCATAAAGACGATGAAGAATTAAAAGGGAAGAGCCCATTAAAACGTTTTTACACCTTATTTAATCGTGGATTTAATGCTACTGTAGAACGATACGGAAGATCACTTCAATTTTTATATAAAAGAAAATTTGTTTCTGTGCTACTTTTAGTAATTACAGGTATCGGAATTTACTGGGCATCTAATACAACGCCTACAGGATTTGTGCCTAATGAAGATAGAGGTATTATTTTTGCCAATATCGAATTACCACCAGGAGCATCGTTAGATAGAACAGATGCAGTTGCAAGAAAATTATACGAAAAAGTTGAAGGTATTGACGGCATTGTTGGTATTAACTTTATTAAAGGTCGAAGTTTAATTAGTGGTGCAGGTAGTAACTTTGGTTTTGGAATTATAAAACTTAAAGACTGGAGTGAACGTAAAGACGATGCACTCTCTGCACAAGCCATTACAGGAAGATTATTTGGTATCGCAGCGACTATTCCTGATGCAAATATCATTTTCTTCTCACCTCCAAGTATTCGTGGTTTTGGTAACTCAGCTGGATTTGAAATTAATTTATTAGATAAATTTGGTGGTGAATTCTCAGACTTAGATAAAGCTAAGAATGACTTTACAATGGCTTTAATGCAGCGTCCAGAAATTAAATATGCGACGTCATCATTTAACACTAATTATCCACAATATGAAATGGATGTTAATGTACCTTTAGCTAAAGAGAAAGGTGTTTCTGTAACAAGTATTTTTTCAACTTTACAAGGTTATATTGGTGGAATTTATGCGTCAGATTTTTCTAAATTCGGAAAACAATTTAGAGTATATATACAGGCTTTACCAGAAGACAGAGCAGATGAGAGTGCCTTAAATAGTATGTATGTGAGAACAGATTCTGGTGAAATGACGCCAATTACACAATTTGTAAACCTAAAACGTGTTTATGGCCCACAATCGGTAACACGATTCAATTTATTTAACTCTACATCAATAACAGGAGCAACTAACGACGGATTTAGTACTGGTGATGCTATTAGAGTTATTGAAGAAGAAGTTGCAAAACTACCAAGCAACTATACCGTGTCTTATTCAGGTTTAACACGAGAAGAGGTGAACGCAGGAAACCAAACGACATTTATATTTATACTAAGTATTCTGTTTGTGTATTTCTTGTTAAGTGCACAGTATGAAAGTTATTTGTTACCATTTGCAGTGGTATTATCCTTGCCGTTTGGTGTATTTGGTGCTTATATAAGCACAAAGTTCTTAGGCTTAGAAAACAATATTTATTTCCAAATCGCTTTAATTATGCTTATTGGATTACTCGCCAAAAATGCCATTCTTATTGTTGAGTTTGCATTACAGAGACGAAAAAATGGTGAGAGTATAGTAGAAGCAGCCATCAATGGAGCAAAAGCGCGTTTGCGTCCAATTTTAATGACCTCATTTGCCTTTATTTTAGGACTAATGCCATTAGTATTAGCAAATGGAGTTGGTGCAGAAGGAAACAATTCTATAGGTACAGGAGCAGCAGGAGGGATGCTTATAGGAACTATTTTAGGAGTCTTTGTAATTCCAATCCTATTTATATTATTTCAGTGGTTACAAGAAAAAGTTTCTAGTAAACCAGCAGTACAAACTATTGAAGAATAAGAAGATGAAATCAATTATAAAACATAGAAATTTCAGTAAAGTTACTTTGTTATTAATCGTTGCATTAACATTACAAAGTTGTTTTGTGGCTCAAGATTATGTGAGACCAGATTTAGAAACGGAAACCGAAGCGCTTTACAGAACAGAAAATTTATCAACAGATAGTCTATCTATTGCAGATATATCTTGGAAAAATTTATTTACAGATCAATATCTTCAACAATACATAGAAGAAGGTCTGCAAAATAATATGGATGTTCGTATAGCGTTACAACAAATCATAGCAGCCGAAGCTTATGCAAAGCAAGGTAAGGCAGGGTATTTACCAAGCGTTAGTGTGGGGGCAAATGCAACACATCAAGAATTGTCAGAAAATAGTCAGTTTGGGGCGTTGTTTAGTGGCGGAATTGATACCTATGATATAACAGCAAACCTATCTTGGGAGGCCGATATTTGGGGTAAAATAAGAAGTAATAAAAGAGCAACACAAGCGGCTTATTTACAGAGTGTGGCTGGGCATCAACTTGTGAAAACACAGTTGGTTTCTAGTATTGCTAATACCTATTACAATTTACTAGCTTTAGATGCTCAATTAGAAATAACAAAGCAAACTATTGCTACAAGAAAAAGTGGTGTTGAAACTATAAAAGCTTTAAAGGAGGCAGGACAAGTAACGCAGGTTGCAGTAGACCAAAATATTGCGCAATACAATAGTGCAAGAGCTCTACAAGTAGATATTGAAACGGCTATTTTTAAAACAGAAAACACACTGAGCATTTTACTTGGTAAAACAGCGCAAAATTTTGAAAGAAGTAGTTTAGATACTCAAAATATTGAACAAGAGATTGTATTGGGTGTACCAGCAACCTTGTTAAGTAATAGACCAGATGTTATGTCTGCGGAGTATGGATTAATTCAATCTTTTGAGCTAACCAATGTTGCTAAGAGTAACTTTTATCCATCTTTAAAATTAACAGCTTCAGGCGGATTTCAAAGTTTAGAATTGGATAAATTGCTGGATGCCAATTCATTATTTGCGACTGTGGTTGGCGGATTAACGCAACCTCTTTTTAATCAAAGGAAATTAAAAACGCAAAGAGAAGTTGCTATTGCGCAACAAGAACAGGCTTTACTTCAGTTTAAAAAGACCTTGTTAGTAGCAGGTAATGAAGTGTCTAATGCCTTGTTCTCTTATGAAGCTGAGACCAAAAAATTCGAGTTTAGAAAAAACGAAGTTGAAGCCCTAAGAACAGCAGAAGCAAACTCAGAAGAATTACTTAAAAATGGTTACGCTAACTATTTAGATTTATTAACAGCAAGACAAAGCGCCTTAAGTGCAGAACTTAATATTATAGATAGCAAATTACAACAATTGGTATCTATAGTAGATTTATATGAAGCACTTGGTGGTGGATGGAGATAATATAAATTAGGAGATGATTACTAAAGCAGAATTGTTAAAGCATTCTATCGCAAAGTTTACACAATGTGGCAGTAAACATGTCACTTTAGATGATTTAGCAGGCTCGCTTGGGATTTCTAAAAAAACCATTTATTCATTTTTTGAAAACAAAGAAGATCTAGTAAGCTCTAGTTTAGAAAGTTTAATAAATGAATATAAGGAAGATATAAATAGGGTGGTTAATAGCAATGGTAAAGATCCTATTTTGAGTGTTATATTAATTTACCAGAGAGGGTTTGAGTATTTAAAATACTTTAAGCCCTCTTTTCTTTATGGCATAGAAAAATATTACCCAAAAGCAAACAAGCTGTATAATGATTTTATTGAAGAATTAGCAAATGACATTGTTTTAGATTTATTAAATAAAGCTCAAGAATTAGGTGATATTAGAAAAGATATTAATATAGAATTAGTGGTGAAAATCTATTTTTTTAGAATTGATAATCTAATATTTAAAAAGAAGAATTTATTTGAATCTTATTCGGAGTCAGAGCTCTTTAAGCACATGGTCATTAATAATCTTAAAGGTATAATTACACCTTACTATTCTAATTCTTATTTTGAATAGTTTACTATTTTTGCGCTATGAAAAAAGATATCACAATTCCAGAAGTAAAAGACGTACACGTTGCTGTTGTACGAGAGCAACATATAGAATATAAGACACAAGACTGGAATGCCTATATCATTAACAATAGTGATGATGATTTAGAGACCGTTCTTATTGTGACCAGAGGTTATAATGATAAAAAAATAACACCTGTAATGCGTCACACCATTGCTAAACTGCCAGCAAGAAGTTACGCTAAAATTGAATACCTACAAGAAAAGGTTTTAGAACTGAATAATGAGTTTAAAATCACGTTTTTTGAAGGCAATCAAATGTTTGATAAAACATATCTTTTTAGAAAAAACACCATTAACGAAAAGGCTTTGCAGACCATTCCTTTGATGCAGTTGCGAGGTGTTTTGGTAAAGTAATAGAATTATAATGATGATTCAATTAGAAACTAAATAATCATTGTCTTAAACCAAATTCCGACAAAGTTGGAAGCAACGATTTTTTGGTTCGTTTTGCATCAAGGTAAAAATGAACGAATAAAAAAAATCAGATAGCCATAGCTAATAAAAAAGTTAGCTTTGAAATGACGGAAAACTTCGAGATTCTGTTAAAATTTTAAATTAATTGATTTATAGTTGATGAGATTCCTGCTTTCGCTGGAATTGTTTAATCCAGCTTATCAGTCAATTTCTGAAACACCTTCTTAGCATCTTTTCCTTCATATAAAATATCGTAAACGGCATTTATAATAGGAAGTTGTGTTTTTTTCTTATTCTTTTTATTTAAATCAAATGCACTTTTTGTGGCGTAATAACCTTCTGCAACCATGTTCATTTCCATTTGAGCAGATTTTACAGTGTAACCTTTACCAATCATATTGCCAAACATACGGTTTCGAGAAAAAATAGAATATCCCGTTACTAATAAATCGCCTAAATAAGCCGAATTATTAATGTTGCGTTTCATCTTGTGCATCTTTTTAATGAAGCGTTTCATTTCGCGAATAGAATTACTCATTAGTACACTCTGGAAATTATCGCCATAACCTAGTCCATGTGCAATTCCGGCAGCAATAGCGTAGATGTTTTTTAACATTACTGCATATTCAATTCCAATGATATCATCACTAATTTTTGTTTTAATATAATCGCTTGATAAATTATCGGCAATAGCTTGTGCTTTTTTAGAGTCGTCACAAGCAATTGTTAAGTACGATAAACGCTCTAATGCTACTTCCTCTGCATGACAAGGACCAGCAATAACAGCAATATTTTCAAACGGAATATTATAAGCATCATGAAATTGTTCACCAACAAGCTTTCCTGTTTCTGGCATAATACCTTTTACAGCAGAAACGATAGTTTTTTTGCTAATATCAACGGTTAATTTCTCTAATTCGGCATGAATAAAAGCGGATGGAATAACAAAAACAAGCACATCTGCCCATTCTGCTATTTCGTTAATATCGTTGCTTAGTTTTAATTGCTCAGTTTTAAACTCAACCGAACTCAAATAACTAGGATTGTGTTGTTCTTTTAAAATGTGCTCTTTAGCGTAAACACTTCGCATATACCAACCTATTTCATCTAAATTTTCGCAAAGCATTTTTACAATAGCAGTTGCCCAACTTCCGGCACCAAAAACAGCATATTTTGTTGTATCACTCATAGAGGTTAAATCAGTTTAGTATACCAAAGTTACGGAAAATTTATAGAATTATTCGAGCTAAAACCATGTTAACGCTTCCTTGTTTTAAGACCTTGAAGATGTGAAAATAACCAGAACAAATATGCTTTTTGTATGGTTTTAAATAGCGTCATAATATTTTTTTGGCACGTGTTTTGAAACGCTACAATTAATAACCTTAAAACCGTTAGACTATGAAGACTATAAAACTACTTTTCGGATTTGCATTTGTTGCAACATTATTTACATCGTGTTATGTAGAGGAAACGCATTATATAGATGAGCCACCAGTTTCACTAAATCAATTATTAAGTTCTTATGATTTGTGGTATGTAGATATTAATGCAACACAAGGTTATGGCGAAACACCATTTTTGCAAATTGCATTTACAGTGTCGTTTAATAATGGTCGTATGTATGCAAACAATAATTTAGTTGGTATAGGAAGCCAAGGAAATGGCTATGGTGTTGAAATAGGAAGTTATGATGCCTACGATAGGGTTTTAGACGTTTACCATATTATTGATGGCTATGATAGTTTTGACGTTTATCAAGTAGATTATAATACGATTGAATTATACAACCCATTTAATGATACGTCGTATTTCTTAAACGGTTACCAGCGTGCTAACTTTGATTATGACTATGTGTTTTATGACAACATTCATTATTTCTTACAAGAATATACAGCTTGGGAAAAAACATACACAAGTAATTATGGAGTTTTAAATGATTTTGATAATGAGAATTACCTTCAGTTTTTATCTGGTGGAAATGACGATACATTTAGAAGTTCTCAAGACGTAAACGCTTACAATATTAATAACATTTATTGGGATTTTATAGGGAGTTATGGTGTAGGTAATGTGTCAGGAAATATGTACTTAAAAACATTAACATTAGATTATGATTTCTTTGACAAAGAATTCTTTGAACTCAGCGTTATTAATGATAGTAAGATTGCGTTATACCATTCGAGTTCTGGTACTGTTTATGAATTTACAGGAAGAGGATATATACAATATTACAGAAATGCAAACGTAGAAGATGGTAAAGGGGCTAAACAGTCTGAAGAACTTAAAAAACGTACGCAAAAAACAAAGAAAGTAGAGAATACTAGAGAAAACACAAGAAGCATATAAATAGACACTTAAATTATATGATAGAATTTAAATTTAGGTGGTCTAAGTGACCTCAAAAAAAGATAAAACCATAGAAATGAAACTAAATTTGGTTGGTTATTTAGTTTCAAAACGCTCAGATAAAACACTTGTTTTTCTGAGCGTTTTCTTTTTAAATTAGTTTTAAATTAATCAAGATTGAATTATCCTATAAATAAGTGCTAATATGATTATAGTCTACTTTTTAATGTTTTTATAATTGCTTTAGTAAATTTTCTAGATCTTTAAGTTCATAAGGTTTCTCTGTAATAATTTTAGAAGAATCCAATAAAAAATATATTGGTGTTGCCGAAACTCCATAGGTTTTTACAACAGGATTATCCCATTTACCTAAACCAATTTGATGAATAAAATCGGGGTAGTTTTTAATTTCATTATTCCAGCTCTTTTTATCGTCTTCCAATCCAAAGGCAACAACTTTTAAGTTGGGTTTGTTGGCAACCATTTCTTTTACCTTTGGTAGTTCGCTTAAACAATGACTGCAAGTGCTACTCCAAAAAATAAGCAAATAATGTTCTGCACCTTTTAATTGATGTAAGTTGGTGTTTTTTCCGTTAGAGGTAATATCAAAATTAGGAGCTTTAGATCCAATAGAGGTGTTTTTAAAAGAAATAACCATGTCTAGTAAAACATTATTTTCTGTAGCCTTAGCTAGTTCTAACAAATAATTGGTAGTAATATAGTTAGCAACTTCATGATTTTTTTGATCTACAAAATGCTTCCAAATCATTTCCAATAAACTTGTTTTAATAATTAAGTCATTGGTGTTTATAGCTGCTGCTACATCGTCAATATGCGCCTTATAAGTGGCGTTGCTTGGGTTTTCTACCATATTAAACACATAGGCCGTAACACGATCTATTAAAAATGATGAGCTTTGTAGTAGGTAATTGCTAAAATCAATCTGACTTAAATAGTGTTGCTTTAAGTTTTTTGAATAGGTGGAGATGTCTTCATATTCCGTAGGAATATAAGGTCTGTTTGCGATAATAAAACTAGACACTAATTTACCTTGAGCCAATTCTTCATAGCCTGTTTGTGTATCTTTTAAGGTTTTAAAAATAGCTTTAAAACCTTTTTTATCTGAGTTTTCTTTAGCGAAGTAATTGCTTATGGTTTGGTTAACCATATCAATGCTTTTAAGATAAGAGTTCCAAAGTTTGTTTTCTTCCGATTCTGTAAAGCTTACACCATTTTCTTGACTAAAATTAAAGGAGATATTTTCTTTTCCATCGTAGATAAAATCGAAATTGTTTTCTTCTGGCGGAATCGCATATACAATTTTATAAATACCAGGTTTTGCGGTAGAGTCTAATTGGATTTCAAAATTACCTGTACGGTCAAGCTGTCCTCTGTCGACGTAATTAGCACTTTCTGGCGTGGCTTGGTATAAAAAGGCATAGCTAAAATCTTCGGCGGGTGAAAATGTGCCTTTTACACTTTGAGCTTGACATATTAAAGGTAAAACCAAAAATAGGATTAATAATTTTTTCATGATATTGTATGTTTTGTAAAACTGTTTGCTAATTGTTATTTTATTTTTTTGCCTTTTATGCCACTTGCGCAACCGTAAAAATAATTGATATATTCGACTTCAAAATTATCTCTTTTAAAAATTTGAAAAGCATTGTTTGAATTGCCAAAAGCTTCCGTATAAATACCTAACATTTTATAAGTTTCAGGACTGCCTAAAAAAAGCCTTCCTAAAAGCGGAATGACATTTTTTAAGTAAAACAGATAAAAAAACTTCAAAATATTATTTTTTGGAACAGACACATCAATTAAGGAAAACGTTCCATTTGGTTTTAATAGCCTGTCAATTTCATTTGCTAAAGCATTTAGTTGTTCTGCATTAAACGTTTTTAGTCCAAACCCTGAAATAATATAATCTGCAGATTCGTTTTCTATTGAATTATGAAAAACATCCTCTTTTAAAATTGTAATTTTAGAATGTGGAAATTTTAGTTTGTTTTTCTCTGCTTGTTTTATCATTTCAGATGAAAAATCTAAAGCAATAAGCTGTGAATTTATAGTGTTCTTATTGAGTACGTGCTTCCAGCATTCGCCCATACCAGTCATTAAATCCACAATCACTTTTTTGTCTTCAATATGTAGTTCTTCAACACATTGTTTTCGCCAACGTTCGCTAAATCCAAATGAAGTGATGTAATTCATATAAGCATACGACCCCGACATTTTATCAAACAGATTTTCGACGAATTTTGGTTCGTAAATTTCTTTCATGCTTAAGCCTTATTTACAAAAATGCTAACCACTGAATACCCTCAATAATTAAGCCATTATAACTCTATTTAATCTTTTTAGATCTAATACTTTCAATAATTACGGTTGCTAATATCAAACTGCCACCAATAAATGTATTAAACGATGGTATTTCATTCAAGAAAAAAAATGCAATTATAATTCCAAATATAGGTTGTGTGCTACCAATAATACTCGCTGTACTAGCTTTAAAGTATTTTAAACTTTGAACAAACATGGTATGTCCAATAGCTGTAGTTACTATAGCTAATAACAAAACGTAAGGGTATTGTGTTGTAATATTAGAGGTGTCCATAAAAAATAAAACAGGTGCCAATACAATGGTTAAAATTACAACTTGATAAAACATAAGCATGGTACCATTATAGGTAGCAATATGCTCCTTTAGCATTAAAATTCTTAAAGCATAACATATAGCAGAAAGCAAACCAAACATAATGCCTTGTAATTGACTGCTTTCTAAATTGAATTCTGGGGCTAAAATAGATATGCCAACTAGTACCATTAATCCTAGTACAATGTGTATAGGATCTAATTTTGTTTTTGAAAAAAAAGGTTCTAATAAGGCTATAATAACAGGAAACGTAAATAACGAAATCATGCCAATAGCTACATTAGAGCGCTTTAGAGCATAGAAATAGAAAATCCAATGGCCACCCATTAATAAAGCAGCGATAAAAAAGGTGAGACGATCTTTTTTGTTGCTTATTTTTAAATTAATGCCTTTATAAACACAAAACAAGAAAAGTATAATTACAGCTAAAATAGAGCGCCACCAAATAATTACAGGAGTTGGCATGTCTATAAATTTACCCAAAGGACCAGAAGTGCTAAGGCAAACTGTTGCAAAAATGAGCAGTAAAAGATGATTTAAATGACTTTTTTCATTCATTTAATATCGGATAAGGCAGCAAGTGCTTGTTTTGTGTTTTTAATTTTTTCGAAAGTTAATATTAAGCGTAATCCTTTTCGGGTTTGTTTTTCTTTCATTTTACATTTACTTGCATTCATCTGTACAAATTGTAAGACTTTAGTAAATGCTTCACTCTGATAAAAGCCACTTTGTTGATCTTGAATAAAATAACCAATCATTTTGCCTTGCTTCATAATCAGTTTTTCAATGCCCATTTTTGTGGCAATCCATTTAAGTCGTACACTATCTAATAAATCTGAAACCTGTGTTGGTAGTTCTCCAAATCGGTCAATAATTTCAGTTTCAAATTTAGCGAGTTCTTCTTCGGTTTTAATCGCGTTGAGTTTGGTGTAGAGATTTAAACGTTCAGTAATATTGTTGATGTAATCGTCTGGAAATAATAATTCGAAATCAGTATCAATAGTAATGTCCTTAACATATTGTTTAGGCTTACCGTCGTCTTTATATAAATCTGAAAACTCCGTTTCTTTTAATTCGTCTATGGCTTCATTTAAAATTTTCTGATAGGTATCAAAACCAATATCATTAATAAATCCACTTTGTTCTCCTCCTAGTAAATCACCTGCACCACGAATTTCTAAATCCTTCATCGCAATGTTAAATCCGCTGCCCAATTCTGTGAATTGTTCTAAAGCTGAAATTCGTTTTCTAGCATCGGCTGTCATTGCCGAATATTCTGGCGTAATAAAATAACAAAAGGCTTTTTTGTTACTACGACCAACACGACCTCGCATTTGGTGCAAATCGCTTAAACCAAAATTGTTAGCGTTATTAACAAAAATGGTATTTGCATTTGGGACATCTAAGCCACTTTCTATAATCGTGGTACTCACCAAGACATCAAACTCACCATTCATAAAGGCGAGCATGAGATTTTCTAATTTTTTACCATCGAGTTGCCCATGGCCAATACCAATTTTGGCATCAGGCACTAATCGCTGAATCATACCAGCGACTTCTTTTATATTTTCAATTCTATTATGAATAAAAAATACTTGACCTCCACGCTGAATCTCATAACTCACCGCATCTCTAATGGTTTCTTCACCAAAACGAATCACATGACTCTCAATAGGATAACGGTTTGGTGGTGCTGTATTAATAACGGATAAATCTCTAGCAGCCATCAAACTAAATTGAAGCGTTCTAGGAATAGGCGTGGCTGTTAATGTTAACACATCAACATTCTCCTTAATGGTTCTCAGTTTTTCTTTAACGGCAACTCCAAATTTTTGCTCTTCATCAACAATTAGTAAGCCTAAATCTTTAAATTTTACGTTTTTGCTAGCCAATTGATGCGTACCAATAATAATATCAATGTTTCCTTTTTCTAAACCTTCTAAAGTTTCGCGTTTTTCTTTAGCTGTTTTAAAACGATTAACATAATCAACAGTTACCGGAAAATCTTTTAAACGTTCTTTAAAAGTACGTGAATGTTGATATGCCAATATCGTCGTTGGTACTAAAACAGCAACTTGTTTGCCATTATCTACGGCTTTAAAAGCGGCTCTTATAGCAACTTCCGTTTTACCAAAACCAACATCACCACAAATTAGGCGATCCATTGGTCGTTCACTTTCCATATCAGCTTTTATATCTGCTGTAGACGTGATTTGGTCCGGAGTATCTTCATACACAAATGAAGCTTCGAGCTCCAATTGCATATGGCTATCTGGTGCGTACTGAAAGCCTTTTTTTAGTTTTCGTTTGGCATAAAGCTTAATAAGGTTAAAGGCAATTTCCTTAACTCTTGATTTTGTTTTTTGCTTTAAGGTTTTCCACGCTTTACTTCCTAATTTATAAACGGTTGGTGGTTTGCCATCTTTACCGTTAAATTTAGTGATTTTGTGAAGTGAATGTATACTTAGGTATAAAATATCGCGCTCGCCATAGACTAATTTTATGGCTTCTTGCTTTTTACCTTCAACATCTATTTTTTGTAGACCTCCAAATTTACCAATACCATGATCAATGTGCGTAACATAATCTCCAATTTCAAGATTTGTTAATTCCTTTAAAGTGATGGCTTGCTTTTTGGAATAACCATTTTTAAGATGGAATTTATGATAACGATCAAAAATTTGGTGGTCGGTATAAATTGCTAGATTGTGTTCGGTATCTATAAAACCTTGATAAAGTGAAAGCACTACTGTTTTGTAATGCACGGTTTGTTCTGCGTCATCAAAAATATCATGAAAACGTTTCGCTTGCTGTTCGCTTACACAAGCGATATAATTGGTGATGCCCTTAGCGTGATTTTCATTTAAATCTTCAATTAACAGATTGAATTGTTTATTAAATGCAGGCTGTGGCTTAGTGTAAAATGCTATAAGTTGCTGAGCAAAATAGGCTTCATTTCCAAATTCGACTAAAGGATATTCTAAAAACTGACGTTTTAATAAGTCTGAATTACAAAACAATTCTTCAGGTGAAGCCTGCTTAATTTCGCTAGATAAGTTTTTGAAAGCGTCTTCTGCTTTTTCATAAAAATCATCAATTCGTGAAAACGCTAAAGCTGCATTTTTAGAAAAAATAACAGTTTTATTAGAAATGTACTTAAGAAAACTTTCGCGTTGTTCTGCAATCATTTTATTAGCCACATTAGGAATGATGCTCACTTTTTTAATGCGCTCTGTAGAGAGTTGTGTTTCTACATCAAAGGTTCTAATGCTATCTACTTCGTCACCAAAAAATTCAATTCGGTAAGGTTCATCATGTGAAAATGAAAACACATCAACAATACCACCTCTTACTGAGAAATCTCCAGGTTCGGTAACAAAATCAACACGTTTAAATTTGTATTCAAATAAGACTTCGTTAACAAATTCGATGCTTAAATCGTTGCCAACAGAAATTTTTAAAGTGTTCTTTTCAAGTTCCTTTTTGGTGACGACCTTTTCAAAAAGGGCATCAGGATAGGTCACAATAATGCACGGTTTTTTACGCGAATTAATTCGGTTTAAAACCTCGGCTCGTAAGAGTACGTTGGCATTATTGGTTTCCTCAATTTGATAAGGTCTCCTATAACTTCCTGGATAAAACAACACATCTTTAGTGTTTATGAGCTGTTCTAAATCGTTGAGGTAATAGGCGGCTTCTTCTTTGTCGTCAAAGATTAGTAAAAAGGGTTTGTCGGCTGTTTTAAAGGCTTCAGAAACCGTAATTGAAAATGAAGAGCCAACAAGACCTTTTAAATGTGTTTTTGTTTCGCTTTGGGCAATAGCAGTCTGCAGATTTTGCATTTGCAAAGTCTGTGCGAATGTTTGGGCAATAGATACTTTACTCAAGTTTCTTTGTTTGAAGATGCAAATATAAAATTTTTGAAGTGTTCACTAATGATAATTCTTTGAATAGAATTATATTTGTTCAGAATTATTAATTAGATAATAAATAAAGTATATATATGTCATTTTCAGATTTATTCGATAGCGGATTTAAAAAACGTAATGAAGACCATTTTGCAGCTATTGTAAGAGTTGCAATGAGTGATGGTGTAATCACTGATAAAGAAAGAGCTTTTTTGGATCGTTTAGCAACACGATTAGATATCTCAGAAGCCGATTATAAATTAATTTTAAAAGATTACGATACACATTCTATAAATCCACCAACATCTTATGATATGCGTTTAGAGCGTTTATATGATTTGGCGCGTATGGTTTGGGTTGATGATATCGAAGGACCGAATCAGCATTGGTTGTTAGAAAAATTATGTGTTGGCTTAGGGTTTCATTCTCAAAATGCAAAATATATTGCAGATAAAGCTTTAGCTCTTGCACACGACAAATTAGATTTGGATGCGTTTGTTGAAGAAATGAAAAACATGAATAAATAGTCGTTTTAGATCTTATATTATAAAAAAAAAAGCAACCTAATTTAGGTTGCTTTTTTTTATTGCTTTTTTCTAGACTTAATTATTACGCATAAACTCTTCTGCTTTTTCTACCATGTTTTTGCTGCCACAAATAAAAGGTACGCGTTCATGAAGCTCTGTTGGCTCTATGTCCATAATACGTGTGTAGCCATCGCTAGCTTTTCCATTGGCTTGCTCTGCGATAAATGCCATAGGATTACATTCATAAAGCAAGCGTAATTTTCCTTTAGGGTTTTTAGAACTTTTTGGGTACATATAAATACCTCCTTTGATCATGTTTCTATGAAAATCTGAAACCAAAGAGCCAATATATCTACTTGTGTAAGGTCTTTCGCCTTCATCTTCCTGACAATATTTAATATATTTTTTGATGCCTAAAGGGAAATCTAAATAGTTTCCTTCATTTACAGAGTAAATATTTCCATCTTCAGGAAATTGCATGTTTGGATGTGATAAATAATACGAACCAATTGCCGGATTTAATGTAAAACCATTAACGCCATCACCAGTTGTATAAACTAACATTGTAGAGGTTCCATAAACCACATAGCCTGCAGCGACTTGCGCGCTCCCTTTTTGAAGAAAATCTTCTAAAGAAACAGGTGTGCCTAATGGAGTTACACGTCTGTAAACTGAAAAAATAGTACCAACAGACACATTAACATCTATATTAGAAGAGCCATCGAGAGGATCTATTAATACAACATATTTATTTTGGTGGTTTTCATCTTGACTATTAATCGTAATAAAATCATCTTCTTCCTCACTAGCAATACCACAAACAATATTTCTTTTGGTTAAGGTTTGTATGAATTTTTCATTGGCATATACATCTAGTTTTTGCTGATCTTCACCTTGAATGTTAGTGTCTCCAGCAGCACCAATTATATCTACCAAACCTGCTTTGTTTACTTCGTGGTTTACAACTTTAGCGGCTAAGCGTATAGAGTTAAGAAGTCGGGAAAGTTCCCCAGAAGTGTATTTAAAAGACGTTTGATTTTCAATTATAAATTCTCCTAAGGTTTGATTTCTTTTAGACATGAGTAAATTATTGATTAGTAGCAAGCAAATATCGCATTTTTTAACAAACTATAACGTTTTCGTGTTGTAAATTAATTGTTATGTCAACAGAGTTGGTTTATATTTGAGTTTTCATTTAAGACATATAATGACCCAGATAAGATTAGCCATAAAGGAAGATATGCCAAGAGTCTTAGAACTCATTCAAGAATTAGCAACCTTTGAAAAAGAACCAGAAGCTGTAGAAGTTAGTGTTTCTGATTTAGAAAAAGATGGTTTTGGTACTCAGCCAAAATTTACTTGTTTTGTTTTAGAAGTAGACCATATTATAGAAGGTATTGCTTTAGTTTACCCTAGATATTCTACATGGAAAGGGGAAGTTTTGCATTTAGAAGACCTTATTATTAGCGAAAAAAGTAGAGGTAAAGGATTAGGCTCTCAACTTTTAGATACTGTAGTAAAGTATGGAAAAGATTTAGGTGTAAAACGAATTTGTTGGGACGTTTTAGATTGGAACGAGCCTGCCATAAAATTCTATGAAAGTAAAGGAGCAAATGTAATGCGAGATTGGGATGTGGTGCATTTGGACGAAAATGGAATTACTAATTATTTAAACCAACTATAATGCGCGTTTATAAATTTGGAGGAGCATCGGTAAAAGATGCAAACGGTGTAAAAAATTTAGCACAAGTATTGCAAACTACAGGTTATAATAACACTTTAGTTGTAATCTCTGCAATGGGTAAGACAACCAATAGAATGGAATTGGTTATCAAAAATTATTTTGAAAATAAAGCTGAACTGCAAAGTGCAATACATGAGGTTGTTAAATGTCATAACGACATTATGGTCAATTTGTTTAAAAATGAAAATCACCAAGTGTTTTCAGATATAAAAGCACTTTTTGACGAATTAAATACATTTTTTAAAAGTAATAAATCACCAGATTACAATTATGTTTATGATCAAACTATTGGTTTTGGTGAATTAATTTCAACGACAATTATTAGCCATTACCTCAATGATATTGGTTTAAAGAATAATTGGGTAGATGTAAGAGAGTTTATTAAAACAGATAATTATTACAGGCACTCTAACGTAAATTGGGAAAGAACCCAAGCTAATATTTTATCTAATTTAGATGTAAATGTTTTAAATATTACGCAAGGATTTCTAGGGAGTGATTCTAATAACTTTACAACAACTTTAGGTAGAGAAGGAAGTGATTATACAGCCGCAATTTTTGCTTATTGTTTAAATGCAAATAGTGTAACAATTTGGAAAGATGTGCCAGGTGTATTAAATGCAGATCCACGCTACTTTGAAAATGCACAATTATTGCATCAAATTTCATACAGAGAAGCTATTGAATTAGCATTTTATGGAGCCTCTGTAATTCATCCAAAAACGCTTCAACCTTTACAACGAAAAGAAATCCCTTTATATGTAAAATCTTTTTTAAACCCAGAGGGAAGTGGTACATGTGTTAGTAAAGGAGAAGCTCTAGTTCCTGAGATTCCGTGTTTTATTGTGAAAAAAAATCAGACTTTAATTTCTTTATCGTCTTTAGATTTTTCATATATTATGGAAGAGAATATTAGTGAGATTTTTAGTTTATTACATTTGTATAAAATGAAAGTTGATGTCATTCAGAATTCAGCAATTAGTTTTTCTGTTTGTATAGATAATTTATACGATAATTTAGAAAAATTGCTTCAGCATTTAAAAGCAAAATTCAATGTAACATGTCACGAAAATGTAAGTCTATATACCATTAGGCATTATAATGATGCTGCTATAAAAGAGCTTGAAAAAGATAAAGAGGTATTATTGAAGCAATTAACGCAAGGAACAGTACAAATTGTAACTAAATAAACTTTACTACATTTGTTTTATGGGGAAATCGTCTGATACTGGTTTAGTAACCGCTAAGGAAGTCGCTAAAGCAATCCATGCTGATAAGTATGGATTCTTAGGTACTTTTTTGGGATGGGTATTAATGAAAGTGCTTAATATTTCTACTCTAAATAAAATCTATAACCGTAATAAACACCTTAGTAATGTAGAATTTCTTGATGCTATCTTGGATGAATTTCAGATTAAGTTTGAAATACCTGAAGAAGATATGAAGCGTCTGCCTAAAGAAGGGCCTTACATTACAATTTCTAATCACCCATTAGGTGGTATTGATGGTATTTTACTGTTAAAATTAATGATAGAACAGCGAAGCGATTTTAAAATTATTGCTAATTTTCTATTGCATCGTATAGAGCCTCTAAAGCCATATATAATGCCTGTAAATCCTTTTGAAGGCAGAAAAGATGCGGCAAGCAGTATTGCCGGTTTTAAAAATGCAATTTTACATTTAAAAGAAGGGCACCCGTTAGGGGTTTTTCCAGCAGGAGAGGTTTCTACATATAGAGATGGAAAGTTAGTGGTTGATAAGGAGTGGGAAGCTGCGGCTATGAAATTAATTCAGAAAGCAGAAGTGCCTGTAGTTCCTATTTATTTTCATGCTAAAAATAGCCGTTTGTTTTATAGGCTTTCTAAGTTAAGTGACACACTTAGAACAGCAAAATTACCTTCGGAGTTGTTAACTCAAAAACGCCGTGTTATTAAGGTTAGAGTTGGAAAAGCAATTTCTGTAAAAGATCAAAAAGAGCATCCTAGTCTTCCCGAATTTTCAGAGTTTTTAAGACGAAAAACGTATATGTTATCTAAAACGTTTGAAGATAAACCTAAAATTTTAGATAATATTCAATCACAATTAAAGGTGGCCAAAATACCCAAACGTATTGTGACTCCTATAGCACCAAAAGTGATGATTGCTGAGGTAGATAAGCTTAGAGTAAGTGATTGTAGGCTTTTAGAAAGCAAAAATTACGAAGTGTTTTTAGCCTCTCCTAAAGATATTCCTAATATTTTAAGAGAAATAGGAAGGCTTAGAGAAATTACATTTAGAGAAGTAGGCGAAGGGACTAACGAAGCTATTGATTTAGATACTTTTGATGCTTACTACCATCAAATGTTTTTATGGGATAACGAGAAAAATGTCATTGCAGGAGCTTATAGAATGGGCTTAGGATCTAAAATTTTTGAACGCTTTGGAATCGATGGGTTTTACTTGCAAGACTTATTTCGTTTTGAACCCGAATTACATAAAATGATGAGCCAATCCATAGAAATGGGGCGTGCTTTTATCATTAAAGAATACCAACAAAAACCAATGCCTTTATTTTTGCTTTGGAAAGGAATTGTACACACCACGTTACGTTATCCAGAACATAAATATTTAATAGGAGGAGTAAGTATAAGTAATCAGTTTTCTAACTTTTCTAAAAGTTTGATGATTGAATTTATGAAGTCTCATTATTACGATCCTTATGTGGCGCAATACGTGCATCCTAAAAAAGAATTTAAAGTAAAACTTCAAGATGCAGATAAGGATTTTGTTTTTGATGCAACAGAAGCCGATTTAAATAAGTTTGATAAGATTATAGACGAAGTAGAGCCAGGAGCTTTACGATTACCCGTTTTACTTAAAAAATATATCAAGCAGAATGCTAAGCTCGTTGCATTTAACGTCGATCCTTTATTTAATAATGCGGTTGACGGCTTAATGTATATAAAAATTGCAGACCTACCAGAAAGTACTGTTAGACCAGTAATGGAAGAGTTTCAAGCTGAGTTAGAACGTAAATTCATGGATAATCATGATAAGTAAAACTTATCTAATTATTTTTCTTTTACCTTTATTTTGTGTGTCGCAAACGTTTACAGGGCGTGTTGTAGATAAAATAACACAACAACCTATTGAAACTGCTGCTGTATATTTTGATAATACCACAATAGGTACAACGACAGATAGCAATGGAGTGTTTTCAATAGTTTATACAGACGTTGTACAATCTACTTTAGTTATTTCTTATTTAGGCTATGAAAAAGTTTTTATTTCCGATTATAGAAGTCAAAACAATATTTCTATAGAGCTCGTTGAAGCAGATAACGCTTTAAGTGAAGTGCTTATTGAATATGATGATGGTTTAACTAGACGACAAAAATTACGTCTTTTTAGAAAGGAATTTTTAGGAACATCTGAGTTTGGTAAGTCTTGTAAAATAGTAAATGAAGATGACTTAGTCTTAAAGTATGATAAAAGTAATAAAGCTTTATACGTAAGCTCAAATGCTGTACTTAAGATTAAAAACAAGGCATTGCAATATGAAATTTCTTATGATCTTGCAGATTTTGAAGCGAACTATAAATATGTAAATCTAGAAACCAAAACATTTACTACACATTCTGTTGTCTATTTTGGGACTTCATTTTATAAAGATTTAAACAAAGCTGAAAAATCTAAAACAATAAAACACCGAGACCATGCTTTTAAGGGATCTGTACAACACTTCATGCGAGCACTTTTTCATGGGTCTTTAGATGAGGATGGTTATATGTTTGCCCAAAAGCGTTTTACGGTTAACCCTTATGATTTTTTTACTATTTATGATACAGATGCGTTTGGTTATAAAACGGTTATGTTAAAAGAGAAATTGGATATTTATTATAAAGTTGATCAAGGTTCAGTGATACAGACATCTGTTCCTAAATTCAATGTAGATAAGTATGGCAATTATTCTCCAATTGTTGGAGTCTATTTTAGTGGAGTTATGGGCAACCAACGTGTTGGCGATACTCTGCCTTTGGATTATAGATTTAATAAAAGTGAAAACTAATGCTAAAAAGAAAACCCAGAATGTTAATTCTGGGTTTTAATATTTTTAAAGGCCTTTAAACCATTCTTGAAATTGTTTACCAAATAAAAATGTTGGTTTCATTTCACCACCTAAAGCAGCAATTACACTCATAATCCATGCTACAAGTAAGACAAGCCACATGATTAAATTTATAATTGGAATCCATGATGTAACTATAGCAATTATAACTAAGCCTAACATCTGTCTTATGTAGAAAGAACCAAATTCGGTTTTATTACTACTATTCATTACAATAGCTATTATCCAGCCAATAAAGGTCATATGAGCAATAATGCCAACATTTTTACCATCACTGAATACTTGTTTGGCATCATCAGCAAATTCACTAGCTGCTTCTTTGGCATCACGACCAAACTCTTTAGCATCTTCTGAGAATTCGCTAGCTTTTTGACTTATTTTATCTCCTGCTTTTTTTGCTCCTTCTTTAGCATCACCTATCATATCATCTAGGTCATCACTTAAATTTTTATTATCATCTGACATTTTTAATCGTTTTAGAGGTTAGTATTTGGTATAAAAGTTAAAACGTTAAATTTAGTAAAAAAACAAATATGAATTACTGAAAAGCAGCATCAATAGGTTCCCATAATTCAATCTTATTGCCTTCATTATCTAAAATCCATGCAAATTTCCCGTAGTCATAAGTCTCCATATCACCAACAATAGTTACTCCTTCACTTTCTAGAACCTTTAAAAGCGCTTCTAAATTTTCAACTCTATAGTTAAACATAAAGTCTTTTTTTGAAGGTTCAAAATATTTAGTGTCTTCTGCAAACGGACTCCATTGTGTTGAGCAATCTTTTCCCTCTTTGTCTTTCCACCAAAAAGTAGAACCATAATCGTCTGTATTAAAACCAAGATGCTTTTTATACCAATCTTTTGCTGCTTTTGGATCTTTGGTTTTAAAGAATAGTCCGCCAATTCCCGTAACTCTTTTTTTCATTTTATCCTGAATTTATTTCAGAATTTCAGCTATTGAAATCCTGTATTTTATATGTTATTTTTTTATCGTATTTTCATAAATGCTAATCCATTCTTCAACAGACATTTTACCTAATAGTTCTTCTATTAAATCATAAGGAATATCATCTATTTTTTTAAAACGCACGCAGCTTTTCCCCATATCTAATTTGTATTTGCAATGTTTAGGATATTCTGCTACAAACCAATCGTATAATTCCTTTTTGGCATACATACCGGAATGGTAAAGTGCAATAAAGTTTTTTTGTGAAGCCAAATTTATAAAAGGCAAAGGCGGAAAAGGCTTACAATGGTAACCATCTGGATAAATAGATTTTGGTACATAATAACCTAACATACCATAACTCATGCCTGCTTCTAGTCCTTCAGGCATGTGTTTCTTTATGAGTTCATTTAGTTTGGTAATTGGTGCTTTCCGATCTTTAGGAAGTTGTGCAATATATTCTTCGGGAGTAGTTGCTGTTGATGTCATTTAATTTTAGATTTAACACTGTTCTAAATTTAGCAAAATTTTGCTTTAATTTTATCTACAATGGTTTGTGCTAGTTTTATATTGCTTTCAACAGTCCAACCTGCCACATGAGGCGAGAGAAGAACATTTTCTGATTCTATTAAATATTGAAAGGCTTCTGGGATGGTGTTTGAAGAAAATAAATTTTCAAAAGATGATTTTTCGTATTCTAAAACATCTAATCCTGCACCTAATAGTTGTCCAGATTTTAAAGCTGATACTATATCTTCTGTGACTACACTTTTTCCGCGTGCTGTATTTATGAGCCAAAATGGTTTTTTAAATCCATTTATAAATTCTGAATTAACCATGTTTAACGTTAATGCAGTTTGTGGTGTATGAAGGCTTAATACGTCTACTTTGGCTTTTAACTCTTCTAAAATAACTTGTTTAGCATTGGCATCTCCAACACCTGTTTTTATATCGTGGCATAATACTTCTACATCAAAGCCTTTTAATTTTTTTGCGAAGGCTTTACCCATATTTCCATAACCAATGAGTCCAATAGTTTTTCCGTCTAATTCTAACCCACGGTTTTCTTCTCGTAACCATTGGCCTTGTCTAACTTCTCTGTCTGCTTTATTTAATTTATTAAATAGGGATAATAACATTCCTAAAGCATGTTCGCCAACAGCATTTCTATTGCCTTCTGGGGCAGAAATGAGATGAATGCCTTTTTTTTGGGCATAATCACAATCTATGTTTTCTAATCCTGCACCAACACGTCCTATAAATTTTAGGTTTGTTGCGGCATCTAAAAAAGCTTTATCAATACTAAAGCGACTGCGAATAATCATGCCATCATATTCGGAAATTTTGGCTTCAATTTCAGATTTTGAGGCTTTGTAATCTTCGTGATTGGTAAATCCTAACGCGTTAAGTTGTTTTATAAGTAAAGGGTGATTAGAGTCTAGGTGCAGTACTTTCATAGTCATACTAGTTTAAGCAGATTTTTAATATTTAGATGTTTTTAGGGGCTTAAATTCCTAAAATCAATTTGGCTATTAAGAAGTAAATTAATATACCAAAAACATCATTACTTGTGGTAATAAATGGGCCTGTTGCAACAGCCGGATCAATACCTCTTTTGTCTAAAAAAATAGGAATAAATGTGCCAATAATAGCAGCCATAACAATTACAGCAATTAATGCAATACTTATGGTTATAGATACTATATATGGAGTTCCAAATATAAAATGTGTGATAAGAATGGCAACAAGTGAAATTGCGACACCATTGACCAAACCCAGTAAAAATTCTTTAAATAATCGTTTTAAGATTTTACCATCTATAGTACCATTAGCTATACCTTGAACTACAATAGCCGAAGATTGTACACCAACATTACCCGCAGTAGCTTGAATTAACGGCACAAAACTAAGCAATACAATAAAATTGCCCATATTGTCATTAAACTGTTCAATAATACTAGCAGCTCCAAGTCCGCCAAACATACCAATAAACAACCAAGGTAGTCGTGCTTTTGTTAATTTAAAAATGCTGTCATCTGCTTCTACATCTTGCGAAATACCAGCCGCTAATTGGTAATCTTTATCTGCTTCTTCTCTTATAACATCAATGATATCATCAATAGTAATTCTGCCTACTAAAGTTTGATTGTCATTAACAACAGGAATGGCTTCCAAATCATATTTTGCCATTACTTTGGCAACATCTTCTACATCGTCATTAACATGAACCCAGTCCACATTATCTTTAGCTATATCTGCTATTTTTTGGTCGCTTTTAGAAATGATTAAATCTTTTAAAGATAATCTGCCAATAAGTTTGTCTTGCTTATCTACTACGTAAACTGAGTGTACTCTTGTAACGTCTTTGGCTTGTCCTCTAATACGACGTAGGCAACCTGCAACAGTCCAAGTTTCGTAAACTTTTACTAATTCTTTAGCCATGAGTCCACCTGCAGTGTCTTCATCGTAGGCTAAAAGTTCTTGGATTTCCTCTCTGTGTTCGTCATCTTCTATTTGGGAGATAACTTCTGCTTGCCTTTCTTCAGGAAGCTCGGCAATCATATCTGCCGCATCATCGGTATCTAGTTCTTCAACCTCTTCGGCAATTTCTTTAGTAGAAAGATTTTTAAGTACTTTTTCTCTAATGTCCTCATCGAGTTCCATTAGAATTTCTGAAGTGGTTTCAGAATCTAGAAGTTTTATGACATAAACCGCGTCTTCTAAATCTAATTCATCTAGAATTTCGGCAATATCTGCATGGTGATACTCATTTAATAAAGCTTTTAAATCTTTGTCGTTTTGATCTTCAACAAGGATTTCTACCTTTTCAATAAGTTCATCTGTAAGCTGAAATTGTATGTTTTCTTGGATGTCTTCCACTTAATGCTTTCCTTCATTGCGAGGACAAAAGGCGTAACAATCTTTTTTTAATAGAGAGATAGATTGCTTCGCAATACTCGCAATTACAATTAATTTATATCATTTTGAATAAGCGAAGTCAGTTCAATAAACTGAGAAACACTTAATTGTTCTGGTCGCTGCCCAAATATAGTATTTGCTTTTAAATTATCCGACAGATTGAATGTTTTTAAACTGTTGCGTAATGTTTTTCTGCGTTGTTGAAAACCGGTTTTTACAACTCTAAAAAATAGTTTTTCGTCACAAGGTAACGTGTAATTTTCTTTTCGTTTTAATAATAATACTCCAGAATCTACCTTTGGTGGAGGATTAAAAACGGTTGGAGGAACTGTAAATAAATAGTCTGCATCGTAAAACGCTTGGGTTAACACTGATAAAATACCATAAACTTTTGAACCTTCTTTAGAGCAAATACGCAGTGCAACTTCTTTTTGAAACATACCTGAAAACTCAGGGATTTGATGCCTTAATTCTAAGGTCTTAAAGAGTATTTGAGAGGATATGTTGTATGGAAAGTTACCAATAATAGCAAAAGGTTTGTCTTTAAAAACAAGGTTTAAATCGTATTTTAAAAAATCTTTTTCAATAATTCTATCGGCAAGGTTTAAGTAATTGTTTTTTAGATAGTCTACAGATTCTGTGTCAATTTCAATAACATGTGTAGTGGTATCTTTTTTTAAAAGGTACTTCGTTAATACACCCATTCCTGGACCAATTTCTAAGACATCTTTATAACCTTCAAGAGATAGACTATCTGCAATGTCTTGTGCTATAGATTCATCTTCTAAGAAGTGTTGCCCTAGATGTTTTTTTGCTTTTACTTGGTGTTGATTTGCCACAAATACACGGATGTTTTTAATTAGTCGTTACGCAAAGATACACAGAGCTAGATAGAGATAAGCAGAATTACTTTAGAAACCTTAATTTATAGTTACCGAATATTCATCTACAACTTCTAATTCTGTTCTAAAAGATAGAACTTTTTCACCAAAACGTTGTAATCCATCTTGTTTTAAGCGTTCTGCATGTTCTGCATAATAAGAATTTAACGCTTCTCTAGAATGCGCTCTGTATTGTACCGAGTAGGTATCTGTTTCGGTATCTTCTACCAAAACTTTAGTGAGTTTGGCTTCTTTAAATAGTCCTGTAGCCAATACTTGTGGAATGTGTTCTTTTATCCACTCAAGCCATTCTTGATGGATGCTTTTATCTATGTTAAGGGTAACGTTATAAATAATCATATTTGGGTCATAAGAATTTGATGCAAAAGTATGAATTTTGAAGTAAACGGTTTTGCGGTTTTACAAAGTTGAAAAAGGCGCTAATGTAAATGTGTTATAACTTTAGCATAAATATCTATAAAGAGAAAAGAGGTCAACTTGAAGCTATTGGATATAATTGGTAATATACAAACTAAAGTCTGAACGATTAATTAATACTATCGCCACGTAACATTCTAAACTTGCGTCGTGCTTCTATAAAGTAAATACTGTCTTGGTATTCAAATATTATTTTTTCGTACAGTTGTTTGGCTTCTTCTGGGTTTGCTAATGGTGTATTATAGAGTTCTGCTAAATGGTAATGTGCATCATCAGCCAAAATACCGTCTCTATAATCCTTTATTATTTCTAAGTAATTAGCTTCGGCTTTAATATATTGTTTTTTCTTTTCGAAGAGTTTTGCTTGTTGGTAAAGTGTTTGATCGATAATACTTTCACCTTTGTGTTCTTCTAAAATTTTATCTAAAAGCGATATCGCCTCGTCTGTTTTATTCTGAAAAGCATACAAGTCTGCTTTAGCATATAATTTTAATGAAGTTTGTAAACTGTCTTCAAATTTGTTATCTGAAATTAATAGTTTTAAATCTAGAGCATCATTTGCAATTAATTGAGATGTTGATGATTTTAAGATTTTGAGCTGTGATTCTGCCCAATCAAAATCTCCTTTATAATAACTTGTTTTGGCAACCTTGAAGCGTGCCTCTTGCGCAATAGTGCTGTTTTTTAATTCGGTCTGAATCTGAGAATAAAAAATTAAGGCTTCATTAAACTTTTCTTGGAGCACTAAAATATCGGCCAATAACAATTTAATTTTAGCTTTTCTATAATAAGAAATGTTTAGTTCTAAGCTTTCTTTTAAGAAATTAGTAGCAGTTTCTGTGTCTTTAAGATTAAAGGCTAAGAATTTTCCATAGGCTAACTGTAGCGGAATCGTTAACTGAGACTTGCCAAACTCAAGAAACAGATTCTTATAAGTTTCATCAATAAGTTTTAAGGTTTTTTCGTCTGCAGTTTTAGTATCTATTTCTAAAATATATTGATGAGCAATTAAAGCAGTAGCTCTGTCTTGTGTGGTTTCTAATATGTAATTAAAAATTGATTTTGCAGTGTCATCATCATTATCTTTTCTAGCGGTTTCTGCCAATTCAATTATACGGTCTAAACTTTCTGGATTACGTTTGTAAAGTGCTTTTTCTTGAATAAAGGATTTGTTATAGGCTTTTTCTTGAATATATAACCAACTCAACATATCATACCAATAAGGTTTTGGTTCTTGTTGTATTTTTTTTAAAAGTAGTCGTCTTAAAAAAACATTGTTCTCATTGTCTTTATTTTCTGAAATAAAATCAGTGATGGCACGTTTTATATTGTTGAGGTTGTTGGGTTTAAAATTTACGTAATCTATATAATTAGCAAACATTTGTTCTATGTTACCTTGATCACCATAAATACGAGCCAATTGAATTGTGTAATTTCTATCTGGTGTTAAAATTTTTCCTTTCTCGTAAACTTTAATCGCTTGGTCTAAGAGTGAATAATCTTCAAATTTTTGTGCGATACTATAAATGTAGTTGGGTTTTTCATCTACAAAAGCAATAGCTTCATCATATAGTTTATTTGCTCTATTTAAACTGTCTATAAGTTGAAAATTGTAACCTAAAGCAACAAGCATAGTGGGATTTTGTCTTTTTGCTAGCCGTTGTACTATAATGTTTTCAGCGTCTTTATATTGCTCTAATTGCTGATGAATATCAATTAGTTTATAAATGTAGTTAGAGTTATATGGCTTTTCTTTAGCTAGGTTCTCGTAAATGATAAGTGCTTTTTTAAACTCTCCTTTCTTGTAATAACTTTCTGCTTGAGCTTCGTTGTTTTGAGCAAAGCCAGAATGCCATCCTAAAATAAAAAGCAAAATGAAAAATCGCTGTAGCATGTAACTGTTTTTGTTAAGATAACTTCAAATATAACAAATGCTAAACCTAGATGTTGTAAAAGTTAGTTAAAAACATTTCACAAAAAAAATGCCTAAACTAAAGTTTAGGCATTTACCAGCAAAATAAATGTGCTATTAACCATTATTTTTGTAAATATGATTCAATTATTCTGTCTTGGTTCTGTTTTATTATTTCTAAATGAAAATAGTTAAAACAAAACTTTGCTTACCATAACAATTAATGAAACAAGTAATACAATTCGTTTTAAGTTTTTCATAATTAGGTTATTCTGATTTGGAAGCACTAACTTCTGAAAAATATTCAAATAAAACGAAGAAATGCCTTAATAATCGATGAAATACATATTTGTTTAACAATTCGCATAAAATATGAATTAATTTATGGCGTTACGATATCATGTCAAATCCAGTGTAAGGCACTAAAACTTCTGGGATTTTAATACCATTTTCGGTTTGGCAGTTTTCTAAAATACCAGCCAAAATTCTAGGTAATGCTAAAGAGCTTCCGTTAAGTGTGTGGCATAATTCATTTTTACCATCGCTATTTTTAAAACGTAATTTTAAACGATTGGCTTGAAACGTTTCAAAATTAGAAACAGAAGATACTTCTAACCAACGGTCTTGTGCTGTTGAAAATACTTCAAAATCATAAGTTAGAGCAGAGGTAAATCCTAAATCTCCACCGCATAATCTTAGTATTCTGTATGGTAATTTTAAGTCTTGTAAAATTCCTTTTACATGATTTACCATGCTATCTAAAGCTTTGTAAGAATTATCAGGATGTTCAACTCTTAGAATTTCAACTTTATCAAATTGGTGTAAGCGATTTAGTCCTCTAACATGTGCACCATAACTTCCTGCTTCACGTCTAAAACAAGGTGTGTAACCTGTAATACTAATAGGTAAATCACTTTCGTTTAAAAGTGTGTCTCTAAAAATATTTGTTGCAGGTACTTCTGCAGTTGGAATTAAATATAAATTATCTAAAGTAACATGATACATCTGTCCTTCTTTATCTGGTAATTGTCCAGTTCCAAAGCCAGACGCTTCATTGACTAAATGTGGTACTTGGTATTCTGTATAACCAGCCTCAGTGTTTTTGTCTAAGAAATATGCAATAAGTGCACGTTGTAATCTAGCACCTTTACCAATGTAAACAGGAAAACCAGCACCTGTGATTTTGTTTCCTAATTCAAAATCAATGATGTTGTATTTTTTTGCTAATTCCCAATGTGGTAAAGCGCCGTCATGTAATTTTGGAATATCACCTTCTCTAAATGTTTCTTCATTGTCTTCGTCTGTATTTCCTGCAGGAACAATAGGGTTTGGGACATTAGGAATCTTATACAATAACTCTGCAAGGGCATTAGCTTTGTCGTTTAGCTCTTGTTCAAAGTTTTTAGTAGATTCTTTTAATTGCGTGGTCTTCTCTTTTAAAAGATTTGCTTTTTGAGTTTCTCCAGATTTGAACAAATTACCAATTTCTTTAGATAATGCGTTTGATTCTGCTTTTGTATTATCTAATGAGGTCTGAAGTGCTTTACGGTCTTCATCTAAAGCAATAGCTTCATTAATCATTTCGGTAGCATCAATATTTCGTTTTGCTAAACGAGCTATGATGTCTTCTTTATTCTCTTTAATAAAAGCAACTTGTAACATATCTTTTAATTTAGGTTTTTACCAATTGAGCTCAGTAAAAACAGGAAACAAAAGTAAAAATAAAATAAGCAGAAAAAAATATAAAGTGGTCAATTTTGACTGAGGATTTGGGTCTTGGTCGAGTTTCTGTTTTTTAGACACGAATTTCAACCTTTTCATTCTCAACTAAATCCTATTCAGAAGGTAATATCCAATCGTGATGCTTAAAATGGTGCCATTCTTCGTTTGCAATATCAACTTTAGGGTCTATGAGTTGTTTTGAGGGTTTGCCGTTTACACTTACATAAGATTTTACAAACACTTTAACAGGGATTCCTTGTTTAGCAAAATCTTGTTTAAGGTGTTGTGCAAATTGCCAAATAACATCGGGTTTACTACTTGCACCTCGTTGCTGCTTTTTGGTCAGATAATCATCTAGCTTTATAGGAATAGCTTTATTCGTATTGGCGTTAATTACAGAATAGGTTGTTCTGCCACTTTTTGCTCTGAGCATCATTCTCCAAGATAGGCGATGACCTTCTTCGGTCCATAACACATCGTCTTTAAAGAAATGATGTCTAAGAGGTAAAGCTATTTGAACCATAAAGTAAATTGAGAAAAACGAAACTAATATGGGTTTGTATTTTGGAACAATGATAGCATTAGCGTCATAAAAGGGCTTCTTCTTTAAGAAGATATTTTTTATGGTTTTAGGATCAAAAAAGAACAAGCTAAAGGCTAACGACATGTATGGGAAAATACCAATCTGAAAGACAATAGAGTTAAATAAATGAAAGAAAATAGATGCAAAAAATGCATATTTTCGAGTAGGCTTAAAGAGTAGCAGAGGAATAATTAAACCATCAAATAGAATGCCTCCGTAGGCCAAAATATAATGTACGGTGTTTTGCTGTAAAAGTTCACCAATAATAGGGTAATTGGCTTTGTTTCTCATTAGGATTTCAATAACAGAAGCATCTAGCCAATCTGAATAGAGTTTTGCTGCAGAAGCATAAGAATAAAGGATAAATAGTTGCAGGACAAAAATCCATTTACACCAACTAGGCATTGAAATACTTTTGAGCGATGGTTTTAATTTTACATCTAATGAAGCATAACGATTTGCGGGTAAAAACACCATTAAAAAACTCAATAGAACAAGTAGATAATAATGATTATTGTATGATGATTTTTGCATGAGGTAAGTGGCTGTCCACATTAATGCAAACATTACCATGCTAAATCGGTATTTGAAGCCTAGCATTATAAAGAGCCCAAAAACACCCATGACGAGGTAATAAAAGTACATCCAATTGCCAGGTAATGGTTGTAACCACTCGAAACCAATAAATGAAAATGTAAATTCAGGTTCTATTAAGGTGCGTTGTATCCAACCTGTAAAAATAGCTCCAACGGCTTCTAAAAAACATAATAATCCAAAAATGACTCTAAAAATAATGAGCCCTGAATTATCAATATGTTTAAATAAAAACTTATTCATTTAATGTTTTTATATAATCGGAAGCATCTATCATATCTTTTTTAAGTTGAATTTTTAAAGCCTCAAGATTTTCAAACTTTTCTTCACTTCTCAGGCGTTTTAGGAATTCAATTTTTAGTTTAGCATTGTAGATGTTCTCTTTAAAGTTGAAAAAATGAACCTCGATAGAACGTGTTTTGCCTTCAACTGTTGGATTAGAGCCAATATTCATCATTCCAAAAATAGTGTTACCTTCAAATTTAGATTGTACGATATAAACACCATCTCGAGGAATTAATTTGTAAGCCTCTTTAATATGAATATTTGCAGTAGGAAAATTAATAGTTCTTCCTAAGCCTTTTCCTTTAATTACAGTTCCTGTAATAAAATAATTATAACCCAAAAAAGAATTTGCTAATGCAACTTCTCCGTTGTTTAATGCTTTTCTAATTTTAGTAGAACTTACGGTTACATCTTTAATATCTTGTGCAGAAATTTCTTCGACTTTAAAACTGTAGAGTTGGGCAAATTCTTTTAAGTCTTTAATATTTGCATTTCGGTTTTTTCCAAAGTGATGGTCATAACCAATAACAATTTGTTTGGTGTTGAGTTCGTCTACCAAAATCTGTTTTACATAGTCTTTAGCAGAAAGGTTAGCAAATTCTTTAGTAAATTTTTTGACAATAACCTCTTTTATTCCATGTGCTTTTAATAAATCTATTCGTTCATCAATAGTGTTTAGTAATTTTATGGAAACATCTTTTTGAAGCACCATTCTAGGGTGCGGAAATAAGGTTAATACCACAGGAATATGACCACTGTCTTGAGCAAGTTTTACAACTTGTTTTAGTATTTTTTGATGTCCAATGTGTACACCGTCAAAGGTGCCAATGGTTGTTACTTTTGCTAAAATTGAAGTCAAGCGTTGTCTTTTATAAGTGTTCATTTTTAACAAATATTTGTAAAAAAAAACCTTAATTTCGAAGAATCTTAATTTTTATACAAACATTTATGAAAACAAAGCTACATTTTGTTTTGGCATTATCCTTATTTTTATCTGTATTTTCAGTAACAGCTCAGCAGAGTTATTGGAAAAAAACGAATAAAAATGAGCTGAATGCTAATGGAAGCAATTCAACTCTTAATCAAAAATTTTATCAGACATATCAATTAGATATAGAGACTTTTAAAGCGCAATTAATTAATGCTCCATTGCGTTCTGTTACAACAACGACATCTAATACTAAGGTTTACCTTCCTAATTTAGAAGGTGAATTAGAACAGTTTATGGTTGTTGAAACTCCTGTTTTATCCGAAGAATTATCTTTAGAGTATCCTAATATTAAAACATATTTAGGGTTTAGTACTAGAGTGCCAGGCGCAAGAGCACGTTTTAGTATTACTCCTCAAGGTTTGCAAAGTATGGTAACCTATCCAGATGCGCCAATGCATTTTTTAGTGCCATTGAGTAAAACAGATGCTACTTCGTATATTCTATATAATAGAGCTGCGCGGACTGAAAAGTTAAAAGAATTTGAATGTTTAACAGAAGATGTATTTATAGAAAACGATACTATTGAATATGCAGGTAGAGATGCTAATGATCAAATATTGAGAACTCTTAGAATTGCAATTTCAACAACGGGTGAATACACTAACTTTTGGGACGATGGCAATGCTGGTAATGGTGGTGCTCAAGACGATGCTTTGGCTCAGGTTGTTTCAACTTTAAATAGAGTTAATGAAATCTATGAAGTTGATATGGCTGTAACATTTGTTTTAGTTACAGGAAAAGAAATTATATATGCAAATGCTGGTTCAGACCCTTATACAGGTAGTTTAAATTCGCAATTACAAACCACATTGACCAATAATATAGGTGAAGCAAATTACGATATAGGTCATTTATTTACTTATGATGATAACAACGGAAATGCAGGTTGTATAGGTTGTGTTTGTGTAGATGGAGAAAAAGGAAGCGGTTTTTCTGCTCATGAATTTACAGACAATGATGGAGGACCATATATGTCAGATTTCTTTGATATTGATTACGTACCACATGAAATGGGGCACCAACTAGGGGCAAACCATACGTATTCAAACTTTTCTGAAAACACAGGTGTAAATGTAGAGCCAGGTAGTGGTACAACAATTATGGGTTATGCAGGTATTACAGGTAATAATGATGTGCAAGACCATTCAGATCCATATTTTCATTATGCCTCTATTACGCAAATATTAGATAATCTTAATGTAAGAACGTGTTGGACAAGTACTCCTATTACTAATAACCCTCCAGTATCAAATGCAGGATTAGATTATACTATACCTGTTGGAACTGCTTTTGTTTTAAAAGGAGCCGCTACAGATGCTGATGGAAGTGATGTTTTAACATATACATGGGAGCAAATTGACGATGGGACAACAAATTTTGGGAATTTTGGACCAAATAAAACCTCTGGTGCAGTTTGGAGATCGCGACCTCCAAGTACATCACCAGATCGTTATATGCCAATTATTGAACGTGTAATTTCTGGACAATTAACAGAAACAAATCCAGTAGTAACGGCAAATAATTCCTCTTGGGAAACGGTATCTAATGTTGGGAGAACTTTAAATTTTGCATTAACTATAAGAGATAGAAGTGAGGCTGATGGAGTTGGGCAAACGCCTCAAAGTGATTTTGATACGATGACTGTTACAGTTGAGGATGCTTCAGGGCCTTTTGTGGTAACGTCTCAAACTACTAATGAAATTTGGGATGCAGGATCTAGTCAAACTGTAACTTGGGATGTGGCTAATACAGACAGTGGTTCTGTTAATACACCTACGGTAAATATCTTATTGTCTACAGATGGCGGTTATACATTTCCATTTGTAATGGCTACTGCTGTGCCAAATGATGGATCACACGATGTTACTGTACCAATTACAGGTGGTGACTCAACAACTGTTAGAGTTAAAGTAGAAGGAAATAACAATATTTTCTACGCTATAAATCCTACAAACTTCACCATTCAAGAATCAGAATTTGTTCTTAATGTTGCTGAAAGTTCTGTAGATGTTTGTACGCCAGATAATGCTGTGTTTACCTTTACTTATAATACGTTTTTAGGGTTTTCTGACACCACTATTTTTAGTGCTTCGGATTTACCTGAAGGTGTAACTGCCACTTTTTCTCCATCTTCAGCAACTGCAGATGGTACAGAGGTTACAGTTACTATTAATGGTATTGGAGCTTTATCATCAGGGAATTATCCATTTAATTTGGTTGGTACCTCTGGTGCAATAACTAAAACTTCTGAAGTAGAATTTAATGTATATGACTCTAATTTATCTACTTTAAATTTATTAACTCCTTCTAATGGTGCTACTGACGTACCTGCAGATGCTGCTGTTTTTACTTGGGATGCAGATTCAAATGCTACAATGTATGACATTGATGTAGCTACAGATGCAGGATTTACTAATATTGTTGCAACATCAACAGTTGATAACCCAACATATACAGTTACGACTTTAAATGTTCTTACTTCTTATTTTTGGAGAGTGAGAAGTAGTAATGATTGTGGATTGGGGAATTACTCGCAATCTAGCTTTACGACGGCAAATATTTCATGTGCATCATATGATTCTGCAGATACACCGTTAAGTATTCCAGATTTTAATACTTCAGGTGTTAGTTCAATTATAAATGTACCAACACCATCAATAATCAGTGACATAAATGTAACTGTAAATGTAACTCATAATTGGGTAGGAGATGTTACTTTAAAGCTAATAGCTCCAAACGGAACAGAAATTCCATTGTCAACAAGTAATGGAGGTAATGGTAGTGATTATGTTGGAACTGTGTTTGACAATGAGGCAGGTGCATTAATAACTGCAGGTGTGGCTCCTTTTACAGGCGCTTTTCAGCCAGAAGGAGATTTATCAGCATTAAATGGAAGCCTTTCAGGTGGTGATTGGATTTTAAATGCGTCTGATACAGAATTTTTTATTGGAGGTAATTTAGAAAGTTGGTCTATTGAAATATGTGGTGTGATTCAAGCAGATGATGATAATGATGGTATACCTAATGATTCAGACAATTGTCCAATGACAGCAAACTCAGATCAAGCAGATTTAGATGGAGACGGTATAGGTGATGTTTGTGATGATGATATTGATGGTGATACAATTTTAAATGATAATGATAACTGTCCTTTATATGCTAATACAGATCAAGCTGATACAAATGAAAATGGAATAGGTGACGTATGTGATTTTGAATGTAGTATAACTTCAGCAACAGACACTCCAATTACTATATCTAATGTAGGTAATGTTGTATATACCTCTACAATTTCTATTGCTAATACTGGTTTGGTGTCTGATGTTAATGTCTTACTAAATATCTCACATTCTTATACTTCAGATTTAGATATATCAATAACTAGTCCGAGTGGAACAGTTGTAGAATTGTCTACAGATAATGGTGGTAGTGGTGATAATTATACAGATACTTTATTTGATGGAGAGGCTTCTGCATCAATCTCTAGTGCTTCAGCTCCATTTACGGGAAGCTTTTTACCAGAAGGTGATTTGTCAGCCATATATGGAGAATCTGCAGCGGGAGATTGGACGTTAGCCGTAGTTGATGATGCTGATGGGGATGGAGGATCAATAGAAGAGTTTACACTAGAATTGTGTGTGCTTCCTTTGTTATCTGTAAATGAAGTTGCATTTAATTCGGATTTAAATATCTATCCAAATCCTAATAACGGAACATTTAATATTACAATGCGTAATCCTATATCTAATAAAGTTGATATTGAGGTTTATGATATTAATGGTAGAAGAATTTTTGAAAAACGTTTTAACTCTACTCAAATAGTTGATGAACAAATAAATTTAAGTCAGATACAGTCTGGTATATATTTGGTAAAAGTTAAAGATGGAAATCATCAAATTATTAAGAAAATTGTAGTGAACTAACTTACAGAGTAGAAATTAGTATAAGCTGTCTGAAAATATAATTTTTCAGACAGCTTTTTTATTTTCCATTAAATTGATTCATTGTTGTATTTACACCAGCTAAGGCGAAAGATTTAATAAGTTCTGCGGAAATTTTTAAGCGCTCATCGAGTTTAGAATTTTCCTCTTCATTCCATTCGCCTAAAACGTAATCTACCTGCCTTCCTTTGCTAAATTCGTCACTAATACCAAATCTAAAACGGTTATACTTTACGGTTTGCAATTTGTCTTGTGTATCTTTTAAGCCGTTGTGTCCTCCGTCACTACCTTTTGTTTTAAGGCGTAGTGATCCAAAAGGCAGATTCAAATCATCTGTTACAACGAGTAGATTTTCTAAAGGTATTTTTTCTTTTTCTAACCAATATTTTATGGCCTTTCCGCTGAGATTCATAAATGTGCTAGGCTTTAAAAGAATTAAGGTTCTTCCTTTAATTTTTAAAGTTGCTACATCACCTAGTTTTACAGTTTCAAAGGACACTGCATTAGTTTCAGCTAAATGATCAAGAATTTTAAAGCCAATGTTGTGTCTGGTATGGGTATATTTTTCTCCAATGTTTCCTAAGCCAACAATTAAGAATTTTTTCATTATATCGTCTTCTGTAAGTTTAGCTTTATCGCTAAAACCAAACCATTTTTTTAAAAGTTTATACATAGAGTATTTCATCTTTGTGTAAAAATAAAAAAAGCATCCTATAAATAGAATGCTTTTTAAATATTTGAAAATTGTAATAATCTATTCTTTTACTGCAGCAACATCGTCAGTTTCAGTAGCTGGTACATCTCCTGCTTCATCATCGTCATCGTCATCAGCATCAACAACAGCTAATCTGCTTCGTCTTACTTGACAAACAACAGTATTGTCTGGGTGTAAGAATTTGTAATCTTCGTTTTCTAATTCAGTGATATAGAATTTACTTCCAATTTTTAATGGAGTAATATCGATTTCAATAAAATCTGGTAATTTAGAAGGGATAGCTTTTACTCTAAGTTTACGGTAAGGCATTCTTAAGTTACCACCATTCATTACACCTTTAGAAGATCCTATTGTTTTCACAGGGATTTCCATTGTAATCGCTTTGTTTTCGAAAATTTGATAGAAATCTACGTGTGTAATTCTGTCTGTTACAGGGTGAAATTGAATATCTTGCATTACTGCATTGTATTCTTCACCGTTATCTAAAGCAATCACAACTGTGTGTGCGTTAGGTGTGTATACAAGTTTTGAGAAAGCTAATTCTGGTGCTGAGAAATGCAAAGCTTTGTCTCCTCCGTATATAACGCAAGGAACCTGACCAGCATTACGTAAGGCCTTCGTTGCCTTTTTGCCTACGCTTTCTCTTTGAGATCCGTTAATTGTAATTGATTTCATTTTTAAAATGTTTGTTTATATAAAATTTAATTCCCTCATTTTGAGGGCTGCAAATTTAGGTATATTATATGAAAATACTAGTGTTAGTGGACTATTTTTTATAAGACCACTTTTTTTTGAAATTAAATAAGCATTTTTTCAGCCTTAAGTCTCGTCTGAAAAGGGCTTAAAATCTAGATTTACATTATAAATTTGTTACTAATAGATTCGTTATGGTGTACATGGTGCATAACTTCGGCAAATAAATCGGCGCAACTCAAGACTTTTAATTTTTTGCTTTCTTGTTTTAAAGGAATAGAATTGGTAACAATTAATTCTTCAAGTTTAGAAGCTTCAAGTCTTTCATAAGCAGAGCCTGATAAAATAGGGTGTGTACAAATAGCTCTTACACTTAAAGCACCACGTTCCATCATTAAATCTGCGGCTTTGGTTAATGTTCCAGCTGTATCTACCATGTCATCTACTAAAACAACATTTTTACCAGTAACATCTCCAATGAGTTCCATATGAGAAATAACATTTGCTTTTGCACGTTGTTTGTAACAGATAACAACATCGCTTTTTAATGCTTTAGAATAAGCATAGGCACGTTTTGAACCTCCCATATCTGGTGAAGCTATGGTCAGGTTGTCTAAGTTTAAGCTTTTTAAATATGGTAAAAATATGGTTGAAGCGAATAAATGATCTACAGGTTTTTCAAAGAATCCTTGAATTTGATCAGCATGTAAATCCATAGTGATAATTCGTGTTGCACCTGCCGCCTCTAACATTTTAGCCACTAATTTTGCAGCAATAGGAACTCTAGGTTTGTCTTTTCTATCTTGTCTTGCCCAACCAAAATATGGCATAACAGCAGTAACGTGTCTTGCCGAAGCACGCTTAGCAGCATCTATCATTAAAAGCATTTCCATTAAATTCTTTGGTCCTGGATGCGTAGATCCAATAATAAAAACACGTGTACCTCTAATAGATTCCTCGTAAGATGGTTGAAATTCGCCATCACTATAAGTAGATGTAATTACATTTCCTAGTTTAACACCGTAGGATTTTGCAATTTGTTCTGCAAGGTCAGTGCTTTGTGTACAAGCAAAAAATTTGGCTTCTTTGGTTTCGTATGACATTTGATATCAGTTATTTGGTTGGTGTTGTGTTGTGTTTTTTATTTGCTTCAAATTTAGAAAATTATTTTACTACAAAAAGGATAAAACCTACTAATTTTGATAGGTTGACAGAAATAATTTTCTATTTTTGCAGTCCAAAATTGCATTAGCAGTTTAGAAGTTACCAATTATTTTTAATCGCTCAAGTGGTGGAATTGGTAGACACGTTGGATTCAAAATCCAATGTCGCGAGACGTGCGGGTTCGATTCCCGCCTTGAGTACGCTAAAGCCTCCAACCTTTTACAGGTTGGAGGCTTTTTTTTGTTTGTAAACTTTGTTTTTTTGAGAATTAGTTAGTTTAATTCTTAATATACTGCCTAATTGTGCTTCTATTATAAGATTTAATGACGTTTTAATAAAGGCTTTTTTAACGTGATTAATCAGTTTTCTTAAGAGAATTATCCGTTTTATATGCAAAATTAACCCATTTCCTTTTTTAGTGTGAAAAATTATTTCTACTTTTGGTTTACCAGATTGGTTTACCAAAAGTGAAAAAGTATTAAATGAAGTGGAACTTAGCTTCGATATAAGTTGTTTCTAAAGTGTTTTTTTTGGTGTTTAGATAAGAATGTAGTTGTGGTAGATGATGAATAATGGGACGTTAATAATTAGATATTAATTTTTTTAATCTTTTCTAATAGGAAATTAAACTTAACCTGTAGGTGAATACAACAAAGGAAACTTAATAAGTTACACATTAAATATTAACCACAATTAAATTACATTATTATGAAAACAAATTTACTTTTTAGTTTTATTCTAGCTTTGGCTAGTAGTACAATGTTTGCTCAAGACCCTGTGGTTTTGAATTCCGATTTTGATAAAATACCTAAAATTTCTGGTAGTGATTGTTCTTGTTCGGGATGGATGAATAAATCATTAGGAGATCAAGCGGAATCTTCTGAAAATATTGATGATACACCAGGTAATGATGCCATTAAATTTGATAATTTTGAAGCCGATTTAATGTATCAAGAAATTGCAGTTTTAGCAAATACAGATTATAAATTAACGTATCGTTATAGAGTTAGTGGTGGTGAAGATGGAACAAGTGAATTAGAAATACGTGTTTTAAAAGGAACAGGTTATACAGACGGTTATGTTCCTACCTATTATGCTGCACCTGTAGAAGTGCCATCTGATGGGTTTGGGTATTCTGATATTACTGTGGTAGAAAATGTAGCAAATAATATAGCTACTATTGTAGAAGCTTATCCAGGTAATGATGATTATACGCTTGCTGAATTTACGTTTAATACAGGAGATGAAACAAGTATAGCAATTTTGGCGAGAGGTATAGGTAGACCAAATACCCCTAATGATGATAATGATTGTGATGATGCTCCAGAAGATATTACAAGATGTTATACTTGGTCTGCAGGTGATCAAGAAACGAGAATAGATTATGTAGCTTTAACTAATGAGTCACTTTCAGTAGGAGAATTCTCTGCTCAAGGGGTTAAAGTGTATCCTAATCCAGCAAAAGATTATATTAATATAGATTCAAATACATTAGAAGTGGCTTCTGTAGCGGTTTATGATATTTTAGGAAAGAACGTACTTTCTCAAAAAGGATTAAACAATAACCGTTTAGATGTTTCTATGTTAAATAACGGTGTTTATTTTTTACAAATTAATGCTAACGGAAATACGACAATTAAAAAGATAATTATTGAGTAGTCTAAGCTTTAATAAATATTAAAAAAGCCTTTTAAAAACAAAAGGCTTTTGTCTTTTTAAGAATATATGAAATAAAATAGTGCCATTTATGAAAAAAATAACATCCATTATTTGTCTATTAGTATTACTTACAGCTTGTAGTAAGCCTAAAATCACTAAGCTAATTAAGGTGTCTAATCTAGAGGAATTAAACGCTGCTATTAAAGATTGCAAAGCAGGAGATGAAATTGTTTTAGCTAATGGAGTTTGGAAAGATGTTGAAATTAAATTTTCAGGAAATGGTACAGAAGAAAACCCAATTATCTTAAAGGCAGAAACAGCAGGAGAGGTTTTTATTGAAGGTGTTTCCAGTTTAGAACTAAGCGGAAATCATTTAGAGGTTAGTGGATTGTTTTTTAGAAACGGTCATTCTCCTAAAACTAATGTAATTGCATTCAGAACTAGTGCAAAAGAAGTTGCAAATCATTCTAAAGTTACAAATTGTGTTATTCTAGATTTTAATAATTTAGAACGAGACCAAGATAATATTTGGGTGCAGTTTTACGGAAAGCAAAATGAATTAAGTAACTGTTATATTGCTGGTAAAACTAATGGCGGACCAACAGTTAGGGTAGATCTTAAAGGGAATCAAAGTATAAGAAACTATCATAACATTATAAACAATCATTTTGGGCCAAGACCTAGAAAAGGTGGTGCAAGAGGTGAAACCATTCAATTAGGAAGCAGTTTTACATCTATGAGTCCAAGTAATACAACAATTGCCAATAATTTATTTGAAGAATGTAATGGTGAAGTTGAAATTATATCAAGCAAAACTAACTTCAACATCATTAAAAATAATGTATTTTATAAAAGTGAAGGCTCTGTAGTAACACGTCATGGAAACTACGTTACTGTTGATGGTAATTATTTTATTGGTGATGGTGTAAACGACCAATATGGTGGAATAAGAATTATTAATACAGGGCATTGGATTACAAATAATCTTTTTTATAAAATAAAAGGAAAGAATTTTAGAAGTCCAATAGCAATTATGAACGGAATACCAAAGTCGCCATTAAATAGGTATAATCAGGTAACAGATGTGGTTGTTGCTTATAATACGTTTATAGATTCAGATTCGCCTTGGCAGTTTGGGGTGGGTACTAATATTTCGCAAGCTGATGTATTACCTAAATCAGAAATTCGTTCCGCTAGACCATTAAGAACAGAAGTTGTAAATAATGTTATCTATAATTCTGTTGGTGATGCCAATCCAATTATTGAGCACGATAAAGCTGATGGTGTAACTTTTGCAAGCAATATTATAGATAATAATGGAGTAGATTTTTCTAAAAGAGACGGATTAACTTCAAAAAAATTAACACTAACGCCTATAGGTTCAGATATTTCTGCTCCAGTTTCTGGTTTTAGTGATGTTGAGGTTTATAACGGTTTTGATTTTGAAACAATCACTGAAGATGTATTAGGAAATTCAAGAGATAAGTCAAATCAGGTGGGGGCGATTTTAGATGTAGAAAATATCAAGTTAGATATTTTGAATAAAGCCAATTACGGTGCAGATTGGTATTCAAATGAAGTAGAAATTAGAGACCCTAAAACGCATAGCGTATCAAATGCTTCAGAATTAGTGGCTAAACTTAAAGACGCAGAAAATGGGGATATTTTAGAATTAAATGCTGAAGTTTTTAAGATTTCAGAATCTTTAATTATTGATAAAACCATCACTATTCAATCTAAAGGTAGTACCGAAATAGTATACGAGGGAGCTGCAAATACACCTGCTTTTTCTTTAACCCCTTATGGGAAAATAACAGTTAAAAACATTAAGCTAATAGGTAACACTTCAAATTATGCATTTGCTAGTTTAAAAGAAAATATGTCTAATCATTTTGGTTTAGAAGTTATAGATTCTGAAATCAGCAATTTTAATTACGCGTTAAGAGTTTACAAACAAGCGTTTTCAGAACAGATCACTTTCAAAAACACTACAATTTCTGATTGTGAAAATGGTATCGAATTATCTGAAGAAACAAAGGACAGAGGAGATTATAACACAGAGTATTTAACCATTGATAACTGTACTTTTAATAACGTAAAACAAAATGTTGTTGATTATTATCGAGGTGGTTACGACGAGTCTACTATTGGAGGAAATCTTTTAATTACTAACAGTACCTTTACAAATAGTGGATCAGAAGAGAAAAACCAAAGATTGTTAAACCATAACGGAATTGTAAATGTGAATATTAATAATAATACCTTTAAAAACAATAAGGTGAAATTTGTTTCCATTCTTTGGGGAGCAAAAAACAATGTTGAGTCAAACAATACCCTTATCAATTCAGGGCAAATTAAGACAGAAGAAAACTTAGTTATGACGCTGATGTATTAATCTAACTGCTAAATTATTCTATACATGAAAAAAACACTATTCACCTTCGCTATACTTTTAACAATTGTATCGTGTAAAAACGAAACAACATCATCAGAAATAAAAGCTGAAGAAACAACTGAAATAGTAAAAAAATACCCAAGTGATGTTATTCCGTTTATGGATCAATGGAAGATTCTTTTAGGTGATGGTACTAGTGTTAAAGATTTAGTTGGCTATGATAAAAAGGATTTTTTCTATGTAGAAAACGAAAACAATAGGGATTGGGTAGTATATAAAACACCTAATTCAGGTATTACTTCTCGTACTTCAAGTAACACCAGAACAGAATTAGGGCAAAAAAAACATTGGGTGCCCGAAACTGGAGGTAAATTAACAGGAACATTAAAAGTGCAACATGTTTCAGTTTCAGGAGACGCTAGAGTTGCAGCATCATATTCTGTAGTTGTTGGTCAAATACATAGTGATGAAGGTCATGAAAATGAACCTTTAAAAATCTATTATAAAAAATTTCCAGAACACACAAAAGGTTCTGTTTTTTGGAATTATGAAATCAATACGGCAGGTGATAATTCTAAAAGATGGGATTACTCTACAGCAGTTTGGGGTTATGATATGTCGGTTGTTGGTACAAGTCCAGAGACCTATCCTGCAGAACCAATAGATGGAATTGCCTTAGGTGAAGAATTTAGTTATGAAGTAAATGTTTATAAAGGTATAATGTATTTAACCTTTACAAGTGAAAATCACGAAACCAAAACGTTTACTAAAAATTTATTAAAATCAGATTTTACAACAAAAGAAGCTATTCCTCAACAAATTTGGACTTTATATGCCTCTATAGGTCGTGATGGAGTAGAGCGTGAAAATGCTTATGCTGGAGAAATAAATTATTTTAAACAAGGAGCATATAATCAAACCAACGGTAAAAAGCCTGAGGATAATATGGTTTGGAGCACAGGAGCCGAAATTTATAATGGAGATATAGCAAAGCAATACGAAAATGGATGCTATGCTGAAGTTTGGTTTAAAGAAGCAACAGTAGGAGAAGGAACTTCGCCTAATAAATAGTCGTTGGCTTTAAGCACTAAGATTGTCGTTTTTATTTGGTGTAATTATAGGTTTTTTGAGCCTTTCTAATTACATGTTCTAAAATCAAATTAAGAATAAGAGAGCAATTTAATATAGTTTTGTGTTAATTGTTAATACATTTTTTTGGTTAACCTCAAAAAACTCGTATATTGGTAAACCAATTTGGTAAACCAATTTTGTATGAAAAATCATCTTATTTTCTCTTTTCTTGCAATCGTTTTTTTGTTTTCTAATTTCTCTTGTAAAGAAGAACGTAGTTCTGTTTCTGAAAGCAATATTGCTAACCAAAACGGAAGTCACCCAAACTTAATACTCACCCAAAATAGTGTTTCTAAAATAAAATCGCAATTAGGAAATGTTCCTGTTTTTGACGCTACTTTAGCTGCTGTAAAACAAGACGTGGATTTGGCGATAAAAGCAGGTATAGATGTGCCAATTCCTAAAGATATGGCAGGAGGTTACACGCATACTCAGCATACTTTAAACTATAAAAATATGCAAAAAGCTGGTGTTTTATTTCAGCTTTTAGAAGATGAAAAATATGCTATTTATGTAAGAGATATGTTGTTAGAATATGCAAAATTATATCCAACCTTAAATCGGCACCCTCAAGAACGTTCTTATGCGAGAGGCAAATTTTTCTGGCAATGTCTCAACGATTCAAATTGGTTAACATACACAAGTCAAGCCTACGATTGTATTTACGATTGGTTGCCAAAAGAACAGAGCGACTATTTAAATAAAAGCTTTTTTAGACCATATGCAGATTTCTTATCTATAGAAACTCCAAAATATTTTAACCGTATTCATAACCATAGTACTTGGGGAAATGTTTCAGTTGGTATGATTGGTTTAGTTATGGATGATGACGAATTAGTAAATCGGGCATTATATGGACTTAAAAACATAGATATAGACAATAATGCTTTAGATAATGATGGTGGTTATATTTATGATAAAGACGGAAAAGCAGGTTTTTTATCAAACTTAGATAGCCCTTTTTCTCCTGATGGGTTTTATACAGAAGGCCCTTATTATCAACGTTATGCTATGTATCCATTTATGATATTTGCCGAAGCACTCCAAAATAAAAAGCCAGAATTAAAGATTTTTGAATATAAAGATGGTGTGCTTTTAAAAGCTGTAGATGCCCTTCTAAATTTAACGGATGCAAATGGTGAATTTTTCCCTTTAAATGATGGTCAGAAAGGAATGTCTTACTTCACCTCTTCGTTGGTGTCAGTTGTAGATATTGCCTATCACTACGGAAATCAAAAACCAGAATTACTCTCTGTAGCAAAAGCTCAAAATGCAGTGCAGTTAAATGCGGCTGGTTTAGATGTTGCTATAGGTTTACGGGATGGTAAGGAAAAACCATTCATTAAAAAATCTATGGAATTAACAGATGGAGCCAAAGGAGATGAAGGAGCTGTAGGAATATTAAGGTATAACGATGATAATAATACCGTAGGATTAGTAATGAAATATACAGGGCAAGGCTTAAGTCATGGACATTACGATAAATTATCGTTTTCACTATATGAGGACGGAGAGGAAGTTATACAAGATTACGGTTTGTCTCGTTTTGTGAACGTAGAGCAAAAAAACGGTGGTGGCTATTTAAAGGAAAATAAAACCTTTGCAAAGCATACTATTGCTCATAATACTGTCACTCAAAATGAAACCTCACACTTTAATTATGATTTTGCAGTAGGAAGTAATAATCATTCTGAAAAATATTTATTCGATGCTTCAAATCCGAATGTTCAAATTATGAGTGCCAAAGAAACCAATGCTTATCCAGGTACTAATTTTCATCGTACGATGTTGTTAATTAAAGATGCAGAACACAAAAAACCATATGTCCTAGATCTTTTTAAAATAAGTTCAGAAAAAGAAAACCAATATGACTTTCCGTATTATTATTTTGGGCAAATAATTTCAACAAGTTTTGACTATAAGGCTGAAAAAAACTTGGCGGAATTAAGTGATAAAAATGGCTATCAGCACTTATGGAAAGAAGCTCAAGGGAAAGCGGAAGCAGATCATATTCAGTTTACATGGCTAAATAATAGAACCTTTTACAGCATAACATCTGCAACTTCAAATAATGATGACATTATTTTAGCCAGAATTGGTGCTAACGACCCTAAGTTTAATTTACGAAGAGATCCCGCAATAATTATTAGCAAGAAAAATACGAAATCAACGGTGTTTGCTTCCATTATAGAATCGCATGGCGATTACGATCCTGTAGCCGAAAAAGCCAACATGGCATATAGTCAATTTAAAGCTATAAAAGTTGTAGTAGATAATAAAGCGTATACGGCTTTAGAATTGGAATTTAAATCAGGCGTTTCTAGAGTTTTTATACTATCAAATGGTAATGCCGCTAAAGACGCCAAACACACATTAAAAATTAACGGTAAGAATTATGAGTGGTCAGGTTCTTATTATTTTAAATAAAACATACAAAACAATAAAAATTATGAAAAGATTTAGCGAAAAGTACATTGTTACAAAAGACATGGAATGGGAAAAACTTGGAGGAGGAGTATCTAGAAAGTTCTTAGGATATGATAACCAAATTATGATGGTAAGAGTAAAATTTGACAAAGGAGCATTAGGTGCGCCACACCAACATTTTCATACGCAAGCAACCTACTGTGTTTCTGGTAAATTTGAATTTGAAATTGATGGAGAAAAACAAATTGTAGAAGCAGGAGATGGTGTATATATTGAGCCTAACTTACTACATAGCGCAGTTTGCCTAGAAGAAGGAGAACTAATTGATACTTTTAGTCCAGTAAGAGAAGATTTTTTAAGTGGTGGTGAGGTGTCTTATTTTGGAGACAAATAACTACAAAAAAACTGCCAGACGTGTTCTATGGGCTTTATAGAGTGGTAATGGGTTTTAGCTTTTAAATATAATGTTTGCTATTTTAACCTAAACATTTGCTTAATTAACATATAAATTTCACGAAAACGTTGTATTTAACAAAATTTTGTATATATTTGGTTTGCCAATCTGGTTAACCAATTTGGTTTTCCAGCAAATAACATAGAATTTGTTGCCATTTTTAATGTGTTAAGCAAGTAACTGAAGTTATAAAACAAGCTAATAAATAAACAATCTAATTTTAAACAATGAATTATGAATTTAAAAGTTAAACTCATTACAATTGTTGCACTGTTTTTTAGTGTAATGATTTTTGCTCAGGATAGCTATATCCTCAAGGGTACAGTGACATCTGGGGCAGATAATATGCCTATTCCTGGAGCTAATATTATTGTTGTCGGTACTACGAAAGGAGCATCGACCGATTTTGATGGGAATTATCAATTAGAAGTTAAAAGTGGAGATGTTATACAATTTTCATACATAGGATATGTAACTCAAACCGTAATTATTGAGGCCCAAAAAACACTTAATGTAAAATTAGCAGAAGACACAAATACGTTAGATGAGGTTGTTGTTGTTGGATATGGTACACAAAAGAAAAGCCATTTAACAGGTTCTGTATCAAAAGTAAAGAACGAAAATTTAGATCAAATAGCAGTAGCTAGAGTTGATGATGCTTTAATAGGCCAAGTGTCTGGTGTTAATATTCAAGCGACTTCAGCAGAAGCTGGTGCGGCACCAACAATCACGATTAGAGGTTTTGGATCTATTGCTGCCGATTCAGGACCTGCTGTAGTAGTAGATGGAATCGTTGTGAGTTCTGATTTTCTTGGGTCTTTAAATATGAATGATGTAGAATCTTTTGAAGTATTAAAAGATGCAGCATCTGCAGCTATTTATGGTAGTGAAGGAGCTAACGGTGTAATTTTAATTACTACAAAGAGTGGTAAGGAAGGAAAAACAAAATTTAGTTACGATACGTACACAGGATGGAAAGAAGCATTTGAAAGTGACGATTATAAGAAGAGTGTTTCAGGTTGGGCAGCTCAAGAATTGGCTGCAACAGGAGAGCTTTCTAATACGACACAATATGCACAATTATTAGTGTCAACACTTGGTGTTGATAGAGATTGGCAAGAAGTATTTTTTGATGGAGGTGTTATTACAAGTCATTCTTTTTCTGCAAGAGGAGGTACTAAGGATACTAAATTTAGTGCGTCTCTTAGTTTTCTTGAAGATGAAGGTGTTGTTATAACAGATAACTATAAGTTATTTACAGGAAGGTTAAAGATGGATACCAAATTGACCAAAAATCTTAAATTTGGAATTAATGCCACTCCTTCGTATTCAAAAAGAAGAGCTTTACCAACTTCTATTCACAACCCTTTAAGACAATCTCCTTGGTTGCCAATATATCATACAGAAGAGTCGCTTCAGTTTGTAAATCAAGACGATCCAAATGATAACTATTACTTCCCAGATGTTAAAGTAGGAGATTATTTTGAGGAAGATCACTTAAGAAACTTAGATGTGAATGGAGATGGTAGTCGTTCTAGACCACGTACTACAGGAGATTCAAATGCATACGCTCAATATGTAGAAAGAGAGCATTATGAGTACAATACCAAATTATTAGGTTCTACATATTTACAATATGAAATTTTAGATGGTCTTAAGGCAAAAACATCATTAGGTGTTACATTAGATTTTCGTAAAAGAACAAGATGGGACGGTACAAAACACCACGGAGATGGTGCAAGTAGAGCTGGTTATAGTTTACAAAACAGAGATAGAACTAGAGTTATTTCAGACAATACATTAAATTACAGCAAAGCAATAGGAAATCATGAATTCGATGTTTTGGCAGGTTTTTCTGTACAATCTAGAACAACAGATCAAAGTCAAATAGAAGGTAGTGGATATTCTAATGATTTACTTAAAAACTTAGAAGGAGCAACTTTATATTCTGAAATTGAAGAAATAAGTCTTGTAAGAAGAAAGATCGGTTATTTTGCAAGAGTTAACTATGCTTACGCTGATAAATATTTACTATCGGCTTCGTTTAGACGAGATGGAAGTTCTGTTTTTGGAGTAGATTCAAAATGGGGTAATTTCCCAGCAGTATCTGTTGGTTGGAATATATCTAAAGAGAATTTCTTAAGAGATAGTGATTTCTTAAGTAACTTAAAACTTAGATTTAGTTACGGTCTTACCGGAAGTGAGAATTTTGATACAGGTAATGATATTACAGATGTATGGCCTTACTTGGCATTGTTAGATAATAATAATGCTATTACAGAAGGTGGAGTTACTGCAGGTGTATCTGCGCTAAATATAGCAAATGCATTATTACAATGGGAAGCTTCAGAAGAACTTAATCCAGGAATAGATTTTGCCTTTTTAAATAATAGAATATCTGGATCAGTAGATTATTACAAAAGAACAAGTGATAAATTATTATTAGAAAACCCTGTTTCTTATGCAACAGGATTTAATTCTGGAATTGTAAACTTAGGTGAAGTACAAAATAGTGGATGGGAGTTTGAATTAAGAACTAAAAACATCTCTAAAGAGAATTTTTCTTGGGGTACTACTATCATAGCATCTACTAACAAAAACGAATTACTAAGTTTGGGGGATTCAGATGGGGCATTATTAGAAGATACTTTTAGTAGAAATTCACAATGGATTAACTCTGTAGGAAACCCAATATCTTCATTTTATGGTTATGTTGTAGATGAAGAATTAGCTTATGAGTATTATGATTCTCCTTGGATTCCTATTAATGGTGCATCAGAAGATGTTATTGTTAAGGATTTAAATGGTGATGGTTTAATTACAGATGAAGATAAGACCATATTAGGAGATCCATATCCAGAGATTGTATGGAGTGTATCTAATGAATTTAGAATATTTGATTTTGATTTTTCTTTTATGATTCAAGGAAGTCAAGGTGCTGAAGTAAAAAACATAGGTGATCAATACTTTGGGACATTTTGGCAAGGTGCTACTACAAGTCCACAAGCAGTTGTTGACGCAGGTATTATACCTCACACTTCTTTCTTACAGCAAAGAGTTCATACAGACGATGTCATTTCAAGTGCAGGCTATTTTTCTTTGAGAAATATAAATATTGGCTATACGTTACCAGAGACTGTAACATCTAGATTAGGTATAGAAAAATTAAGAGTATATGCTACTGCTCAGAATATACTTTATATTACTTCTGATGACTATAAAGGTTTTAACCCTGAGTTTGTAGATGATGATAATCCTAGGGCTTATGGAGCTCAAAGAGGAGGTACGCCAATATTTAAAACCATGTCACTTGGTTTGAACGTTAATTTTTAATTAAAAGTAAAACACACCAAATTATGAAACATATAAAATATTTAATTTTTGCTGTAACAGGATTTGTTTTCATTTCCTGTGATACTGAAGAATTTTTAAATCCATTACCAGATACTGCAATTGTTGTAGAAGCATATTACAGTTCAGATCAAGATGTATTAACTGGTATTATTGGGATTTACGACGCTATACAAGGTGTTAATGAAAATACAGATACGAGTTATGAGAGATCAAACAGAGGTGTTCAAGTAGAATACCTTTTAACGGAACATCGTACAGATAACACTAGAGGTAAAACATTTGAAGGTTCTAAAGCAGATTTTCATAGATATTTAATCGATGCTACAAATGCACAGTCAGAAGATTATTACCAATCAATGTATCAAATTATTTTTAGAGCAAATGATGTATTGACTCATATTAATGTTGCAGACGAAGCTAACAGAGCTAAATATGCTGCTGAAGCTAAATTTTTAAGAGCTTATGCTTATTTCAATTTAGTAAGGCTGTTTGGTGATGTGCCTTTAGTAACTTCTGTAGTAGGACCAGAAGAAGATCAAATATTGTTTACTAGAGTAGCTAAAGCTCAGGTTTATGAGCAAATAGTTTTAGATTTAGTAGAAGCAAAAGACGTTTTAGATAATACTTATAAATCTAGAGCATCAAAAGCCGCAGCACAAGGCCTTTTAGCTAAAGTGTACTTAACTCAAGGAATTAATTATGGAGAAGCTGCGCAATTATGTTTAGATATCATGGGGAGTGGTTTTGCTTTAGAGAATAATTTTAGTGATGTGTTTTATGACGAATTAAATGATGAAATTATTTTTGCTATTCAATATATGACTGGAGATGCTAATGAAAGTCAAGCTTTTTCTGCAGAATTTACAACGACAAATAGCCAAGGAAGAGAAGATGGCTTAAATGTAGTTAACGATAATCTTATTGCAGATTTTGCTTTATACGGTGGTAATAGAACAGAAGCTTCTTTTAAAACATTTGTTCAATACAGTGAGGTCATCAAGTTTTTACCTGAAGGCTCAGATATTACAGCTAATCCACCTACTTACGGAGGAAGTCCTCAACAAGCCGGTAACGATTGGATTATTTTACGTTATGCAGATGTATTATTAATGCATGCAGAAGCTATTTTAGCTGGTGGTTCTGAAACAACAGATGCTGCTGCAATAGACTCTTATATGGAAGTTAGAGTAAGAGCAGGTTTTGATGCAGAAGCAGATCGTCCTTCAGTACTTACTAAAACGGCTTTACTTGCAGAAAGACGTGTAGAGTTGGCTTTCGAAAATCAACGTTTCTTTGATTTGGTTAGGTTTGGCGTAGCTGATGCTGTTTTAAGTGCTCATGCTTCTGAAATGGACTATCCAGACTATAATGTTAGACAGTTATTATTACCAATTCCATCAAGAGAAATAAATTTAAGTGGTGGTCTTTTAAGCCAAAACCCTGGATATTAATTAAAAAACTAAATTGTTAAAGACATGAAAAATAAAACAAATATTTTCCACAGAGTAACAGTACTGTTCCTGTGTTTAATAACAGCTGTGACTTATAACAGCTGTGAAAGCGCTTACGAATTTGAATTGCCAGAAGCTGGTTCTCAGGTTGATACTGTTTTACCAACAGCAGACTTTTCATACACTCCAGACCCTGTTAATTTTAATATTATTCAGTTCACAGATCTTTCTTTTCAATCTACAACATACTTGTGGGATTTTGGTGGAGGAGATACCTCAACAGAACAAGATCCAGTTTATACATTCCCAGCAGTAGAAGGTATTTATCCTGTGACATTAACAGCTAGTGATGCTAATGGAGCATCGGATACGGTAACTATAGACGTTGAACTTTTAGATGTGTTTGTACCTATTACTCCTGAAATTATAAATGGAGATTTTACAGATGGTACTAGCGATTGGAAATTTGATACATTCTCGGGAGGTACAACAAATCCTTTTAATGCTAGTTCTGATGGATCGTGGTTAAATTATGATGGTTCAGATAATGGATCTAAAACCAAAGGCGCTAAATGGACAATGAGTACTTCTGCAGGTGCTTATCTAAGTTCTAATACCAGATACGCATATCAAGCAATAGTAGTTTCACCTAATGTTGATTATATTCTAGAATATGAATATGCTATAAAAAATGATGGTACACAGGCTCCAGGCGATAATAGAATCATTGGAGGAATTATAGATGGTCATTTTAATGATGGTGCTGATGCCATTGCTAGTTTTGATGCTGCTCCTTTAGCTATGTTTGTTGGAGATGAAGATTTAGGAAAAACGGTTTTTACAACAGTTCAAATTCCTTTTACTTCAAATGCAACAGGTGAAGTTGCAATACTTATTTATGGTGTTACAGATGTTGATGCTTATGTGGACAATGTGAAAGTATATCCAGTAGACTAATCATTATAGTAATATGAAAAATTTCCGAAAAAAAATATTAGTTTTTTTACTGATAGCATTTGTATCTGCTAATGTCACTTCCCAAAACACGGAAAGTAACGTTACAGAATCGGATAAAAAAATTGAAAAGAAAAAGAAAAAGAAGAAAGGGAGAAAGAAAAAAGCAAAGCTTCCAAAAATAGACCTTAGTCATTGGAAAGTAACATTGCCAGTGGCAAATGAAAAAGGTAAGCCATACGAAATAGAGCCGCCAGAGATTTTGGATTTTGCCAAAATGGATATTGCAAAACCTTATATGTATATAGATTCTACAAAAGGAGCAATTGTATTTCATGCTATGCCAACAGATTCTAAGACCAGAAATACAAAGTACACAAGGTCAGAATTAAGAGAGCAAATGGTACCTGGTGATAATAATACCAATTGGACGTTTAAGCAAGGCGGAACTATGAAAGGTAAACTTGCCATGGAAGAAGTCACTAGAGATTCAGATGGTAAATACCATCGCGTTATCATAATGCAAATTCATGGAAGGTTAACCAATGAACAACGCGATTTAATTGGTGAAGATGATAATAATGCACCTCCGATATTGAAAATATATTGGGATAAAGGAAAAATACGAGTAAAAACTAAAATCTTAAAAAACTTAAATGCTTCAGATACCGAAATATTACATGAAGACGCATGGGATGATGATGAAGGTTTTAATTTTAAACAAGAAGTTGGGTTTAAGAAATTTACTTTAGAGGTTCGGGTTTCAGAAGGTAAAATGCTTATTGTTTTAAACAATACAGAGTATAAATCTTATGAAAGTATTCACATAAAAAAATGGGGAGTATTTGAAAATTATTTTAAAGCAGGTAATTACTTTCAATCTAGAGATGAAGGAGCCTTTGCTAAAGTAAAATTTTACGAATTAGAAGTTAGTCATTAGAAAAAAAATAGTTGAGTTAGTGTCTTATTGAATTCTACTTTTTAATGTCATGTAAGTGGAATTCTTTAAGGACTATTAAATAGCCTCTAAGATGTTGTATTTGCATATTATTTGCATAAATTTAGCCTGTTAAAACTGGCTAACCAATTTAAAAGGTAAGATATGAAATTAGAAATATTAGCAAAAACAGATGGTAGAAATTTACAAAAAACAATCATTTCCAAAATAAGAGATCATATAAATCTTAAAAATCTTGAACCTGGCGACAAATTGCCCTCAGAAAGGATGTTGTCAGAAAAATTTGGAGTGACAAGGAGTAATGTTAGAGATGCTATTCAAAAATTAGAGTTCTACGGACTTTTAGAGTCTAAACCTCAAAGTGGAACTTTTGTTGCTAATATTGGTGTCATTGCGATGAATGGAATGATAGATGATATTTTAAGATTAGAAGAACCAGGTTTTAAATCTTTAGTTGAGACTAGGATTTTATTAGAACTAAAAACAGTTCGCTTAGCAGCATTGAGAAGAACTGATGAAGATCTTAAAACAATGAAAGAAGCTTTAGAGGCTTATAACCAAAAAGTTATTGCAGGTGAAGATGCAGTACAAGAGGATTTATTATTTCACTTAGCTATAGCTAAAGCGAGTAGAAATAGTACTATGAATAATTTTATGTTGTTAATAACACCAAAAATTATAACAAATTTCGAAAAATATCATGTGTGTGATAAAAATTTAGCTAATCAAGGTATAGAAGAGCACATCGCTATATACGAGGCCATTAAGAGTCAGGATCCTAAATTAGCAAAACAAAAAATGAAAGATCACTTTAATGTGTTATACCAATATTGCTATAACATTAAAAAATCATCGTAATTCAAGTAAATGAAAAAAGCAGGAAATAAAATAAAAGGTTTAAGATGGTGGGTAGTTACTTTAATTGCTATCGCTACGATTATTAATTATATTGATCGTACTTCACTCAGTGTTCTTTGGCCAGAAATTGCTAGTGACTTGTATCCAGGACACACAGCAGATGAAACAAAAGCCATATATGCACTAATTTCTATTATTTTCGTTTTTTCCTATGCTTTTGGACAAGCCATATTTGGTAAGATTTTCGATTGGGTTGGTACACGAATGGGATTTGTACTCTCAATAGGTGTTTGGTCTATTGCTACAGCATTACATGCTTTTGCTAGTGGTATTTTAAGTTTTGGGATATTCCGTGCAATATTAGGAGTTTCAGAAGCAGGAAACTGGCCTGGTGCAACTAAAGGAAACGCAGAATGGTTCCCTACTAAAGAGCGTGCGCTTGCACAAGGAATTTTTAATTCTGGAGCAGCTATTGGCGGAATTATATCCATTCCATTAATTGCAACCTTATCAATATATTTTAGCTGGAAAGCTATATTTATTCTTATTGGTTTAGCAGGCTTACTTTGGTTGATACCTTGGTGGATATTAGTAAAAGCAGCACCTAAAGATCACCCTTGGATTACAGAAGAGGAACGTGAATATATTTTAACAGGACAAAAAAATGAAGACTTTGATGGTGATGGAGTAGAAGATCAGGAGTATAACCCTAATACAGGTGAGTTACTTGGACATAAACAAAGTTGGGGTGTCATATTAGCGTCAGCGGCAATCGATCCTATATGGTGGTTGTTTGTTTTCTGGATTCCAATTTATCTAAATGAAGTTTTTGCTATGGACGTTAAGTCAATGGCATTATATGGCTGGGTGCCTTATGCCGGTGCAATGGTAGGTGCTTACTATGGTGGTATTTTAGCGCGAAATAAACTAAAAAAAGGATGGAACGTTGACAGAACACGTAAAATGGTAATAACCCTTGGTTGTTTTGTAATGTTACCAGCATTATTAGCAATGTCAAACCCATTAGGTATTGAAACAGAGGTTATTCATTTTTTAAATGGTCTAGGAGCTATAGATATGAATATATCAGATATGCAAAATCCGGGTGCAACAACCGCTGTAATATTAATGGCCGTTATTTTATTCGGTTTTCAAACAGCAATAGGAAATGTTCAGACGTTACCTAGTGATCTTTTTAGTGGGAAAACAGTAGGTTCTTTAGCAGGTTTTTCTGGTATGGCTGCTAAACTTACAGCTGCGGGATTAACTTATTTAGTGCCATGGTTAACAAGCGGTGGAAACTATACGCCAGCTTTTATAATAGGAGCAACTTTAGCATTATTAACAGTTGCAAGTGTTTGGATTTTTATCCCAAAAGTGAAACCAGTGACAAAAAAAGTATAACATAATTATATATTAAATTAATAAAAATGAGTAATAAAGGAAAAGTAGCTATAGTAACAGGAGCAACAGGAGGAATAGGTTTTGAAGTAGCAAAAAGATTAGGTACAGATGGATATACTGTAGTTTTAAATGGTATTGATGACGATGCAGGAGCAGAAAAAGTAAAACAGCTTACAGATGCTGGAATTACAGCTGAATATCTTGGTTTTGATGTTACAAATGAAGAACAAGTCACTTCAAATATCACTAAGATTGGTGAGAAATATGGTAGAATAGATGTACTTGTAAACAATGCAGGTGGTTTAGGTGGTAGATCTCGTTTTGAAGAAATGACAACTGAGTTTTACAGAAATGTAATGGCATTAAACTTAGACTCTGTGTTTTTTGCGTCAAGAGCAGCAATTCCTTTCTTGAAAAAAGGAGAACACCCTTCTATAATTAACTATACATCAAATGCAGGATGGACTGCTGGTGGACCTGGAGCAGGTATCTACGGTACGTCTAAAGCAGGAGTTCATGCTATTACAAGAGCATTAGCAAAAGATTTAGCTGAATATGGAATTAGAGCAAATGCAGTATCACCAGGTACCATTGATACTCCTTTCCATGCACAAATTAAGGCAACTAAACCTGAAGTTTTCGCTTCATGGGCAAATAATATTATGTTAGGGAGATTAGGTCAGCCAGAAGATGTGGCAGGCGTTGTTTCGTTCTTAGCAAGTAAAGATGCATCGTTTATTACCGCAGAAACTATTCAAATTGGTGGTGGACAAGCTTTAGGGATATAACAAGCAAATTTTTTATAAATACTTAGAGTAGCCTTTCAATCACAGAAAGGCTATTTTTTTTGTAAATTTAATAGAAAACAAAACGAATTATGAATCAAACGGTAACATTTGGAGAGGTCTTAATGCGCCTTTCCCCTTTAGGGAATAAAAAATTTATGCAGTCTAATCGTTTAGAGTTTTATTTTGGTGGAACAGAAGTTAATGTGGCTATTTCAATAGCAAATTTTGGTGGCAGAGTAAGACATATTTCGTCCATATCAAATGATTTTATAGGAGATACAGCAAAATCTTATTTAAGAAAATATGGTGTTAGCACATCAGGAATAGTACGTTCTAATAGACCTTTAGGCGTCTATTTTCTCGAAGTAGGAGCAGTAATGCGGCCGAGTTCAATTTCTTATAATCGCTCACATTCTGCATTTTCTGAGATAACTCCCAATATGGTAAATTGGAAAAAAGCTCTTAAAGGTTGTACATGGTTTCACTGGACAGGAATTACACCAGCACTTTGCGAAGGAGGTTATCTTACTTTAAAAGAAGGATTAAAATTAGCTAGAGAAAAAGGGGTCGAAATTTCTGTTGACCCTACATATAGAAGTGGTTTGTGGACGTATGGTGCCAATCCAAAAGAAACACTATCAGACTTATTAAACTATTGTACGATTTTTATAGGTGGTATTAATGAAATGAATGAAGTTTTAGGTGCTAATTACAATTATTCAAACGAAGATTTTATTGCGGCAAGTAAACAATTACTAAAAGAATTCCCGAGCATAAAAAAAACATTTGATAAAATTAGAACACCAATTAATGCCTCTTGGCATAAAATACGATCTAGAATGTGGAATGGTAATGAATTTAGAGAAACTAAAGATTTAGACATTACACATATTGTAGATAGAATTGGTACAGGTGATGCTTTTGCTGGTGGACTAATATATGGCTTGCAGCATTTTGATGATTATAAAGCGATGGAGTTTGCTGCAGCAGCAAGTGCCTTAAAGCATACTTATGAAGGTGATGTGAATTTTTCAAATGTAGATGAGGTCATGAATGTTTTAGAAGGTAATACATCAGGACGATTTAATAGATAAGTCTCTATTAGAAGAGTCTCTTACTATCAATTCAGATTTTAAAATATTTTTGTCCAATTTAGGCTTCCAATTTTTGGTGTTAATTCGTTTCAAAAACGTTTCTGCTGCAATTTTACCTATTTGCTTACTATGTTGGCTAACAGTAGTAATAGTTGGGCTAACTAACGACGTAAAAGGTTCATTACCAAATCCAACTAAACATATTTCTTCAGGAACTTTTATATGTTGTTCGTTTAAAACTTGAAGCGCTCCTAAGGCTGCGTAATCACTAGCAACATAAACGGCATCTGGCGGATGATCTAATGCAAGTAATTCTTTCATTTTTATTCTGCCATCTTCAAGATCTAGATTGCTTTCTATTAATAAAACATCGTCTTGAGGTAAATGGTGTTTATGTATCGCATCAATATAACCTCGAATTCTATTATTATAAATTCTAGTGCGTCTAAAACCTCCAATATGTGCAATACGTTTGCAACCTTTAGAGATTAAATGCTCTACTATCATATGGCTGCTTTGGTAATCGTCTATGCCAATATAATCTACATTTAAATCGTTTTCCCCTCTATCAAATAAAATTAATGGAATTCCCTTAGATTTAATTTTTTCGTAATGAGATAAATCTACAGTTTCATTAGCCATAGATGCAATAATGCCATCCACTTGTGTAAATAATAGCGTGTCTATATTTCGGCATTCTTTTTCAAATGACTCGTTAGACTGCGTAATAATAATATTATAACCGGCTTTATTTAAAACACTTTCCATGTTTTCTACAACCGAAGAAAAGAAATTGCTATTTGTTTTTGGTACAATAACACCAACTAGATTACTTTTTCCTTTTCTTAAAGCACTAGCCAAGTGATTAGGTTGGTAGTTAAGCTCTTTTGCAACACGTTTTACAGCCGCTTTAGTTTTAGCACTAATTCTAGAATCATCATGTAGAGCTTTAGAAACCGCTGCAGGTGAGATTTTTAACACATTTGCAATGTCTTTTATAGTTATTCTTTTTTTTTCACCCAAGTTTATATATATTTGCTTAAACGTTTAAGCAAAAGTATCGTTTTAACTTTAAAAATCAAAACAACATCGTTTTGATTTATTTTTAAAAAGTTTGCTTAAACGATTAACCAAAACAATATTTAATTAAAATATAGGATGAAAAAAGTAGTTACTTTCGGAGAAATCATGTTACGATTAGCTCCTCAACAATTTTTAAGATTTTCACAAGCATCAAGTTTTGATGTGGTGTATGGTGGAGGTGAATCTAACGTAGCAGTGTCTTTAGCTAATTATGGTGTACCAGTAGATTTTGTAACACGTTTACCAAAAAATGATATTGGTGAATGTGCTATGATGGAAATGCGTAAAAGAGGTGTTGGTGTAGATAAAATTATTTATGGAGGAGACCGTTTAGGGATTTATTTCTTAGAAACTGGAGCAGTAAGTAGAGGGTCTAAAGTTGTTTACGATAGAGCACATTCTGCTATTTCTGAAATAGAGCCAGGAATGGTAGATTGGAAAGCAGTGTTTAAAGATGTGGCTTGGTTTCATTGGACAGGTATAACTCCTGCAATTTCTCAAGGCGCAGCAGATGCTTGTTTAGAAGCTGTTAAAATTGCTAGTGAAATGGGAGTGACTATTTCTACAGATTTAAATTATAGAGCTAAACTTTGGACGTATTGTGATGCAGCATACAGAGAAAAAATAATGACGGAATTAACGTCGTATTGTGATGTTGTGTTAGGAAACGAAGAAGATGCTGAAAAGCATTTTAATATTCATCCTGAAGGTTTAGATGTACATAAACATGGACACGATGTAAAAGCGGAAGCGTTCTTATCGGTTTGTAAACAAATGATGGAAAAATTCCCAAGAGCTAAAAAAGTAATTACAACTTTAAGAGGTTCAATTTCAGCATCTCATAATACTTGGGCAGGTGTGTTATACGATGGTAAAACAATGTATGAAACACGTCAGTATCAAATTACGGATATCGTTGATCGTGTAGGAGGAGGTGATTCATTTATGGGTGGATTAATCTACGGATTATTAAAATATCCTGAAGATGACCAAAATGCATTGGATTTTGCAGTTGCAGCTTCATGTTTAAAACACACTATTAAAGGTGATGCCAATTTAGTAACTGTAGCAGAAGTAGAAAAATTAATGGGTGGTGATGCCTCAGGACGTGTAGCAAGATAAAATTATGGCAAATTTTTCAAGAATAGAAGTCGCAAATGTTATGAAACAAACCGGAATGGTTCCATTGTTTTATAACGCAGATATAGAAATTAGTAAAAAAGTAATCAAAGCTACTTACGATGGTGGTGCACGATTATTAGAATTTACAGCAAGAGGAGATTTTGCTCACGAAGTTTTTGGTGAACTTAATAAATGGGTACTTAAAGAATTACCTGGAATGATTATGGGTGTGGGATCTGTGACTGATGCAGCATCAGCATCTCGTTTTATGGCTTTAGGAGCAAACTTTATAGTAACGCCTGTTTTAAGAGAAGACATTGCAATAGTTTGTAATAGACGTAAAGTGGCTTGGTCTCCAGGATGTGGTTCTTTAACCGAAATCTGTAGAGCAGAAGAACTAGGCTGTGAAGTTGTAAAATTGTTTCCAGGTGGTATTTATGGTCCCGATTTTGTTAAGGCCATTCGTGGTCCGCAACCTTGGACAAGCATAATGCCAACAGGTGGAGTATCTCCAACTAAAGAAAATTTAGAAGGCTGGTTTAAAGCAGGTGTCACATGTGTTGGTATGGGCTCTAAACTTATTGCTAAAAATGCTGATGGTAATTATGATTTGGCTAAAATAGAATCGGATACGAGAAATGCATTAGCAATAATTAAAGATTTAAAATAAAAAGTATTGAAATCGTCTGCTGTAACTATAAAGGAACTTTCGTCTTTATCTGGATATTCTATATCTACGGTATCTAAAGCTTTAAATAATAAGCTTGAGATTAGTGAAGCTACACGAAAAACAATTAATACAATAGCTAAACAGCATAATTATGTACCTAATAATTATGCTGTTTCTCTTAGAATAAAAAAAACAGAGTCTATTGCAGTTATATTACCTGAAGTGACCAAAGCATGTTATAGCCATTCTCTATGCCATTTACAGAAATCTGCAGAAAGATTTGGGTATAGAATTCTGTTTTATCAGTCGTTTAATTCTTATGAGAAGGAGTTAAACTACATTAAAAATCTTAACGATGGTTCTATTGAAGGAGCCATTATTATTTCATCAGAAAATAAACAAAAATCACAATTTGAAGGGAATTCACTTTCTATAGAATTACTAAATATTGACAGTAATCAATCGCTTGAAGAGGTAAAACAACTTTCGTATAATAGTCTAATAAATTTATTAAAAGGCAACTAAGGTTTTACTTTGATATTTTAGATAATGTTTTTTATTTACAGAGAAACATTAAAATAGTTATAACCTTGCATTAATTACAATAATCAATATTTTGAAACAAGCTATTCAATACATGATAATTAGTGCACTAGCATTTACATTTTTAAATGTATTTGTAAAGTCATTAAATAATTTTGGAGTTTATCAAATTGTCTTTTTTAGGTCCATTGGTTCTCTGTTTTTTACAATACCATTTTTATTAAAACATAAGATTTCTTTATTGGGAAATAAAAAAGGACTATTGATAATGCGAAGTATATTCGGGCTCATATCTATGACTTTATTCTTTTTATCTATAAAGTATATTGCAATGGGTACAGCTGTTTCAATACGATATATAGGTCCAATTTTTGCCGCTCTTTTTGCATTATTATTTCTAAAGGAAAAAATAAAACCTATACAATGGTTCTTTTTTTTAATGGCTTTTTTAGGAGTGTTAGTTTTAAAAGGATTTGATACCGAATTAGAAATTAAAGGGATGGTCTTTGCCTTAGTTTCTGCGGTTTTTGTAGGATTAGTTTATATCACCATTAGAAAAATAGGAAATGAAGATCACCCAGTGGTGGTGGTCAATTATTTTATGATTATTTCGGCTGTAATTGGTGGGCTTTTATCAATTAATGCTTGGGTAAATCCAGTAGGTAAAGAATGGCTTATATTGTTAAGTCTAGGTGTTTTTGGGTATTTTGCTCAGTTATATATGACAAAAGCAATGCAAGCTGGAGAAACCAACCAAATAGCACCTCTTAAATATCTTGAAGTCATTTTTACAATCATTATTGGCTTGGTCTGGTTTAAGGAAATTTATACCATTTGGAGTTTGGTAGGTATTTTACTTATTATTTCGGGACTAACTTTGAATATTTTTACCAAAAAGAAATAGTGTTTTTGGTCTAAAAGCCTGTTTGTTATCTGTTTGCATGTATTGTGTTGTGGAAGTTATATGTATGTGAGCGTATAATATTGTTTTTCAGGTCTTTGGTATGTTTTTTGTGGCTTTGTAGCTTGTAACTAACTATAAACAACCTTATTATGACAAAGAAATCCATCCTCTTTTGTATTATTTTTATATGTAGTCTAGGGACTATAAATGCCCAAAAGGAAGTATGTAATACTAAACTTTCAATTTTTCATGAAAATGTAAAGGCAAAAAAGTACGATGCTGCCTATGAGCCTTGGCTATATGTAAGGACTGAATGTCCGAATTTAAATATAGCTATTTATATAGATGGTGAAAAGATTTTAAAATATAAAATTGAAAATTCTGTAGACGATTTAAAATTAGAGTTTCTTCAAGACTTAATCAATTTATGGAAAGAGCGCCAACACTATTTTGCCAATAGAACATCTAAAGGAGAGTATGATGCTAAAATTTGTCAGCTGCAATATGATTATAAAGACAACTTCAAGAAAAGCAATGATGAATTATATGATTGCTTTAACAATGCATTTATAGCAGATTCAAAAACCTTCACACACCCTAAGAGTCTTTATACTTATTTCTCGGTAATGGTAGATTTGTATGATGCAGCTAAGAAAACAGATGCAGAACTGTTCAATACTTATGACGATGTTAGCGAGAAAATTCAAGTTGAAATTCAGAATTATTCAGAAAAATTAAATGAATTAGTCTTAAAAATGGAAAGCGGAGAAGCACTGTCCTCAAAAGAAAAAAACAGAAAAAAAGTCTATGAAAGCTACCTTAAAAATTATGCACTTATTCAGGGAAATATTGATGCAATACTGAGTAAAAAAGCCAATTGCGATAATTTAATTCCACTTTATACTAAAGCGTTTGAAATTAATAAAAATGATGCTGTTTGGTTAAAACGCGCTGTAAGTAGAATGTATCATAAGGAATGCACAGAAGCGGCACTCTATGAAAAACTTGTAAAACAATATGATGAGGTGTCACCATCAGCCGATACAAAAGTTTACGTTGCAACCATTTTAATTAAAAAGAATAAAACAGCAGAAGCTTTTAAATTTTTAGAAGAGGCTTATGAGTTAGAAACAGATACATTTAAAAAATCAAAATTAGCACTAAGAATTGGTGTTATTCTTAAGAAACAGAAACAATATAGTAAAGCAAGAGGCTACTTTAATAAAGCTTTAAAGTTAAATCCTGCGAACGGAAATCCGCATGTATTGATTGCCGAAATGTATGGTGAAAGCGCAAAGCATTGTGGTAAGGATAATTTTTATCAAAGAGCAGTATATTGGTTAGCTGCTAAAGAAGCAAAGAAAGGTTCTAGGGTAGATCCTACATTGCAAAAATTAGTGAATCAATATGTGGCAAATTATGAAGCAAAAGCGCCAACAAAAGAAGACATATTTCTCAGAGATATGTCTGGTAAAACCATAGAAATAGGATGTTGGATTAATTCATCAATTGTAGTTCCTTAATTTTTGAGAAACACATATATTTTTTATCTAAAATAACGCAGAAGCAATAGCCTGAATATTGTCACTTTTTCCCATAGAATAATAATGAAGCACAGGTATGCCTGCATCTTGAAGCGCTTTGGATTGTTGAATACACCATTCAATTCCTACTTGTCGTACAGCTTTATTGTCTTTGCATTTTACGATAGCAATAATTAATTCTTCTGGTAAATCTACATGAAAACGGTGTGGAATTAGATTCAGTTGTTTTTTAGTCGCAATAGGTTTTAGTCCGGGGATAATAGGAACCGTTATGCCCTCTTTTCGGCATTTAGCAACAAAGTCAAAATATTTCTGATTATCAAAAAACATTTGAGTTACAATATAGGTCGCCCCATTTTTAATTTTCTTTTTTAAGAAATGAATATCACTATCTAAGCTAGGAGCTTCCATGTGTTTTTCTGGATATGCAGCTGCACCAATACAAAAATTTGTAGCAGAGCTGTTTTGTAAGGCATCATCTAAATACTTAGCGTTATTCATATCATCAATTTGAGCTACGAGTTCACAGGCATAATTATGACCCTCTTTTTCAGGTTTAAAGTAGGTTTCACTTTTAACGGCATCACCACGTAATGCCATAACATTTTCAATGCCCAAAAAATCCAAATCAATTAAGAAGTTTTCTGTGTCTTCTTTGGTAAAGCCTCCACACAAAATATGAGGAATAGCATCTACTCCGTATTTATTCTGAATCGCAGCACAAATCCCAACTGTTCCAGGTCGTTTTTTAACAACTTGTTTTTTTAGCAATCCATTTTCAACTTCTTTAAAAACATATTCTTCCCTGTGATAGGTAACATCAATAAATGGTGGTTTAAATTCCATTAATGGATCTATATTGTCAAAAATAGACTGAATATGCTGCCCTTTTAATGGAGGTAATATCTCAAAAGAGAATTGTGTTTTTCCGTTCGCGTTTTTTATATGGTCTGTTACTTTCATACTATTGCCTGCGAAAGCAGGTATCTCTTTAATGTTTAATCTTAATTTTTTATAGACATTATTTTTTGACTTGCAAGGTTTTTAAAACCTGCTAGGTCTATAATCATAATTCTATTAATCTGCAATATTCGGGCTCAACCATTTTGTAGCCTCATCTATGCTTATGTGTCGTCTTTTACTATAATCTTCCACTTGGTCTTCTTTTATCTTTCCTAATCCAAAATATTTGGCTTCGGGATTTCCAAAATAATAACCACTAACACTCGCCGCTGGCCACATGGCTAAACTTTCCGTGAGTTTTACTCCAATGGTTTCTTCTACATTTAAAAGTTTCCAAATGCTGGTCTTTTCTAAATGGTCTGGGCAAGCAGGATAACCAGGTGCGGGACGAATACCTTTATACTGTTCCTTTATTAAATCGGCATTAGTTAAGTTTTCGTTTTTTGCATAGCTCCAATGTTTGGTTCTGACTTCTTTGTGTAGGTATTCCGCAAAAGCTTCTGCCAAACGATCAGCTAAGGCTTTAATCATAATGGAATTATAATCGTCGTGTTCCGCTTCAAATTGGGCAGCTAATGCTGCTGTTCCAAATCCCGTGGATACACAAAAACATCCCATATAATCTTGTTTTCCTGAAGCTTTAGGTGCAATAAAATCGGCTAGTGCAATATTGGGTTTGCCTTGGGCTTTTTTGGATTGCTGACGAAGGGTTAAGAATTTTAATTTGTCTGGTCGAGTGCCGTCGAGACCTTCTTTCTGAGACACTGAATCAAGTTCAGTATAATCATCAGAGATTGTCACTTCAATATCATCATCATTAACCGTATTAGCTTCAAATAATCCAAAGATGGCTTTAGCTGTTAAGAGCTTTTCTTTAAAAATACGTTTCAATAATATTTTAGCATCCGCAAACAACTCTGTGGCTTGCTCTCCAACAACGGTATCTGTTAGTATATCTGGATATTTGCCATGTAAATCCCAACTTCTAAAAAAGGGTGACCAATCTATAAATTCTTCCAATTTAGTGATGTCAAAATCATCTATAATTTGAATGCCTAATTGCTGAGGTTTTACGATGTTAGAGGTATTCCAATCGATTCTTAACTTGTTTTTTCGAGCATCCGAAAGCGTTAAATAGTCTTTTTTCTTGGTACGCTTTAAGAATTGTTCACGGAATGCATCATACTCTTCTCGAATCTGATTTTTATAAATTCGACTATCGTTTTGAAGTAAATTTCCAACTACCGTTACCGCTCTCGAGGCATCATTAATATGCACCACTGTATTGTTATAGTGCGGTGCAATTTTTACAGCAGAATGCGCTCTAGAGGTTGTTGCACCACCAATAATAAGTGGGATTTTTACATTCTGTTTTTCAAGTTCTTTAGAAACATAGACCATTTCATCTAGCGAAGGCGTAATTAAGCCACTTAAACCAATAATATCTACTTTTTCTTTAATGGCGGTTTCAATAATTTTTTCTGGTGGTACCATAACACCAAGGTCAATGATTTCGTAATTATTACAACCTAACACAACGCTTACAATATTTTTTCCAATATCATGAACATCACCTTTAACGGTCGCCATTAAAATTTTACCAGCGAACTCTTGTTTGCCGTCTTTTTCAGCTTCAATAAACGGTTGTAAATAAGCGACGGCTTTTTTCATTACACGAGCCGATTTTACCACCTGAGGCAGAAACATTTTACCGCTTCCAAATAAATCGCCAACCACATTCATTCCAATCATTAAATGACCTTCTATAACTTCAATGGGTTTGGCGGATGCCAATCGTGCTTCTTCAACATCTTCCAAGATAAAGGCATCAATACCTTTTACTAAAGCGTGTGTAATTCGATCTTGCAATGGATGACTTCTCCATTCTAAAACCTTATCCTCGTGTTCCTTTTTTTGTCCTTTTACCGATTCGGCAAAATCTAATAAGCGTTCTGTAGCATCCTCACGTCTGTCAAATAAAACATCTTCAACACGCTCTAATAAATCTTTGTCTATTTCATCGTAAACTTCTAACATGGTTGGATTTACAATGCCCATATTCATACCGTTTTTAATGGCATGATATAAAAAGGCAGAGTGCATGGCTTCACGAACGATATTGTTTCCTCTAAACGAAAACGACACATTGCTCACACCTCCAGAAACGTTAGCATATGGTAAATTTTCACGAATCCATTTGGTCGCTTCAAAAAAGTCGAGCGCATTTCTGCGATGTTCCTCCATACCTGTGGCTACTGGAAAAATATTAGGGTCAAAGATGATGTCTTGCGCAGGAAATTTAAGTTCGTTCACCAAAATATGATAGGAACGTCTACAGATTTCGATTCGTCTGTTGTAAGTGTCCGCTTGGCCGTCTTCATCAAAAGCCATTACCACAACTGCGGCTCCGTAACGTTTGATGAGTTTGGCGTGGTGTTTAAATTGTGTTTCACCTTCTTTTAAACTAATAGAATTAACCACACATTTTCCTTGAGCCACTTGTAAGCCTGCTTCAATGATTTCCCATTTAGAACTATCTATCATTAAGGGGATTCTAGAAATATCGGGCTCTGAAGCGATGAGGTTTAAAAAGGTCGTCATAGCATAAACCCCATCGAGCATCCCTTCATCCATATTAACATCTAGAATTTGTGCGCCTCCATCGACTTGGTCTCTCGCCACTTCTAGAGCTTCATCGTATTTTTCTTCTTTAATTAACCGAAGAAATTTTCGAGAACCAGTCACATTGGTACGTTCTCCAATATTAATAAAGTTACTGTCTGGTGTTACCACTAAAGGTTCTAATCCAGATAAGGTTAAGTATTTCTTACAATCAGATTCTGCCATTATGCTAATTCTTGTATTAATCTTGGTTTGTAGTTTTTTGCGACATCTGCAATGGCTTTAATATGCGCGGGACTTGTGCCACAACAGCCGCCAATAATATTGATAAGGTTATTTTTAAGGTAGTCTTCAATATAGCCTTGCATTTGTTTTGGTGTTTCATCATATTCTCCAAAAGCATTTGGTAATCCTGCATTTGGGTGTGCTGAGGTATAGAAATTCGTTTCGTTAGATAAACGCTGTAAATACGGTTTTAACTGTTGCGCGCCAAGGGCACAATTAAAGCCAACACTTAATAAGGGAATATGTGATATTGAGGTTAAAAATGCTTCTACGGTTTGTCCGGATAAGGTTCTTCCTGAAGCATCCGTTATGGTTCCAGAAACCATAATTGGAATATCAATATGTCGTTCTTCTTTGACTTCTTCAATAGCGAATAAAGCGGCTTTTGCATTTAAAGTATCAAAAATAGTTTCCACTAAAAGTAAATCGGCACCGCCATCAATTAACGCTTCTACTTGCTGTTTATAGGCAATACGTAATTCGTTAAACGTAATGGCTCTATATTCTGGGCGGTTAACATCTGGTGATAAACTTGCTGTTTTATTGGTTGGTCCAATACTACCTGCAACAAAACGCGGTTTGTCAGGATTTGCTTTTGTGAATTTATCTGCCACTTCTTTGGCGATTTTAGCCGATTCAAAATTCAACTCATATACCAAATCTTCCATGTTGTAATCTGCCATGGCAATGGTGGTTCCGGAAAAGGTATTGGTTTCCACAATATCAGCACCAGCTTCAAAATATTTAGCGTGAATTTCAGCTATAGCTTTTGGTTGGGTTAAGGATAACAAATCGTTATTGCCTTTTAAAGGAGATGGGTAATCCTTAAAACGTTCGCCTCTAAAGTCTTCTTCCGAGAAGTTATATTGTTGCAACATGGTTCCCATGGCTCCATCGAGAACTAATATGCGTTTTTGTAATTCGTCTTTTATATTGCTCATAGTATATGTTTGTTCTCGATATAATTTTATTCCGATGTCATAAAATCACTCGAACTGACGTTAATTTTCTAACGCTTGTTTTAAATCGTTAATAATATCTTCTGGATGTTCTAAACCGACAGAAATTCGTATTAATCCTGAAGTGATGCCGGTTTCTAATCGTACATCTTCTGGGATTTTAGCATGTGTTGTTGATGCTGGATGTGTTACAATAGTTCTAGTGTCTCCTAAGTTTGCAGATAGTGATAATAATTTAATGGCGTTTAGAAAGGTTCTACCGGCTTCAATGCCTCCTTTTATTTCAAAAGCCACGACGTTTCCGCCTAATTTCATTTGTTGTTTGGCTAATTCGTATTGCGGGTGTGACTTTAGAAATGGATATTTTACAACATTTACATTCTTGTGAGACTCTAAAAAGGTAGCAACTTTTAAAGCACTGTCGCAATGTCTATCGACTCTAACCGCTAAGGTTTCTAAACTTTTAGATAACACCCATGCGTTAAATGGAGATAAAGCAGGACCTGTATTTCTAGAAAACAAATAAATTTTCTGAATAAAATTGGAACTCCCCACAACAACACCTCCTAAAACGCGGCCTTGGCCATCCATTAATTTGGTGGCAGAATGAATGATTAAATCGGCACCAAATTTTATAGGTTGTTGCAAGTAAGGCGTTGCGAAGCAATTGTCGATAATAAATATAAGTCCATGCTTTTTAGCGATATCTCCTAAACGTTGTAAGTCTAAAATATCTACAGCAGGATTTGTTGGGCTTTCTGCATAAATCACTCTGGTATTGGGTTGAATTAGACTTTCAATGGTATCTAATTCATCCATTTTAAAGTAGCTTGTTGCGATGTTCCATTTTGGTAATATGTTATTAAATAGGGTTTGCGTAGAACCAAAAATACTACGACAAGATACAATGTGATCTTCAGAATTTAATAAGGCTGCAAATGTTGAAAATACAGCAGACATACCAGAAGCAAAAGCATAACCACGTTCTGCACCTTCCATTTGGCATACTTTTTCTACAAATTCAGAAGTGTTAGGATTGGAATAGCGACTGTAAATATTCCGTTGTTTTTCGTCTGCAAAAGAGGCACGCATATCTTCAGCATCTTCAAAAACATAACTCGATGTGAGGTATAAAGGGCTTGAATGTTCTAAGTATTGCGAACGTTCAATCTGTGTGCGTATGGCTTGTGTTTCAATGTGTTTGGAACTCATTTTCTAATCATTTGATAATATCAAAAAACCAAATACGTCGTAGACGTAATTTTCTAGAAAATGTTATAAAGAGTAGTAATTACAGATGAGTAATTAGGTTTGGTTATCTATCCAATTTCGCGATAAATGAATCGCCAATTAAGTAGAATTTAGCACCTTCTTAATAAATTTAAGGGTTGCTAAGGCTTCAATGGGTCTAATCCCTCCACCTTTCTTGATAACATTTCAGTAAGTTATTTGAACTTTGTGTGTTACAATATTCCGAAAGAAAATAGGATTACACAAATTTTATTCACTTTATTTTAATGGAAACATATTGCATTTTAATTGTAACTTTGGTTTTCCCAAACACAATAATTATGTTAGAAAATTTCTGGTTTAATGTACAATACGGCATGAACCACGTTTTAGATATTAATGGGTATGACCATATCCTTTTTTTAATGGTATTAGCTGTGCCTTATGTTTTTAATGATTGGAAACGTGTCTTGGTCTTAGTTACGACATTTACCTTAGGCCATACGTTATCATTGGTTTTGGCAGCTTATGGAGTGGTGAGTATTAATGGTGAGTTAGTAGAGTTTTTAATACCAATTACTATTTTAATCATGGCCATTTACAACGTGTTTACTGCAGGTAAAAAATCTAAAACGAATAAATTTGGCCTACTATTTTTTACAACTTTATTTTTTGGACTGATACACGGCTTGGGTTTTGCAAGAGAATTTAAAATGTTTTCAGGGCAATCAGAAAATAAATTGGAACTTCTAATAGAATTTGCTTTAGGTATTGAACTTGCGCAAGTCATTATCGTATTTGTCGTTTTATTCATAGGGTTTTTATGTCAAACGGTATTTAGGTTTTCACGTCGTGACTGGATGATGGTGCTTTCAGCTATAGTTATTGGATTGGTAATTCCAATGATTACGCAAAGTGATTTTTTAAAGTAAAATTTTAAAAGTTTGGTAAAATTTTAACTGATAGTAAATTGGTTATAAAATACTAAGCTTATATCTTCGTTACTAACTAGTATACTTTGTACAAGAACAAGAATTAATGTCAGATATAAAACAATTACGTTACGACAAAGCCTATTTACGTATAGCTAAAGAATGGGGGAAATTATCACATTGTAAACGCAAACAAGTTGGTGCGCTTATTGTAAAAGATAGAATGATAATTTCTGACGGTTATAATGGTACTCCAACAGGTTTTGAAAATTATTGCGAAGATGATGAAGGGTATACCAAATGGTATGTGTTACATGCAGAAGCCAATGCTATATTAAAAGTAGCATCATCTACACAATCTTGTAGAGGAGCGACGCTTTATATTACGTTGTCGCCTTGTAAGGAATGTAGTAAACTAATTCATCAAGCTGGTATTGTAAGAGTGGTGTATCATGAAGGTTATAAGGATTGTTCGGGAATTGATTTTTTAAGAAAAGCAGGTATAGAACTAGAGTTAATAGAAGACTTAAATGCAGATTCCCATTCTGATGGGAAATAGTATGGCAACTAAAAATAAATACATACCACTAATTATAGGCGTTGCAATTGCAGCAGGAGTTATTATAGGTGGCGAATTAAATTTTGCAGATACTTCAGATAATCTTTTTTCAACTAATAGTAAAAAGAATAAGCTCAACCGTTTAATAGATTATATAGATTACGAATACGTAGAAGAGGTTAATACAGATAGCATTGTAGATGTTACTGTTAATGGGATTTTAAACAATTTAGATCCACATTCGATGTATATTCCTAAAGAAGATTTACAGCGCATCACTGAAAATATGAAAGGTGATTTTGTAGGTATTGGTATTAATTTTTACCCTTATAGAGATTCTATAGCTGTAGTAAAACCAACAGAGGGTGGGCCAAGTGAAAGTGCTGGAATTATGAGTGGAGATCGAATTCTTTTAGCAGATGGAGATACACTGTATGGAGTTGATTTTGATAATGATTTTATAGGAAATAAGCTTAGAGGTGATAAAAACACTAAGGTCAAATTGACAGTTTTTAGAAAAGGTGAAGAGGAGCTTTTAGAGTTTGAAGTAAAACGCAAAAGTATCCCAATTAAAAGTGTAGATGCAGCTTATATGCTAACGGACGATTTAGGTTATATAAAAATGAATCGTTTTGCAGAATCTACTTTTAAGGAATTTAAGTTGGCATTAGGCGAATTAAAAGAACTTGGTGCTACAAAACTAGCCTTAGATCTAAGGGATAATCCAGGAGGGTTTTTGGGTGTTGCAGAGCAGATTGCTGATGAATTTTTAGAAGACGATAAGCTGATTCTGTTTACTAAAGACAAAAAAGGAAAAGAAGAACGCATATATGCAACACAACATGGAGATTTTGAAGAGGGCGAAATATATATTCTAATAAATGAAAACTCTGCATCGGCAAGCGAAGTTATTGCTGGAGCACTTCAAGATAATGATAAAGGTATAATAGTAGGAAGACGTTCTTATGGAAAAGGTTTGGTGCAGCGAGAAATGGCTTTAGGAGATGGAAGTGCTGTAAGATTAACCGTTTCTAGATATTATACTCCTACAGGGCGTTCTATTCAAAGACCTTATACTAATGGAGATAGTGAAAACTATTACAAAGATTATTACAAGCGTTTAAGGACAGGGGAACTGATTGATGAAAAAAGCATAGAAGTTGATGATTCATTAAAGTTTACCACACCAAAAGGAAAAGTGGTGTATGGAGGTGGAGGCATCATCCCAGATGTATTTGTTCCTGTTGATCGTTTGTTTGATAATGAAACTATAAATTATTTAAGACGACGCGGTCATTTTGGTTATTTTGTCTTTGAAGAATTAGATAAAGATCGCAGTATATATCAAGATATTTCAAAATACGATTTCATTAATAATTTTGAAGTTAGTGATGATATCGTTGTGCGTTTTCAAGAATATGTTAATAAAAAAGAACGTACTAATATTACGTTTGTAGCCTATAATGACGAAATAAGACGCCTTATTAAAGCCACACTTGCACGTCAGTTATTTGATGATAATGCGTTTGAAGAAATTATAAATAAAGAGGATATTATGGTGCAAGAAGTGATTTTATTAAGCAAAGAATATCCAAACTTTAAACAAAATTAAACGCTTATATTTTATCGTGAATTTTGGTGTGTTTCCCATTATTCCAAAGCGTTAAAATATCTGTCGCTACGTGTGCGCCACTTCCGCATGCCATGGCAAATTGACTTCTCCAACCGGCTAAAGTGCCAGCTACGTAAAGGTTTTTTTCAATGAGATGATCTGTGTTTTTTAACCAAATTCTATCTTTTTCAATAGCAGCTCTTGGGTGTGGTTCTGTGTAGTTTTTAAGACCTTTTATGGTCATTAAGTTAGTGTAGCCTACAGCAACAACTACAATTTTAGATCGGTAACTGTTTTGATTTGTAGTAACTATAAAATCACCGTGATCTTTATCGATAGCATTTACCTTTTCATTTTCAATCTGAGAGATATGCGGATAAAGATCTGTTAATTGGTTTTTACCATCCTCTAGAATGTCTGCACCTAGCGTACCTGCTTGTAATCCTAAAACATTATTAAACAAAGCGGTTTGTAAATGCGATGTTTTTTGGTGCATTATAATGCCAATGTGCTTGCCTTCTGCAAAAGGTTTGTGTTGTGCAGAACCTAAAACTAAAGCGCAAGATAATCCTGCAGCTCCACCGCCAATAATTAGAGCATCAAAAGTCATTATCGTTGTTTGCTTAATTTTTCAATCTTCTTAGAAATTCTAAGAATCTGTAATAAAATAATTGCACAAAACGCAGCTGTAATTGTAATTAGTGCGGTCTGACTTTCTCCTTCAAAAAGCGCTTCAAAATTTAACTTTGTCGCATTAAAAATAATGAGTGCTAATGCAATAGCAGATAGAATTAGTGTAAATACTTTCATGTTTAAAAATTTAAACCAGTAAAGCTTTAATGTTGTGGGCAAATAACTTTACTGCTATGGCTAACAAAATTACACCAAATATTTTTCTTATAATGTTAATTCCGTTGGTACCTATGATACGCTCTATTTTTGAAGATGTTTTTAATACTATATAAATAACAACAACGTTACTAATTACAGCAACAATTATATTTTCAATGGCAAATTCTGCACGTAGCGATAATAAAGTAGTTAATGTTCCTGGTCCTGCCATAAGCGGAAAAGCCAATGGAAAAACAGAAGCTGTAACAGCACTATGTTCATCGTCTTTATAAAGCGTAATACCCAAAACCATTTCTAAGGCAATAAAAAAGATGACAAAAGCACCTGCAACAGCAAACGAGTTAACATCTATACCAATAAGACTTAGCAAGCTTTTTCCAACAAAAAGAAAAATAATCATGATTACACCTGCTATTATAGAGGCTTTTCCACTTTGAATATGTCCAACTTTTTTACGTAAATCTATGACAATTGGAATATTTCCAATAATATCGATTACGGCAAAAAGGATCATAAAAGCTGTAAATATTTCTTTAAAATTAAGTTGCATTTCGTTGTGATTTTAATCTTTATATTGTTTCTTAATATAGCTATAAGTATTTGGTTTTTATGATCTTATTGGCTAAACATCCGCTGTGGATTTGAAATTTTTTGCAAAGGTGCGATAATATTACATATTTGCAATATTAAATATCGGTTAAGTTTAAGTATTTTTGCCGGATGTTTCAACTCGGAAAAACCATAGTCTCAGAAGACATTATAGAAAAAGATTTTGTTTGTAATCTTTCAGCCTGCAAAGGAGCCTGTTGTATAGATGGAGATGCTGGTGCGCCTTTAGATAAAGATGAGGTAAAAATCTTAGAAGATATCTATCCAAAAGTAAAGCCATTTCTTCGCCAAGAAGGGATTGATGCTATTGAAGCGCAAGGCACTTCAATTACCTCTAGTTTTGGAGATTTTGAAACTCCATTAATTAATGGAGCAGATTGTGCTTATGTTATTTTTGATGAGAAAAAAACAGCACTTTGCGCTATTGAAGAAGCCTATAATCAGGGAGAAATTCAATGGAAAAAACCAGTGTCTTGTCACTTATATCCAATACGAGTGAAGGAATACACTGAGTTTTCTGGTGTTAATTATGAAAAATGGGAAATTTGTGACGATGCCTGTACTTTAGGCAAAGAATTACAAGTGCCAATATACAAGTTTGTAAAGGAAGCCCTTATTAGAAAATTTGGAGAAGATTGGTATGCTGAATTGGAGAAAGTGGCTGAGAAAAATTTCGGAAAATAAAACGTGTTACATTACTCTAATAGAATTTTGAAGCTTGGCTTTAAATTGTAATGTTAGCCTTTAGTTTTGTTGGTATGTGTAAGATTATTTTAGTACCTGAAGGGGTTTCATCTTCGTACAAATCTTCAATTTCTAAAGTGTATGAATTTTGAAATGATTCTGAAAAATTAGCCAATCTTGCTTTTGTGATATCTATACCTACAGAATTTCGTTCTAGTTTTTTCTTCTCATTAATTTTGTGCGATGCAATTCTGCCAATACCATTATCTATAATTTCAACGGTTATAAAATTGGGCAATTTTTTACTTACAGTAAGATCTATTTTTTTGTTGCTATCTTTTGAAGACAAACCATGCCATAACGAATTTTCTAAAAAAGGTTGAAGCACTAAAGAGGGTATTTTGGTTGCTTCAGTATTTATTGCTGGATCTACAGTGATGTTAAAATTTATTTCATTATCAAAACGAATGTTTTCAATATTCATATACAACTTCATGGTTTCGAGCTCGTCTTTTAGGGATGTTTCTTTCTCTTTTGACGCCATTAAGATTTTTCGAATTAGTTTTGAAAACTTGTTGAGGTAATAAACCGCATTAGTTTTATCATTATTAATAATGTAAAGTTTAATGGAGTTTAACGAGTTAAATATAAAATGAGGGTTCATCTGACTTCGCAACATATCTTGTTCTAAGGTTAAAATATGTTTGTCTCGTTTTAAAGCTTTTGTTCTGTGAATAATAAAAAGGGAGATACCTATTATTCCTATAAGTAAGGATGTGTATAGTAAGATCTGTTTGTTTCGCTCTAGTCGTAAACGAACAGATTCATTCTCTAAAGCTAAGGCTTTAATTTGGTTATTTTTATTTTCATTTTCATATTCAACTGCAATATCATTTACATATTGTAAATTTTGCTCAGTTAATATGGTGTTCTCTATTTCAACAGCTTGTTGGTAATATTTTAATGCTGTTTCAAAATCTTTTTTGGTTCGGTTAAGCTCAGATAGTAGTTTGCTAGATTCTGCTACAGTAGATTTTAAATTATAAGAAGTTGCAATGTCTAGCGCTTTTTTTAAATGCTTTTCTGCAGAAGTGAGTTGGTTGGTTTCTATTTCTAATTGACCAAGATTAAGGTATGAAGCCGAAATATAGTATTGGTCGTCAATATTAAGGGCTTTATTTAAAGCCTCTTTAATAATAGGTTCTGCTTCCTCGTAATTTTCTTGTTTGAGATAAACTTCTCCAATACTATTATAGCAAATAAGGCGTCCGGTTTCAGAATCAATCATGTTGTTGTAATCTAATGATTTCTGAAAATTGGATAAGGCAGAACTTAAATTGCCTTTAGCTTCTTCTGCATAGCCTATATTGTGATAATTAATAGCTAAGCCTAGTTTATTACCTATACTTTTTTCAATTTCAAGGGATTTATTAAATTGATTGATGGCCAAATCATATTGCTTTAAAGCTAAATAAATATTACCAATACTATTTTGTGAAACCGCAATATTTTTGGTTACTGCAAGTGATGGGTTTATTACGGAGTAGGCTATTTTTAAAGCTTCTGTATGGTGGTCTAGTGCTAGTTTAACCATGTCCATTCGCCTGTAAACAACACCAATCATATTTAGACTAATAATCTTAAATTCGGTACTTTTAGCTTTGTCTGCATAAGTTTTCGCTTCTTCGTGTAAGGCAATAGCCTCATCATATTTAGAAATATTTCTTTGGATAACCCCTAGAGCATTAAGTGCATAGCTACAGGTTTCAAAGGCGGAAATGTTTTTAGAAACGCTAAGCAAACGTTTCATTTTTACACTATCGTGTTCAAACGGTTTAAATAGAGAATCAATTTTGGTGTGTTCAGAGGGTGAATTGTTTTTTATGTAGATTAATGAGTTTTCAAAACTTGTCTGTTGCGTAGAGCCATATGAAACAAAAAAGAAAAAAACCAGACACAGGTTTAGTAGTTGATGCTTAAACAAGTAGTTCATAGTGTTGGTTTATAGTTTTTCAAGAAAATCTGATTTACGCTGTCTCGCTACAGGGATCTTGTGTTCACTATCCATAATCACATACCCTTCATTTTTAATAAATGCTTTTATTTTATTGAGATTAATAATATAAGAATTGTGAATTCTGAAAAAATAATGTTCTGGTAAGATGGCATCAACTTCTTTTAATTTCTTGGTGAGCACTATTTTTTTTCTATTCTGTAAAAATAGCGTGCTATAATTACCGTCAGATTCTATATAGATAATATCATCTACATCTAAAAAAAGTAATTTCCCATCAGTGTTAATGGTGATCTTTTTTTTATCGAATTGTGAATTAAAATTAGAAAGCATACGTTCTAATTTTTGAGAATTAAGGGTGCGTTCGCTATGTTTTTTTATTTTAGAGATGCACGCGCTTAGATCATCAGAATCTATAGGTTTTAAAAGGTAATCTATTGCTTCGTGTTTTAAAGCTTTTATAGCATACTCGTCGTAAGCGGTAGTGATTACAACAGCAAAATTTATATTTTTTAATTGTTCTAAAAACTGAAAACCACCAATAGTGGGCATTTGTACATCTAAAAATAAACAGTCTGGTGTGTTTGTGTTTAAAAACTTTAAAGCATCATCAGGTTTGGAAAAAGAAGCCATAACTTCTATTTCTTGGTTAAAGTTACTAAGTTCCCATATGAGGCTTTGAATTGCTTTAGGCTCATCATCTACGATTACTGCTTTTAACATGCTTCTGAATTATTTGATATAAAGATATACATATAAAGGTATATACATAATGAATGTTTTGTATCTAAATATGTATGTAATGCATGGTTTTATGTGTAGAATGCTAAAAAAAATACACTTAAAATACGGTGCCCATTTATACACTTTTTTTAACCAGTCATACATTACAATTGTGATAGCACTCAATTTATAGGCATCTTTGGGTATTGAAATTAACCAAAAATACAGCAAATTGAGGGGTTGCTTTTTTGGTTAAAAGCTATTAATTAGGAAATAATCAGAGTTTTTAAAATTCTGACGTTTTCATTTCAGTGTTAATTTATAATAACGTAATTTTTTTATTGTTTATTATTAATTTTAGTTAGTTATTAGGGAAAAAAGGGCGTTATCTAAACGCTCTTTTTTATTTTGGTTTTAACAGTTAAAATAGCATTGTAATACCATCAGTAAAAACGCTTACTAAGCCTGTTTTTAACATGATAAAACCTACAAAATATAATTACAGAAAAAGCATTTAACTCACTGGTAATCAATGCATTGTAATGTTTTTTTTAAATCTTCAAGTTTTACGGGTGCTACATGGGTTTGTTAAAAACTTGTTGACAACGTTTATGAAATATCCTTTCTTTTTTAACAACAATTGTCAATCTTTGTTCAAGGCAAATAAAATAGATTTTTCTGGTTTTTTTGATTTAGAAAAGTGTTGAGAAAATCAATTTAAAAATACGCCCTTATATTCCTAGTTTAGGAAAAACAATAACACCTTTTACGGATTTAACAATTAAAAACCTGAATGATTACGCATCATTCTAAGGACTATCTAGTCTTTAAAATTAAATGAGCATGGAGATTACACAGATTATAAAAAGAGATTATGAAACGAGTCCGTTTGTTTTAAATAAGATTTCTAACGCTATTGAAAAAGCAATGCTTTCTGTTGGAAATGGTACTAAAGAAGACGCTAATACGATTTCTGTAAAAGTATTACAAACCTTATTAGAAAGAAAAGCAAGAGATCACAAGTATTTGCCTACAGTAGAAGAAGTGCAAGATCTTGTAGAAGAGAAACTAATGGAGAGTTCTTTTCATGGTGTTGCAAAAGCTTACATATTATATAGAGATGAACAAGCGCGAAGCAGAAAAACAAATATTTTTGAAAAGCGTATTAACTTAAAGCCTTACGAATATCCAGAACTTAACGAATATGTAGATGCTATAAGACATTCGTACTGGATTCATTCAGAATTTAACTTTACAAGTGATATTCAAGATTTTAAAACAAGATTGACAGTTGTAGAGCAAAATGCCATTAAAAATACAATGCTTGCTATTTCGCAGATTGAAGTCGCTGTAAAATCATTTTGGGGAGACATTTATCATAAAATGCCAAAACCAGAAATCGGATCTGTAGGAGCAACATTTGCAGAAAGTGAAGTACGTCATCACGATGCTTACTCACATTTATTAGAGATATTAGGTCTTAACAACGAGTTTAAAAACCTAAAGAAAAAGCCTGTAATAATGAGACGTGTTCATTATTTAGAAACGGCTTTAAAGAATGCTAAAAGTGAAGACAATAAAGAGTATGCAGAATCTATTTTATTATTTTCATTATTTATAGAGCATGTTTCTTTATTCTCACAGTTTTTAATAATTATGGCTTTTAACAAACATAAGAATATGCTAAAAGGTGTGTCTAATGTGGTTGAAGCAACTTCTAAGGAAGAACAAATACACGGTGATTTTGGTATTGATATTATCAAAATTATAAAGCATGAAAACCCAACATGGTTTGATGAAGAGCATAGCATTTTAGTTAAAGAATTATGCGAAGAGGCTTTTATATCAGAAAGCAAATTAGTGGATTGGATTTTTGAAGCAGGTGAATTAGATTTCTTGCCAAAAGATGTGATTAACGAATTTATAAAACAGAGATTTAACAATTCATTAGAAAGTATTGGCATTGAAAAAGTATTCGATGTCGACGAAAAATTATTAGAGCAAACCGAATGGTTTGACGACGAAATTATAGGAACAAAACACGGAGATTTTTTCGTGAAACGATCTATCAACTATAGCAAAAGAACAAAAAGTATAACCAGCGACGACTTATTTTAAACCATGAACGACAACACTAATTTAGACATTGACAACAAAGTAGAGAACCCTCAAACTACAACAACTTCAAATCATGAAGAACTAATTAAAGCCAGAAAAGAAGCTATAAAAGAAGCAAAAGCAGAACCAGAAATAAAATGGCTAACAGATCATAGTCGTCAATTTTTAGCATCTGGTTACCTTACAGAAGATACAACTCCTGAAGAAAGAATCAGAGAAATTGCCAATAATGCCGAAAAAATATTAGGTATTGATGGTTTTGCCGATAAGTTTTATGGCTATATGGCAGAAGGCTACTATTCATTAGCATCTCCAGTTTGGTCTAACTTTGGAAAAAGACGAGGCTTGCCAATCAGTTGTTTTGGTTCACATATTTCTGATGATATGGGAGATATTCTCTATACACAGTCAGAAGTTGGTATGATGTCTAAATTAGGTGGAGGTACTTCAGGTTATTTTGGAAAACTTCGTCATAGAGGAGCTCCTGTAAAAAATAACGGAGAATCTTCTGGTGCTGTACACATTATGCAACTGTTTGAAAAAATGGTTGATGTCGTAAGTCAAGGTTCTGTTAGAAGAGGTCGTTTTTCTCCATATTTACCAATAGAGCATAAAGATATTCATGAGTTTTTAGAAATAGGAACAGAAGGTAATCCAATACAAGAGTTAACGCATGGTGTAACTGTTGGAAATGATTGGATGCAAGAAATGATTGATGGAGATACAGATAAAAGAGCCATTTGGGCAAAAGTATTACAACGTAGAGGTGAAATAGGATATCCTTATATTTTCTTCAGAGATAATGCTAACAATACAGCTCCAGATGTATATCAAGATAAAAACCATGAAATCTACGCAAGTAACTTGTGCTCAGAGATTATGTTACCAACAAACGAAAAATGGTCGTTTGTATGTGTATTATCTTCTATAAACTTATTGCATTACGATAAGTGGAAAGATACTGATGCTGTTGAAACAATGGTATATTTCTTAGATGCTGTTTTAGAAGAATTCATTACGAAATTAGAAGTGTATAGAGACTCTGCAGATAGAGATGACAGACAAACCTTCATGTTTATGGAGAAGGCTTATAACTTTGCTAAAGAAAATAGAGCTTTAGGATTAGGAGCTTTAGGATGGCATTCGTTATTACAATCTAAAATGGTAGCTTTTGATAGTAAAGAAGCGTTTGATTTAAATAGTGAAATATTTAAAACAATAAAAGATAAGTCTGTTAAGGCATCTGAAGAATTAGCAACATTATTTGGTGAGCCAGAAGTATTAAAAGGTTACGGAAGACGTAATACAACATTAAACGCTGTAGCTCCAACAACATCTTCTGCGTTTATTCTAGGACAAGTATCTCAAGGTATTGAGCCAATTTGGTCTAACAGTTACGTAAAGGATATTGCGAAAATAAAAACCACAATTAAAAACCCTTATTTAGTAGCGCTTTTAGAAGAAAAAGGCATGAATACTAGTGAGGTGTGGAGAAGCATTAGAGATTATGATGGTTCTGTACAACATTTAGAAGGACTTACAGATCATGAAAAAGATGTGTTTAAAACCTATTCTGAAATTGATCAAATGACCATCATTTATCAGGCAGCAAATAGACAAAACCATATCGATCAAGGGCAGTCTATAAATATTATGGTACACCCAGATATGCCAGTAAAAGATATTAATAAAATCTATGTGACGGCTTGGCAATTAGGTGTAAAATCATTGTACTACCAACACAGTATGAATGCAGCACAAAAATTCAAGCAAAAGAAAGAATGTACGAGCTGTGAAGGATAATAGCTAGTAAATACAACAAGTGTTAATTAATAAGCCACTCTATCATTGTGTAGGGTGGTTTTTTAAGGCGAAATTTGAAAGCGGTATTTTGAGTTTAAACACTTGATAGTCAGAGTTTTAAAATAAAATTTATATAAAAAATATTTTAATATGATTATTAAATAAATTATAGCAAAATAGATGATGAAAAGTAGGTTTAAGAAGATTTAAGATTAGAGAATTAATATTAACCATAAAACTATATGACAAATGAAATTAGAAAAGATAGGTCATAGCCCTTAGGCCTTTAGTTAGGGGTTTTTTACTTTAACACATTGATATGTGCAAAAAGAAAAAAAACCATCCACGATGGTGGATGGTATTTGAAACAGAGATTAGACTAATAGTCAAATTAGCAGTTGGTCTAATCGCGATGTGGCTACTTTAGCTACAACCCTTGACCAAAGTGGCAAGGTGATTTTTTAAACCATTAAAATTTAGAGAAGTCTATTGTGACCGCAATAGGCTTTTCGCTTTTAACAGCTTTACAAAAGTAATGTAATTATATACAAGTAATAAATTTTTTTATACATTTTCGGTAGTACTAATTACCTTGGTATCTTCTAAATTATAATTCAGTTATAATCATTTCAGAAATGAGATGCTTTTTTTATGTAATACAAATGATAAACTCTAATCTTCAACCAAAGTATCCGTTCCCAAATATTTATCGGCTTTATTGTAATACCAGGCTCTCACTTTAGGGATTTTAATACCGTTTAAGAGGGTTTCTTCAGAAAGCACTATATATTCACCACTATCAGGTTTCGCTTTGCCATGCTCATCGGTTTTAAAGAACTGGTAGATTTCCATAGCATAGGTCTTTGGGTTAAAATAGAAGTACCAAATATCACTGCCTACAGCTTCATCATATGTGACTTTTAGAACCAAATACGTTTTGCCTTTAAAGGTTTTTGTTTCAACCGTTTCACTAAGATTAGTGCCTGGATCTTTCAATTTCATAGGTAAACCATATAAATACGAATAGTAGTTTTTATAAAGTGTAGCTCTATCGCAAGTCATGTTCTTTTCTTTTGCGGCTATGCTATCTAAAACTTTGCCATTGTATTGCATTTGGCACTTGCCTTTATCTAATGTGTACGTTGTGGTTACAGTGTCTTTTGTGGCGGTAACGCTAAAATATTCAGCAGGTAAATTAATTGAAATACTACTAGTGCGTTTTGCGGCTTCTGGCATGGTCATTACCACAGTAAACGTAGCGTTAAAGCGTTCCCAGTTCCCATTTGGGTCGTGGTAATTAATGGCTTTGTTTAATAGTTCTTGAGACGATAGATTTTGACTAAAACCAGATAAAGCGCATAAGAAGAATGCAAATGCAAGAAAAGATTTCATAGTAATTATTTTTTCTACAAATTACAATATATCAAACAAAAAAAAGCACCCAATGCCGAATTTTACGGGAGGATGCTTTTTGTAAATTTAGATAGATTTGTGATTTATTTTGCCTCCATCATAGCAAAAAACTTGTCAATATTTGGCATTAAAATAATACGTGTTCTTCTGTTTTTAGCACGATTAGCGCTAGAGTTATTTTCAACTAAAGGTTGGTAGCTACTACGTCCGGAAGCAATTAATTGCTCAGGTGCAACCTTAAATTGATTTTGTAGTTTTCTAACAACAGATGTGGCGCGTAATACACTTAAGTCCCAGTTGTCTGCAATTTTATCTGTATTAATGCTTCTAGAATCGGTGTGACCTTCAACCATAACATCTAAACTTGGCTCAGAGTTTATAACATCAGCTAATTTTTGTAAAATTTTATCAGCTTTGTTTCCTACGCGGTAACTTGCAGTGTTAAATAACATGTTGTCTGCAATAGAAATCATAACTACAGTTTCGTTAATATCTACTACGATATCTTCGTCTTCGTTAAGATCGCTAGTGTTCATTGCTTTACTTAAGTTGTACTGAATAGCTAAATTCATAGAATCTTTTAAAGTCTTTGCGCCAGCTAATTTTTCTGCATCTACATTTTTCAATGTTTCACGCATTTTTTCTTTGCTTGCACCAGAAGCTACTGTACCGTCTTCAGCGACTTGAAACTTGGCTTTGTTCTCAATAGTTAGTCCTTCAACATCTTCATTTAAAGATTGTATTTTAGAATTGTATTGGTTAACACGTGCTTCAATAACGGCAAACTTATTTTCTAAATCTTCTTTTGCAACTTTAGTTTTTGTGAGTTCGCTTTTAATCTCCCCATTTTCTTGTTCTAAGGCTAAGTATTTCTTTTTTGAAACACAAGCGGTCAATAAAATTGTTGTTACTAGTAGAATTGAAACTTTCTTCATTTTATAATTTTTAGTTGTTAACGTTTTAAAGTGATATATACGATTAAAGGTGCCTTTTGGATGTTAAAAGTTGTAAAAGATTACATATTTTTCAAAAAAAATGCCCAATACTATAATAGTATTAGGCATTTGTTATTGGTAATATTTTTTTATTCTTCTTGTTCGGTATTCAGTTTTGCAGGTTCTACAGAACTATCGTGAGCACCAAAATATTCTTCTAGAAGATTCATCGTCGCTGTTAATAGGTCTTTAGTCTCTAATAACAAGCTAAAATAAAGGGTTGTGTTTTTTGGACTAGATTCTTCACTACGAGTACGCTCAACTTGTTTTTGAATTTTCTCTTTAACTAAGTTGTATACTTCCGACTTTTCCGTTAATACAGCACCTATTTGTTCAAAAGAATGTGATTCAAAAGCAATTTGGGTTTTGGAAAATAAATCTTCCATACGTGCATCTAAATCTTTTAATTCTTTGATTTGGCTAAACTTTAATTTTTTATGATTATTGTTTACGTGCTTATGACTTACTTTAGAAATATAATCTAAGGATTGCGTCATGTCTTGTAAATAGCCTAGTATATTAATATAGAAATTACTCGCCGATAAACTTGGTTCTTCAAGGTTTCTAATAAAGTAGAAAATATGATCTCTTAGCTCATCTATTTCATTAGATAATTTGTCTATTTGTTTTCTGTTCTTCTTTAATAATTTTAAATCTTGAACAGCTAAACCATTGATTGCAGACGTGTAAATTTTATTACCACGTCTAACAACACTAGCAATATTAGAAGCACTTTCTTGAATAACTCCTTGTGTAGAGCTACTTTCAGCTTTTTCTAACTGATCTACTTCCTTCATTACCTTAGACTTCTTAACATGCGACATATAGCTGCGTATTAATAAAAGTACGGCTAATACAAGTAAGCCAACTAAAGCATAACCTTCGCCATAGTATAAGATATAAGCCATAATTGCAGCTGCTACAAAGGCGCTAAAGGCAGTAAAGAACCATCCACCAATTACGTTTAATACACCAGCAACTCTATAAACAGCACTTTCACTTCCCCAAGCTCTATCGGCTAAAGATGTACCCATAGCAACCATGAATGTTACGTAGGTTGTAGATAAAGGTAATTTCATTGAAGTTGCAATAGAAATTAGAACACTAGCTACCATTAAATTTACTGCAGCTCTTACTAAATCAAACGCAGGTAAGTCTTGTTCTTTTAGAACTACTTTTGGTTTTATAAATTGCTTGTCTGCCCATTTTTTATAAGAATCAGGAAGCACAAGGTTAAGACTGTCAGAGATCCCAATAGAGTATCTTACAATACTTCTAGATAAGAAATTAGGTTCAAATCGTTCTTTAATATCATCTTGTCTAGATAAATCAACAGAAGTTTTTACAACAGCTTTTGCTTTGCTAGAAAACCAAAGTGTTAAGACCATTATAAGTCCTGCTATAAGTAATAAGTATGGTTGTGTTCTAACAGGCTCTCCAAGTGCTGTCATAGCATATTCTCTTGGTAATGCGCCACTAATAGACCATGCTTCGTAAGAATTAAAGGCCGCGATTGGTACACCTATAAAGTTTACTAAATCGTTACCAGCAAAAGCTACAGCTAATGCAAATGTACCCACAACTATAATTACAACATAAATATTTGTCTTAGTATGTTTTATTAAAAGGTAAGATAGTAGCGTAAGAACTATAAAGCTAATTCCAATTAGAGCGATAGGATTAGTAGATATTAATGATTTAACATCATCATTCATAAAACTAGCATTTTTAACCCCTTTAATAAGAATAAAGTATAAAATTGACGATGTGGCCAGTCCACTAAAAACAGCACCATACCAAGATGGCTTTTCTTGAAACTTAAATGATAAAAGTATTCGCGAAATATATTGAATAATGGCACCGATTGTAAAGGCGACGACGACAGACAGTAGTATGCCCAGTATAATTTCAATCGCTTTAGAATTATTAATATATACAGATAAGTCTGTAATAGATTGTTCGCTATCACTGTAAATTTTTATGAGAGCAACAGCAACAGAAGCACCTAAGAGTTCAAAAACAATTGAAACCGTTGTGGAAGTTGGCATTCCTAAGGTGTTAAAGAAATCGAGGAGCAAAATGTCGGTAAGCATTACAGCCATAAAAATGACCATAATTTCATTAAACATAAATTCGCCAGGATTAAAGATGCCCTTACGAGCAACTTCCATCATTCCGCTAGAAGTCATTGCGCCTACTGCAACACCAATACTAGCAACGATCATTATGGTTTTAAACGAAACTGCTTTAGATCCTATTGCAGAATTTAAAAAGTTAACAGCATCATTACTTACACCAACTACTAAGTCTGCTATGGCTAAAAAAGCAAGCGCAGCTAGCATATAGATATAAAGGTTTTCCATTAAAAATGAATAATAAATTGAATGCAAAGTACCTTTTTTATTTCCAAGAGAATGTTACCTAAATGTTATTATTAATTCTATTGATGGCGATAAGCGTAGCTGTTTTGAAGTCAAAAATCTTAAGGTTTTATATCAAGTTGTGTAGGAATAGTTCTTGATTTTATCTGCGTTAAAAATTAGCGTATTAAAACTGTAGTCTTATCAAAACTGTAATTCTGGTTATTTTGTTATTTAACTTCTAATCTATGAGCTAGAGCTAAAAATTTAATGTATTGTTTTATTATATGAATTAACTTGTAATTTTAACATGCTGAAAATAAGATAATTAACGCTTTTATGTTAACTTAATGTTATGTAAATATTACATAATTGTAAAATTAATGTTATATTCGTAAGGAGAATATTAATTAATACCCAAACAGATATGAAAAAGATTGTTATATTATTACTGATGTTATGCGTAGGTTTTACTTATGCTCAAGATAAGAATAAACCAAAATTAGAGAAGAAAGGCGATTTAATAATTGCGACTTATTTTCATGATAATGGTGCAATACAGCAAACTGGTACTTTTGATGCCAATGGTAAATTACATGGAGAATGGACGAGTTTTGATGTAGAAGGCAATAAATTAGCTGTTGCTACATATGATGCTGGTAAAAAAGTTGGAAAGTGGTTCTTTTGGGAAGGTGATTCGCTAAAAGAAGTAGATTATAGAGACAACGCTATTGTAAGTGTAGTTGAATGGTCTAATGATAGAACCTTAGTATCGAGAGATTAAAAAGACATCTGATTACATAACGTTAAAAAAGAAAAGAGCTGTAATACATATATTACAGCTCTTTTTTTTATATAACATTTAATGAGTTCTTACAAGTTCATGCTATAGCCTAAGCTAAAAGTTGTACCTGGATTTCTTGAAGAAAAGTCAGCACTAATGTCTCCATAAGATTCATACTGACTTAATCTGTCATCATTAAGAATATTATCTATTTTTAAACTTAGTTTAGAACGCTTGTCTTTACCAAAGCTCTTGGATAGATTAAAATTTAGACTGTTGAAGGATTGCGTATACACATCAGGGTTTTGGCCAAAGCCAACAACTTCTAAAGTTTTACCTTGTACGTTGTAGAATAGCCCAGTTTCAAAACCAGATTCAGCGTTATTATAGTTAAGACCTACATTCACTAAAAATGGGGATTGCCCTTGTAACTCACGTGTATCGTCAATAGTTTCTCCATCTCTTGCAAATTGCTGTCTAGACTCATATTCTTGTCCTTCTCCTTTTGCCATTTCAATTTCAGATTTGATAATAGAAACATTTACATTTAAACTTAAGTCTGCTAGAGATTCTGAAATAAACTTAAAGTTTTTACGACCTTCAAACTCCAAACCTAAGACTTGTGCTTCAGGTGAGTTTCTTGGTGTAAATTGATTAGGCGCTACATAAGAATACGCAACTAATTCAATAGGGTCTTTAAATCTTTTGTAAAATGCACTTACGGCAAACATCTGCGCTTTCTCTCCAAAGAACTCATATCTCGCATCAAAGTTATTAATGTAAGAAGGCTGCAAGTCTATATTACCTAAAAAGATAAGTCCCGTTAATAAATCTGAAATTTGTACTACTGAAGATTCTTTAAAACTAGGTCGCGCTACGGTACGGAAATAAGATAAACGAATATTAGATTTTTCGTTGGCTTCATAGATGAAATTTGCCGATGGAAATAAGTCTAATTCTTCTATAGTTTGTTCGTTATCATAGATTTCGCTACCCGAATTGTTTTGTCCTGTGAAAAATGTTGTAAAATACTCTGCACGAAGCCCAACAATAGATTTTAATTTCTCTGTAATCTTAAATTCATTGGATACATACGCAGCCAAAGTGTTTTGCGTAGACTCATATGAATTTGCTGGTTCAAAGTTTCCACGGATATAAGAACCAGAATTAGTTTCAGGTGTCCAAATATTACTAGGATCTAAAATCGCATTAGGATCACCGTTGAAATCTGAAGTCGTTACTGCTCTAAAAGCAACTTCATACTTATAAATATCATAATTACGTTGTTTGTAACTTCCTAAGGCTCCAAATTTGAGAGCCGCTTGGTTGTCAAATAAATCGTACTTCTTTGTGAAATCGACCTTTGCAGTAGCATTAAATTCTTCTAAGTCTCTCCATAAACGTTGTGGAAATCCAGCATCAGAACTAATACTTGTGGATCCATCATTGTTCAAAATAAAAGTGGTTAATCTTACGTCTTTATCATAAACACGACTAAAGCTAGGTGATACTTTCCATTCTGTAACGAAATCATTTTCTATATCATTATGCTGACCACCAATTAAAAAGTTGGTTAAAGAACGTTGGGTATATTCTAAGTTGTCTTTATCGACATCAATATCATTAGATATTTCTGTGTTTTGAGTAAATAAAGCTGCTCTGCTCTCTCCACTTTGTATGTGTAAGACATTAAAATTGTATTTAGAGTTGTCGGTTTTATAAGATAATCCAACCAATCCGCTTAATAAAACATTGTTTTCGCCTAAATCACCAATTTGTCTACGGTCAAACCGTAATTCGTTGATACTACGATCTTCATTTTTTTGGTAAACCCCGTTTTCAAAACCTTCATAAAATAAGGTTTCGTTTTTGTAATTTAAAGAGGCAATTAAACCTAACCTATTCTCTCCAACATCAAATTGGTTACCATAATTAAAACCAAAGCTAAAGTTTGGTAAGCTTGTTTCGCGCTCAGCAGCTAAGGTGCTATTAAATGAACGTGTAATGCCTTCTAAACTAGAGTTGTTACCCGACGCCGGATTTGGGACAGAAGTTGTAGGCGAAATAGGTAAATCTCTATCACCACCGTCAAAACCAAGAAAATCAGTATTACTACCTTTATAAGTAACATAGTTAGAATTGAAGCTCATATCAGGATTATAACTTGTGGAAAGTGAAAAGCTCATCGCTTTTTTTGATGGAAAATCTTTTGTAATAATGTCGACAACACCACCGGTAAAATCAGCAGGTAAATCGGCAGATCCTGATTTAATTACAATAATATTTTCTAAAATATTAGTTGGAAATACATCCATTTGAACGGTGTTTTTATCCGGATCGAGTCCTGGGATATCCATGCCGTTTAATATGGATTTTGTGTAACGATCTCCTAAACCTCTTACGTAGACAAATTTACCGCCTTGTACAGAAACACCAGGTACGCTTTTAATAGCAGAAGCTATATCGCTTGCTCCAGCTTTTTTTATGCTTTCAATAGAAAGACCATCAAGTAAAACAGCAGAATTACGTTGAAGATTTAGTACAGATTCTTCCGTGTTTCTACGTGCTGATGTTGTAATTACAACTTCACTTAGTGCAGAAGATGATGGATTTAAAGTAACATTGAGCTCTAACACCTTATTAGCTTCTATTTTTACATCTGTAATAGCTTTAGTTTCATAGCCAACAAATGAATACACTAAAGTGTAGGTTCCTTCGTCTAATGTTAATTTATATTCACCGTCAAAATCTGTAGTGGTTCCTGTTGAGGTATTTTGAACTACCACATTAGCAAAAGGAAGTACGTCGTTAAATTCACCGTCAAAAATTTTACCGGTTACAGTTCCTGTTTGTTGTGCTGATAAGAAAGAAAAAGATAATAAGATTGCAAAAAATAGAGATATAGACTTAATCATTTTAATATGATTTTAAAAATATACAAAATGTCCGAAAGTAATTTCCGGACATTTTGAGAATTATGTTTGTTAGTTTAGAACGCATTTTGAGACGCTGTGTACGTCCATCCAAATACACTTGTGTTAGCACCAGTTGTTGCTTGTGTTTCAGTAATAGCGGTTGCGTTATCAGTGAATTTTGCTTGGTTAGCATCTGCTTGAATGATATCAGCAAGAGCAACACCTGTAGGTAGAACAATTTCCCAGTTAGAAAACGTTAATCTATCATTAGCAAATTCTGTATGTGAGTCATCACCACTAATTCTTACTGTAGATTCAGTTCCAAAGTTGTAAACTAAAATATTATTTAAGTTAGCAATTAAACCGTCTCTACAATCTGCGATATAGCTAGAAGTTGTAGGATCACCAATTAAAGTAATATTGCTCATTGTATAACCATCTTCTGTTGCTACAGATCCTTCAGGACCATCTAATTCTAATGCGCTACCAGATTCACTTCCTTGAATAACTAAGGCGTTATTTACAGATCCTGACCAAGCTTGATCAGCATCTAAACCATCATCACCATTACCCCAAGTAATTAAGTTTGTAGCATTTACAGTTCCACCGAACCACTCAAAACCATCATCTTGATTTGCAACAACTTCAATATGATCTATTACAGTTCCGTTACCAACTCCTCCCATTGTAACACCATTAATTTCATTGTCAGACCCGATAGTTATACCACCATGTCTTACTGAAATGTACTTATATACACCTGAGTTATCATTAGCATCCGTACCACCATATTGACCGTAAGGCTCAGTTGCAGGAATACCTTCTATTTGCGCAGTTTCAACATCTCCACTAACAGAGATAGGTGCACGACCTAAGATGATTAATCCACCCCAAAGACCTGTATCGTTTTGGTTAAGGTTTGTTCCAGTGTTTTGTCCAAAAGTAATGTTGTCTAATTCAGATGTCATTATAATTGGTGCAGATGCTGTTCCGTTAGCAATAACTTTACCCCCTTGGTCAACAACTAAAGCAGACGCTAATGATTCTTGTCCTTCAGCACCTTTAATTATAGTACCCGCTTCAATAGTTAAAGTCACACCATCGTTAACAACTACTTTTCCATTTAATAAGTAGATGTTGTTAGATGTCCATGTTTCATCTTCAGTTAAAATACCTGTTTTCAGGATTAATTCATTAGGATCTCCTCCATCATCAGTGTTGTTGTCATCATCGCTACTACAGTTAAATGCGATAAGCGAAAAAGCAAGTAAGAAAAATAAGTTTTTAATTGTTTTCATTTTGTTTTTGTTCATTAAATGTTATGCCGCAAAGAAAACATGATTACCTCACTTGTAGGTTAATTGAAAATTAAAGGTTTGTAATGAAAAGGTTAGTGGAGTGTTAGCCTAGTATTAACTAGATTTATGTTAAGGAAACAATTACGTAACATTAGAAATTTATAATATCTATCTAGGCTTTATATAATCAATTGTATAGCAATTTATTTATCTTGCATCTTATAACACTATTACTATGAATTGGGAACAACTACTCTCCTTAAAGCGTTTTGGAGACACTAATAAAAGATTGAGAAAAGAGCAAGATGAAACGCGTTTGGGTTTTGAGGTTGATTATGACCGTATTATATTTTCATCCGAGTTTAGAGGTCTTCAAGATAAAACACAGGTTATACCTTTGTCTAAAACCGACTTTGTACACACGCGCTTAACACATAGTTTAGAAGTGAGTGTTGTTGGTAGATCTTTAGGGCGAAAAGTTGGTCAATTACTATTAAAAAAGCATCCACATTTAGAGAGTGTACATGGTTATACCATGAATGATTTTGGCGCAATAGTGGCAGCAGCCGCTTTAGCTCACGATATTGGTAACCCACCATTTGGTCATTCTGGAGAAAAAGCTATTGGAGCTTATTTTAAAAATGGTAAGGGTTGCAAATTTAAAGAACTCTTAACAGAAAAAGAATATCAAGATTTATGTGATTTTGAAGGTAATGCCAATGGTTTTAAAATCTTAACCGAAAGTAGAGAAGGTAGAGCAGGAGGATTAAGATTGAGTTATGCAACCTTAGGAGCATTTATGAAATACCCTAAAGAATCTTTACCTAAAAAGCCAACCAATCATATAGTAGATAAAAAATATGGTTTTTTTCAGAGTGAAAAAGAGATGTTTATAGATGTAGCATCAGAGTTAGGTTTATCCAAACGAGGTAATGATTATTTGAGTTTTCAAAGACATCCTTTAGCGTTTCTAGTGGAGGCAGCAGATGATATTTGTTATACTATAATTGATTTTGAAGATGGTATTAACCTTGGATTGATTGAAGAAGAATATGCTTTAGAATATTTAATTAATTTGGTAAGAGGCAGTATAAAAACAGAAAATTATCACGCCTTAAAAACTACTGAAGATCGTGTGAGTTATTTACGAGCCTTAGCGATAGGACGATTAATAAATGAAGCCGCGTCTCTATTTATGGAGCATGAAGAAGCTATTTTAGCTGGTAAATTTGAAACGGCTTTGTTGGAGGTAAGTCAGTATAAAGCGCAGATAAAAGATATTATTGATATAAGTGTTAAGAATGTTTACCGCTCTAAAGATGTATTAAATAAGGAAATTGCGGGTTACGAAATTCTAAATCAATTACTCAATGCTTATGGTGAAATGGCTTTTAATTATTATAAAGGTCATATGTCCAATTACGATAATTTATTGTATAATATATTGCCGGAAACGGTTAAATTGGAGAGTGATGCACTTTATCAAAACCTACTTTCTGTATGCTTATACATTTCAAAATTATCAGATACAAATGCTATGTTGCTACATAAGAAGTTAAAAGGTAATATTTTATAACGTGCATTTCATCGAATAAATTTGTTTTTTAACGATATTTGTTTTTTATTTACCTTATAATCAGCCCTCAAAAAAAACATCTACTTATGAAAAATAATATACTCGGTGGCTTAGTTATCTTCATGGTTGTAGTAACATGCTTATTAATGCTGGACGACATTTCAAATCCACAAGAACAGTTATCAATACAAGATACTGTTGAGGTAGAACAAGTTGAAAATAATACAGATTTAGCAATTGTTGAGAGCGAAGAGTAAGTCTTCAATTCTCTTTTGTAGTGATGAGGCATCCAATTTTTGCATTGCTTTTAATTGGTCTGTAGTGCCATGTTCTATAAACTGATCTTCAATACCAAGAATAGTAATGGTTTGTTTATAATTATTAGTATTAGCAAAATTTAAAATCATACTGCCAAAACCACCAACAACAGTACCATCTTCTATGGTAATAATGGCATCGTATTTTTTAAAAATACGGTGCAGTAAATTTTCATCCAAAGGTTTTACAAATTGCATATCATAATGTCCAATAGCATCTTTCTGATTGATAGACGCAATTACATCGTCAATAGTTTTTGCTGTTGTACCAATAGTAAGTATGGCAATTTTAAGGCCTTCTTTAAGGCATTTGCCTTTTCCTATGTCTACGATTTCAAAAGGTTTTTTCCAATCTAAAAGATGACCTCTTCCGCGTGGATAACGAATTGCAATAGGAAAATCAATACCTAATTGAACGGTGTACATTATATTTCTGAGTGCAATAGCATCTTTTGGTGCAAAAATCACCAAATTAGGAATGCAACTTAAATACGCCAAATCAAAAACACCGTGATGTGTAGCTCCATCTTCACCAACCAAACCAGCTCTGTCTAAACAGAAGATTACAGGTAAGTTTTGTAATGCCACATCGTGAATGATTTGATCGTAGGCGCGTTGTAAAAATGTAGAATAAATATTACAAAATGGAATAAGGCCTTGTGTTGCCATTCCTGCTGCAAGTGTAACAGCATGTTGCTCTGCAATACCTACATCGAAAGCTCTATTAGGAATGGTTTCCATCATATATTTTAAGGAGCTTCCTGTTGGCATAGCAGGAGTAATACCTACTATTTTATCATTTTTTAAAGCCAACTCTACAATAGTTTCACCAAAAACATCTTGGTATTTTGGAGGTTGCTTTAAGTCTGATTTTACTGGGAGTTCACCTGTTTTTGCATCAAATTTTCCTGGTGCGTGGTATTTTACTTGGTCTAATTCTGCTTGTTTTAAGCCTTTTCCTTTTGTGGTAATAATATGTAAAAACTTAGGTCCTTTTACAGTTTTTAGTCGTTTTAATTCTGAAAGGAGTAAGGGTAAATCATGACCATCAATAGGTCCGGAGTAATTAAAATTTAAGGCTTCAAAAATATTGTCTTGCTTTTCAGTTCCTTTTTTTACGTTAGTCAAATATTGTTTTAGGGCACCAACGCTTGGGTCTATACCAATGGCATTATCATTTAAGATAACGAGTAAATTAGCATCTGTAACTCCGGCGTGGTTTAAACCTTCAAAAGCCATTCCACTAGCAATAGAAGCATCGCCAATGACAGCAATATGGTGTTTGTTTTCGCCTTTTAGTTGTGAAGCAATTGCCATTCCTAAGGCTGCCGAAATTGAGGTTGATGAATGTCCAACACCAAAAGCATCATATTCACTTTCACTGCGCTTTGGAAAACCGCTTATACCATTGAGTTGCCTGTTGGTATCAAAAATATCTTTTCTTCCGGTTAAGATTTTGTGACCATAAGCTTGGTGGCCAACATCCCAAATTAATTCATCTTTTGGAGTATTAAAGACGTAATGCAACGCAATAGTCAATTCTACCACTCCAAGACTAGCACCTAAATGACCTTCTTTTGTAGCGACGATGTTAATAATAAAGCGTCGTAACTCTTTAGCAAGTTGAGGTAAGTCTTCGGGAGCAAGCTGGCGTAAATCTTTAGGAAGATTAATATGTTTTAAGAGGTTTTTCATTCAATTACAAATGTACTATAAGCAAATGTATTTTTTTATGCAATTAGAATCGTATTTTTACAACTATGACAGACCCATTTGACGACACTTATTTTATGAAACGTGCCCTTCAGGAAGCTGAGGCTGCTTTTGAAAAAGGCGAAATTCCGGTTGGAGCGGTTATTGTAATAGAAAATAGAATTATTGCAAGAACACATAACCTTACAGAATTATTAAACGATGTAACAGCACATGCCGAAATGCAGGCTATAACATCTGCTGCTAATTTTTTAGGAGGAAAATATTTAAATAAATGTACCTTATACGTGACTTTAGAACCTTGTCAAATGTGTGCTGGTGCGCTGTATTGGAGTCAAATTTCTAAGATCGTTTATGGAGCTTCAGATGTACAAAGAGGCTTTAAAACATTAGGAACGACATTACATCCTAAAACAGAAGTTGTGAGCGGAATTTTAGCAGAAGAAGCTTCTGCTTTAATGAAACGTTTTTTTATTGAAAAGCGTAACTTAAATTAATTTTAAACAAAACAGTATAGTTATCATGAAAAAACATCCATTACTAATAATACTAGCTTTAATATGTGTTGTAAGTTGTAAATGCCATAAAACAGCTGTAAATAATGCAAAAATGACCACTGTAGAATCTGTTTTAATTGCAAAGGGCAATCTTTATGGTGCTGGTAAAGAAGGGTTAACAAAGCAGAACATGATTATAGAAAACCAAAGTGATTGGGAGGATCTGATGCGTCAGATGAATAAGGTTAATAATGTCTCTGATGGTTTTTCTGAAACTAAAGTTGATTTTTCAAAATATACAATCATTGCAGTGTTCAATACTGTAAAAGGAAGTGGTGGTAATAGTATAGAATTGGCTGTGACAAATACGTCTGAAAAGATTATTGTTAAAGTGATGTACAATAGTCCTACGGGAAATGCTACGAGTGTAATGACGCAACCTTTTTATATTACTAAGATAGCTAAAACAGATTTGCCTATAGTTTTTGAATAGTTGTATGACGTCTTTGAGTTCGTAATAGAGCAAAAAAAACGCTCAACCATTGGTTGAGCGTTGAAACTTGTAAGATATATTACTTATAGTACTTGCACATTTGCAGCTACTAATCCTTTTCTTCCTTCTTCTTCGTCGTACTCTACTGTGTCACCTTCGCGTAATTCTACGCCATTAAGGTTTGATACATGTACGAAGATGTCTTTTCCTGTTTCTTCGTTGGTAATGAATCCAAATCCTTTTGAATCATTAAAAAATTTAACTGTTCCAGTCATTATAATATAAATAAAAATTAAAGTGCAAAGATAATATAAAAATAAAGTCCACTGTTAATAAATCGTTTTATTTTGTTTTATATCACGATAATAGAAACAGAATTTAATAAATCACGTTCTAGAATCACGCTGATTTTCGCGCATCTTGTCAAGATTTTCTTTAGAAAGCATATAGTCCTTAACATCTTTATCTTTCCACCTATAATAGGAGAACAATGGAAAAACAACGAAGAATAAACCTACAACTCCAAAGCCAATTAGTTTTTGATGGTAAGGCACATCTAATAAAAAACCACAAGCAATACTAGTTATTGAGGAGACAAGTGCAATAAAGGTGATGGTTTTTATAGGTTTCATTCAAAAATTTTTATTCAATTGTCTATATAGACTTAAGATGTAAAGTTAATTAATTCGTTACGATAAGCGGTTAGTAATTTTGATTTTGATACAAAACCGTAATAACAGCCTTCTTTTATTACAGGTAAATTCCAAGCTCCGCTATCTTGAAATTTTTTCATCACAGCTTTCATTGTATCTTTTTCGTAATCGATATAATTTGGCGGGTTGTGCATAAAAGTTTCTACCGAAGTAGAATCGTATAACGACTGATCAAACATTACAGTTCTGATATCATCTAACAGAATTATTCCTACTAAACGCTTATAACTATCGACTACAGGAAATAAATTCCGACTAGATTTAGAGACGCCTTTATGAAGCATTTCTCCTAAGGTCATTTCTGGGTTTAATGCAATAAAATCTTTTTCTATAACACTATCTAACTGCATCATCGTAAGAACACTTTGGTCTTTATCATGTGTTAATAAATCTCCACGTTCTGCCAATTCGCGCGTGTAAATTGTATGTTCCATATAATTTTTTGTAATCATATATGAAATTGCGACTGTAATCATTAGCGGTAAAAATAAAATATAACCACCAGTAATTTCGGCTATTAAAAATATAGCGGTTAATGGAGCATGAATCACTCCGGCAATTAGTCCGGCCATTCCAATGAGTGTAAAATTAGCTTCAGATACCTGATGTCCAAGTCCAATATTATTAATGATTTTGGCAACAACATTACCTAAAGCACTTCCCATAACCATCGTTGGTACAATAACTCCTCCAACACCTCCTGCGGCAAATGTGGTAGTCATGGCTATCGCTTTAAATATGGTAAAACCAATGAGTAATACAATAACAACCCAAATATTGTCAACGTATTTGTCAAAAGGATTATCGCCTAAGGCGTGTAGATAATTACCTTCAAATAAGTCTTTAGTAAAACTTAAACCTTCCCCATAAAGTGGAGGGATAAAATAAAGCATAATACCAATAGCAACTCCACCAACTAAAAGTTTTGTAAAGCGTGATTTAAAGCGGTCGAAAAAGGCATAAACAGCAAAATATATTTTGGTGAAATATATGGATGCTATCCCTGTTCCTAAACCTAGTAACATATAGAGTGGAGTGTCTTTTGGATTGAATTTTTCCGTAACATTAAAGTTAAAAAGTAACTCATCTCCTAAAAAGAAATAAGAGGTTAAAACAGAAGATATAGAAGCAATTAACAAGGGTAGTAGTGCCGCAAATGTAAGATCTAAACTAAAAATTTCAACAGCTAATACAATTGCTGCAATTGGAGATTTAAACATAGATGCTACAGCAGCAGCGGTTGCACAAGCAATAAGTAATGTTCTTGTTTTTTTATCAACGTGTAAAATCCGACTTAAATTAGAGCTTAAAGCAGAACCAGAGGTTATAGCAGGTCCTAATAACCCAACAGAACCACCAAAACCTACTGTTAAAGGTGCCATTATTAAGGGATGGTAAATAAGTTTATAAGATAATAGCCCTTTTTGTCTCAATAAAGAATAAAGTAATGATGGAATAGCTCGCTTTATAAAAGGTGGAATTGATGGTGTCATTCCTTTTTTAAATAGATATTTAGCTATGAGGTATACCAAGAATAAACCAATAACAGGGAGTATAAAATAGAGCTGATTTTGAGAAAAAATAATCCCTTTTTCTAATCCCTTTTGAATGGTGAAAGTGATGTTTTTTAAAGTTACAGCTGCAACACCTGTAAGCAATCCAACAAGAACACTTAACAGGTAAACAAAGTTCTTTTGCGATATATATTTGTATCGTAATAATAGAAATTGTTTTATGAAAGATTTCGTTGGCATCTTATTTCAAAAAAAAACTGTAGGTTGTACTTCGACAAAGCTCAGTAATCAACCTACAGGTTTAACCTATTTATTTTATTGAGCTTACTACACTCTTATACCAAATATACAATTTTGAGGAAGCAATTCCTAAAGGGAGTATTTATTGTTTCAAATTCAATTTTAAACTCAGTTCCTTTAGTTGTTCATTATCAATTGATGCAGGAGCATCAATCATAACATCGCGTCCTGAATTATTTTTAGGAAAAGCAATAAAGTCTCTAATTGTTTCTTGGCCTCCTAAAATAGCTACTAATCTATCCAATCCAAAAGCAATACCTCCGTGTGGTGGTGCACCATATTCAAAAGCATCCATAAGGAAACCAAATTGAGCTCTTGCTTCTTCTTCAGAAAAACCTAAATGTTTTAGCATTATGGCTTGTGTTGCTTTGTCATGGATTCTTATAGAGCCTCCACCAATTTCATTTCCGTTTAAGACTAAATCATAAGCATTGGCTTTTACTTCGCCTGGATTAGTGTCTAGTAATTCTAATTGACCTGGTTTTGGAGATGTAAAAGGGTGGTGCATAGCGTGGTATCGTTCGGTGTCTTCGTCCCATTCTAGCAATGGAAAATCCATAACCCAAAGAGGAGCAAATTCATTAGGTTTTCTAAGACCTAATTGTGTTGCTAACTCCATACGTAAAGCACTTAATTGTGCTCTTACTTTATTTTTATCGCCAGACAATACACATACTAAATCACCTGCTTTTGCGCCTGTAATTTCTGCCCATTTGGCTAAATCTTCTTGGTCGTAAAATTTGTCTACTGAAGATTTAAACGAACCGTCATCATTACAACGCGAATAAATCATGCCTAAAGCACCAACTTGTGGGCGCTTTACCCATTTAATTAAGTTATCAATTTCTTTTCTCGTGAATTTATTACCACCAGGAACAGCAATACCAACCACTAGCTCTGCAGAATTAAATACACCAAAGTCTTTATGTTGTGTAACATCGTTTAATTCGCCAAACTCCATTCCAAATCTAATGTCTGGTTTGTCGTTTCCGTACAAACGCATGGCATCATCATAAAGTATTCTTGGGAATTTTTCTACTTCAACACCATTAATTTCTTTTAATAAATGACGTGTTAAACCTTCAAACGTATTTAAAATATCTTCTTGTTCTACAAATGCCATTTCACAATCTATTTGTGTAAATTCTGGCTGTCTGTCTGCACGTAAATCTTCGTCTCTAAAACATTTTACAATCTGAAAGTATTTATCCATGCCACCAACCATCAATAATTGTTTGAAGGTTTGAGGAGATTGTGGTAATGCGTAAAATTGGCCTTCATTCATACGAGATGGTACCACAAAATCACGTGCACCTTCTGGTGTTGATTTTATTAAATAAGGGGTTTCTACTTCAATAAAATCTTCATTAGACAAATAATTTCTAACCGCTTGCGCAACCTTATGTCTTAAGATTAAACTGTTTTTTACGGGATTACGACGAATATCTAAATAGCGATATTTCATACGTACATCATCTCCACCATCGGTTTTATCTTCAATGGTAAAAGGTGGAACTAAAGACGTATTTAAAATAGTTAATTCTGAAACTAATAATTCAATATCTCCAGTTGGAATGTTTGGGTTTTTAGAAGCACGTTCAACCACTGTACCTTTAACTTGAATAACGTATTCGCGACCTAGCTTAGACGCTTTTTCCATTAAGTCTTTAGAAGTACGCTCTTCATCAAAGTAAAGTTGCGTTATACCATAGCGATCTCTAAGATCTAGGTAAATCATAAATCCTTTGTCTCTAATTCCTTGAACCCAACCAGAAAGTGTTACTTCTGTATTGCTGTGTGATGCTCTTAATTCACCACAATTGTGACTTCTGTACATATTGAAATTTTAATTTTATTCATCGTTGCTAATGCTTTGATGAATGCGGTTGCAAATTTAATCAACTTAAGGTATAAACAAATAAAAAAGCCTCAACAATTGTTAAGGCTCTCTTTTGGTTCATTTATTAACATTGAGTTTTAACTGTTATTTTCATCCAATCTCTTATTCATATTAAATGTTTCCTGAGGTATAACTTCGTTTGTTGAAGCCACTTTAGATTTGTTCATCCACATTTTTAGTTTAACACTTAAATAAAACAGAATTGGAACTACAATTAATGTTAAGAATGTTGCTATTAACAGGCCGTAGATAACGGTCCAAGCTAATGGTCCCCAAAATACTACGTTGTCTCCTCCCATATAAATGTTTGGATTAAAATCTGCAAACAGCGTAAAGAAGTTAATGTTTAGCCCAATTGCTAACGGAATTAACCCTAGAATAGTTGTGATTGCAGTTAATAAAACAGGTCTTAAACGTGCTTTTCCTGCGGTAACGATACTTTCAAAAAGGTCTTCGTTAGTTAGGTATTGATCTTCATTTAAATTGAGTTGATTTTTCTTTCGATCTATTAAAAGTTGTGCATAATCTAAGAGTACCACCCCGTTATTTACTACAATTCCGGCTAAAGAAATTATCCCAACCATCGTCATCATAATCACAAAAGCACTTCCTGAAAGTACAATACCACCAAATACACCAATAAAACTCAAGAAAATGGCAATCATAATAATGGTTGGTTTAGAGATAGAGTTGAATTGAAATATTAAGATGAAGAAAATTAATCCAAGTCCCGTGAAAAACGCTCCCATTAAGAATGCCATTTGTTTGTTCTGCTCTTCAATTTGACCTGTATAATCAATATGAATATCTTCTGATAACCCCTTGTAACTTTTCATTTCATTTTGAATTTGGGTTACAATGGCTTGCGCATCTGTATAGCCAGGTGATAAAGCAGAATAAACGGTAACGACTCGCTTAGTTGCTTTATGTTTTATGGCACTAAATCCAGAGTTGTTTTTTTGTTTCGCAACTGTTGATAAAGGAATCTCTTTAATCTGACCTGTGTTATCTCTAAAGGTTATATTCTGATTAAAAAGCGCACTTTTATCATAACGTGTATTTTCATTAAAGCGCACATAAATGTCAAAATCATCACCATCTTCTTTGTATATTCCTGCTTTAGAACCAAATATAGAATTACGCAATTGGTCTCCAATTTGTTTGGCAGAAACACCTAATTCTCCGGCTTTTTTACGGTCAATTTCAACTTGCATCGTTGGTTTGTCCTTGTTAACATCGATTTTAAGTTCGTCAATTCCTGCAATGTTTTTAGAATTAACAAAAGCACGCATTTGTTCTGCTGTTGCAATTAATTCATTATAATCATTACCTATGATTTCAATGTTAATAGGCGAGCCAGCAGGTGGTCCATCTGCATTTTTCTCTACAGAAATTAAAACCCCAGGATAAATACCAACTAAGGCTTCTTGTACTTTTTGACGTAAGAGCTCACTGTCTTCTCCACGACGGAATTTGTACTCGCGCATAGAAGCTGTTATCTTAGCTTTATGTGGCATTTCTGCACCAGAACCCATATCGGTTTGAGGATTTCCTGCACCTTCACCTACTTGAGAAACAGCACTTTCTACTAAGAAGTTTCTTCCGTTTTCCATAAAACGGTCAGCATTAATAACCTCATAAACACGCTGTTCAATCTGTGCCGTTATAGCATTGGTTTTTTCAATGGCTGTTCCTTGTGGATATTCTATGTAGACAATAATCTGATTGGGTTTGTTGTCTGGAAAAAATTCAACTTTAGTACGTTGTGTAGAAAGTGAAATTCCAAAGGCTATAAATGCCGCAATCAATAATAGGAAGGTTCCAATACTTAAGATATAAGGTTGTTTTTTAGATAATGCACTTCGTAAACGACGCTCGTACCAATTTTCAAGTCTTACTAATGCTTTAGTTTGAAAGCTATTAGCCCATCTTCTGATGAAAAAACGGTATGCCCAAAGCATAATCGCTGTGAATACCATAATAGTTCCTAAACCACGATATGTACCACCGAAAACTAAAATTATAATTCCAATAACGGCAACTATAATTGTGGTTTTAATAATTTGATTTAGAGGCATGTCCTTGTCTTCAGTGGTCATGTAACGCGATACTAATACCGAATTAAAGAAGATAGCCACAAATAAAGACGAGCCTAAAACAATAGAAAGGGTTATTGGTAGAATTTTCATAAATTCTCCCATAATACCAGGCCATAGGCCTAAGGGTACAAAAGCGGCTACGGTTGTTGCTGTTGAAATAATAATAGGAAATGCAATTTCTCCAATACCTTTTTTTGCAGCCTCAATACGGCTCATGCCTTCGTCTTCCATTAAACGGTAAACGTTTTCTACAACTACAATTCCGTTGTCTACTAACATTCCTAATCCCATAATAAGTCCAAAAAGCACCATTGTGTTTAAACTATAGCCAATCATGCCTAATATCATTAATGACATAAACATAGACATTGGTATAGCAAAACCAACAAATAAGGCATTTTTAAACCCTAAAAAGAACATTAATACGGTAACGACCAAGATAACACCAAAGATGATGTTGTTTACTAAATCATCTACTTGACCAATTGTTACAGAAGATTGATCATTGGTAATGGTGACTTCTACGTCTTGAGGGAATTCGTTATCAATAGCATCTTGTACAATAACTTGAATTTGTTCTGCAGCAGCAACCATGTTTTTACCAGCACGCTTTTTAACGTCTAGCATTACAACAGGTTTTCCAGATTTTCTAGCATAAGTGGTTTTGTCTTCTTCGTGAAAAGAAACGGTTGCTACATCTTTTAAATAAATAGAATTTCCGTTTTCAGATTTAACTACAAAATCATTCAGCTCTGAAGGAGATTCAATTTCACCTATAATTCTAATGGTACGTCTTTGTCCACTTGCTTTTAAATTTCCGGCAGATTGTGTTATGTTTCCATTTCCAATAGCACCAAGGATATCATTAAAAGTAACTTTGGCTGCCATCATTTTATAAATGTCAACGGCAACTTCTACTTCTTTGTCCTGAGCTCCACGAATATCTGCTTTTTTAATTTCTTGTAAATCTTCAATTTCATCTTGAAGATATTCGGCATAATCTTTTAATTTTTCAATTGGATAATCACCAGAAATATTAATATTTAGAATTGGCATTTCTTCAGAAAGACTCAATTCAAAAACATCTGGTTCTACTTTTGCTCCGTTAAATGTTGGCCAATCTTCACTAGCGGTTTCAGAATCAATTTCGTCTTTAACCTTCTGTTTGGCTTGTTCTACTGTGATATTTTCATCAAATTCTATGATAACCATAGAATAATCTTCTTGAGATGTCGAAGTGATTTCTACAAGATTACTCACGGTTTTTAGTCGGTCTTCTACAGGGTCGGTTATTAACTTTTCAATGTCTTCAGCGGTGTTTCCTGGGTAAATTGTGCTGACATAAATTTTAGTCTCGTTTACCTCTGGAAATGATTCTCTTGGCATATCGAAGAAAGCCGAAATTCCCAAATAGAAAAAGACAGCAATAAGCACATACATCGTGGTTTTATTATTAATTGCCCACGACGACCACGCAAATTCTTTTTCTGTGTTTTTTTTATTATTAGTCATTTAAGTTTGTTTTTTAGACTATAGAATTAGTGTTTAATTACTTTAGAAGAATAGAATCCTTCCATTATTTTTCGTCTATTTCAAGGACTTTTACAGATTGCGTATCTCTAACACTTCTTGCTCCTTCTTTAATAATTTCAGCTCCTGGTTCTAGACCTTTTAAAACTTCAATAACGTCATCTTGTGTTTTTCCTGTCTCAATAATTATTCGTTGTGCAGTACCAATTCCTTTAGAATCTTTGTTAGATACGATATAAACGTATTGTTCTCCTTCTGAATTTTCAGAAACAACACTTTGTGGAATTAATAAGGCATTTTCGTTTGTATAATCGTTAATTTTTAATCGTGCAGATAAATTAGGCTTTATAGATTTGTCATTATTTGGTATTTCAACTTCAATCTTAAAAGTTCGGTTTGCAGGATTTATGAAGTCTCCGGCTTGACGAATTTTGGTTTCTATTGTTTTGCCTAAAACCGGAATGTTTACAGAAACACTTTTGCCTTTTGTAACATCAGAAACATAACGTTCTGGGACTTCGGTTTCAATGTACATATTGTCTAAATTAACAATTCGCATTAATGGGGTTTGCCCTGCGCCAACGACGCTTCCTTGTTCTGTAATGATATCATCAATGGTACCAGAAAAAGGTGCTTTAACATTTGTTTTAGCAATTTGTTGTTTTAATTGATTTACGGCTTCTTGTTGCGATTCGTAAGTAGATTTTGATTGTAAAAACTGAATTTCACTACCTATATTTTGTTCCCAAAGACGTTTTTGGCGTTCGTAAGTCGTTTTTGCTAAATCGGATTGAATTTTTAATTGTGCTAATTGTTGGCTTAATCCACCATCGTCTATTTTGGCTAAGATTTGCCCTTTAGTTACATTTTGCCCTTCCTTTACGTAAACATGTGTTAAAATACCATTGTATTCTGGTGTGATGGTTAAAAGATTTTTTGTGGTTACGTTTCCTTGAAGTTCTAAAACATGATTAAAAACTTCGGCTTGAGCCTTAAAAGTTGTGATTAATGGTACATGTTTTACAGTGTCTAAAGCTTTAATTTTCTCATCTAAACGTTTTATTTTATCATTAATGGCTTGTTGTTCGCCAACAAGTTCTCCTCTTTTTGCTCTAATGGTTTCTAAATTACCACTTTCAATGACGGTTTCTACAGAGTTTTTCTTTTCGCCTCCACAAGAGAGAAAAAGAAAAGTAATGGCTATTATTGAATATATATTTTTCATGTTAAATGTGATGATTGATTAATTTTGAGTTGGTGTATTTAAAACGGTTTCTAAAGCTGCTTTTGTGTTTATAACATCTAGCATAGCTTGTAGGAGTTCTTGTTGTGCAGAGTATAGCTGTGTTTGTGCTTGTCTGAGTTCAAAACTAGAACCAATACCTTCAAAAAATTTGGTTTGGTTTTTGGTTTCAATACGTTCGGCTAGTGCTAAATTCTCTTTTTTATTTTCATAATCTTCAATAGCAAATTGATAATCGCTTTGTGCTGATGCAATTTGAAGTTTAATGCGTTGTTCGGTTTCTGTTAAGTCGGTTTCTGCTTTTTCTAAGTTTATTTTTGCCCGTTGTGTTGAAGCGCTTCTTTTGCCCGAACTAAAAATTGGAATGTTAAGGTTAACACCAAATGCAGAGGTCCCTATCCAACGTTGTTCTTTGTCAAAATAACTAAAGTCGTTACTGTTGGCGATATAAGCACCATTAATATACGCACTTAATGTTGGGAGTGCCTTACTCATCTCAAGTTTTACGAGTAATTCTTTAGAGATTTTGTCATTATTCGCAATTTTATAATCGATAGTATTTTCTACATTGTTTTCAATGTTTAGAATATCGAGATCTATATTATTATCGGTTAAAGACTCTAAGGTGTCGGTTAAAATTGTATTGCTAGATACATCAATACCTAAATTAATATTTAGCATTTGAAGCGCAATATTTTGAAGGCGCTCGGTTTTATTTAAATTACTTTTTAAACCCGAAAGTGTAATTTGTAATTGCTCAACGCTTTCCTCTTCTTCTAATCCATTTTCATAAATTTTTTGAGTTTCGTAAAGGTTTTTTTCCAATACAATTACGTTTCGTTTTAAAATTTCAACGCTCTCGTTGGCTAGTAATACATTTCCGTAAGCATTAATCACTGCTTTTCTAACTTCTAAATCTGTTTTGGTTTTTGCATTTTCGGAAATTTCTAAAAATACTTTAGCCGATTGCAAGCCTACAAGGTAAGAGCCGTCAAAAATAAGTTGATTTAATGTTATCGATGGATTTACAGACTGCTTTGCACCAAAATCTACAATACCATCTTGATCAAAATCAATAGCATCAAATTGTTGCTTAATATTGTTGGTGTAATCAATCTTGGCATTAATTTGAGGTAAACCAGTAGCTGTGGTTTCCCATTTTTGCTTTTTAGCTGCTTCAATATCTCGAGCAGCATTTATAGCAGATCTATTATTTTCTAAGGCATAGTCAATTGCTTCTTGTAATGATAGACTTTTGGGTAGCTCTTGTGTAAATCCTGTTTGAAAAATAATAAAACCTATTATTAGCGTTAGTGTTTTTTTCATAGGTTATTTAGATTGGTGTTTAATTTTGTTAGTGTTTCTAATCCTTTTTCGGAGCAGATACCTCTTAAATGGTATTCTATATAATTGTTCATTAACATTGGCATTGAAAAGTTTTCGTGTGGAAAAAGGTCCTGATCTTTTAAAGAAATCATACCGTTAAAGTAAAGTCGTGCTATAAAATCTATGTCTATAGAATCTCTGTAAAGATGCTGAGTAACGCCACGTTCTAAGTTACGAGTAACGCAGCCAAGCATTTTTTCGAACTGCTTCTTTTTTAGTGAGTTATAAATTTTAGGGTAATACTTTTGAAGCTGATACTGAGGTGATGATTTTTCATCTTTTAAATGAAGCATAACAAAGCGCTTAATCTCATAGATCTCTTCAATTGGGTTTTTATTGAGCTCACAAATACAATCTATACCGTGTGAAATATTTTCAAAAACATACATTGCAGTGGCTTCAACTAATTTTGTTTTATTCTGAAAATGCTGGTAAATGGTTTTTTTAGAAATACCCATTTCATTAGCAATGTCATCCATAGTAACACTCTTAAACCCTAGGTTTAAGAACAAATCAGTAGACTTAAATATTATTTTCTCTTTCATTTTTAATCTTCCTTGCTAACGGAACTTTTTTATTATTGCGCAAAGCTACAATAGGAAACTTTAAAAACCAAAAAAGTTTCCTAAGTTTTAATGGTTTTTTAACACAGCCAACATTAGCTTAAAATATGTTTAAAAGATTATTTTTGTCTTATGCAACATATTGAACACTATCAAAAGCCTTTTCTAAAATATTTAGAAGGTTTTATCGTAAATAAAGAACCTAAAAATTTATACAGTCCTATTAATTATATTCTTCAATTAGGAGGAAAGCGGTTACGACCAATTTTAACCTTAATGACAGCTGATGTTTTTGGTGGAAATGTGCCAAAAGCTATGGATGCAGCTTTATCTATTGAGGTTTTTCATAATTTTTCATTAGTACATGATGATATTATGGATGATGCACCTTTACGAAGGGGAGAACAAACGGTTCATGAAAAGTGGAATTTAAATACAGGAATACTTTCTGGTGATGCCATGCTAATTATGGCTTATCAACTATTTGAAAATTATGATCCGCAAACATTTCAGGCGTTAGCTAAATTATTTAGTAAAACGGCTTTAGAGGTTTGTGAAGGACAGCAATATGATATTGATTTTGAAACACGAGATGATGTTACGATTCCCGAATATCTTAAAATGATAGAATATAAAACAGCTGTTTTGGTTGGTGCTGCCATGAAAATGGGAGCGATTGTAGCAAATGCTTCTATTGAAGATCAAAATTCTATTTATGAATTTGGACGACTTTTAGGAATTGCATTCCAATTGCAAGACGATTATTTGGATGCTTTTGGTAATCCTGAAACTTTTGGTAAGCAGGTAGGTGGAGATATTATTGAAAATAAAAAGACATATTTATACCTTAAAACAATAGCGTTAGGATCTGATGATGATAAAGTGAATTTAAAGACTTTTATGTCAAACTTAGAATTGCCTAACACTAATAAGGTTGAAAAAGTAAAGCAATTATTTACTAATTCTGGTGCAAAAGAAGCAACTCAAAATGCAGTAAAAGACTACACTAGCAAAGCATTTGAAGTTTTAGAAAGATTAGAGATTCCTGAAGAGAAAAAGCAATCACTGAGGTTGTTTGGAGAACAATTAATGAATAGACGTGTATAATTCATATATGAGTTTACCATCAAATTTTGAAGATTTAATATCTGAAGCCGAAGGTTTAAACCTATACAAAAAACTTATTGTTCAACTCAATAAAGATGTGTTGTATGCTAATATTGACCTAGAGTTTGACGAAGAAACCTTGCCAACGAGCTTAAGGTTTGTGTTGCAAGAAACGGTTTTTAACTTAATAAATTCTAAGTTTTCAGACTATCTCAATTTACTATATATTGTAGATGTTTCCGAAGCAAAAATTAAATCTTTAGATGGTAGTGATACTTTAAAATTATCTGAAGAGGTTACTTTTATGATTTTGCAACGCGAATGGCAAAAAGTTTGGTATAAGGCTAAATATTCTTAATTAAAATTATGAGTATTTTTTATTGAAAAACAAAAGACAAATTCATATAAAAATTACGACCTTGTCTCGGAAAGTTATTCCAATCGGCATAGGTAGAATATTTGGCATCTAATATGTTTTCAACACCATATTTTAAGACTGTTTTTCCGAGTTTATTATAAAATACATTCCCTAAATTAAGGTTTAATATTGCATAATCAGCAGTTTTGTTTTCGCCATACTTACGGCTGTAATTACTTTGGGTTCCGTTGCCATCTAGTTGCAATGCGGCAGTAAATTTAGCTGTGTTGTAATTGAATTCAGCAAAGTAAGAAATCGGTTTTATAAGTGGTAAGTTTTCGCCATCATTTCCTTTTCCATAATTGTAGCCAACCGTTCCGTTGATTGCCAACCGTTCCGATATTTTATAACTACTATTTACATAGGTATTAAAAATAGAAGCATGGTCTAATGCGGTATAAACACGCACACCATTAGCACCAATAGTCATTGAGCTTACGTCTGGCGCAATCTCACCAATAATATAATCCATGATATGGAAGTAAGATGATTCTAAACCAATTTCAAAATCGTTGAATTTCTGTTTAAAACTAAAGTTCGCTTCTAAGGCTTTTTCGTCCTTTAAATTTGGGTTGCCTATATAATCGTAATTGTCAAAACTGTTGAATAAATAAAAACCATAACCTTCACTAACGGAAGGTGCGCGTTCACCATAACCTAAACCAGCAGAGAGATTGTAATTGTCCTTTTTAAGTTGATATGTAGATGCTAAACTCACTAAAAATCTATTGCTTTGTTGGTCTACTGTATCATGGAAAATTTCAAGACTCTGAATGCCAACTTCTTTTGCTATTTTGTTATTGTGATAGCCTAATCGTATGGAAGAAGCGAGTGTTTCATCTTCACTAAAATGAAAATCATCTTTAATAAAAACACCAGAATATAGGGTTCTAATATCTGGCCAAGTGTACATAAACATGTCTGGCTCGCCTGGATTGTTAGAAAACATAGTCATTTCTGCAAGTGATTTATTATAGAATCCATTAAGGTTAAGTATGAAATGATGTTTCTTTTTTATCAGTTCTGCTTTACTGTAAAACCCATACGTATCGCTCCAACCTGGCATGTCCATTCTTATAGCAACAACAGGTCGCTTTGTATCGTCCATAATATGCGTTATGGTATTAAAATACAATTTGGTTTCTAAGGATTTTAAGACTTTATCTTCAGGTTTGTAATAGTGCGTTAGCGATGCAATTAAAGCTTCAGCTAAAGAAACATCCATTGGCAAAGCAGGATAACCTACATCGGTAGCTTTATCGTAAATAAGGTTAGCATCGACACTTTGAGTTTCAGAAAACTTATAACCTGATTGTAGTGAGAGATTATATTTTTCAAACTGAGAATATAAGATTTCTTCATTGCCACCTGCGTCATAATTATCAGATTTTCTATAAATACCGTCAGCGCTAATAAAGAATGTATTGCCTATGTATTCTAAATCTAGTCCAGTTGCTTTATAGTTGCCGTTAGTTTCATAACCTAGGTCTAATCCAGACTTAAAGCCAGAACCATTAAATTTAGAGGATGGTAATTTTAAATCAATGCCACCACCAATTGAATGTCCGTTTTCTGTGCCTTCTTGGCCAGAACCAATAGTGACTTTTTCGAGATTAGAAACATCAACGTAAGACGTTATTGGATCCATTTTATCTGTGCAGGCACCAAAAATTTGCATACCATCGATAGTCACTACCAGACGCTCGCTTGCCATGTTGTTAATGGTTGGTTCCCAAGCGTAATTACCACGTTTTATCATGGTTATTTTGTTAGATTTTTCAAGATAATCATCAATGCTAGACAGTGTTTTTTCTTGTCTGTGATTGCTTAACTTACGTCTTGAAAGTACGAGGACTTCTTCGAGTTTTGTAGTATCTTTTTTTGTCTCTTTATTGTTGTCTTGAGTAAATCCTAAAGAAGACAATAGCAGACATAGAATGACTGTTATTAGCGTTTTCATAGCTAAAAATTTTAGTGTTTAAAATCAATGGGTAAAATGTGTTAGAGAAGAAGAGGGGAACCTGAAGAATCACAACCAGCATTACAGTTGAGATTCTTCACGTCGTGCCTCGTTCTAAATAACAGTAAAGGACAGTTTAGAACTCTAACTCCAAATACAAGCTACTTGCTTCGTTCTCTTCTGTTACGTCTTCTCCTTTTAAAACCTCTCCATTAGCGTTCATTACCTTTAGATTTAGTTTCCAATATCCAGTCATGGTTAATGATAAATCGCCATAGTAAAAATTGTCTGCATTATTAAAGGTTAAATCTGTGTTGTTTGGTGACGAATGATTTCCCATGCCAGGCATGCGTGGATCTAAAGCAATAGTATAATCTTCAACAACAGGGAATGTCATCATATCTTGCATTTTAAATAAACCAACTTTTATTTCGTTTACGGCAATACTTGGGTCTTTCGGTTCAACTAGCGCAAGGATATATCTGCTGTCATCGCTACCTATAAAACTCGCTGTATTTTGATTTTCATATTGCCATACACTAATGGTTTCTGTCACGGAATAGTCGGTGTCATCTATATTATAATTTATGGTTAATGACCAGCCAGAACTATCTTCATTTGTCATTTGGTAAATTATAAAACCTTCGTAAACGGTATCTTTTCCTAAAGCTTTAGAAATTGTAGATTTAGGACAAGAATGTTGCATCGTTGGCATTTGCATCATTGGCATCCAAGAAAGAGTAGCGTCTTCAATATAGCTGCCTGTAGTGTTGTCTTTAAGTCTAAGGCTAATCCTATTGTAGCCAGTTTCAAATAGACCTTTTTCGTTGTAAAGTTCTATGGTTTCGTTACCATTACTTATAGTTTGAATAAGTTCTAAGCCTTCAACTTCATTTATGGTTGATGTATCGTTATCGTCGTCTGTTGAACATGAAAAGAATAATGCAATAAATGCAATTGGTAATATATATTTAAGTTTCATTTTTAATGTATTTAAGTTGTTTTTTTGATGTAATTGTTCTGTTTGAAGCCGATTTGGTTTCAAAAAATGGAAATTTGCGCGTTGTAGAGCTTCAAAAAACTAACTTAAATCTGGTGGAGGTGTGTGGATAGAATAAAAGCCAGAAACAGGTTGTTTTATTCTGTAATGTGTATTGTTTTGGAATCTTGATAATTGACTAAAATTATCAATAGTTTGGTTTGTAGTTTCATAAATAACAAAAACGTCTAAGCGTGTTCTGTCAGTGTCTGGTAGTGGTGCATCTGAACTAGAACTTGTGTTATTTTGTACTAATTGCTTTGCTAAATGACATTTTCCGTTACAACCTTTTTGATCGTCTTTTTGAATACAAAGTGTTTTAGCAATAAAATCTTGGTTTACTATAAAATCGGTTACAATAACCACATTGTTAATATTGTTCGCTAATAAAACGAACGTTAAAAACAAGGCCGTGGCTTTATGTATAACCTTTAATATCATAATTCAAAATTCGGACTATTTTGTCTTTAATTATATGATTTATGTCAGTTAAAGCTATATTTTGAAATATTGAAAATAGGTGGCTGTTAAGCGTTTTAAAGTTGTTACCTTTTTATCTATATCTGACGCATTTTCTAGGTCTTTTATATCTGTAATTTCTTCTAGAATAGGAACGAGTACCACATGAAGCTGGTCGTGTGCTTCGCCTTCCATATCACAGCTTTTAATAATATAACTGGTTTGTTTTGAAAGTACATCACCTAAAATTTTTCCGCTTGTTGACGTATGGTTCTTTAAAATAGAATCAATACGCTTCATGCCAATATGGGTTTCTTCGTTGGCAATCCACTTTTCGTTATGGTTGAGTGTTAAGCCTTCAAGTTGAATGACTTGAGGTTCTGTTGTGTTGTTTTTGCATGAATAACAACTTAACAGTATCATTATAAGAATAACTGAATTTGATAGTAATCGTTTCATAATTAAAAATCTTTTTTCTTTGATTTGAATACAATGCGTAACACAGGCATTACAACCCAAACGGTGAGCATTACAAAAGATACGATTAAACCAAAACTAGTTCCGAAAAATTGTTTGAAAACAGCACCTGTATAACCTAATAAGGCTGAAATGTCTAATTTTAGAAGAATTAGTGTTCTCGATAAATCAATTGGATTTAGCATCGTACCAACAAGTGATACTTTATCTAGTGGATAATCTTCAAACAGAATCAATGTCATTAAAAATAATCCGTCGTAAATAACAGCCAAGAACAACCAAAGTAAGATGGCATAACCAAATCCTTTAATTTTATTCTCATTAGACAATGCAATATTAAAAGCTAAAGCCGTAAAAATTAAAGTTAAAAATGTACCTGTGATTAGTAGTAGTGAAAAATCCCAAATGGCGCTACTTTCAAATAAACCATAAAACACAAATGGGATGCCTAATCCTAAAATTAAACTCATAGATAGAGACAAGGCAACACCAAGATATTGTCCTAAGAATATGGACGAGCGTTTAATAGGTTGTGCTAAAAGTAACTCTGTAAATTCCTGTGAATTATAATAATACATCACACCAAAAATGGTACCTATTAATGGTACTAAAACAATGATGACGTTCATTAAAGTAATAACGGCTTTTGATAAGTCATTATTCAAAAACAACAAGACAACACCTAATAATAAATAGAAGGCAAAATACACGTAACTCCAGCGACTACGCATAAGGTCGTAAAAACTATATTTTAATATCTTAAGCATGGTTATCGGTTAATATAGACGCAATCGCATGTTCAAAATCGGGCTGATTGGTCTTGGTTTTTAATTTTTGAATACTACCTTTAAAATAAATTTTGCCTTCAAGGATAAATACAATTTCGTCTGAAATTTCTTCAACAAAACTCATAATGTGTGAGGTGATGAGAATGGTTTTTCCTTTAGCTTTTTCGGCTTTAATTAAATCTTTTAATCTAATGAGTGAAATTGGATCTAAACCGGAAGTTGGTTCGTCTAAAATCACAATTGGGCTATCGAACATAAAGGTTAAAACGAGATTTACTTTTTGTTTGGTTCCACCAGAAAGGTTTCCCAATTTTTTGTCTAAAAAGGGTTTCAATTTAAAAAGATCAATTAAGCGTTCGTCTTCATTGGTGGGTTTGCGTAAATCCTTAATCATTTTGATTAATTCTTTAACACGAAGGTTGCTCGGAAAGTTGGCTATTTGGGGTAAGTAGTCGATTTTATGTCGGTATTCGGAATTCTTTTTAATGTTTTCGCCAAGCACAGTGATAGTGCCTTTATCAGGAATTACCATACCCAAAACCGATTTTATTAAGGTAGTTTTACCAGAGCCATTTGGACCAAGTACGGCAAAAATTCCACCTTCGCTTATTGATAAATCAACACCACTAAGGACTTGATTCTTTCCAAATTTTTTATGTAGATTTTCAATCGTTACCATGTTAGTTTTTTTATTTGAGGGTTGTTATCCAATAAGTCATCTGGTGTAAAAACAGGTGATACCTTTTCAGAAAAATCAATGATGTCTACAAACATACTGCGCAACAAAATGATGGTTTCTGGAGTGCGATTTACGATGTATGAAAATAGTTTTACGGGGCGGTAAGGGATATCGCCAATGCCATTTTTATCTAAGTCGTAACCTGTATAACTGCTCCAGTAATTTTTGTCGAATTCATTATCATTGACTTTGCTATTGTAGGCAATATCAAAGGAATTATACAAAAAGTTGTTTTCTGTAAAGATGTTGGTATAGCAGGCGCCTTTAACTTTAATCGCCCAGCCATTATTTTCAAAGGTATTGTGCGTATAATTAATACGGTTAGAACCTTCTACATTAATACCAATGGTGTTGTCTTCAAAGGTGTTGCCTTTAATTTCGGCATCGTTAATTTCCTTCAGCAATAAGCCATAAGAGGCGGTTCCCCAATTTTCTTTAAAACTATTATTAAACATTTTTATACGTCTTGAAAACATCACCGCTACACCAGCTCCATTGTTTTCAAAGGTATTGTCTTCGTATAAATCGTCATTAGAGAACATAAAGTGTAAGCCGTAACGCACGTTTAAAGCACTGACGTTGTTTTTTATGGTGCAAAAATTAGAAAACTCTAAATAAATACCGTCTCTAACATGCTGCACAAAATTATGTTCAATCAGTACGTTTTTACTGTACCAAAGTTGAATACCATTTCCGGAATTATATTCCTCTACAGCTTCACCAATTATTTTGTTGTGAAAGACTTTACCATCTCTTGATTTTTCGATATAAATTCCGAAGAATAACTTTTCTAAAACCAAATTTTGAATCAAGAAATTTTTACTGTTTTTAACACGGATGGCTGCGTAATCTGCAGTATAACTATTACCGACATTAATGATGAATAAACCATCGACAGTAACATTATCTGAAATAATTGTAATGATTTCGCCTTTTAATTCACCATCAATAATTGGATAATTTTCCCCAATGATGGTCAAGGGTTTATCAACGATAACATTATGTTCCTTATAGGTCCCTTTTTTAACGACAATGGTATCAAAATCCTTTGCCTGTGCAATACCATCGCTTAATGTTGAAATAGGGCAGGTTTTGCAAACTTCAACAGTTTGGGCATAAGTAAATGGAGTCATTAAAATGACGGCTAATAAAGCTAAAATATGTTTCATGTTACTAGGCTTTAAATTTTGCTAGTAAGGTTTCCCAAGTGTATAATTGGCCTCCTTTATCTGCTTGGAACTTTTCAGCATCTGACTTGTTTTTAAAGGCAGAAAGAAAGGCTCCCATGGGACTAGGAATCTGTTCACTAATTAAAAAGGTGGCTTTTGTAGCATCAATTAAAACTTCGGGTTCTGTGTAGTTATTAGATAAGTACAATTGAATTTCAGTAGTGTCAAAATCCTTTATAAAGTTAATCATGCATTCAGTAGCATCAAACTTATAGACTTTGCCTTTTTTAGTTACAATTTCTGCGGCATGAACTTTATCTACAATAGTCATGGTACAAAATTGACAACTGTCGCTTCCGTAATTTATGGGTTCTGGACCAACATTACAACTTAAAAACAGAAGTAGTAATACAAGGCTTGAATAGTGTTTTAGTGTTTGCATGAGTGTAGTGTTTTTTTTAGATTACTATTATGGTGTTCTCAAACTTGCTTTTCTTCCTATCCAAAAAGCAATAAGGGTTAGTGCCATGCCAATAAACATAAGATACCCTCCTATGTGAGGCCATGAATCGACATCAAAATTTAGTAACTTTTTATAACCAATTAATGGTGGTTTGTAGGACATTGGTGTGCCATCTGGATTGGTTACTTTAATAATAGCGTGTGGATCTAAATTTCCGCCATAATCTACTAACCAATTGTTAAAGTCGTACATGCCCAAAATACCAAGTATGGACATCAATAAAAACCAACCTAAAAAGTATTTATAATTTAGCTTTTCAAAATAGCCAAATAGGCCAATAGCAACCCCTAAAATGGCCATGCCTAGAATAACTTTAGGAAAAACTGAAAACTCCCACATTTCTTCTGCTTTTGGGATTGTTTTCATGCCAATATAATGGTTTAAACCATCAATGTTTTGTAGATCAAATTCTTCAACACCTTTAATACCTTGAATATAGATATTCATTCCTAATGGATCAGGATATTGAGGTGCACCTAGCATAATGTTCCAAAGAGGAAATTTAAAAAGCCCTAATAAGAGTAATGAACCTATAATCATTATAATTCCAGCCTTTTTCATAATATTCAGTATTATCTAATTTAATCATTCAGTTTATAGTGATTTAAAAAAGAAAGGCGAGAGCGACATGTCAACTCTCGCCTTATATTAGGAAAATAAACACTAAAACAAAATTTCCCTAAATTTTTAAAAGTAATTGACTATTCTCCTAGAGACCAGGACAATTCAATGTCGGAATTAGCAGGAGACACACGAACATAGCCTTGCATTTCTTGGTGTAATGCAGAACAGAAATCGGTACAATAAAATGGCCAAACACCTACTTTTTGAGGTTCCCAAGTTAAGGTTCTTGTTTGTCCTGGTGCAATCAGTAACTCAGCATTTCTAGCACCAATCATAGCAAAACCATGAGGGACATCGAAATCTTGTTCTAGGTTAGTGATATGAAAGAAGACCTTGTCTCCAACTTTTACACCTTCAATATTATCTGGTGAAAAGTGACTACGTATCATTGTCATATATACATGAACGTTTTTACCATCTCTAACAATTTTAGTGTCGGCATCGCTAAGTGCTTTTTTAGGATGTTCATTTTCAGATAACTTAAAGATTTTACGAGAGTTGTTTTTAACAATCTCTGCTGGAATAGCTGCGGCATAATGCGGTTCGCCATGTGTAGGGAAATCTAGAAGCAGTTCCATTTTGTCTCCAGAGATATCGTAAAGTTGTGCAGAGTGCTCCATTTCTGGACCTGTTGGTAAATAACGGTCTTTTGTTATTTTGTTCATGGCAAACATGTACTTTCCAAAAGGTTCTGCTGAGTTTCCGCCAGGTATGGTTAAGTGACCTACAGAGTAATAGGTTGGTTTTCTGTCAATAACTTCCCAGGTTCCTAATTTCCATTTTACAACTTCAGAAGAAATAAAGAAAGTGGTGTAAGCATTGCCTTTTCCATCAAATTCAGTGTGTAAAGGTCCTAATCCTGGTTGCTCCACTGAGCCTGCTAAAACATCTTCGAAATTTAAAATTGGGATGTCATAAGCTTCACCAGCAAATTTTTCATTCTTAATAGCATCTAGCATTTTTGTAAATGAGTGTACAGTTAAATTAGCAGACAATTTGCCATTACCCACAATGTACTCTCCAGAAGGATCTACGTCACATCCATGAGGTGATTTTGGTGTTGGAATTAAATAAACGGCTCCAGGTACTTCTGTTGGGTTAACGACACGTACTTCTTTTTTCATTGTAGAAGTAGCTGTATGTGTGTCATCATCATATACATTATGTGCGTATTCCGTTGGCATCATTGTGCCACCACCATTATTTACATATTCTTCAATTTTTTTCCAGTTTATAGCTGCGATAAAATCTTTATCATTTTGAGATGCATTCACCTCTAATAGAGAGTTGGCTTCTTCTGTATTATAAGTGGTGAAGAAGAACCATCCGTGAGATTTTCCACGTCCAGGATGTGATAAGTCATAGTTGAAACCTGGCATTAATACTTGGAATTTAATATCCATGTGTCCATGTTCTGGATCTACAGAGATAAACGATAAAGCTCCTTTAAAGTTGCCTTTATAGTCTTTAATAGACATATCCTTTTGAGGAACTGGCACAGAAAAACGTGTTCCTGCTACAACATACTCTGTGTTTTCTGTTATAAAAGAAGAGCTGTGGTTACCAGCACTATTTGGAACTTCGATAATTTCTTCAGTTTCAAAAGTGGTTAAACTAATTCTAGCAATACGAGGGGTGTTGTTACCATTAATAAAGACCCAGCGACCATCTAGTTTTCCTTTGGTTTGAGAAATGTCTGGGTGATGCGAATCGTCCCAAGGCACAAAACCATAAGAGGTTTCTAGCATAGGTTTCGTTTCTTCAGAATAGCCATAACCATTTGTTGGAAATTGAGAGAATACAGGGATTTCTTTAAACATTCGTCCTGATGGTAAACCATAAACGGTAAGGTTACCACTATAGCCACCAGAAATGAAGGCGTAATGGGAATCGTGTTCTCCAGGTGCTACATATACTTTTTCTGCATTGTTGCTAGATAAGGCACCAGAATTACTAGACTTATCGGCATTGTTGCAGCTTGTAAAAACGGCAAAAACCGCTACAATTGCAAGTGTTGATTTTAGTATTTTTTTCATTGTTTATTGTTTTAATTAGCGTTTGTATTATTCAGTTGGAGGCAATAAAACCTTGTCTATAACATGTACAATACCGTTGCCAGCTTTAATACTTGCTAATATTTTTGCACCTCCAATCATAGGTTCTCCGTCTACAACTTCTACCTTTACATAATCATTATTAGCCTGACCTAGTTTTTTAAATTTCTTTAAAAAGTCTTTAGAATAGTTTCCAGGAGTTACATGATACTTTAAAATATTAGCCAAAGCATCTTTGTTTTCAGGTTTTAATAAATTTTCAACAGTACCTTCTGGTAAAGCTGCAAAAGCTTCATTTGTTGGTGCAAAAACCATTAATGGTCCTGCGTTTACTAAAGCATTTTCTAATTGAGCGGCTTGTACAGCAGCAACTAAAGTCGTGTGGTCTTTAGAGCCTATAGCGATACTTAGCACGGTTGTGCTTCCGTCGTCTTCAATAAAGGCTTGGCCAGTTCGTTCAGTAGATTGTGTTTCGGTGGTTACGTCTGAAGACGAGGCTGAAGTGTTTTTGCTCGTGTCTTTACAAGAGCAGAAAAGTATTGCGATTATAAAAACAAGAAACACATGTTTAATTGGTTTCATGGTTTATTATTTTAAGGTTCTGAAATATTCTAAGACAGCTCTAGCTTCTTCTTCAGTAAGATGTTGGTTAGCCATAGGAGCTCCATTAAATTCCATTAGTAAATCTTTGGCCAATGGATCTTCTTTAACCATTTGTTCTGGGTTTAAAATCATGTTCATAACCCATTCTGGAGTTCTTCTTTCTAAAATTCCTGTTGGTGCAGGACCAATAAATTTTTTGTCTGCCTTATGACAAGCGGTACACATTTTTGCATAAACGTCCTTACCATGCGCAGCCATATCTTGATCTATTTCTGCACCTAGGGTTATAGAGGTTATTGGTCCAACACCTTTATTAGTAAGTTCTATACGTTGCGAAGCTGCAACTTTCTTTTCTACTTTGGCTGGTGCTTTTTTACCGTAACCTGTTTCTTCTTTCTTCTTGTCGTTACCACCACAACTAAGCACAGTTGCAATAGCAATCATTGATAATAGTTTTAAATATTTTCTCATCGTTCTAGATTTAAGTTTAGCAAATTTAGAGTGCATGCTACAATAAAAACATGACTTATGTCATATTTAAGACTTATTTGTCCTATTTAGGAAAATAAATCAAGAACACATCAAATAGATTTGATTTTGAGTTTTTTATGTGAATTTTAAATTGAGAATAAAATTAGAGAAAGCCCTTAAATAGAGTTCTGTGACATCAGTTTAATATGAATGTTATAAAACTCTATTTAAGGTATTTTAGTAACATTAAGAATCAATGTATTTTACCTTATAAGGTATTAAAAAAGGAAAAGAGAGAGTGTTTAGTTTAAAATCTAAATCTAACAAATGGCATCCATGCTTCGGAATAAATACTCTTGTCTTTATCATAGAGTACATCATATCTAATACCAATAGTTACATTTCTACTGGTGTAACCTGCTCCTATAAATAAGGCAGGATACCAATAGTCTTCTTCAAGATTTGTTATAAACCTATCGTCAAATTTTCGGTTTACATGTAGTTGTTCAAATTCTGTTGAAATCTGAATGTCATTGATTGGATTAAAAAGCCCAATAACACTTCCTCCTAAAACCGTAGATTTAAAAACATTTTTTTGCGAGCTGTATGAAAAATTAAGGCCAACACCTGTTGCTACATAAGGGTTAAACCTATAAACTGCATTAGGAGAAATAGCACCACTAAAAAAACCATCGCCAAAGTTAAGGCCAAGGCCACCACCAAATTCTACATTCCTCCAAAAGCTCTGATTATTAGGTCTTTGGTCTTGTGAGAATGCACTTGTGCTACAAAGGCAAATAGTGATAGTAATGAGTAAAGATTTTGTTAAGGAAATGGAATTGTTATTCATAATAATTGGGAGCGTTAATTTCTATATGTTATAAATATAATAAATCCTTATCTATATTTAGTAAAAGTTGTATTTTTGAATAAATTATGTTGAAACGAAAACGTCTCAAAAAGTATAATGGATAAATATTCCTTTCTCAACGCGGCACACACAGCTTATTTTGCTGACCTATACGACCAATACCTAAAAAACCCAGATTCTGTAGAACCAAGTTGGCGTGCCTTTTTTCAAGGTTACGACTTTGGATCCGAAAATTACGGATTAGATGGTGAAATTGTAGAAGGTGTTTCTACACAAATACCAGAACAGGTTCAAAAAGAATTTCAAGTTTTAAAGCTTATTGATGGCTACAGAAGTAGAGGTCATTTGTTTACTAAAACAAATCCTGTACGTGCAAGACGTAAATATGCACCAACCTTAGAAATTGAAAACTTCGGATTGTCAAAAAATGATTTGCAAAGCACTTTCTCAGCAGGAGAAGTGTTAGGTTTAGGATCTACAACGTTGCAAGTTATTATTGATCACTTAGAAAAAGTGTATTGTGAATCTATTGGTGTAGAGTATATGTACATCAGAAAACCTGAAGAAATTAAATGGATTCAGCAGAAGCTTAATGTCAATGACAATCATCCGCAGTTCACGCCAGATCAGAAGAAAACAATTTTAAGAAAACTGAATGAAGCGGTTTCTTTTGAAAACTTTTTACATACTAAATATGTAGGTCAAAAACGTTTTTCTTTAGAAGGAGGCGAGGCATTAATTCCGGCTTTAGATGCTTTAATTGAGCATGCTTCTGGTTATGATGTAAAAGAATTTGTAATGGGAATGGCCCATCGTGGTCGTTTAAGTACCTTAACAAATATATTCGGTAAATCTGCAAAAGATATTTTTAGCGAGTTTGATGGTAAAGATTACGAGCAAGAAGTTTTTGATGGTGATGTTAAGTACCACTTAGGTTGGACCAGCGATCGTGTTAGTGATGCAGGTAAAAAAATTAATCTAAATATAGCACCAAACCCTTCACACTTAGAAACGGTTGGAGCTGTTGTAGAAGGAATTGTTAGAGCGAAACAAGACGACAAATATTCTGATAACCCATCTCAAGTATTACCTATTATTGTTCATGGTGATGCTGCAATTGCAGGTCAAGGTTTAGTATATGAGTTGATTCAAATGGCGCAACTCGATGGATACAAAACCAACGGAACGATACATATTGTAGTTAATAACCAAATTGGTTTTACTACTAATTATTTAGATGCACGTTCTAGTACGTATTGTACAGATGTTGGTAAGGTTACACTTTCACCTGTTTTGCATGTAAACGCAGATGATGTTGAAGCTGTAGTACATGCTACATTATTTGCATTACATTTTAGAATGAAATTTAAGCGTGATGTCTTTATTGATATGCTAGGGTATAGAAAATATGGACATAATGAAGGTGATGAGCCTAAATTTACACAGCCATTATTATACAAAGCAATAGCAAAGCACAATAATCCAAGAGATATTTATGCGCAGCGATTAATGAATGAAGGCGTTATTGATAAAAACTTTGTTACTAAAATAGAAAAAGAATACAAGGATAAGCTTGAAGAAAAACTTGAAGATTCTCGTAAGATAAAGAAAACAGAGATTACTCCATTTATGCAAAATGAATGGGTAGATTTTAAAACTGCAGAAGAAGATAAAATGATGCTTCCTGTAGATACTCGTTATCCTAAGGAAAGACTAGAGAATATTACAAAATCCATTTCTAATTTACCAAAGGATAAGAAATTTATTAGAAAGATTCAGCGCTTAATTGAATCGAGACAAACGATGTTTGATGAAAATCGTTTGGATTGGGCAATGGCAGAACATTTAGCTTATGGCTCTATTTTGTTAGAAGGTAATGATGTTCGTATATCAGGCCAAGATGTAGAACGTGGTACGTTTTCGCATCGTCATGCTGTTGTTAAAGTTGAAGATAGTGAGGAGGAAATTATTCTTCACAATACTTTAAGTGATACCCAAGGGAAGTTTTTCATCTATAACTCATTATTATCTGAATACGGAGTTGTAGGTTTTGATTATGGTTATGCTATGGCAAGTCCTAAAACATTAACTATATGGGAAGCTCAGTTTGGTGATTTTAGCAACGGAGCACAAATAATGTTAGATCAATATATTTCTGCTGCAGAAGATAAATGGAAACTCCAAAACGGATTGGTGATGTTATTACCTCACGGTTATGAAGGTCAAGGAGCAGAACATTCTTCGGCACGTATGGAGCGCTATTTACAATTATGTGCAAAAGATAACATGTTTGTAGCAGATTGTACAACACCTGCTAACATGTTTCATTTATTAAGAAGACAAATGATAGCCGATTACAGAAAGCCGTTAATTGTTTTTACACCTAAGAGTTTGTTACGCCACCCAAAAGTAGTGTCTACAGTAGATGAATTTGCAAACGGAAGTTTTAAAATGCTAATTGATGATGCTAATGCTAAAGCTGATAAAGTGAAAACATTAGTTTTTATGACTGGTAAGTTTTATTATGACTTATTAGAAGCGCAAGAAAAACTAGGAAGAGAAGATGTTGCATTAGTAAGAATAGAGCAATTATTTCCACTACCAGCAGAAGACATTAGAGCTGTTTTAGCAAAGTATAAAAACGCAGAAGATATTGTTTGGGCTCAAGAAGAGCCAAGAAACATGGGAGCTTATAGTCATATGTTAATGCATTTAGATGAAGCTAAGCAATTTAGAGTGGCAAGTAGAAGGCCTTATGGAGCTCCAGCAGCTGGTAGTTCTGTTCGTTCTAAAAAGAGACACCAAGAGGTTATAGATTACGTTTTTGATATCACCAAAAACAACCAGAGATAAAAAGAGAATTAATACAACGCAAATTAGAGCTTAAATAAAACAATAAAGCATGATTTTAGAAATGAAAGTGCCTTCACCAGGCGAATCAATTACTGAGGTAGAAATTGCAGAATGGTTAGTGCAAGATGGTGACTATGTAGAAAAAGACCAAGCCATTGCTGAGGTAGATAGTGACAAAGCAACTTTAGAGTTGCCAGCAGAAGCTAGTGGAACAATTACACTAAAAGCCGAGGAAGGTGATGCCGTTGCTGTTGGTGCTATAGTTTGTTTAATTGATACTAGCGCAGCAAAACCAGAAGGTGGTGAAGCACCAGCTGAAGAAGCTAAGGTAGAGCAAGCTCCTAAAAAAGAAGAGTCAAAACCAACTACAGCAGCGTCTAAAACTTATGCAACAGGAACTGCAAGCCCTGCCGCTAAAAAAGTGTTAGCTGAAAAAGGAATTGATGCAAGTTCTATTTCGGGAACTGGAAAAGATGGTCGTATTACCAAAGATGATGCTGTAAACGCAGTGCCATCTATGGGAACTCCAACAGGAGGTAATAGAGGAACTACTCGTAGTAAAATGTCAATGTTACGTCGTAAAGTTGCTGAGCGATTAGTAGAAGCTAAAAACACAACAGCAATGTTAACCACATTTAATGAGGTTAATATGACGCCAATATTTGAATTACGTAAGCAGTATAAAGAAGACTTTAAGGCTAAGCATGGTGTTAGTCTTGGATTTATGAGCTTCTTTTCTTTAGCGGTAGTTAGAGCATTAAAAATGTATCCTGCTGTAAACTCAATGATAGATGGTAAGGAAATGTTGACTTACGATTTTGTAGATATAAGTATTGCAGTTTCAGGGCCAAAAGGATTAATGGTACCAGTAATTAGAAATGCTGAGAATTTATCATTTAGAGGTATAGAATCTGAAGTTAAACGTTTAGCATTAAGAGCTAGAGATGGTCAAATCACTGTAGATGAAATGACAGGCGGTACATTTACTATTACTAATGGTGGAGTATTTGGTAGTATGTTATCGACACCTATTATTAACCCACCTCAAAGTGGAATTTTAGGAATGCATAATATTATTGAGCGTCCTATAGCTGTAAATGGTAATGTTGAAATTCATCCAATGATGTATGTGGCCTTATCTTATGATCACAGAATTATTGATGGTAAAGAATCTGTAGGTTTCTTAGTCGCTGTAAAAGAAGCATTAGAAAATCCAGAAGAATTATTAATGGATAATAACATAAAGAAGGCTTTAGAGATGTAAATCTTAAGCTAATAAAATTTAAAAAGCGCAATTCCATTGGAATTGCGCTTTTTTTTACTCCTAACTAACAAGAGATTAACTAACTGAAAAAATTAACGGCAATATTTGCTGAGATAATAATTATAGAACTTACTATTAGCAAGATGATAAAAATTTTGTCCCTTTTTGTAGATGATTCATTTTTCATTGTTTCCATAATATGATGGTTTTAGAAAAGTCCTGAATTATAAGTTAATTCAGAGCAGTAAGAATTTAATTTGAGGTGTTAATTAATAGCTGATGTAAATTTCTGAATAAATGTGATACCATACTATACGTAACTTTACGTATTTTTTATAAAAAAAAGTCTCGGACAAATGTCCGAGACTTAAATAATCCCCTAAGAACTAACTAATAGCTCGTTATTAACCCTTAATTAATAACAGCGATTCAATTAAATAATAATAAAATCACTGATGTAAAGGTCTGAATAAATGTGGTACCATACTATACGTAACTTTACGTATTTTTTAAATTAATTTAGGTTTAATTTAGGTTTGAGTATTTAAAAAATCTGAATTTTCCTTAGCCCATATAAGCAGACTGTTTTGTTTGCTTTCTAATTTTAACTTCTTTATAATATTGCTTTTGTGCTTTTCTACGGTTCTAGTAGATATGTTAAGTAGGTTTGCAATTTCAACACCTGTTTTATTGTTAGATATTAATTTAACAATATTTTGTTCGTGTTTAGTTAATGCTTCAAAATATTTAGGAGGTTCTTGTAGTTCTATAAATTTTAGTAAGTCTGGACTAAAATAGGTTTTATTTTTAATAACAGACGCTATACAATTTTCAATTTCCTCGAGGGCAAATTCTTTTAAGATATAACCATAAGCGCCTAATGCTTTAGCATCATTGTAGGTTTTTTCATCTTTTTCAAAAGTAATAAGTATAATTTTAGTTGGTAGTTTGTCTGCTTTACATTTTTCTGCAATTTCAAGGCCAGTAAAAAAAGGCATTTTAATATCTAAAACAGCAATATCGGGCGTATGAGCTTTAATTAAAGCTAGAGCTTCTTTTCCATTTTTAGCACTTGCTAAAACATTGAATTTTTTTTCAATTAAAAAATCTTGAAGACCTTTAAGTACAAGCGGATGGTCATCTGCTATAATGATGGTAGGGTTCATTTGGCTATTAATTCAACTAAAATATAGTGTTGTGTGAATATACTAAGAATCCTTTGCTTATAAAATTTCTTTTAATTTTAAATATAGATATTTTTTTTCGTAGTCTATAATGGCTTTACCTTTTTTTAAGATATCAGCTCCAATGATACCATCTACAGGTTGTGCATTATGGCTGATAAGTCCGGTGTTAACATGAGTAAGATTAAATAGTATTAAAGCCACACGTTTCTTTTTCCATTTTCCAATTTTTAAATCGTTTGATTTAGAAATCTTAGTCATCATATTAGTGGCGCCAGCACCAACCGCTTTAATTTCAGAATCTTTTACTCTTAAATTGAAACGCTCAATGGCTTCAAAACCAACACAGCTGCTAGAGGCGCCTGTATCTAAAATAAATCGTCCTTTAATACCATTAATAGATGCCTTTATTTCAAAATGATTTGTCTTTGTGAGCTTTAGCTTAATTTTAGAATACCCTTTTTCAATTAGGAAGTCTTTTAGTGTTTCCATTTTTTCAATTTGTACAAATATAAGAATTGGTATCATACTGTAAACGCTTACTTTTGCAATATGATTATTACAGATACACATACCCATTTATATAGTGAAGCTTTTGATGAGGATAGAGCAGAAATGATCCATAGAGCCATTGATGCAAATGTTAAACGGTTTTTTATTCCTGCGATAGATTCTACTTATACAGCATCTATGCTTCAATTAGAAAAAGATTTCCCTGAACATGTATTTTTAATGATGGGATTGCATCCAACGCATGTTAAAGAAAATTATAAAGATGAGTTAGCTCATGTAGAAGCACAGTTAGCGGCAAGGTCTTTCTATGCCATAGGAGAAATAGGTATAGATTTATATTGGGATAAATCTACTTTAGATATTCAGATAGAAGCTTTTAGATATCAAATACATTTAGCCAAACAATATCAATTGCCAATAGTAATTCATTGTAGAGAAGCTTTTGATGAAATTTTTGAAGTTTTAGAACAAGAAAAGTCAGATGATTTGTATGGGATTTTTCATTGCTTTACAGGAAATTTAGAACAAGCACAAAAAGCCATTTCGTATAATATGAAATTGGGTATTGGTGGAGTTGTCACGTTTAAGAATGGTAAAATAGATCAGTTTATCAATCAAATAGACTTAAAGCATATTGTTTTAGAAACCGACTCTCCTTATTTAGCACCAAAACCATATCGTGGAAAACGAAATGAAAGCTCATACATATACAAGGTATTAGAAAAGTTAGCCGAACTTTATCAAATGAGTGCAGATGAAGTTGCACATATTACTACAGAAAATTCAAAAGCTATATTCGGAATTTAAAATGACAACACAACCACACATTCTACTAATTTACACCGGAGGAACCATTGGTATGATTAAAGACGCATTTACTGGTGCGCTAAAAGCATTCGATTTTGATAGTTTGCTTATTAAAATTCCAGAATTACGTCTTTTGGATTGTACGATTAAAACAATTTCTTTTGAAGAACCCATTGATTCATCTAATATGAATCCTAAATATTGGTCAGATATTGCTAGTATTATTGGAGATAATTATGAGAAGTTTGATGGTTTTGTAGTGTTACACGGCAGTGATACAATGAGTTACTCTGCTTCTGCGCTTAGTTTTATGTTAGAGAATCTTGCAAAACCAGTGATATTTACAGGTTCTCAGTTACCTATAGGAGATTTGCGAACAGATGCTAAGGAAAATTTAATTACATCTATTCAGATGGCATCACTTCAAGATAATGGAGTGCCAGTAATTAGAGAGGTTGGTCTTTATTTTGAATATAAATTATATAGAGGTAATAGAACCACAAAAGTAAATGCTGAACATTTTGAAGCATTTGAGTCGCTCAATTATCCTCATTTAGCTGAGTCAGGAGTACACTTAAATGTAAACACAAAACAGCTTTGGAAGCCTATACCAAATACAGAACTTATTGTACGTACTGTTATGGATTCTGATATAGGTGTTTTAAAATTGTTTCCAGGAATATCTAGACCAATTTGCGAAGCTATTCTAACAAGTAAGCTAATAAAAGGACTAATTATTGAGAGCTATGGTTCTGGGAATGCAACAACAGAATCTTGGTTTATTCAAGCATTGGAAAATGCGATTAAGAATGGACTACATATTGTAAATGTTACGCAATGTATTGGAGGTAGTGTAAACATGGGACAGTATGAAACAAGTTCACAGTTAAAATCTATTGGAGTTATCTCAGGGAAAGATATCACTACAGAGGCAGCAATAGCTAAAATGATGTACCTTTTAGGAGAAAAAGTAGAAGCTGAAAAATTTCAATTTTATTTTGAAACACCTCTAAGAGGAGAAATGTCTTAAAAATAACATTATAAATTTTAGGGTTTGAAGTTTTTTTCGTTATTTGGCATCGTGTAATTTTAAATATAAATTACAGAGAGGTGGCCGAGTGGTCGAAGGCGCACGCCTGGAAAGTGTGTATACTCCAAAAGGGTATCGAGGGTTCGAATCCCTTCCTCTCTGCTGATATTTTATGATAGAATTACATATTTTTTTTTATCTTTAACACTTTAACTAATAAAATTAAGATTCAGAACAATGAAAAGATTATTTTCTATCCTTGCCATAACATGTTTAATGGCTATCGGAACTGTTAATGCAAACGCAACAACAGCCTTTGCAAGCGCAACAGCAACTGTAACAACTGTAACTCAAGACGACGCTGCGGCAGAAGACTTGACGTTTCATCAAGAATTAAAAAAGCGTTTTATAGAAGGTGGTCCAGGCTTTATGGGTATTGTACTACTATGTTTAATTCTTGGATTAGCAATTGCTATTGAAAGAATTATCTTTTTAAATCTATCAACAACAAACACAAAGAAATTAACTCAAAATGTAGAAGATGCACTAAACTCAGGTGGTATTGAAGCTGCTAAGGAAGTATGTAGAAATACAAAAGGACCTGTTGCCTCTATATTCTATCAAGGTTTAGACAGAGCAGACGAAGATATCGATGCTGCTGAAAAAGCTGTTGTAGCTTACGGTGGAGTACAAATGGGACAATTAGAAAAGAATGTATCTTGGATTTCTTTATTTATCGCTTTGGCACCAATGCTTGGTTTCATGGGTACGGTAATTGGTATGATTCAAGCCTTCGATAAAATTGAAGCAGCTGGAGATATGCAACCTTCTTTAGTAGCAGGTGGTATTAAAGTAGCACTTTTAACAACAGTATTTGGTCTTATTGTAGCAATTATACTTCAAATTTTTTATAATTATATCATCGCTAAGATAGATAGCATTGTAAATGATATGGAAGATGCATCAATTACATTGATGGATTTATTAGTAAGACACAAAAAATAAAAAACAATTATGCACAAAATATTAAAAATAGTAGCCGCTGTTTTAAGTTTAATTGGAATTGTATCTCTGATTAGAATTATCTCAGCTGGTGACGAAGCCATCAAAACAGGTGGAGAAGACGGTCTCTTTGAGCCTATGGCTTGGGTAGGTTATATTATCTTAGGTCTAACAGTATTGTTTGTTTTAGTTTTTGTATTAAAAAACTTGTTTACAAATACTTCAGATTTAAAGAATACACTTATAGGTGTAGGTGCATTTGTTGCTGTATTAGTTGTTTCTTATGCACTATCAGGTAGTGATTTACCGTTAGAATATAAAAATGGAGATACTATTGCTACATCTGGTGAATCTACTATGGTTGGAGCTGGTTTAATTGCGTTCTATATATTATTAGCAGTTGCTGCTATAACCATGATTTTCTCAGGAGTTAAAAAAGTAATTAGTAAATAATATAGTATGGCAAAAAGAGCAGCACCCGAAGTAAATGCAGGATCAATGGCTGACATTGCTTTCTTACTACTTATCTTTTTCTTAGTAACAACAACGATAGAGAAAGACAAAGGATTATTAAGAAGTTTGCCACCTATTGATGACACAGAAGTTGAACCGCCTATTATTAAGCAAAAAAATCTATTTACTGTTTTAATAAATCGTAATAACCAATTGTTAGTAGAAGACGAGCAAATGGAATTAAAAGATTTAAGACAAGCAGCAATTGACTTTTTAGATAACGGAGGTGGTACAAATGCCGCAGGAGAATCTTGTGATTATTGTAAAGGAAAACGTTTAGAGGATTCCTCTGACCATCCTGATAAAGCAATTATCTCTATGAAGCATGATAGAGAAACTTCTTACGAGCAGTACATGGATGTACAAAACGAATTAGTCGCTGCTTACAATGTTCTTAGAGAACGTGAAGCAACACGACTATACAAAAAGTATTATCCAGATGCAGATAAAGTGTTTACTGCAATGCTAGAAGAAAAAGAGAAGAATCAATTTAATAAGGATGAAAAGCTTAATGAACGTATTGAAACCATTAAGAAATTATTCCCAATGAAATTGTCTGAAGCAGAACCTGATAAAAATTAAAAGAAACAAATATGTCTAAATTTAGAAATAAAGATAAAGGTGAATTGCCAGCGATTTCAACGGCATCACTTCCAGATATTGTATTTATGTTGCTTTTCTTTTTTATGGTTGCAACTGTAATGAGAGATAGTTCTTTAATGATTGAAAACAGATTGCCAAGTGCAGATCAAGTTGAAAAATTAAAAAAGGACAGAACCGTATTTATATATGGTGGTAAACCAAGCAGTCAGTATAAGCAATTTGGAGAAGAACCAAGAATTCAATTCAATGATGCTTTTATTGGTGTAGATGATGTTAGACCTTCAGTTATTCAGGCTATTTCTGAATTAAATGAAGATTTACAAAGTAAAGTCGTTATTGGTTTAAAGGTTGACAAAGAAACCAATGCCGGTTTAGTGTCAGATATTAAGCAAGAGTTACGTAAAGCAAATGCATTAAAAGTAATGTACATTGCAAATACAAAAACTGAGAATTAATATAGATTCTTAATTTTATAGATAAAACGTCCTGAGTAATCGGGACGTTTTTTTGTTTAATAGATATTAAAGATTTCGTAGTTTTATAAACATGAAAAAGTATATTTTTCTTTTACTAATATGTTCAGTATTCATTGGGTTTTCTCAAAATGAAGATATTGATAATAGATATAAGTCAGAACTTTATAAGGATTATAGAGAAGATCAATTCTACGCCTCAGTAACCTATAATTTGATTAATGAAAAACCAGATGGAATTTCTCAAAATGGATTTTCTTCAGGCTTTCATTTAGGTTTTATTAGAGATATGCCAATTAACGAACGCCGTAATGTTGCCATAGGATTAGGTTTAGGGATCTCTTCAAATTCATATAACCAGAAAAATATACTCATTGAAGAAGGTAATAATGGAATTGAATTTAACAGTATTGACGAAAGTGAGTATAATGTTTCAAAAAATAAATTTACAACCTATTTGCTCGAAGTTCCTTTAGAAATTAGATGGAGAACTTCTAATGCAACAGATTATAACTTTTGGCGTATATACACAGGTTTTAAAGTAGGCTATTTGCTGTATAATTCTACAAAGTTTATGAGTGAAGTAGAAAATGTAAAACTCTCTAATATTGACAGTTTTAATAAGTTTCAATATGGCTTAACTTTAAGTGCAGGATATAGTACTTGGAACTTTCATGTGTATTACGGATTAAATCCAATTTTTGATTCCAACTCAAAACTCAACACTAAAACTATAGACATGAAATCCTTAAAAATTGGACTTATGTTTTATATTCTATAGCCAATAACTGCATAAAAAAAGTTGAGGAGTAACTCCTGTAAAAATCCCTAAAATTAACTCTTGGTTTGTATGCGCTTTTAAATGCAAACGCGATGTAGCAATAGCCCCTAAAATAATCATCATAAGTGCAATAGAGCCGTTTATATTTATATGATAGTGTATACCTATAGCAATCGCAAACATCAAAAAACCTGAAGCTGCAATCATATGAATACTTGCTTTTATTTTAAAAATAGCCAGTATTAAACAGGTTAGTGTAGAGCAAAGAATCCCTAAAAAGAAGTAGTATAATTCAATAATTTCGCTTGGTGTTAATACGCGTATTAGAATCAGTAGAATAATAATACAATTTATAAACAACGGAATTAGGCGCTCTTTTGTACTCTTTAAATAGATAGAATCAACTTTATTAATCGTTTTAAGTAGAAAGAAAAGTAGAATAGGTAAAATGATAGTAAGAATAACAATCGAAAAAATTTTAGCCTTCATAACAGGCTCTGGAATAAATCGAGGTGTTTTAGAAAAATAAAACAGCAGACCTAATAATGGCATAATCAATGGGTGAAACACAAACGATATGCTCTTTAAAATAAAGTTTTTCATCCAATGTTTCTTATAATTCCTTTCTTAAACGCGCTACAGGTATGTCTAATTGTTCTCTGTATTTAGCAACAGTACGTCTAGCAATTGGATAGCCTTTTTCTTTTAATATTTTTGAAAGTGCTTCATCTGTCATTGGTTTCTTTTTACTTTCTTCTTCAATAACAGTTTCAAGGATTTTTTTAATTTCTCTTGTAGAGACTTCTTCACCTTGGTCATTGGTCATAGATTCCGAAAAGAATTCTTTTATCAATTTTGTGCCATAAGGTGTGTCTACATACTTACTATTAGCTACTCGTGATATTGTAGAAACATCCATTTCAATTTCGTCAGCAATATCTTTTAATATCATAGGACGTAAATTACGCTCATCACCTGTTAAGAAGTATTCTTTTTGGTAATGCATAATAGAACTCATAGTTACAAATAAAGTCTGCTGACGTTGTCTTACGGCCTCAATAAACCACTTTGCAGCATCTAACTTTTGTTTAATAAACATAACAGCATCTTTTTGGGCTTTAGACTTATCTTTAGTCTCTTTATAGCCTTTAAGCATGTTATTATATTCCCTAGACACATGAAGCTCAGGAGCATTCCTGCCATTCAGCGTAAGTTCTAATTCTCCATCTACAATTCTTATCGCAAAGTCAGGAACAATATGCTCAACAATTTTGTTATTTCCAGCATAAGAACCACCTGGCTTTGGGTTAAGTCGTTCTATTTCTTCAATTGCACCTTTGAGTTGTTCTTCATCAATATTGAATTTCTGCATTAATTTTTTATAATGCTTTTTTGTGAATTGATCAAAGCCATTATCAATAATAGTAGTAGCTAACTCTACATCTGGAGATTGTTCTTTTCGATGTAATTGGATACTTAAACACTCTTGAAGGTTACGAGCACCAACACCAGCAGGATCTAATTGATGCACAATTTGTAAAACCTTTTCAACTTCTTCTTCTGTTGTATAGACATTTTGTGTAAAGGCTAAATCGTCTGTAATATCGGATAATGCACGACGTATATAACCACTTTCATCAACACTACCAACTAAGAAATAGGCAATTTCTTCTTCTTGATCAGATAAACGAAAGGTGTTTAATTGATTTATTAAATGTTGTGTAAACGAAGTTCCTGCAGCATAAGGTACTGATTTATCTTCGTCATCTGCACTATAGTTATTGGCTTGGGTACGATATTCAGGAATTTCGTCGTCACTTAAATATTCATCAATATTGATGTCATCTGCTTCAATAGTTTCGCTGTCATTGAAATCTTCCTCAGAATTATCGAACTCATCAAAATTATCTTCAGATGTTTCTGATTCTTTTCCAGTATCTAAGGCAGGATTTTCTTCTAATTCTTGTTTTAAACGTTGTTCAAAAGCTTGTGTAGGCAACTGAATCAACTTCATAAGTTGAATTTGTTGCGGAGAGAGCTTTTGTGAAAGCTTAAATGATAAAAATTGCTTTAGAGACATAAAATTTCTGTTGATTATAAATGTAATAAAAAAACCTGATAGGTTTCTAAAACCTATCAGGATTATCATTTAACAATTAAAATTCAGCGTTCTGCGGTGTTCTAGGATAAGGGATGACATCTCTAATATTACTCATTCCTGTAGCAAACATAACCAAACGCTCAAAACCTAATCCAAATCCAGAGTGAACAGCAGTTCCGTATTTACGTAAATCTAAATACCACCATAATTCTTCTTCATCAATGTCTAAGGCTTTCATCTTTTCTTTTAAAACGTCTAAGCGTTCTTCTCTTTGAGAGCCTCCAACCATTTCACCTATACCAGGAAATAAAATATCCATCGCTCTTACAGTTTCTCTTCCTTCGCTGTCTGGCTCGTTTAAACGCATGTAAAAGGCTTTAATATTTGCTGGATAATCAAATAATATTACAGGACACTTAAAGTGCTTTTCTACTAAGAAACGCTCGTGCTCAGATTGTAAATCTGCTCCCCATTCTTTAATGATATAATTGAATTTCTTCTTTTTATTTGGCTTAGAGTTTCTTAAAATATCTATAGCTTCGGTATAGCTAACACGCTTAAAGTTATTATCAACTACGAATTTAATTTTTTCAATTAAACTCATATCGCTACGTTCTGCCTGTGGTTTTGTTTTTTCTTCGTCTAGTAAACGTTTTTCTAAAAACTCTAAATCTTCTTTATTGTTTTCAAGTACATAACTTAAAACAGACTTCATAAAATCTTCAGCCAAATCCATGTTGCCCGCTAAATCCATAAAAGCAACTTCTGGTTCAATCATCCAAAATTCGGCCAAATGGCGTGATGTATTAGAGTTTTCGGCTCTAAAGGTTGGTCCAAAAGTATAAACCTTTCCTAGAGACATGGCGTAAGTTTCGGCCTCCAACTGACCAGAAACAGTTAGGTTAGTTTCTTTTCCAAAGAAATCTTCTTTGTAATTTACAGAACCATCTTCGTTTAATGGCAGATTTTTTACATCTAAATTCGTTACTTTAAACATTTCACCAGCACCTTCAGCATCACTTCCTGTTATAATTGGTGTATGCATGTAATTAAAGCCATTCTCATTAAAATATTTGTGAACTGCAAATGATAATGACGAACGTAAACGCATTACAGCACTAAAGGTGTTTGTTCTAGTACGTAAATGTGCATTTTCTCTTAAGAATTCAAACGAATGCTTTTTAGGTTGAATAGGGTAGGTTTCAGGATCAGAATCACCTAAAACTTCTAATGTTTTTACAACAATTTCAACGGACTGTCCTTTTCCTTGACTTTCTACAAGTTCTCCTGTAACATGAATAGCAGCTCCTGTAGTAATACGCTTTAAAAGTGCTTCGTCAAAATTTTCAAAATCGACAACACATTGAATATTATTTATGGTAGAACCGTCGTTTAAGGCAATAAATCGGTTAGCTCTAAAGGTTCTTACCCAACCTTTTATGGTAACATCTTGTAAGGTGACATCTTGCGATAATAATTGTGCTACAGTTTTTGAAGTCATTGTTTAATAATTTTGAATGCTAATATATTGTTAATCTTAATTTTCTTTATGGTCTTCAGTTTCATCTTCTGAAGGAATAATATTTATTGAAGGCTCTCTTAAAACTTCCTTATTGGCAATATTACGCTCTAAAGATAATAATAGTGAAGGTAATAATAGTAAGTTAGAAAGCATAGCAAATAATAGTGTTATAGATACTAAAGCTCCTAAAGCTACTGTACCTCCAAAACTAGAAATTGTAAATACCGAAAACCCAAAGAATAATACTATAGAGGTGTAAATCATACTCACACCAGTTTCTCTAAGTGCTGCGTAAACCGATTTTCTAATTTTCCAATGGTTGGCTTGTAATTCTTGCCTGTATTTTGCCAAAAAGTGAATGGTGTCATCTACAGAAATACCAAAAGCAATACTAAATACTAATATTGTTGATGGTTTAATAGGAACTCCAACATATCCCATTAAACCTGCTGTAACTAAAAGTGGTAATAGGTTGGGGATTAATGAAACTACAATCATTCTAAAAGAACGGAAAAGGTAGGCCATAAATAAGGCTATAAGTACAATGGCAAGTGTTAATGAAATGATTAAGTTTTTAACCAAATATTTAGTTCCTTTTTGAAAAACTAAAGCTTTTCCTGTCATAATAACCTCATAACGTTCTTCTGGAAACAACTTGTTTATTTCTGTTTGAAGATCTTCTTGAATACGCTCCATCTTATCCGTACCAATGTCTTTCATAAAAGTAGTAATACGTGCATATTGCCCTGTACTATCTACAAAATTGCTCAACATATCAACATTAGAGGTTGAGTTTTTAGCATAAGATAAGATAAATGTGTTCTCTTGGCTTGAAGGTAATTGGTAATATTTTGGATTGCCATTGTAATAGGCTTGCTTGCTATATTTCACTAAGCTAACTACAGAAATTGGACGCGATAGTTCTGGTATATCATTAATGAGTTCTTCTAGCTCTTCCATTCGTTTTAAAGTGGCTAGTTTCATCACCCCTTTTTTACGTTTGGTATCTATCATAATTTCTAATGGCATAATACCATTAAATTCAGATTCAAAAAACCGAATATCATTAAAGAAATCAGTGTCTTGCGGCATATCTTCAATAAGACTACCAGAAATTTTAATCTGATGAATCCCAATAATACTACCAACAATTAAAATAAGTGCTGTGATATAGATGGTAATTTTTCTGTGCTTTACCATACGTTCCATCCAATCTACAAAAGCACCAATCCAGCGTTTATTTAAATGTTCTAAATGACGTTCTTTAGGATAAGGTAGAAATGTGTATAGAATAGGGATAATGAGTAAACACAGCATGAAAATTGCCAAAATGCTCAATGATGCTACAATTCCAAATTCTTTTAGGAGCTTACTTTCTGTAAGTATAAATGTAGCAAAACCAGAAGCTGTGGTTACATTGGTCATTAAAGTTGCATTACCAACTTTAGTAATAACACGTTGTAAAGATTTTACTTTGTTACCATGCGATTTTACTTCTTGTTGGTATTTGTTAATTAAGAATACACAGTTTGGAATACCAATAACAATTATTAAAGGCGGAATCAATGCCGTTAGGACTGTAATTTCATAACCGAGTAAACCTATAATTCCAAAGGTCCACATTACTCCAAAACAAACCACAATAAGCGAAATAAAAGTGGCTCTAAACGACCTAAAGAAAAGAAAAAATATTAGAGAGGTTACAAAAAGCGCCGCACCAATAAAAATAGGGATTTCATCAACAATACTTGTTGCATTTAAGGTTCTGATGTAAGGCATTCCCGAAATTCTAACATCTAATCCTGTTTCTGCCTCAAATTTTTCAACTTTTGGTAAAAAATCATCGAGGATAAAATCTTTTCTGGCAGATGTATTTACGATGTCTTTTTCCATGTATATGGCCGTACGAATAGTTTTCGTTTCTGCATTAAATAGGAAATTATCGTAAAAGGGATATTGTTTAAATAGTTCGTTTTGAAGTCGCTCTATTTCCTCGATACTAGAAATAGAATCCTTAATAAATGGCACTAAATCAAATTGCTCTTCTTTAGTGTTTTTAACTAATTTCTGCAGGTCTTTTATGGATAAAACGGTTTCCACTTCGTCATAACCTTTAAACGAGTCTGAAAGTTTATTCCAAGCATTGAGTTGTTTTACTGAAAATAGACTAGAATCCTTAACACCTAAAACAATTAGATTTCCTTCTTCACCAAAAACGTCTAAAAAATCATTGTATATAAGATTTACTTCGTGGTCGTCTGGTAAAAGATTGGCTTCAGTAAAGGTAAAACGCATGTGTTTCCATTGCAAGCTGAAAAACACAGTGGTTAGTATGATGGCAATAAGTATAAAAATTTTATTACGAAGAATAAGTCTCGCAATAGCTTCCCAAAATCCTGTTGTTAAAAGTTTAAACATGCGCCAATTAAAATAAGCCGCAAAGGTAGAAAAAAGCTAAGGATTAGTAAGGTAATTAACAGTATTATAATTTTGATTATAATGAGATGTTGAAGGTGAACTTAAAAGCCATATTATCTTCTAATTTTGGTAGGTGATAACTACCATATCTATAGGCAAAACTCAATCCAAAGCCAAAGAACAATTTATTAATTTCTACTCCAGATTCTGAATAGAGTTTTTCAAGAGTGTTAAATTCTATACCTTGATGTCTTCTAATGCTCTTCATTTCTCCTACTGCATATCTAGATATTAATACAAGCTGAGGCTTAAAACGTTCTGTTATTTTAAAAGGTTTAAACGTGTGTTTTAATTGTAGTGTTGAAAACTTGTCGCTAAAAAATTCATTAAAATACATGGTTTCAAAACTGTTTAAACCTGCAACAGAAAAACGTTGTAAAATAGTTTCTTTAGTGATGTTGTTTGGGTACGCATGGTACAAATGGGTTAAAGGAGTATCTCCACCAGCAATTCCTGCAACAAATGTAATACTTGTTATAGCATCGTTTTTATGATAGAATTTTTGCAAGGTTCTAAAATCGAGCTTTGAAAAATTAAAATCACTTCCAAAGATAGATTTGAATCCTTGTGTTAATTGAAGTGTAAATTTTGGATAACCGTCTTTAGTTTCTTTTATTTTATCATTTATTATGGCATAGTGGCTAAACGGACTCCATTGCAAACTAACCTTGGCAGTGCTTAAATCATATGTTTTATATGAGTCTTCGCCTAAAACATAAGTATAATTGTATGTTGGATTTATTTTAGAAAGTGCTATTTGAGATTCTGAAAGCAGGTGATTAGAAACCTTATGCTGTAAAGCAATTGATTTTGTAATATGTCTATGAAATAGATCTATATTTAATAATCGTGGTTCAAAAAAAGTAAAAAAACGCTTATCAGTTAAAAATTTTGAACTTCCTGTTTCTTGTAAATCATCAACATAGTCTAAGTTTACCCATGTGTTTGAAGCTTCATTAACTCTAAAACCACCACCTATTTTATATTTTAGACGTTTATCTCTAACACCATAAACCAGATAGCCATTAACTCTATAGCGTTCTGAAAAGCGATTATTTGTTATACCTCCTAATCCTGTTCTGAAACCTTCGTACTGATTAAATTTTATTAAGTAACGTAAATCCAAATTAAAGTAATTAAAAGGGAGATAGCCGTTACCTATATTTTTTACAAATACTTTTTTTTTGATAGAGTCTTGAACAGCTTTAACAGAATCTTTATCTGTTTTAACAGGCTGTTGTGCAAAGCTATGCGTTGCAATTGTCATAAAAAAAACAACAAACAGGCGCTGTAACATTTAAAATTGTTATTAAAGCTAGAGAAAAATATAAAAGGGGTTAACCTCTTAGCTTACTTGTGCTGATAATGTTTTTAGGTTTGTAACTTTATTAATTAATAAATTAAACAGTCATAATTTCCTTTTCTTTAACCTCAAGAATACTATCTATTTTTTTGATAAAAGAATCTGTTAGTGATTGTATATCAATTACTGCATTTTTCTGTAAATCTTCAGAAACTTCAGAATTTTTTATATCATTATTAGCATCTTTACGCGCATTTCTAACGGCAATTTTAGCATCTTCTGATTCTGATTTGGCTTGTTTTGCTAAATCTTTTCGTCGTTCTTCTGTTAATGGTGGAACATTGATAATAATAGTGTCGCCATTATTCATTGGGTTAAAACCAAGATTAGCAAGCATGATACCACGTTCAATTTCTTGAAGCATAGATTTTTCCCATGGTTGAACTGTTATTGTTCTTCCATCTGGAGTATTTACATTGGCAACTTGGCTAAGAGGCGTTTGAGAACCATAATAATCTACCATAACGCTACCTAGCATAGCAGGACTAGCTTTGCCAGCTCTAATATTTGTAAGTTGTTTTTCTAAATGCTTTATAGAAGCATTCATAGATTCCTTTGCTGTGTCTATTATAAATTTAATGTCTTCGTCCATAATGTTGAAGTTTTAATTACGATTTATCAAAATTTAAGCCAAAAATTATTGGTTGACTTTAGTACCAATATTTTCTCCAGAAACTACTTTTAATAAGTTTCCTTTTTTATTCATATCAAAAACAATAATTGGTAAGTTATTTTCTTGACTAAGTGTAAACGCTGTTGTGTCCATTACTTTAAGTCCTTTGCTTAGGACATCTTTAAATGAAATATTATCAAATTTAACGGCATTGATATCTTTTTCAGGATCTGCAGTATAAATACCATCTACACGTGTACCTTTTAAAATGACATCTGCTTCAATTTCGATAGCGCGTAAAACGGCTGCTGAATCTGTTGTAAAATAAGGGTTACCTGTACCACCTCCAAAAATTACAACACGTCCTTTTCTTAGATGACTCATTGCTTTTCTTCTGATAAAAGGTTCTGCAACTTCATTGATTTTGATAGCTGTTTGCAAACGCGTTTTTACATCAGCATCTTCTAGTGCGTTTTGTAATGCCAATCCGTTAATTACAGTAGCTAGCATTCCCATGTGGTCACCTTGCACCCGATCCATACCGTTCATGGCACCAGCAACACCTCTAAAAATATTTCCGCCACCAATTACTATAGCAACTTCTACACCTAAATCAGTTATTTCTTTAATGTCTTTAGCATATTCTGTTAATCTTTCAGGATCAATACCATATTGACGGTTTCCCATTAAGGCTTCGCCAGATAATTTGAGTAGTATTCTTTTATATTTCATTTAGATAGTTTCTATTGCTATTTTATGGTCTAATAGAATGTGCCAAGCATCATATTGATGAAAATTTACTATATGATTCTGATTCATTTTATGTGGGTTTAGAAAGTTTAGCAAAACTACGTAATTATTAGCATCTGTAAAAGTGAAAAAAAAGCAAAAAAAAAGCTTCTCAATTTTGAGAAGCTTTTTTAATTATTGTAATTTGAATAATGTCAATTATCCAACAGTTGCACGTTTGAAACCTGTAACTGAAACATCACCATAAGTTTTAACATAATCAGCAACAGTTTGCTTTTCATCTTTAATAAACTTCTGGTCTAATAAACATTTTTCTTGGTCTAAAGTTGTGTTATCAGAAATGAAACGCTCCATTTTACCTGGTAAAATTCTATCCCAAATTTGTTCTGGCTTACCTTCAGCTTTTAATTCTGCTTTTGCAGCTTCTTCAGCTTCAGCGATAACTTCTGGAGTTAATTGAGCCATAGAAATATAGCTAGGTACATTCTTTAATGTTTTGCCTAAACGTCCTAATTCGATATTATCTTTTTCAATAACAGCGATACGAGCTTCAGTTTCTGATGCGATAAATTCAGGCTCAAAATCTTTATAAGATAATGTAGTTGCTCCCATTGAAGCTACTTGCATTGCAACGTCTTTTACTAAAGTTTCAACGTTATCAACTTTAGCAGATAAACCAACTAAAGCAGCAATTTTGTTAATGTGAACGTACTGACCTACGTAAGGTGCTTCTAATTTTTCAAAAGCAGTAATGTCTAATTTTTCACCAATAACTCCTGTTTGCTCAATTAATTTATCAGCAACAGTCATTCCACCAAAATCAGCAGCTAAAAATGCTTCTTTTGTGTCATAGTTTAATGCGATATCAGCTAATTGGTTAGCTAATGCTACGAAGTTTTCGTTTTTACCAACGAAATCAGTTTCACAGCCTAAAACAATAGCAACACCAGATGTGTTATCTGCATTTATTTTTGCGATTGCAGCACCTTCAGAAGAATCTCTGTCTGCTCTTTTTTCTGCAACTTTTTGTCCTTTTTTACGTAAAACTTCGATGGCTTTATCAAAATCACCACCAGCTTCAACTAAAGCTTTTTTACAATCCATCATACCAGCACCAGTTGCTTGTCTTAGCTTGTTGACTTCTGCTGCTGTAATTTTTACAGTATTTTCCATAGTTTTTAAATTTAAAAAGTCATTTAATTAATTTTCAAAATGAAAAGAACCAAATGACTTTTAATATTGTATAAATGTTATTTATTCTTCTTCTTGAGATGCTACAGGCGCTTTTTCAGCTTTTTTAGCTGGTTTTGCGTCTTTTTTAGCAGATTTAGCATCTTTTTCTGCACGCTCATTTTTTCTTTCGTTTAAACCATCAGCAATTGCAGATGTTACGATAGATAAAATTTTATCTACAGATTTAGAAGCATCATCATTAGCAGGGATTAAATAATCAACTTCACGAGGGTCAGAGTTTGTATCTACCATAGCAAAGATTGGGATATTTAATTTTTGTGCTTCTTTAATGGCAATATGCTCACGCATAATATCAACTACGAATATAGCACCTGGTAAACGAGTCATGTCAGAAATAGAACCTAAATTCTTTTCTAATTTTGCACGTAAACGATCTACTTGTAAACGTTCTTTTTTAGATAAAGAGTTGAATGTACCATCTTTTTTCATTCTATCAATAGCAGCCATTTTCTTTACCGCTTTTCTGATAGTTACAAAGTTAGTTAACATTCCACCAGGCCAACGCTCAGTAATGTAAGGTTGGTTTACTGCACCTGCTTTTTCAGCAACGATGTCTTTAGCTTGTTTTTTAGTAGCAACGAATAAGATTTTCTTTCCTGATGCTGCTATTTTAGCTAAAGCTTCAGAAGTTTCTTCAATTTTTGCTGCTGTTTTGTAAAGGTTGATAATATGGATACCGTTACGTTCCATATAAATGTAAGGAGCCATGTTTGGGTTCCACTTACGTGTAAGGTGACCGAAGTGTACACCTGCTTCAAGTAATTCTTTTACTTCTACTTTTTCCATGTTGTAATAGTTTACGTTCTGTTAAATTAGCAATGTTCCATTAAGCTAATGGTTATTAGCTGTTGGCTTCATTTAGATGCTAAACTTTTAGTCCTGAATTTATTTCAGGATCTGTTTTAATTAATTCTAAAGTATTTCAGAATCTTTTCAATAAAATAAAATAATTCAGAGCCTGAAAAATCAAACTCTGAATTAAGTGTTGTTTGGATATTAACGTTTCGAGAATTGGAATTTCTTACGCGCTTTCTTCTGTCCGAATTTCTTACGCTCTACCATTCTTGGGTCTCTCGTTAATAGACCTTCTGGCTTTAATACTAGTCTGTTTTCAGGATCTAGTTCGCACATTGCACGACTTAATCCTAAACGTATTGCTTCTGCCTGGCCGGTGATACCACCTCCATATACGTTAACAGTAATATCAAAGTTGCCATCATTGTTAGTCAAGGCTAAAGGTTGGTTTATTTTATACTGCAATGTTGCAGTAGTAAAATAATCCGCCATGTCTTTTTTGTTCACTGTGATTTTGCCACTACCTTGGGCAACGTACACACGAGCAACAGCCGTCTTTCTACGGCCAATTTTGTGAATTACTTCCATTTAGTTAATTTCGTTTAATTTGATTGCTTTAGGTTTTTGAGCTGCGTGAGCGTGCTCTGTACCTGAAACAACAGTTAAATTTCTAAAAAGGGCTGATCCTAATTTGTTTTTAGGCAACATTCCTTTCACTGACTTTTCTACTAATCTGGTTGGGTCTTTCTCAAACATTTCAGTAGCCGTCAGACTTCTTTGTCCACCTGGATAACCTGTGTGACGGATGTAACTTTTTTCCGTCCATTTGTTACCAGTTAAGTTGATTTTTTCAGCATTAACAACAATTACATTGTCACCGCAATCAACGTGTGGCGTAAAATTAGGTTTGTGCTTACCTCTTAAAAGTATTGCTACTCTCGAAGCTAAGCGACCTAAAGTTTGTCCTTCAGCGTCAACTAAAACCCACTCCTTATTAACGGTAGCTTTGTTAGCTGAAACTGTTTTGTAGCTTAATGTATCCACACTAATTTGATTTATATTTACGCTTCACAGCGCAAAAAGATTAAACATTCCTCTTTAAAAAAGAGTTTGCAAATTTACGATAAACAATTGATTTACCAAACCTTGATGAATATATTTTTTGTACTGAAAATCAGATGGTTTGGAAATGTGTATTCTAATTTAGTTTTTTGTAGCTCTTGTGAGTCTGTCATTTATGGATTTTCCTAAGCCATGATCTGGGAATTTTTCGGCAATAATAACATCCAGATGCATTTTATCTAACTGATGTAAAACATCGTAAAGTTTTGAAGCCGATTCGGCTAAGTCGCCAGATTTTGAAAGCGCAATTTGTACTTCGATTGCGTTATTTTCAATTTGAGATTGAAACGTTATGAGTCCAACACGTTTCGCTTTATGTTTATCTAATGTGTTAGGAATATTGTCTGTTAAGATCGTCGTCGTCTTTGGTGCATAGTGTCTCTCTAACATACCAGGAGCATCCGGACTTATTTCTTTATTATTTTGACTACGCTCAGTAGCCATGTTTTTTATTTTAATTTTTCCAACAATGGCTTCAATGTCTTCTAAAGCTGTTGAGCCTAATCTATAAATAATAGGGTCGTCATTTTCAAAACCTATAATGGTAGATTCTATTCCGCTTGTACAAGCCCCTCCATCTAAAACCATTTTAATAGTATTTTTAAAATAGGTTTCTACATGTGCTGCTGTCGTTGGACTAATGCTACTAAAAGGATTGGCACTTGGTGCTGCTAAAGGGAAATTTAATTGTTTTAATAATTCTATTGTAGTGGGATGATTAGGAACACGAACTGCAACTGTATCTTTTCCACCAGTAATTAAATCTGGAATTATAGCTTTCTTTTTTAAAACCAAAGTTATGGGGCCAGGCCAAAAAGCTTCGGCTAATAACTGCGCTTTTTTAGGAATATATTCAACGATGTCGGAAAGTTTGTCTATAGAAGGAATATGAACAATAAGCGGATTAAAAAAAGGGCGCTTCTTGGTTTCAAAAATAGCTTTTATAGCTTTCTCGCTATAAATATTTCCTGCTAAGCCATAGACAGTCTCTGTTGGAATAGCAACAATGTCTTCAGCCGTTAATAGTTGAATCGCTTTTGATATGTCTTTTGAAATGATGCTCATAGTCGTAAAATGCGATTACAAAATTACTTCAAAATCTCATACGACTAAGATTTAATACGCTTATTTTCCTTTTTCTGTTGGTAAAGTGCGTAACCTAATACAGCGATCTCGAGACTTAAAAGGGCTATTTTGGCTTTTTTGCTTTTGGTTAGTGCGCTTGTTAACCCTAAAACTTTTGTTAGTATCATAATTGTTTTATTATATCTTAAATTATGTTCTAAAATTAATGGATTGGATCTTTACATCTTAACTGAATAGAGACTAGGATTAGCTTATAAGAGTTGTGATATTATTTTGACTACAATTATAAATAATGACTTCCCATTTAGTAGTTTTGCATCTTTAAAATTCAAAATATGATTTCAGTCGATAATTTAACCGTAGAATTTAGTGGGCATACGCTTTTTAGTGAGGTGTCATTTACGATTAATGCTAATGATAAAATTGCTTTAATGGGTAAAAATGGTGCGGGAAAATCGACCATGATGAAGATTATTGCAGGTGTTCAAAAAGCAACTCGTGGTAACGTAAGGTGTCCTAAGGATGCCGTTATTGCGTATTTGCCACAACATTTGTTAACCGAAGATAATACGACTGTTTTTGATGAAGCATCAAAAGCATTTAAGCATGTGTTTGAAATGCGTGATGAGATGGAAGCGCTCAATAAACAATTGGAAACGCGAACCGATTACGAATCTGACGACTACATGAAAATTATTGAACGTGTGTCTGATTTGGGTGAGAAATATTATGCTTTAGAGGATGTCAATTACGATGCCGAAGTTGAAAAAGCATTAAAAGGTTTAGGTTTTAAACAAGACGATTTTACAAGACAAACCAATGAGTTTTCAGGTGGTTATCGTATGCGAATTGAATTGGCTAAGATTTTATTACAAAAGCCCGATTTAATCTTATTAGATGAGCCCACCAACCATATTGATATTGAATCGGTGATTTGGTTAGAAGATTTTTTATTGAATAAAGCCAACGCTGTTGTGGTTATATCTCACGATCGTGCCTTTGTAGATAATATAACCAATAGAACTATCGAGGTAACGATGGGGCGTATTTACGATTATAAGGCTAATTATACACATTACCTTCAGTTGCGTGAAGATAGACGTACACATCAAATAAAAGCCTATCAAGAGCAGCAAAAGTTTATTGCTGATAATATGGCATTTATAGAGCGTTTTAAAGGGACCTATTCTAAAACCAACCAAGTGTCGTCACGAGAGCGTATGCTTGAAAAATTAGAAAGGATTGAAATTGATGAGATCGATACATCAGCTTTAAAGTTGCGTTTTCCAGCAACACAGCGTTCGGGTGACTATCCTGTTACGGTTAAGGAGGTGTCTAAGTCTTATGGTGATCATGTGGTATTTAAAGATGCTAATATGTCTATTGCTAGAGGTGAAAAAGTTTGTTTTGTTGGGCGAAATGGAGAAGGGAAGTCAACAATGATTAAAGCCATACTAGGTGAAATTGATGTGGAAGGGACTTGTGCTTTAGGTCATAATGTTAAGGTTGGGTATTTTGCGCAGAACCAAGCGGCTTTGTTAGACGAAAACTTAACGATTTTTCAAACCGTTGATGAAGTTGCTCAAGGAGATGTAAGAACTCAGATTAAAAATATTTTGGGTGGCTTTATGTTTAGAGGTGACGATATTGAAAAGAAAGTAAGTGTGTTGTCTGGTGGTGAAAAAACCAGATTAGCTATGGTAAAACTGTTGTTAGAACCTGTGAACTTATTAATTCTCGATGAGCCTACCAATCACCTTGATTTAAAATCGAAGGATGTTTTAAAAGAGGCTTTAAAGAATTTTGATGGCACATTAATACTCGTGTCTCACGATAGAGATTTTCTACAAGGATTATCTAATAAAGTGTTTGAGTTTAAAGAAAAACGCGTAATTGAACATTTTGAAACTATAGATGATTTCTTAATTAGAAATCGTGTTGAAAGTTTGAAAGGATTGGATTTATAACAGCGATTTACAATTTTTCTAGAAGTGCCTTTCTTTCTTTAGTTTTAAATGCTGAATCTGTTTCTAACAAATGCTCAACTTTAGCTTTATAGGCTTCCGATAATCTATTTGCTATATAGTTTTGTATGAATTGTTCCGCATTCATTAGTTAACTTTAAATAACGTTTTTAGATGTGTTAAACATCTAGTTTTTGACTTCTCACCGTATTGGTATGTGCTCTTCCTTGGATTGGCTATGGTTTTTTTATGTTGCTATTGCTTTAAAGCGCAGATTCATCAAATAGGTTTTAAAAAGGGGTCTGTAACATCAAAATTGAAATGTGATAACAGTTGTTGGAAATGAATGTATTATGTTCATTTTATAGCTAGAAACCTGTAAAATGATATGTTTATCTTCATAATAGTCCTTTTAGCAGTTTTTTTATTGTAAATCGTTTAGTAAAATTAGATTTGGAATAATTGTTAATGACTTAATTATGAAATCATTCCTTGTAATAGCCTTGTCATGCTTGGTTTTTTTAGTTTTATTTTTTTCGATAGGAAATGAAACGTTAAGATTAGAAAAAAATGAAAGGCTCAAAACATTCAACGCTATCAGTGCTTCTGATAATGATTTTGAATTATATGAATTTGGTCATAAGCATTTGAATAGTAAAAATGTAAAAATCAAGTTTTTGGTGGGTGACGCTTATACTAAGTTTGTGGATCTTCAAAAAAGCAAAGACATTTTATTAGTCACCTCGGCCTCTTTTACCTCAGCTTTTTTTAGTGATGGCACTCCGATTGGACTTTGTGCTTATGAAGGGCAATTTCTTAATAAAATGCCAAATCAAACAATGGATGGCTTGGTCGTTATTAATTCAGAAGGTTTAATGACGACACAAGATATTATAGATCTAGATTTTACAAGTAAAAAATGCGATCTCCTAATGACATCTAATCATGCGCATCAGCATCTTAATCCTAGGGAAAATGCATTGGATTCTTATGTCTTTTATAATAAGGTTGAAACCGATAAACTTTCTGTTTTTCAAACACAATTGGTGTATTCCCACTTAAAAAAGGACGACGAAAATTTTAAAAACATTTTGGTAGGTGCTGATGGTAAAGAAAGACGATTTCTTGTTGTTGCTTCAAAAAATGGGGAATTAAAAAATCTAATAATAGGCACCAAAGCGAAGGACTATATGTTAAAGGCTGCTAAAGATGTCTTAACGCATCTTAGAGCTAAAAACTACGATGTTAATTTTATACTCAATTTAGATACAGGAAGTAAAAATATACTCCATGTTAATAACGGTCAACATCTTGAGAATTTAAATCAGAACCCATCCACAAAACTCGCTAGAATTGAAAGAGCCTCTAGTCTCATTGTTTTTTACACGGATAAATAAAAGCGCTAATTTGAAATATTTAAAAATAGGATTAGTTACATTAATTGCCTTGTTTCAATGGAGTCTTTTTGGACAAACAACAGATGCAATGAGCGCTAAAACTATAGATTATAGCTATTTGACAGAAGTTGGGACTATAGATTTTAGTGGCTACACTATAGATGATTATTCTAAGGCATTTGATCACGCTTTACAAATGAAAACCGATAGTTTAAATGCTGCTAATGTCATGAAAGGAAACGTTGTGATGTCAATGCTAGCAAAGCAGGTTAATGCAGAGATTGTTAATCATAATCTCGATTCAAATGCAAGGCAAACAAAAGATTTACTGATTAAATTTAGGGCACAACATTATTACGTGTATCTACCAGAAGTGAGCATGATTATAAAGTTTTTTGGTTATGTGTGTATGGGAGAGTACAGCCACATCTATAATGTTGTAACTACAAATAGTAAGATATTACCAATAGTGATTTTTGGTGTGGTCTTGCTGTGTGTGGTTATTCTTCATCTATTTGGTAAAATAAAATGGAAATATAAAAAACTAACGAATCATCTGATACTTGTTGTATTTTTCATTTTTGTAGTATTGACTATAGCTTTTAAATTAACCTGCGGCTGCAATGTAGATGAATATTCATTTTATGGCATCGCAATTAACTAAAGATGTCTGTTAGATCGTCTATTACTGTTTCTTAACGTATCGATTCAAAATAAAAAGATACAATACTAAAAGGATGATGGTTGACCACTTACAAATGTAAATCGTATTTGTAATAAACTCACTAATACTCGATAAGTTTAGAGAACTTATATAATCCGTATTAGACATGTCATTAAGTGCGCTTTCAAGTTTTTTATCAGAACTATAGAATGTGAATGGCTTAACCACTATAGCGCTAATTAAAAGCGCTAAGAAGGGGAGCAGAGGCATGTTTTCTTTACCCTTGTAATGCTTTAATCGTGATTTTTTTGTAACCCAAAAGGCGATTATACATGCTGACAATACATATAAACTCAAGGTCGCGATAAATAGATAGCTTTTTATTTTTGAGGAAAATTGGTAGTTGTTTTCTATAGTGAGATGGAATAGGTAATATACAATAGCTGTTATGATAGAATCGATTGCAATTAATGCCACGGTTCCGTAAATTATCCAAAGTGTTTTTTTTATTAAACTCGTCGTCATGGTGTTCTATTTATTCAATACCTAAGCACGTTTTTAAGCGAATTATTTTCATTACAGATTCATATACTTGAGCTTTATAAGCTGCATTAGTTTTTATTTCGTTTAAAATTAATTGGGCTGTATCATCTTCGTTTTTAGGAATTAAAATAATATCACAACCTGCCTTTGAGGCTTCTAATGTTGCTTTTGGAATGTTTTGTAAACCATTCATTTTCATGCCGTCGGAAACAATGAGACCTTTAAAGTTTAATTCGTTTTTTAAAAGTCCAGTTACTATTTTCTTAGAACAAGATGCTGGAACATTAAACGTATTGTATTTAGGATTGTTCTTTATCGAAATATGAGCGACCATGACACTTATGACTCCATTGTCTATTATGGGTTTATAATTATCGAGTTCTAGTAAATCACCATCAATAAAAACCGTATTGAAATGCGAGTCACCTGTGACTAAACCATGTCCTGGGAAATGTTTTACGGTGGCTACTATATTTTCATTTTGGGTACGTTCTACAAATGCGTTACTCTTGTTAATCACATCTTTAGGATTAGCGCCAAAACTTCTGTTGGTTATGGCTGAATTATTTTCACTAACATCCAAAACCGGAGCATAGTTTTGATGCACTCCAAGATAACGCAATTCGTCACTTATGGTTTTAGCTACTGCATCTACTTCGCTAATAGATGTTAAATCCACTGTGTTTTTTACGGGTTGCGACCCTACAATACGGCTGTTAAAAAGGCTTGGTTCTGCATCAGCACTAAATAAAAGGCCAAATGAATTGTGCTTTTTAGCTGTAGCATTAAGTGTTTCGATAGTGCTTTTGTGATCTTCTTTGGTGCCTTTTAAGATGACAAAGCCACCAACTTTTTTGTTTTCTACAAGGAGTTTGGCTTTGTTTAAATCATGACCTAATTCGCCAATAGAAGCTATTATCATCTGCGCCACGCGTTCTGAATCGGTCATGGTGTTAAAAATACTATCCGTTTTATAGGCTAGTCTGCTATCATAGGTGTAAAAGTCTTTTAAAGAGAACTCTTTTGCGTTATCACTAGGTAAGATGTTGTTTTTTTGTAATTCATCTGCACTAATTACAGGTTGCTTTGTTTTATTTCCATTACAAGACGTTAATAGAACATTAAGTATTAAAATGGAAATTAAAAAACGGTACTTCATAATGTGATAATATTTAAAGAGCTTCTAGCCAATTACGACTAGTATCAACCACAGTTTACTAGAATTATGATCTTTATCCCTAAGAAGCCACAAAACGGTTGAAACAGAACGATAGTTGCTTGCAAAATATACGCGTTTGCTAATTTAAGCTTTTATTTTATATCGGTTTCTTATTGGGTGTTAATGAGCGTGTTGGAGAGATGTAAAAAGAGGAAGCTTTGTTAGTCTTAAGTTGTTTACTTCAGTCTGATTTGTGGGTTATATTATTTATTCTTTTAGTTTTAGCTTATATTAAGTTGGGTTCTACCCGACGCACACCCGACGCACACCCGACGCATACCCGACGCATACCCGAGGTTAACCCGACTTAGGTACGGGTGAACTCTTACTTAGTGGTTTTATGTATATGGCTTTGCGGTTCTTTTTACGTTGGAAAGCCAATGTTGTTTGCTATTATTTGAAAAGTATTAAAATTATAACATCCTAAAAAAATGCAATTCTTGTTAGGTGTCAGAAACTCAATTAACTACTCATTTTAAACCTTTTTGAAGTGTTAATTGTTTCGTAATTCCAATGAGTTTATATTATTTTTATTCCTTTAAATAATAAAAAATATGATAAAAAATTACGCAATTGGCCTCATGTTCTTACTTACAGGAGGCGTCTTTAGTCAGGAAACAATTTCCTTTGAAACCAGTGAATCTTACACTTTAGGAACCCTAAATAATCAAAATGGTTGGGAAGTTACAGAAAGTGGAGATGGCGCTTTTCTTCAGAATCAAGTGGTGTCTGATGAGGAAGCTTCAGACGGTGTTTATGCCTTTAAAAACTCTTATGAATCAAGTTTTGATTTTCAATGGTTACCAATCTTTGGTGCTGTTAAGAGTTTTGATACACCAAAGTCATTTGAGGATTTTACATTTTCGTATGATGTTATGGTAACAGAAAGTAATGGAGCGGATTTTGAAATGACGCTTTTTGGTATTGATGCTAATGATGATTTTGTTCCTGTAGCAGGCATTGCTATGGAATATAGAGGATTTATTTATACCATAGATGACATTAATTATACGGCTGCCTATATTGACGGAGCAGAATGGACTCCAAATACTTGGTTACATGTTAAAATTGAAGTGACTGCCACAGAATTAAAGTATTACTTAAATGATGTTTTGGTGCATACACGTAGCAATTTTACGTCTGTTGATATTGTAGGTTTTAATATGTTGCATAACAATTATGGTGGTGATGCCTATTACGATAATTTTAGTTTTGAAACGGGTACCTTAGGTGTTGCTGATGTTGCTGATAGTTCAACATTGCGCGTCTATCCAAATCCGGTTACTGATGAATTACAAATTACAGGTATTCAGAGAGAGCAGATTGCGCAGGTGTCTGTTTATAATTTAAATGGGCAGCAATTAATGGAACGTACTTCTGTAGATGCATTAGATGTTAGTCGTCTTTCTGGTGGCGTTTATATGTTAACTATTGTTACTACAGATGGTAAGACCCATACAGATAAGCTTTTGAAAAAATAGCGTTACGTAAATCTTATTGAAATGGCCTTGATTATTTTATAATTGAGGCTTTTTTTTGTTTGGTGTTTTTGATAAATTGGTGTGATTTAGAGTGTTGCTAGTTGTTTAGAATAGGATGCGGGAATTATGTGTAATTTCTAAAACTTCGCTAATGCGCTACGCTCGGTATTTTTGATAAAAGAATTCTTTCACCTTAATAATCCTCAAGGGGAAATTTGTTTAAGGAAAACATGTTATTCATAAAATTGTATATTATGGACGGTATCAATAAAAACTAATTTTACACAAAAGTTTCTTGGTCTAGATTGTCCTCTAGAGGGGACTTTAGGGGTGTAAAAAGAAGAGTGATAAATTAGTAAAATGAAAAACAAAATCATTCCATACAATCCAGAACTAAAAGCACTGGCTAGACAACTCCGGAAACATAGTACGCTGCCCGAAGTATTACTTTGGCAACATATAAAGCAACGTGCTTACGGTGTTCAGTTTCATAGGCAAGTGCCAATGCTAAATTACATTGTAGATTTTTATTGCCATGAAATAGGTTTAGCTATTGAAATTGATGGTGATAGTCATGAGCATCGTTTTATATATGATACTAAACGACAAAGTGAGTTAGAGGCTTATGGTATTACCTTTTTAAGGTTCTCTAATGACGAGGTTAAAAAGAATATGTTTAGTGTGTTGTTGGTTATTGAGGCGAAGGTTGGGGAATTGCGTGATTAACTAGAGGGAACATCTCAAAATATTCCTAAACACCCCTAATGAGCTACGCTCGGTATCTTCAATGAACATATATTTTCATCTCAATAATCCTCAAGGGGACATTTGATAAAGGAAAATATAGTGTTTATTGGGTTTTTGATTATATTTTGTGTCTATAAAATATAATTACCTAGGTTTCTCGGTTAGGATTGTCCCCTTGAGGGGACTTTAGGGGTGTAAAAGAGAATTGGTATTTATAACACTTTTGAATTAATTAACTCGGTTAAAGTTGTTGTAAAAGGTTTTGCAGAAGCATTACCTGAATTGTAGTTTTTTAGTTATCTAAAACTTTAACGAATTCTCCTATTATTCTCATATCACTCCTGTTTTCTTTATCTTCACAGTGATGAGAACATATTATTGGTGAAAATTGCTTAATTGAATAAATAAGGAAAATGTTTTTTAAACCTTGTTTTATTTGATTTGGACTTAATTTTAAGCCGTAAAAGAAGAAAATCAGTGAAATCCCAATAGTGCTTATTGTATTTAGTAGTTTCGCTCGTTTTAGAATAGTATTAATTGATTTTTATGGTGCAAATATGTTATTTATAACAGCCATTAATTCTGTAAGTGTAATAGTAAATGGAATCCCAGCAGCTGTTCTTATGTTTTTTCCTTCTATTGTTCTAAATTTTTAAATTCACTAATACTTTCAGTATCTACTTCAAAACTATAAACTAAATAATTATCTTCTGTCAAGTCAAGCAAACCCAGTTCTTTTAATCTTTGTTTAGGAAAAACTTTAATTCCATGTTTCAATTAGAAGATTTGTTATTTCTGTTTGTGTCTATTGCTTTTTTTATTGCTAGACCTCTTAATCTAATGTGTTTAGTATAAGGTTCGCTTATGCTTTTTTCCTATTTGAGATGTATAAATCATACTTTAATCATTATATAACCACACTATAACCTAAATTTTGATTTTGTCTAAAAAAATATGACATAAAGAGTCAAAGTGAATTAGAAATTTGTTGTCTTTTTAAGATTTTGTTAGAAAGGGTTAAAACATAATAAGAGCTTTGGATAGTAGTTTCAAAATAAAAATGTTTTTTATTATCCTGTCCCTTTTCTCTAAGTGGTAATTAATAAAATAAAACAAAGAAATTCTAGATTAATTTCTTAGCATTAGTTTGTAAAAAAAATAGATTTGTAGAAAACAGTAACGTTTAACGGGGATATTTTTTATTTTTAGCAATCATCTAAAAATAGGTTAATTAAATTTATTGTTATTCTTTATGTGCCGTAAAATAAAATAATTTATTCATGGATACGAAAATAATTAAAGCAAAGCCAAACTCGGAGTTTTTAATAAAGTCGATATCAGAACAAGGTTATTCGTTAGAAACGGCTTTGTCTGATTTAATAGATAATTCTATTTCTGCTGAAGCAAATAAAATAGAGATATTAACAGAGCATAAAGATGATCAAACATTTATTTTTATTACAGATAATGGATTTGGGATGACTAAGGAAGAACTTTCGTCTAACTTACAATTTCCAAGTAGAGATATGGAGTTAAAAAGAAAAGAAACAGATTTAGGTCGTTTTGGACTAGGTCTAAAAACAGCTTCCTTTTCTCAGACGAGAAAATTTACTGTTATTTCAAGAAAAAGAAACTCCAAAGAATATGCAGCTTTGACTTGGGATGTTGCACATCTTCGCAAAACTGGGGAATGGGAGATTATTGTAAATACTGAAGAGGATATTTGTAGATTATTGAAACGATATAAAAATACTTCAGATAATCATCTAGAAAAGTTTTTAAACTATGAGCCTAATACTATAATAGTGTGGCAGGGGTTAAAAAACTTTGATAATTATATCGATTCTAATAATCACCATAAGCACCTTAATGATGAATTGACTACTACAACATCTGAACACTTAAGTATTGTGTTTCATGAATTTATGGAACAAAATGAAAATCCACTAAAAATAAGATTAAACAATGTCTCAGTAAGACCATTTAATCCATTTAAATCAAAGTCTGGAAGCATAGCGAGGAAACTAGAACCTCGTGAGATGCTATTAGGTAATGATGTTTTAAAAATGGATGGTTTTGTTTTGCCAGTATCTGCTTCTGAAAACACCAATGATTGGTCTACTTCAAATAAGAGTCTTTTAGATATGGAGGGAATTTATGTGTATCGTGGTAACCGTATTATTTTCTTTGGTGGTTGGAATGGAGTTATTAGGAAGCAGGCAAAATTAAAATTAGCTCGATTGAAAATTCAAGTTGGAAACATGAATGATGAAAAACTTCAATTAAATGTGGCTAAATCTAAAATATCTATTCCATATGAGTTAAGAATGGGGGTTTTAAGGTATATCAGTGATTTAAAACAAGAAGCAATAAGGGAGTATAATAATAGAGGGTTGAAAAGTTCAAGTAGTAAGGGTATAAATTCTAATAATGATTTAAAGCTTTTAGCTAAGCAGTCTACTACAAAAGGTCCTGTTTATTCAATAAATCTAAACTATCCATTTGTTAAAATGGTGTCGGATGAATTAAATGATGAGACCTTAAGATATTTTAAAATATTATTAAGAAAGATTAATTCAGTTATTAACAAACAACGATATGTAGATGATAATTCAGTTTCTATACAAGAAGACATCTCTAAGAATGAAATTATTAATACAACTAATAAGTTATTAGCATCAGGGCTTACTACAGAAGAAGTGTATGAGGTATACTTAAAAGGAACAGGTATTAATAAAGGCAATTTGCCAAATGAATTAAAAAAAATATTAGTATAACTATATATTATGATAGATATAATTTTAAACTTACTGAACACAGAGTCAGATAGGTATACAGAAAATAACAATGGAAAATTTAAGTATGATTTTTATCAAAATATAGATGTTGATAATCTAAAAATAAGAACTAAAATAATTAGTGAGAGTTATGGTAAAATATATTCTGATGAATTGTTTAATAAATATTATAAAATCGCTCTTAATCAACACAAGGCAACAACTCCTGCCACAATAGAAGAAAGTTCTGTTCTAAAAGTTAACTCCAATATTTGGCTAACAAAAGAAAGGCAATCTGAAATAGGTTGGAACAATGGTAGTTATACAACATACAGGGAAAGATATTTTGAATATTTAAAAAGAATTGGTCGTAGTGACAAAATAATAGATGAAACAAGAAGAAGTACTCTAAATATTATTGAGAGTTTTGAGGACCCTAAAAAAGAGGAGGGGTTTTATAGAAAAGGAATGGTTGTAGGGAGTGTCCAATCCGGTAAAACAGCAAATTTTAATGGGGTTATTAATACTGCGATCGATGCTGGTTATAAAATGATTATTGTACTTTCTGGGATAATGGAGGATCTGAGGGTTCAGACTCAAGCAAGAATTGAGAAAGAAGTTATAGGTCCTAGAGGCGTTGGTGGTAAGGGAATTGGTGTAGGTGCAATACATCCTTTTGACGATAATCTTATTGTTTCTATAACATCACAAGGGTCTGATTTTAATAGAAATTTATTAGATGCTGATTTTGATATTTTTAATAAAAATATTTTAGTTGTAAAGAAAAATGTTCACATCCTAAAAAATATTTTACTTTGGTTAAAAGGAATAGTAGATGATGATAATCCGAAAATAAATATACCTTTATTAATTGTTGATGATGAGTGTGATAATGCTTCGCTAAATAATATGGGACATAAGGGTGCTGAGTATGCCTCTAAAACAAATGCAGAAATAAGAGCTATTTTAGAAATGTTTTCTAAAAAAACCTATTTAGGATATACTGCAACTCCTTTTGCTAATGTCTTTCAAGATAGAAATGAACAACCAATAACTGAGCTTAAATTATCTGATAGACAACAGGATTATAGCTTCTCTTTAGTAGACAACCTATTTCCAGATCATTTCATAGAGTTACTTAACCCACCATCTAACTATGTTGGAATTAAACATTTTTTCGATACTAAAAGTGATGAGATTAATAAAATAGAAGCTTTAATTGCTAAACCTATTGATCTTGACGACCCAGAGTACTACTTAAGTCTTCCTCCACGGTTTTTCAAAAGTAATGATTACCCTACAACAAGTAGGGGTTCGGGCACTAGGTCAGCTAAAAAAGATGATATTTATCCAAACCAAAATGATGGCCTCCCTAAATCTTTAAAGGAAGCTATACACTGCTTTATACTTTCAATTGCTATTCGAGAGAGTAGAAAGGAAATTTTGAAAGATTCACCTTTTTTTCAGCCTCATCATACGATGTTAATTCACATTTCTTTATTTGGAACATGGCAAAATAGGCTTAAAGAATTAATTAATGAGTTTGTTTCAGAATTAACAAGTAGTATCAGTCATGATAAATTAGATTCCTCTGTTTTTAAGGAGTTTGAAAGAGTTTGGGTTAAACATTTTGAGTATATAGTTACAAATATTAAACATGAACTACCTAAAGATTACATCGACGAATATTTAACTCCTAAAGAATATCATAAAGATATTAAACCACTACTTATTAAGGCTATTGAAGGCATAGAGGTAGTAGCAATAAATTCATATACAAACACAGATTTAGATTACAAAAATGGTCATAAAAAATATATTGCTATAGGAGGTAATAGGTTGTCTCGTGGTTTTACTCTTGAAGGGCTGACTATTAATTACTTCTTACGTAAAGCCAATACCGCTGATACACTCATGCAAATGGGAAGATGGTTTGGTTACCGAATTGGGTATCTTGATTGCTGTAAATTATTTACAACATCAGAAAATATAGAAAAATTTAATGAAGCCTCTAGAATTATAGAAGATCTTGAAAATAAATTCAAATATTTGTCAGAGTTGCCGGGCAGAACACCTAGTGACTTTACCCTGTGGGTACAAAACAATCCTGATGTAATAAAACTTACTCGAGCTAACTTTTTAAAAGGATTGACTACAAAAAATTTATCTTTTGAAGATACCGTTCAGCAGTCAACTCAGTTTCTGATAGATAAAGATAGGATTAATGAGTCATATGAATCTTTTAAAGAAAAGTTTTCACAAATTTCATGGAGTGTAGATGAAAATCATCCTAATTATATTGTTCATGATACAGATCAAAAAGGCTTAATGGAGTTTATTCAATTACCTAATGTAATGTTGAATTTAAATATATTAGGTTTAAGGGAATATTTAGATGCTTGTTCTGAAAGTGGTAGGCTTAAAAATTGGAGAATAGCCATTAATGTTAGTCAAAGGAGTACGGGTGGAGAAATAAAACTGAACGATAAGGTGAAAAATTATAACTTCAAAAAAGTTACTCGTTCCGGTCCAAGAATAGGCGATAACCCAAGCAAACCTTCCTTAAGCTATAGCGCTCTTGTTGATAAAAATGTATTTAAAGCAAGAAATAGTACTATTATAACACCAGATGCATTCTCTCTAACGCTTACTAAAGAAGAAATAGCTGTAATTAAGAGTAACTATCTAGAGAAAAACCCAGGTAATAAAACGGTACCCGACAGAGAGTATAGGAGCTTTATGGATAGCTCCCAGGGGTTATTAATAATATACTTAATGGATTTATATAAAATTTTCAATGTAGAGAACAACAATTATGGCAATAATATTTCTTTAGCTAATTATGCATTACAAAGAGGGTTAGATATAGACTTTCAAAATGAAGTGCCATTAATAGGTTATGCTTTAGGTTTTCCTACAAAAGTTGGCGTAGATGGAGCTATGTATGTTACTCAACATGTTCATAAAGAACCAGAAGAGATGACGTTAGAAGAACTAAAAGAGTTTATTTCGGTTAGAGATTTTGATATAGACTTAGATAACAATAATTGGGATAAAAAGTCATTACTTGAAGCAATATATGACAACCCTGAATCAGATGAAGATGATTTGTTAACTGATTCAGAAGAATTAGAAATTAAATAAGACCAGTTATTTATGGATGCCCTGCAATTAGAAAATCAATGGAAAAAACTTATTGATAAAAAAGGAAATGGCTTTATAACGATGAAAATAGACGCTAAATGTAAACCTGATTTAGATCTTGGGATTAACAGCAAAAAGCGAAGATGTTTATTGTTGAGACTTCCTAAAAGTACTAAGACAAATTTTAGAGGAGAGACTAAAGAAAACTTAAAAACATCATTCTACGTTAAAGAAAATTGTATTGTATTAGAACTAATCGATGAGTATTATTATACTTTGTTTAATGATTTAATCATATCTCTATTCTTTAAAATCAAAGATTTAGAAAATCATTTAGAATATAAAGCAATTTTTATAAGTACAATAAATAAGTGGTCAGCTTTTTTAGCAAATAGTAGAAATAATAAATTATCGGAAGATGTCATAAAAGGAATGTTTGGAGAGTTGTCGGTCTTAAACGAACTGTTAATCAATACAACTCCACAAAAAGTAAATTCAATATTGAAGTCATGGCAAGGACCTTATGATGTTAATACCGATTTTGTATTCGACAATAAAAATATTGAGGTTAAAACTAAGAGTATAGATAATTCAAAAGTAAAAATTTCAAGTGAACACCAACTAGATAATGAACCAGGAAAATCTATGGAACTTTTAGTGGTATCTGTTGAATCTAATTATAATTCGAAAGAAACAATCGAATCTCTAACAAGCACTGTTAAGGATAGTATACTAAAGCTTAATGGAGATTTAAGTATATTATTTGAGGCTTTGGCTCAAAAATCATTATTTCCTTCAAATCTTAAGGAATATAACAATTATAAGTTTACACTTAAGCAGCACATTACATATGACTGTAATTTAGTCCTTGATAAAAATAAAGTGTTTCCAAGGTTAATAAAGTCGAAATTACCTATTCACATAAGCAAAGTTAAATACAGTGTTAATCTTCAGGATCTTGAAGGGTTTATAACTACAATTAAATCATTTTAAGTATGGATACTAAAGAATATTTTTCATATCGAAAAGAATTACTAGAAAGTTCAGTATATCCTGATGGTGGTGGATATGCCGATAGTTTATTTTTAGATAATATCTTATCAGACTTATTAGAAACTAAACTGATAGACTCTGAAGATATAAACAACTGTTTTCATAGTTCCATTTTAGATGGTAGTAAACTTAAGGTAGATGCTTATTGTATAAACGAAACAGGAGAACGTCTACAATTGTTTCTAATTAATGAAAAGGCTACAAGTATAGGTGCTAAGGAAGATGATTTAATTTTGTCTACTCAGGCAGAGTATGAGGAAATGTTTATTAAAGCTAATAATTTTATAAAAAAATCTATTAAAAGGCATTTAGATCTTCAAGACTCCGACCCAGCTTATTTTATTGTAGAGCAGCTAAAATCATCAGAGTTTATTAATCAGATAGAAGTTATTGAAATATTTTTAGTTTCACCTACAATCACAGTTTCTAAAAGAGAAAATCAAATTATAGGTTTAAAAAGATTAAACTTTAAAGATAAAGAGCTTAAAACAACATACGTTTTAGGTAGGAGAAGAGAAGAAAAAAAAATACTAATAAGGCAAACCTTAATAGATTTAAATTTCCTTTATTCGGTTTCGTTATCAAAGGGAAACGAGTATGCTCTTGAAATTGATATAGAAGATATTTTTGGTTCAAAAATAGAAGTATTAAAAGCAGCAGAGACAGAAGATTTTGAATCATACCTATGTGTGCTCCCTGCATCAGGTATAGCATCTTTATATAGAAAGTATAGTACTAGATTGTTAGAAAAAAATGTTAGATCATTTCTCCAATTTAGAGGTGTAAACGCCGGAATGCGAAAAACTATCAGAGAAACACCAGAGAAATTTATTGCTTATAATAATGGTTTAACTATTACAGCAACCAATAGTGAAATTGAATCAATGGGTGCCAAGTTATATTTAAAGACTTTAACGGATTTTCAAATTGTAAACGGAGGACAAACGACAGCAAGTATTTTTTTTTCTAACAAGGATAAACTTGATATTTCTGAAATAAATCTAATGGCAAAAATTAATATTGCTAAAAACTTGAATGATGAAGATCTAAACGCATTAATAAGTAACATTAGCTTGTATTCAAACTCCCAATCTAAGGTGTCTAGGGTAGATTTAAGGTCTAGAGATCCGAAAATTGATAGAATTAAACAGTTATCAGATACAGTTTTAACTCCAAATGGAAGAAAATGGTTTTTTGAAAAATCAAAAGGAGAGTTTGCTACAAGAAAAAGGTTAACAGGAGGTAAAATAGAAAGAGATTACCCTAGAAAAATCAGATTGTCTAAAACTGATATTGGAAAATATCATACAGCTTGGGGTGACCAGCCTTGGTTAGTAAAAAAAGGTGGTGAAAAAGTATTTAGAACTTTCATGGAGAATTTAAATGGTGAAGGTGTACGAAAAGGAGAGATTGAAATTGATAGATATTTCTATGAAGAGCTTATAGCTAAAGCTATATTGTTTAGGGGTATGGAAGATATTCATGGTGTTAGAAGTAATGCTATAGGACAGCTTAGGTCAGCTGTAGTTCCTTATTCAATATCAGTTTTGTATAACATGTTTGGAGGTACAGATAAGAGGGATGCAAAGTTTAATTTAGAAAAACTTTGGAAAGATCAGGAAATTGAGGAAGACCTAAAAGTGTTTTTAAAGTCACTTATGAAAAAAATGTATCATCTTATTGATAAATATAAATTTAGCACGGATGTATCTGAAAACGCTAAGAAAAAAGAATTGTGGGAGGCAATTAAGAAAAGTACCGATTTAAAAGAGTTTACAAAAAATAGTAACGCTTTATCTATTACAGAAAAGTATACTTTTTCTAAACCTAAAGCAAAGAAAAGTAAAGAAGTTGATTTTAGCCAATTAAATGAAATTGTTGGTCTTTACTCTAAAACAAAAGAGTATTACACAAAATTAGAAAATGCTTTAATAATGTATAATGTAAATAATGAAGTACAGTTACAATACAGTCAAAGACTCTTCAGTCTTTATGTTGCCGAATTATTCACTAACAAGAAGCTTTCTGAACAAGGCATAAAGTTTTTTGATGATTTATTTTCTAATATAAGAATAAATGCAAATTCAATATTTGACCAAATAAATGTAGAGTCAGACTTATCAATTCCTTCAGCTTTGAATAAGATAATGACAATTTATGGTAATGCAATTAGTGACAATAAAAATATTGTAACTGTATTTCAGGGGCATGAGCAATTAGCAAGAAATAAGGGGTTTAAATATACAAGTTCAATTACTGAAATAGGAAAAGCATTATTAAATGGAAAAAGTCCAGAGTTTAAACATGTAAGTTTAGCTTCGAAATATTTTAAAAGTTAAAAGTTGTATAGTCTAATAATACTCTTACTTTTTGTAACTAATTTCCATTAATAGTATGTGATAAAATATGAATATAAATTAAGTTGGAGATGGTTTCAATTTAGAGCTTATATTTGCCATTCTATTTATGAAAAAATATAATTACATCGATTTATTTGCAGGGGCAGGAGGCCTAACTATTGGATTTGGTAATAATGGGTTTCATCTCGAAATTGCTAATGATATTGCGGAGCCTGCACTCAATACTCTAAAAGAAAACCTTAGAATAGCACATCCCGAAACTGATGTAAACAGAGTTATTCTAGGAGATATTAAAGAGTTATATGAACATCTTGGTAATGGGGAGGTTACATATGATATACAAGGACATATGGTAGTTGAAACCTATAAAGAAGTAGAGTTACGTAAAAACACACCCTCATTAAAAAACAATAAAAAAATAAACAAGATGCTGTCTAAAATTAACCATGTAGATGTGTTAGTAGGCGGTCCTCCTTGTCAAGGGTTTTCAATGATTGGTAGGTCGAAAAAGGCAACCTTGGAAGAAAGAACAAAAGGTTTTATAGACGATCCTCGTAATCAGCTTTTTAAATATTATCTGAAGTTTGCAGAAAAATTACTACCTAAGTTTGTTCTTATTGAAAACGTTAAGGGCCTTGTTTCTGCTTCAGGATATAGAGATTTAATTGAAAAATCTTTAAGCCAAACGGGAATATACGGTTATGATGTAGCGTCTGAAGTTCTAAATGCCAAAGATTTCGGTTTAGCTCAAAATAGGGAGCGTATTTTCTTTATAGGAGTTAGAAAAGATATATCAGAGAAGTATGAAATTACAGCTCAAGATATATTTAATAAGATTTTAGCATCTAAAAAAGAACCTATAAAACTAAAAGAAGTTATTTCAGATTTGCCTCAAATTAAAGCAAACCCTAAACCTAACAACTATAAAGAGGAAGCTGAAATCTCATTTACTAACAGTAATAGTTTTGGCAAAAACATTTCAGACGAACCTTATGAAGTTTTATTAAAGAACATAAAAAAATCACCCTATCTAAAAAAAATAAATACTTATAACAAAAAATTAATAAAGCCAAAATACTTATATAATCATAAATCTAGATACAATAATGAAAGAGATTTGTTTATCTATAAGTATCTAGTTCCTGGGAAATATTTAAATGATCCACTAAACGCTAAAGCATTATCAAGGGTCACCTATGGCGTAACTTATGATGAGAAAGGTAATAAAAAGGTAACTGGTTTTGGCGATAAATATTTCAAACTAGACCCAGAAAATGTTTCAAAAACAATAATAGCACATTTAGAAACAGATGGTAATTCTTATGTGCATCCTGGTGAAAATCCAAGAAGCATAACTCCAAGAGAGGCAGCAAGGATTCAATCTTTTCCAGATTGGTATTTTTTTACGGGTAATATTAGAAATCAATATAAGCAAATAGGAAATGCTGTTCCTCCTCTATTAGCAAGTGTGTTTGCAGAAAACTTCAAATTAGCACTTAAAGTGGTATATGAAAAAGAAGACAAATAAAATAACATTTATAGACTTGTTTGCCGGTTGTGGTGGTTTATCGGAAGGTTTTTTGCAATCCGGTCGTTTTGATGCTCTTGCACATGTCGAGTGGGATCTGCCAATGGTAAATACTTTAAGAAATCGGCTTAAAAATAAATGGAAGCACTCTAATGAGGATGCCAATAAGAGAGTCATTCATTTTGATATTCAAAAAGTAAAAGAACTTATTTATGGAGAATGGGAAGAAGAAACGATTAAATCTTATGGAGGTGCAAATGATAAGTTAGTTATAGATAGTGGACTCATGGGGTTAGTTGGAGGTAATAAAGTAGATCTGATAATTGGAGGACCTCCATGTCAGGCATATTCTATTGCAGGTAGAGCGCAAAACAATCTTTCGATGCAAAATGATTACAGAAACTATTTGTTTGAAAGTTTTATAAGTGTTGTACATACATTTCAACCAAAATTATTTGTTTTTGAAAATGTGCCAGGTATGTTAAGTGCCAAGCCAGGAGGGAAACTCGTTACAGAAAGAGTTTATGAATCTTTTAAAGAACATAATTACGAAATATTAGAACCTAAAAATCTAAAATCTTCAATTTTAACCTCAAGTGATTTTGGTGTTCCTCAAGAAAGAAATAGAGTTATCATTATTGGTATTAGGAAAGATTTGAAGACTGAAAGTCTTAACTTGGAGACAATTTATTCCGAAATTAATAAACAAAAGAGGGGAAATAAAAAAAGTGTTTTTGATGCTATTGGACATTTACCTAAATTCAAACCATTAAATAAGATTAATATAGTTAACGGGAGAAGGGTTTCGCATGCACCAATGAAATATAATGATGCGAGTGTTAGAAATCATATTCCTAGATTTCATAATGAACGAGATATAAAAATTTTCAGAGAATGGATATCAAATAATATGAATAAATGCTCAACTAATGAGCGTATTAAGTTTTATAATGATATGTTAGGTAAGGATTCAAAACATGGGAAATATAGAAATTTGGAATGGGATATGCCCTCTAAAACTATAGTTGCTCACTTGCAGAAAGATGGATTATTGTTTATACACCCGGACGCTAATCAGGCTAGAAGTATTACAGTTAAAGAGGCTGCGTTAATTCAATCTTTTCCGGACGATTTTGAGTTTATTGAAACTATGGGATATAATTATAAAATGATTGGAAATGCAGTGCCTCCCTTAATGGCTAAAAAAATAGCGATTGCGATAGCTGAAGTTATTCAAGATTCTTGTCTAAATAAAAAATTTAATTAGTTTTTTGATAAATATCAATGCGCCTCCAACCAATTAACACCAGTATCAATTTCCACATCTAATGGTACATCTAGTTTGTATGCACTTTCCATTTCCGTTTTAATCAATGTGGTTAATTCTTCCAGTTCTGGTTTGTAGATGTCAAAGACCAATTCATCATGCACTTGTAAGAGCATCTTCGATTTATAATTACCAGCTTCTAGCTTGTTATAAATGTTAATCATGGCGATTTTAATGATATCGGCAGCGCTTCCTTGTATTGGTGCGTTTACGGCGTTTCGTTCTGCAGCACCTCTCACGACTGCGTTACGCGAGTTGATGTCTTTTAAATAACGACGACGACCTAAAACGGTTTGCACATAGCCATGATCTCTAGCAAAATCGACTTGCTTACTCATGTAGGCTTTTAATTTTGGATAGGTTTCGTAATAGGTGTCAATGAGTTCTTTGGCTTCACCACGCGATAAATCGGTTTGGTTACTTAACCCAAAGGCAGACACACCATAGATGATTCCGAAATTAACGGTTTTAGCGTTGCTACGTTGCTCTCTGGTGACTTCAGTCAATGGCACATTAAAGACTTTGGATGCGGTTGAAGCATGAATATCTTCACCGTTTTTAAAGGCTTCAATCATGGTTTCTTCTTCACTTAAAGCGGCAATGATTCGTAATTCTATTTGCGAATAATCGGCAGCCAGTAAGATGTACTCTTCGTTTCTTGGAACAAAGGCTTTACGCACTTGACGACCACGTTCGGTACGAATTGGAATATTTTGTAAATTAGGATTGTTACTACTTAAACGCCCTGTTGCTGCAACGGTTTGCATATAGTCGGTATGCACACGACCTGTAGAGGATTCTACTTGTAACGGTAAAGCATCTACATAGGTGCTTTTTAATTTTGAAAGGCCTCTAAAATCTAATATTTTCTGAATGATATCATGGTCTTTTGCTAAATAGGATAAGATATCTTCGCCAGTTGCATATTGACCTGTTTTGGTTTTCTTAGGTTTATCGACCAATTTCATTTTTTCAAATAACACAATCCCTAGCTGCTTTGGTGAGGCAATGTTGAATTCTTCGCCTGCTGTGGCATAAATCTCTTGTTCGAGCGTTGCGATGTCGTTATTCAAATCTTCAGATAAGGAGTCTAGAAAGTTTTTATCGAGGTTAATTCCTTCTAATTCCATAGCTGCTAAGACACGTAGTAGGGGAATTTCAATCTCATCGAATAATTTTTGGGTGTTGGCTTCGCCTAATTCCGTGGTGAAATGTTCTTTTAATTGTAAGGTAATATCTGCGTCTTCTACAGCGTATTCGGTTAGTTTTTCTAACGGCACATCACGCATGGACAATTGATTTTTTCCTTTTTTACCAATAAGGTCTGTAATAGAAATTGGTGTATAGTTTAAATAGGTTTCTGCTAAGACGTCCATATTGTGACGCATATCGGCATTAATTAAATAATGCGCTAACATGGTATCGAAGAGTTTGCCTTTAACGGTAATGTTATATTTGGCTAATACTTTGATGTCGTATTTTAAATTCTGACCGATTTTTTCGATGGTTTCACTTTCAAAAAATGGTCTTAGTATTTCAATCAGTTCTTGTGCTTCGGCTCTATCTTCTGGAAAAGGCACATAAAAGCCTTTGCCTACTTCCCACGAAAATGCAATCCCGACTAATTCTGCGGTTAATGCATTTAAGCCTGTGGTTTCGGTATCGAAACACACCGACGTTTGATTCATTAAGTTCTTAACAAACAATTTGGTTGCCATACCAGATGCTACACTTTGGTAAAAATGTGAGGTGGTTTCGGCTGTTTTACGCGTAAACTCAGATATAGCTTCGGTTGCTGATGGTTCTGCGCCACCAAATAAGGAGAATTGACCAGCTCCTGCGGATTTTTCTTCTGTAGGTGTTGTTTTGGGAGCTTCCTTTTTATCTGCTGTTGGAGTTGAAGTTCCAGCAGATTGCATAGCTTCCGCTGAAAACGTTTTATTAAAATTATCAATGAGACGTCTAAATTCTAGTTCTTGAAAAATTTCAGTCACCTTTGGAATATCAGGTTCCGACATTTCAAAATCTTCTGCATTAAACTCTACAGGGACGTCGAGCATAATGGTAGCGAGTTGTTTTGATAATAAACCGAGTTCTTGGTTGGCTTCAATCTTTTCTTTCATCTTCCCTTTTAGCTCGTGTGAATTGGCAAAAAGGTTTTCCATACTGCCATAGGCCTTTAAAAATTTCTTTGCTGTTTTTTCACCAACACCAGGTAGTCCAGGAATATTATCAGAAGCATCTCCCATCATCCCTAAAAAGTCAATGACTTGTAAAGGATCGGTAACTTCAAATTTCTTTTGTACTTCTGGAATTCCCCAAGTTTCGTAACCACCACCAAAAACTGGTCGGTACATAAAAATGTTTTCAGAAACGAGTTGTGCAAAATCTTTATCTGGAGTCACCATAAAGGTTTTATAGCCTTCTTTTTCGGCTTTTTTAGCTAAGGTACCAATGACATCATCAGCCTCGTAACCTTCTTTTACCATGATTGGAATATGCATGGCTTTAAGAATTTCCATAATATAAGGCACAGCGGTTTTGATGCCTTCGGGAGTTTCATCTCTGTTAGCCTTGTAGGCTTCAAACATTTCCACGCGGTCTACACTTCCTCCTTTATCAAAACAAACGGCTAAATGATCTGGTCGTTCGCGTTTAATGACATCTAAAAGGGAATTCATAAAGCCCATAATGGCTGAGGTATCTTCTCCTTTAGAGTTGATTCTTGGGTTTTTTATAAATGCGTAATAGCCACGGAAAATTAGGGCGTAGGCATCGACGAGAAATAGGCGTTTTTGGTCTGACATGTTATATCATATTTTATTTAAGTGAGCTTCAAAAAACACCCTTTTTTCATTTCTGCTTCAAAATAAAAATGAAACGTAGCTATGGCTATGTTTAATTTTTCTTTCTCGCATCATCTAAAAAATCATCATTTTTTGTGTCAGCTAACCTAAACAAAAAATGATATTGCGTTAATTTGAAAATGAATGTCACATTGAGCGCAGTCGAAATGCTTAAGTACTATAGCTTTTGACATTTCTCAAATGTGTTTAAAACTAATAGTGTAAAATGTTTTTGATTGTGCTAATGAGAACAGCCTGCAAATTACAAAAACTAAAGCGTTTATTTAAAAAGCAATTCGTAATTTTCCAAACTTAAATGATACGCATGAAAACATTCTCAATAGCCATTCACGGAGGAGCAGGAACTTTAGTCAAAGGCATGATGACACCAAAATTAGAAGCGCAATATAAAGCGGCATTACAATTAGCCTTAGATGAAGGTTACAACGTTTTGGAAGCCGGAAAAACGGCTGTTGAAGCTGTAGAGGTTGCCGTTAAGTTACTCGAAGATTCCCACTTGTTTAATGCCGGAAAAGGATCGGTATTCACAGCTACCGAATCTCACGAAATGGATGCGAGTATTATGGATGGTAAAACGTTGAATGCAGGAGGAGTTAGTTTAATTACAGGAATTAAAAATCCGGTGTCTTTGGCTCGTGATGTCATGGAAAAAAGCGAGCATGTGTTTTTAGCAGGAGATGGAGCCATGCAATTTGCTAAAGAACGCGATTATAAGTTGGAAGATGCGTCTTATTTTTATGATGAGTTTAGGCACAAACAATGGTTAGAGATTAAAGATACTGACCGTTTTCAGTTAGATCACTCTACAAAAAAAGATTCAAAATTCGGAACTGTTGGAGCGGTTGCTTGCGATAAAGATGGAAACATTGCAGCAGCAACATCAACAGGTGGTATGACCAATAAAAAATGGGGACGCGTAGGAGATTCACCAATGATTGGAGCAGGAAATTACGCCAACAATAAAACTTGTGCGATTAGTTGTACAGGTAGTGGTGAGTTTTTTATTAGAGGTGTTGTGGCTTACGATGTAGCGTGTTTAATGGAGCACAAGAGTATGTCTGTAAAAGAAGCTTCAGAAGAAGTCATCAATAAAAGAATCTTAGAGATTGGAGGCGATGGTGGATTAATCGCAGTAGATGCAAAAGGAAACATAGCGATGCCTTTTAATACCGAAGGGATGTATCGTGGTCAGAAATCTTCGAATGGGATTGATGAAGTATCTATTTATGGGTAATAGTATTAAATAGATAAAACGTACTTTAGAATACGGAATAGTTTATACCTAAGCTTATAAATATTTTTAAGTAGTGTGAGTTTGAGATACTATTGCCATCCATTTAAAAACTATACTATTTTAAACTCATTATTTTCACAAACCTTTTCAGATTCCAGAAAAGGTTTGTGAAATTTAACAATACCAATCTTTTAAAATTTAATAGATAGTGACCACTACATTAGGTCCTGCCGCACTCCACATAATATTAAATGGCGAACCACCATTGCAGGCATGATTATTTGCGCTTGTATTGGTAAAAGGACCATACTCGGTAACATGAGTCGCATCAGAACCAAGTGCTACTTTTACAACGTGAAAGTCGCCATCTGCTGGTGTTCCATTTCCTATATCATAAGGAGATGCATAGTATGCATTTCCAGAAGGGGCAATAGTAAACCATCCACCATCCGTATATATGGTATATGTGCATCCAGTTGTATTAATTACCGTTAAGCTATTTGCATAAACTATGACTGTAGTCATTACAAATACTAATGTTAAAATAAGTTTTTTTCATAAGGTTTGTTGTATAATTTTTATAAATTTTAAAAAAAAAAATGATAAAAAATGAAATATTTTACCGCATTATTTTCTTTTTTTCTTTCTTCAGCTTTGTTTGGGCAGGCTTCGCTAGAATGGCTCACTTATTACGGCATACAAAACGATAGTTACACTTACAGTCGTACACATCCATCTCAAGTAGTGTTTGACAGCATAAACAATTATATATACGTAGCGGGTGTTACTAGCGATACTTTAGGGATTGCGACATCAGGAGCACATCAAGAACAACTTTATGACTATGATAATAACCCAAATTTTGCTCTGCATGGAGATATGTTCCTTTCCAAATGGGATACTGCGGGGAATCTGGTTTGGAGCACCTATTATGGAGGGGCTTTTACAGATAGATTGAATAATATGGCTCTTGATGCTGATGGCAATATTATCCTCACAGGATCTAATCAGGGTCATGCCAACATCACAACTCCAGGAGCTTTTCAAGAGTTTACCGTCTGGGAGTCAGGAGATCCTAACCCAAACATTTTTTTGGCAAAATTTTCGCAAAATGGTACATTGTTATGGAGTACTTATTTTGGTTTAGGAGGTAATGATTTATACTCAGGGGTGACCATAGATACTGCCAACAATGATATTTATATTACTGGAACCTCTACCTATGAAGGGTTGGGTACTTCCGGAACATTTCAATCTGAATATTTTGGAGGACACTCAGATGGGTTTATTGCAAAGTTTAACAGTGCTGGCAATAGAATCTGGTGCACGTATCTTGGTGGAGAAGACTCAGATCAAATTCATAACATTACGCTGAGCAAGGAAGGTTATCTTTATATCTGTGGAAGCACCAAAAGTGCAACCAACATTGCATCACCAGGAGCGGAAATCGATACCAGAGAAGCGAACACCAACAATTCTATAGGGTTTTTAGCAAAATTTGACACTTTAGGTAATAGAATATGGAGTACGTTTTTAGGCGGTGATGGCAGTGTTGATAGGTATTTTGATATAAAAACTACAAGCAACGAATTAACAGGTCAGGAAAATGTATTTGTTTACGGCTTGGTAGGTAGTACTGACCTTGGTACTACAGGTACCTATGGTTTTGATTACGGTGGAGGGCAGTGGGATATGATTTTGCTGAAGTACAATGAGTTAGGGCAAAAACAATGGGGGTCGTATATTGGTGGTAATGGTAATGAGACTAATTATTTGAGCGGAGTGGGAACCTTATTGGGCTTTACTAACTCTATGGTTGTTGAAGGCACTTATGGCAATGAAGAACTTCAAATAGCGGGAGGTACTCAAAGTACAGATTTTTATTTCGACACAGAATGCAGTTATGTGCCGCATACAGGTAATTATAAAGGGTTTATTGCGTCATTGGACACTACTGGGAATCTTAACTGGAGTAAGCCATTTGATGAGGGTATCAATAGCATAAGTTCAATAGGGCATGACAGTTTTTACGCAACAGGAGTTACAGATATTGATGGTTTGGCCACAAGTGGTGCTCATAAAGAAACCAAAGTACAGGGAAGCTTTTCAGGGTTTATTGCAAAACTTGATTTTAACCATTGTCTGCGTGATGAATTTTTGATTACAGAAGTTGATAATGTTCTGTACGCTCCCTTCAATTTCTTTGACTATCAGTGGACAAAAAATGGCACAGACATCTTAGATGCTAATAATGAATATTTGGAACTTAATGATTCTGAATCTGCAATATATACCGTAAAGTTTTGGGATGATTGCAATTGTATGTACATATCTTCTGAATATAACACCGATACAATGTCTGTTCAAGATCCTGTCTATGATAATGCAATTCGGGTATATCCTAATCCTGCCGATGATTTTATTGAAATCGTTAATTTAAAAAACAGTATGACGATAACTATTTACAATCTCATAGGGCAACAGGTGTTTTCTAAATTATCTAATGAAAATCATGAAACAATATCAGTCTCTTACCTAGCCTCTGGAGTGTATATTTTAGGTCTGTCGTCAGTTGATGAAGAAAACAAAACATTCATAAAATTCACCAAAACATAAACTTATTAATAGATGTGAATAAAGTATTCTCGGGATGTATCGTGGTCAGAAATCTTTGAAAGGAATTGCTGATGTTTTTATTTATGGGTAATGAGAAGTCGGTAAATTGTTTCTTGTTTAGATTTTTCTCTCTGAGCATTACCGCGAAAACTCTAGGCATCTCTGTGTTAAGATTTACCTAAAACAGAAAAATCCAGAAAAAAGTAATGAGATTCCTGCCTTCGCAGGAATTTAGATAAAAGGAGCTTCAATAGGTAACACCTTCACTTTTCGGCTAGCAATATCATATTCGTCACCATTAGAAAGCACATGAATAGTAAGATTAGCAACCGTCATAGGAGTACCTTCTTCTAAGATTTTCTCATTGTTATGGGTAAGTGTACTACCATCAAAAACAATGACCATTCCTGATCCAATTACGGTACAATCATTTCCGTTTTTAATAATCATACCTGTATCTTCAGCGAGTCCAAATCCAATTAAATTAGGGAATTTAGCAACGGCTTCAGATTGTCTTCCAAAACGACCACGACGAACAAAATGGGTGTCTATAATCAATTCAGGAATTAATCCTAAACCTTTATACATATTTACGGCACCTTTAATAAAGGATTCCGAAGCGCTTCCGCCTGCAATCATTTCATTAGCCATTACCATAGCGCCAGCACTGGTGCCAGCGATAACAAAACCTTCGTCGTTTTTATAACGTTCCATTAAAATGGAATGAATCGTTGTGCCTCCAATTTTGTCTGTAATTTTAGATTGGTCACCACCAGAAAGCATCACGCAATCCGCATTTTTGATTAGCTCAATAGCGTGTTCGGTTTCAGAATCTTCTTTAGAACGAATGTCTAAGACTTCAACATGTTTACAACCTAAAGTAGAAAATGCAGTTAAGTAATTTTCACCAACTTCAACCGGAATACTTGATGCTGTGGGAATTACTACAATGTTAGCCTCAATGCCACCAGCGGCTTCTACCACGTGGAACAAAATACCATCATCAATAAATTCTAAAGTGTAAATTTCACTTTCCTCAATACCTTTATCTTCATTTCCGCCAATTGGTATTAAGGTTCCTTTAATCTTCTGCATAATTTTTATCTAAAAATATTGCGCAAAAATAAGCCAATTTTTTTAGTGAAAAATACTATATTTAGAATCTTTCAATAACTAAAACAAACCAACTAACATGAAAATACGCGAAATTAATGCGATGAGAGGACCTAATTACTGGTCAGTAAGGCGACATAAATTAATTGTAATGGTTCTCGATCTTGAAGAGATGGAAGAATTACCTTCTAACAAGATTGAAGGCTTTCCGGAGCGCTTAAAAGCCATGTTTCCGAGTATGTATTCGCATCGTTGTTCCGAAGGTTGTGCAGGTGGTTTTTTTATGCGTGTTGATGAAGGTACATGGATGGGGCATATTATTGAGCATATTGCTTTAGAGATTCAAACCCTTGCGGGAATGGATACGGGCTTTGGACGTACACGTGGTTATGGAGAAAAAGGGGTGTATAGTGTTGTTTTTTCATATATGGAAGAATCCGTTGGACGCTTTGCTGCTAAAGCTGCCGTTAGAATATGTGAAGCCTTAATTGCAGGTGAAGCTTATGATTTGACTGATGATATTCAGGAGATGAGAGAATTGCGTGAAGCCGATCGTTTAGGGCCAAGTACAGGTTCTATTGTTGAAGAAGCCGAAGCTAGAGGTATTCCTTGGATTCGTCTTAATAAATATTCGCTTTGTCAGTTGGGTTATGGTGCGAATCAAAAACGTATTCAAGCAACCGTTACGTCTGAAACAAGTAGTATTGGAGTAGAGTTGGCTTGTGATAAAGAAGATACCAAGTACTTATTAGAACAAGCTGAGGTTGAAGTGCCTCGTGGAGATATTATTAGACGGGAACGCAGTTTAGAAGAGGCTTGTGATTATGTTGGTTATCCTTTAGTTATTAAGCCTATTGATGGCAATCACGGTCGTGGTATCACTGTAGATATTCAAAATTATGAGGATGCTTTAGCGGCGTTTCATCATGCTAAAGAAAGTTCTAAAAGTGGAGCGATTATCGTTGAGAAATTTATCGTAGGTCAGGATTATAGGTTGTTGGTTATTAATAATAAGTTAGTGGCTGGAGCGATTAGAACTCCTGCTCATGTTATTGGAGATGGTACGTCTACAGTACAAGAATTGATTGATAAAGTGAATAGTGATCCGCGTCGTGGCTTTGGACATGAAAATGTATTAACACAGATTACAGTAAACGAATTAACCAAAACCATCATTAAAGATGCTGGTTATACTTTGGATTCTGTGATTGCAGAAGGTGAACGTTTAATTTTAAAAGATACGGCTAATTTAAGCACAGGAGGTACTGCTGAAGATATTACAGATATTATTCACCCTTCTAATGTGAGTATGGCAGAACGTATTTCAAAAATTATTGACTTAGATATTTGTGGTATTGATATTATGACCACCGATATTTCTAAGCCACTTTCAGAAACAGGAGGAGCTGTATTGGAAGTTAATGCAGGTCCTGGATTTAGAATGCATTTAGCACCAACATCCGGATTGCCTCGTAATGTGGCGGCTCCTGTAATTGATAAATTATTTCCTCAAAAGGGAGATACAGGTCGTATTCCAATTATAGCTATTACAGGAACTAATGGAAAAACAACGACTTCTAGATTAATGGCTCATATCGCTAAAATGAATGGCTATCGTGTGGGTTATACAACCAGTGATGGTGTTTATATTCAGAATCGCTTATTAATGACAGGTGATTGTACAGGTCCTGCAAGTGCAGAGTTTGTCTTAAAAGATCCAACGGTGAATTTTGCGGTTTTAGAATGTGCACGAGGAGGTTTATTAAGAGCCGGTTTGGGCTTTAAAAAATGTGATGTGGCTATTGTAACCAATGTGGCAGCTGATCACTTAGGCTTAAAAGGCATTCATACCATAGAGCAGTTGGCAAAAGTAAAAGGAGTGGTGCCAGAAACGGTATTACCAGATGGCTATGCGATTTTGAATGCTGATGATGATTTGGTGTATGACATGCGACGCAGTTTAGACTGTAATGTGGCCTTGTTCTCTATGGATGAGAATAATCCACACATTAAAGCTTTGCAGCGCTTAAATGGTATTACAGCGGTTTATGAGAATGGTTATGTGACAATTTGTAGAGGCGAATGGAAAATGCGAATAATGAAAGCTGAGAATATTCCATTAACCTACGGCGGAAAAGCAACATTTATGATTCAGAATGTGTTGGCAGCAGTTTTAGGAGCCCATGTGCAAGGTATAAGTATAGAAGATATGAAAGCCGGTTTAGAAACCTTTATACCTTCAGCAGCACAAACGCCAGGACGATTAAACCTATTTGAATTTAAAGACTTTACTATTTTATTAGATTATGCACATAATCCAGCCGGAATGCGGGCCTTACAGAATTTTACAGATGAACTTGAAGCGACCGTAAAAGTTGGTATTATTGCAGGTATTGGAGACCGACGTGTTGAAGATAATAACGAAATGGGAGCTATTGCTGCCGATATGTTTGATGAAATTATTATTAGACAAGACAAACGCTTAAGAGGAAAAACTGAGCAGGAGTTAATTAAAATGCTAGATGATGGGATAAAGAAACGAGATCCTAATAAGAAGACGACTATAATTCCATCAGAAAAAGAAGCGATTAAATATGCGGTTAAGAATGCCGTAAAAGGTTCGCTTATTATATTGTGTAGTGATGTAATTCCAGATGCTTTAGAATTGGTAAAGAAATTTAAAGAGCAAGAAGCTAGAGGTGAACTGAATTATGCAGATTAATGATTTTATAATCTTACAAAAACAAAAAAGCCGAAACGTGAGTTTCGGCTTTTTTTAACAATATATGGTTAATAGCATTATATATGGTTAATAGCATTTTTTGTTAGGCTTAACAAAGCTTTACAGTCTTAACTTTAATTTGAAGACTTTTTCTATACGCTTTAATACTGATGATTTCGTTACTTTTTTTACGATTCATTTTTAAAACCTTAGCTTTAATTTTAGCAGAAGCTTCAATTGTTTTAGATTCTACTTTTTCAACTTTAACAGTTTCTACGATTTCATTTTCAGTATTAGCTGTTACGTCTTGTTGTGCAAATCCAGTAAAAGATACTGTTAAGAATAATAAGAAGATTAAAGCGTTTTTCATAATCGTAAGAAGTTATATTTGTTTTAACTTCGAGTCAAAGAAACATAACATTGAGAGCGTGGCTAAAATTTTTAGATGAAGTATATCGATAAACTGTTAAATGGGAAATGGCGACAAAAAACATCGTTGAAATGCATAAATTGCGCCGCTAGCCCTTTAAATACGTTGGTATTTATGTTAAACGATCTTGTTTTTAAGATAAAAAGCATATTATAATATTTTTTATCGACGAAATACATTAAACGGACTTGAAACACTTATAAATAGACATTTTATTATGAATGATGTTAATAGTAATCCATATTTTAAACTGTTTTTAAAACAACGAGAAAACCAATATGCAGTAGGGAATCGTAGTTATAAAGAAAGGCGTAAGATTTTAACCCAACTTCAGCGTGCTATTGAGGTTACTTATAGAACTCAAATTCAGGAGGCTCTGCAAAAAGATTTAGGGAAACCTGTGGTAGAAACAGAACTTACAGAAATTTTTGCCATCATAGGAGATATTAAACATGCTAAAAAGCATTTAAAGCAATGGACTCAAAAGCAAAGGGTAGAAACACCAATGTCTATGTTGGGATCTAGTTCTTATATTACATATGAGCCCAAAGGGGTTTGTTTAATTATTTCTCCTTGGAATTTTCCTTTCAATCTTACTTTTGGTCCTTTAGTATCAGCTATAGCTGCTGGAAACACGGCAATTATAAAGCCCTCTGAGATGACACCGCATTCTTCTGCATTAATGTCTAAAATTATTGCAGATGTGTTTTTAGAAGATGAAGTGGCTTTGGTGCAAGGTGAGGTTGAGGTCTCTACGCAGTTGTTAAAACTCCCTTTTAATCATATCTTTTTTACCGGTTCTCCAAATGTGGGGAAAATTGTTATGGAAGCAGCATCTAAACATTTGGCTTCTGTAACTTTAGAACTTGGAGGGAAATCTCCAACCATAGTAGATAAAACGGCTAATATTGATAAAGCTGCAAAGAAAATTATGTGGGCAAAATTTCTGAATTGTGGACAAATTTGTGTGGCTCCCGACTATGTTTTAATAGATGAAAGTATAAAAACTCAATTTATTACATCGTGTAAAAAATGGCTTAAAAGCTATTATAATGATCATCCAAAAATATCAGATTCTTATGGGAAAATAGTAACAGACAAGCATTTTGAACGTTTAAATTCTTATCTCGAAAATGCAAGAACTCTAAAGGCAACTTTTGAAGTAGGAGGTGAAACCGATAGTGCTTCAAAATATATTGAGCCGACTTTAATTTCCGATTTAAAACCTGAAGCTAAATTATTAGAAGATGAAATATTTGGGCCTATTTTACCTATAGTCACTTATGAGAATTTAGATGAAGCGATTAAATACATTAATTCTAAACTGAGGCCATTGGCACTTTATATTTATAGTAAAAGTAAAGTTAATACTAGAAAAATCATGAATAATACTAGGGCAGGAGGGACCTGTATTAATAATAGTGTGTTGCATTATGCTAATCATAATTTACCTTTTGGAGGTGTAAACAATAGTGGTATTGGTAAGAGTCATGGCTTTTATGGTTTTCAATCTTTTAGTAACGAACGTTCCGTTTTAAAACAGCATACGTTTGGAGTTACTGAATTGCTATTTCCTCCTTATAGTGGTTTTAAGGAGAAATTGGCAAGATGGACTATAAAGTGGTTTTAAAAAGAAAAAGCCGCTCCCTACAGCGACTTTTACCTAAATATATAATTCTACTAAAATAATAGCTCTATAAAATTAGCGTAAATGCATGAAGAAATCAGTTTTATTTAGTGAATAGCTTCTTTTCTTTAGTGAATAACATTAGGTAGGATTTGATAAATTTATTAAAAACGAAAAAGCCGCTCCCTACAGCGGCCTTTTCCTCAAAAACATAATTGTTCCTTTAAACAATTATTAATTTTTTAATCTCCTGTTGTATTAGTGTTTCTTTCTAAAACTAAAAGTCTTGCTTCTAACTGTTCTAACTTGTTTAATTGTTGTTTTAAGTTTTTATTTTCAGCTTCTAAAGTTTTAATTTTAGTGTTTAGTTCTTGTATGGCTTTTACGGTTACAGGAATAATATCTGAATAATACACACCGAGATTTGTTACAGGACGCATTTCTTCTGCACCTGTTTCTTCATCTATAGTTACAGATTCTTCTGTTACAACAACCTCAGGAATTGTTTCTAATAAGTTTTGTGCAGAAAAGCCAATCTTAGTAGCTTGGTTGGTTGCATCTTTCCATTTGTACGTAATAGTCTCTATTTGCATTAGCTTTTCTAAACCATATTCTAGGGGCTTTATATTCTTTTTTTGTCTTAGGTCGCTGGTATTAATTGTACCATCTACTGCCCAAAGTGACTGCCATCTCCAATTTGAAGTACCTAGAGATCTTGCATTATCATCATACGGTAATAATCTTCCATGAAGCATAACGTATAAATTACCAGCATCATGTAAGAACTCTGTACTTCCAATTCCTACTGTTGTATCTCTATTGTTTGAGCCAAGTTCAAAATCTGCAACATAGTTTATTGTAGTGTTAAATGAATTTACCATTCTTGTATTGCCGTTCTCTGCATATCCAGTGGTATCATTATTTCCAAATCTTATTACATTTGCACTAGCATCTAACCAAAATAAATAGGGTCTTGTATCCGACTCCATTCTAAAATCATTTACTGCTGTTCCAAGTTCATTAAAAACAGTAGCTCCATTACCATGTATTCTGTGATTTATGGCGTTATCTTGGTAAAGATCTAAAACACCATCGTCGGCACTATCATAAAGTCTGGCTAATATATCTCCTCCGCTTACAGAACCGTCTCTAAGGTAAATATCATCAGAAAAGAAAGAATTACCTGTAACATTAAAGGTGCCTGCATTATTAACAGCGCCTATAGATACTCTGTTGAGCCCTGCGTCAAGGTTAAACATTCCACTATTTGCATTTGATTCTATTCTAAAATTTCTGTCTAGTCCTTGTTCGTTAAAAACAAATTGTGAATTGGCATCTAAGTCAACTGAAACAATTCCGTTTTCCATTATTTGAAGTCTACCATCATCTGCATCATCTATAAATCTTGCTATTACTGTAGATGTTGAGTTAGAATTTTCATCTCTTATATATAGGTCGCCACCAAGGACAGTGTCACCAAAGGCATTGACTTCAAGCTTGTTAACGCCAGTATCTTGTACTTTAAATGTTCCAGTACTGTTAATATTTATATTTAAATCGTTAACTCCGTTGGTTATTGTTGTATTCTGAATAAGATTTCCACCAAGCCTAATATCATTGGAGTATGTTGTAAGTCCATTTGTACCAACAGCATTAAGCGTTACATTACCCGTTGCTCCTCCTCCTGTAAGACCAGTGCCTGCATTAACTTGAATGATGTCGCCACCACTATCTAAAGCAGATAAATTAACAGATTGAGATGTGCCATTTTCTATGCCAACTGTGAGCATATTTGTTGATGAATTAAACCCTAGGCTTTGAATATTTTGATTATCGGTTCCCGTTCCGTCTTGCAATGAGGCTAAGTTTACTGTTTGTAAAGGCTGACCGTCATTTTCTAAAGAAAGTCTTAATGTTGTTCCACTTAAACTCAAATTATCAATGGTTTGGTTGTCGGTTCCCGTTCCGTCTTGCAATGAGGCTAAGTTTACTGTTTGTAAAGGCTGACCGTCATTTTCTAAAGAAAGTCTTAGTGTTGTTCCACTTAAACTCAAATTATCAATGGTTTGGTTGTCGGTTCCTGTTCCATCTTGTAATGGAGCTAAATTGATAGCGGTTCCTGTTCCGTTTTCGATACCTAAATTTAAAGTTGTTCCAACTAAATTAGGTGTTAATAGGTTTTGATCATCCTTACTATTTATTATAACCCAACCAGTACCGTGATTATAATAATAAAACCCCTTTCCTGAAGCTCCTGTTCCTGTGTAAAAAATAAGCATACCATCTCTTGTGGCACCTGGTGTAGATGGGAAATTACTCATACGTGGAATTAAAATACCATCACTGTTTGCAGGACTAGAAGTGCTGCTTGCCGAAATGTCTAATTGGGCTTGTGGATTAGTATTACCAACACCTACTTGTGCCGCAACGGAAAGAATAAATAGAAAGGTAAATGAACATGAAAGTCGTAATTTTGTTTTCATAATAGCACGTTTTTGAGTAGTCTTCTTCTAAAAACAATTTGAGTGATGATTTTTGTAGAGAAATTGTTTTTTCAATTATAAAGACTGATTAATAGCTAAAATAAATCTAGTTTAAAATCAGTCTTTTAGACTGCTATTTTTAGTGAACGCACTTTTTTTTATAGTGAATACAGATTAACGTAAGAAATGTGTTTTTTACTGAGTTCCGTTAATCTTAACTATAGGCTTTTTAGCCTACTAACGACTAAACTTTTCTGTGAAGCACTTACAGGAATACTTTCGTCAATAAGAGAGATGGTGTTTTTGTTAACACTAAGAATGTGTTTTAAGTTGACCACATAAGAACGATGTGCTTTAATAAAATCATTGCCTTGTAATTGTTCGGAAATGTGTTTGAGCGTATGTGGTACTAAGTAAGTTTCAGTTTTGGTAACTATGTAACAATAGTTATCAAATGCTTTTAAATATTGTATTGAGTTCTGATTAATACGATGCAGTCTACCTTCGTGTTTTATACTTAAAAAATGTTGCTTTGATTCGTTGTAATTATGCCATGCCAATTCAATATTGGTTCTTAAACTGGTTTCTGTAAAAGGCTTAACAATATAGCCAAGTGGATTGGTGTGTTTAACACGTTCTATAGTGTTAGGATCCGTTTGAGATGAAAGAAATAAATAAGGGATGTTTTTTTTATCTAACTCTATGGCCAAATCTACACCATCTTTATCTCCAGAAAGTTGAATATCAAGAAGCGTTAAGTCTGGTTTTAGTAATTCTATATCTCGCAGAGCGGTTGTGTAATCTTCAGCATCACCAACAGCAAAAAAACCTTGTTTGCGTAATGCGACTTCAATAGTAGAAACTATTAAAGGTTCGTCTTCAACGATAAAGATGTTTAGGGATTTCAAACTTTATTTATTTAGAGTCTTAATCTAGTTTAAACGTTTTGTTAATGGTCTCTTTTTTTAGTGAATGCCTCTTTTTATTTAGTGAATAAGATTTTTAGTATTCCTAAAGAAGCTTATATTTATTTATAACTAAGGTGGCTTCTGTGCCTTTGTTTAGTTCTGATTTATAATTTAAAGTAGCCTTGAGCTTTTTAGACAATGCTTTCATTAAAGTGATACCAAAAGAAGTACTTTTTATTTCTCCCTCAAACCCTTTACCATTATCAATGACTTTTAATACTAATTGTTCTGCTTCTTTATAAAACTGAATACTAATTTTACTTTTGGGTGTCACCTTATCAAAAGCGTGTTTTATGGTGTTTACAATAAGCTCATTTAAAATTAAGCCTATTGGAGTAACGGTTTCAATGTCTAAAACTAAAGGTTCTACATCTAGTTCGTATGTAATGGTTTCTGACTCAAATTGATGACTTTCAAAAATATCGCGTACTAAATCATTGAAATAATCTTGCGTATTAATGCCTACCAATTCATCCTTATTGTATAATTTTTGATGAATTAATACCATAGAGCGGACTCTGTTTTCAGCTTCTTTTATGGCAATTTTAGCTTCTTTATCTACAACACTTTCAGATTGTAAATACAGCAGACTAGATACAATTTGAAAACTATTTTTTACGCGATGATGTGTTTCTTTAAGTAGTACATTTTTTTCATCTACGGATGCTTCTAATAGTTTCTTTTGTTTGGCTAGTGTAATACTCTGCTTTTTATTTCTATAAGAGAAAAACCCTAAAACTAAAACTAACAGCAAGCCTGATGCAGCTAAGTAAGAATACAATTTACTTTGTTTTTCCTTAGCTTCTAATTCAATGGCATTAAGTTCTTGAGTTTTGTTAAACTCATATTCCATTTCTTGCTGCGTTTGTTTTTTAATGTTGTTTTCATTGAAAATAGAATCTTTAGTCTTGGTGTATAATTGGTAATTTTCTAAAGCCAAGTTATAGCTTCCTATAGATTTATATGATTTGGATAAGCAATCGCAGGCTTCAGAAGTTAATTCTAAATTTCCTGCTTTCAAGGCTAAATCTTTAGCAGTGTTACAATTTTCTATAGCTAAATTGTATTTTCCAGTTTCGAAATAAAGATTACCAAGATAATTTTTAGCAATGGTTAAGTTTTCTGTTACACCAGCTTTATCATAATAATCATGAGCTTGTTTCAAAAAGATTAAAGCTTCATCATAGTTTTTTAATTTTGAATGTGCATTTCCAATGTTTAAGGCCGAACTCATAATAAAACGCATTGGAGCTTTCCCTTTTTCTTTTAATATTTTTCCTTCTTCAAATTGTTTTAAAGCCTCTTGAAGACGTCCCTGATTTAATAGCATTTCACCTTCATTAGAAATAATAATTCCAGCATTTACATAAGAGTCAAGACTCAAAGACGCTTTGTAAGCATTTTCATAATAAATGGAAGCCTTGTCAAATTCTTCCATTTGATTATAATAATTTGCTAATGAATTATTGAGTACAGAGCTTTCTCCTTTAAATTTGCGACGTTGAGTTTTATCTAATTTTAACGTGTCAATTTTATCTAAAGCACGTTTAGAATTCAACATTGTGGCAAGTGCTAAGGGAATATTGCCTTGTTTTCTATAAATACCACTTTTGGTCATTAAGTTAGAGGCTCTTAAAAAGGGCATTGTCTCATCATTGATATAAGAAATAGATTTGTCTAAATATATCTCAGCGGAATCTAATTGGCTGTTGTAATAGAAGAAGTTTCCTAAGGAATAATATGAATTAGCAAATAGCTTAGCATCATTGTTTGTTTTAGAAATGCTGATGGCTTTATCAATTAAAGCACGCGAATCTTTTGAGTATCGAAATTGGCCAGCATTACTTGTAAGGACTCTTATTTTTTCATAATTATCAGTGTAAGTATCTACAGTGCTAATTAATGAGTCTATGACTTTTTGCTTATCTAAATTGTTCTGTGCTGGCAGAAAACTTAAAAAACTGAGCAAGAATATAAAATAAGTATATTTCAATATTATGTAGGTTGGTTAATTTCCTACAATTTAAGCATTTATGTTTTATTATAATAATCCGATTGAATTTGTTCGTTTTTTCCATCTTGAAATTTAGTCATACTAAACCACTGATGAATTGAATAACTTCCTGTTTCTCCTTTTTTATTAAGAGCAATATATCCTACTTGAAAATTCTTGTAATTGCTATTAGGTTTATTTACAATTCTGCTAATTGCTTCTTCACAGGCTTCTTGAGGAGATTTGCCTTGCCGCATTAACTCTACAACTAAAAAACTACCGACAGTTTTTGCGACCTCTTCGCCTAAACCAGTAGCTGCGCATGCTCCTATTTCATTATCTACAAACAATCCAGAACCTATTATTGGGCTATCACCAACACGTCCTCCCATTTTGTAAGCTAAGCCACTTGTAGTACAAGCACCAGAAATATCTCCATTTTTATCAATGGCTAACATGCCAATGGTATCATGATTTTCTATATTGATAATGGGTTTGTATTTGGCTTCAATTTTCCATTTTTCCCATGCTTTTTTTGAAGCTTCAGTTAGTAGGTTTTCGGATTTAAAGCCTTTTGAAATGGCAAATTGTTTGGCGCCTTCACCAGCGAGCATTACATGTGGTGTGTCTTCCATCACTTTTCTTGCCACAGAAACGGCATGGGTTATATTTTGAAGATACACTACCGAGCCACAGTTGCCATGTTTGTCCATTATACTAGCATCGAGTGTAACATTACCTTCTCTGTCTGGCAAGCCACCTTTACCAACGGTTTGTCCTTTTTCGTTAGCTTCTTCTATTCTGCAACCTTGTTCTACGGCATCTAGAGCATTTCCTCCTTCTTTTAATATTTCCATAGCTTTGGCTGTGGCGTTTTCAACATGCCAAGTTGCAATGACTATTGGTAGTGAGGCTTTTTCTACATTAACTATTGATGCTTTCGTTTCAGTAGAATTTTCTGCACAATTTACAAGTGTACTACCAACAGCAAAACCAACTCCGGTTAACGATGTATTTTTTATAAAATCGCGTCTTTTCATCGAAAATTATTTTCGTTAATATGTAACACCTTGTTTGTCTAAAACCGTTTTTGTTCTAAAGGCATAGAATAATAAATACCCAAAACAAGCTACAGCAATCCAGTATGAGGTTTGAATATTAAAGACGTCTGCCAATTTTCCTTGTACAGGAGGAATAATAGCACCACCTAAAATCATCATAATTAAAAAAGCTGAACCTTGAGAGGTGTATTTTCCTAAGCCAGCAATACTTAGTGTAAAAATACAAGGCCACATAATTGAGCAAAATAAACCACCAGACAAGAAGGCAAATAAAGCAACATTACCTGAAGTAAAGAGACCAATAAGCATTCCTAACATTCCTAAAAGACTGAATATTTTTAAAGTTTGAACAGGATTGTCTTTTGCTAAAAAGAAACCTCCAATTTGAACCGCAATACAGATGGCAAAAAATAGAATTTCATTTGCTGTAAAACTGTATTTAACCAAATTAGCCAAAATGATTACAGCAAAGGCCACATAAGGTACTATAATTAGAAGTACTTTTTTTAACCCTTTACTTGGATTAAAAACAGTAACAGCACCAACCCATCGTCCAATCATTAGTCCGCCCCAATACATGGAAATATATTTTCCTAATTCCGAATCATTTAAAACAGGTAAACCTATAGTATTTAAACCAGTGTTTTCTACACCTTGCTTTAAAAGTTCTCCAAGATTACTTCCTATGGTTACCTCTACACCAACATAAGTAAATATAGCTAGCATGCCTAAAACAAGTTGAGGGTATTTCATGGCTCCCCAACCATCCGGATTTTTAGAAGCACTAGAGTTTGCTATAAAAACAGTTGCTATTACTGCCAATAGTGCAATAAACAAAATGATTAATCTAGTGTGCTCTATGTCTTCAGTAGCAACAGCGTCTCCTGAGTACGTGCTAAAAATATAACCAAAACAACCGACGATAACTAAGGTTAAAATAATTAATAAGTTTCTAGCTTTATTAGCGGGTTCAAAAGCGGTTTCAGATTTAAGAGCTGGTAGTTTTTTTGAAAAATGAAATAGTGCTGCTGCAATTAAAAATAAAGCACCAACGCACATATATAAAACTTGTACGGTGACCAACGTAATTTCATTGGTGTTAATTTTTTCAGCTAATTGCTCAGTAGACCAAGAAGCAGATCCAAAAATAGCAAGACTTACTACAATTGGGCCAATAGTTGTACCAAAGGAATTTATACCTCCTGTTAAATTTAAGCGATGTGAGCCTGTTTTTGGATCACCCAGTGCAACGGCAAACGGGTTTGCTGCAGTTTGTTGTAATGAAAATCCTAGTGCTACAATGAAAAAAGCGATAAGCACAAAATAGAACACCTCTGTTTGGCCTTGTTCTGCACCAGCAGTTGCAGGATACATTACAAAAGCTCCTATTGCAGATAACAGTAAGCCGTAAACAATACCATTTTTGTAACCCCAATTATTTAATATATCACGCTTTACAGCACTAGACATTACAAATAATGATAGCGCACCAATATAATAGGCACCATAAAAAGCAAAATCAACTAATTGCGATTGAAACTGGTCAATATTAAAATAGGTTTTACAAAATGGAATAAAGACACTATTTGATGCTGCAATAAATCCCCAGAAAAAGAAAACCGTACATAGAGTTGCTAATGCTGATTTGTTATTTTGATTGTTCATTGTTATAAATGGTTAGTTAGTTTAAAGGTCTTGCTTAAATTGTGTTTTGTTGCTAATACAATCTTAAATGGTTAATTCTAATCGGATTTAAAAGTATTGAATGTTATGCTATTTTATTGAAATTTCATCCACAAAAATCCAACTTCGTCCATCCATAGGATAGCCAACATGCCATTTTGGTACTTTGCCAAGTTTTTTCGCAACGATTTTTACATATTTATATTTAGTTTTTGGAATTTTAAATTCAATTGTTTTAATGGCTATTGCACTATTCTTTTCAGCCGAATTTATAGTTTGTGGAGGCAAAGCTTTAAATGTTTTATTGTCTTTTGAAACAAAACACTGAACTTCCGTGGGGTAAAAAATCCAAGCATCCTGATCTTGTAAAAAGTTAACTGCGATTAAATTAATAGATTTCTCAGTGCCTAAATTAACGGTTGCAACCATATCTTTATCCTCATAACCTTGCCAGCTTCCAGTTCTGTAATTTTTGGTACTTCTAATACCATCAATAAGTGCATCATTGCCTCCTGCGCTATATTGATTGGCATAATCACTTTCAAGAGTAATACTCAAATTGGGATCAATTTTGAAAAATGATGTGGTTAATACCGGACTTTTTAAATTCCCTTTTTCGGAATATAATTTTACTTGTGTATCTTCTGAAATAGTAAATGGGGTGTCATAAATTTTGAAATCATTGTCATCTAAAGCATAATATATTTTAGCATCAACTTCAGAGGTAGATAACACAACTTCGGTCGAATCTCTAAACGTAATATCTCCTTTTGCGATAAATGGAGATGGCAGAATGATATGATCTTTTATTTCGGTTTTTGGTTCAGATTCTTCTTTTGTTCCCCATGTTGAAGGTTGATTGGTCATATTAAATTCTAGAGATCCGCCAGAAACAATTGCTGAATGACTTATAAACGTTTCATTTAATGTTTTGCCATTGAGTTTCACACTTTCAATATACTTATTTGAATCGCTGAGGTTATTGGCGGTGATGTTGAATTGTTTTCCGTCTTCAAGACTTATGGTTGCTTTATCAAAAAGAGGTGTTCCAATGATGTACTCATTACTTCCTGGAGTTACGGAATAAAAACCCATGGAGCTCAACACATACCAAGCACTCATTTGTCCGCAATCTTCATTTCCTGAAACGCCATCGGGATCATTACGATACAACTCCGTTAAAATTTGATGCACTTTCTCTTGCGTTTTATAGGGTTTATTCACAAAATTATAGAGGTAAGCCATATGATGACTAGGTTCATTGCCATGCGCATATTGCCCAATTAGGCCTGTGATATCCGATTGGTGGCGTCCGGATATTTCTGTTTTGGCGCTGAATAATTCATCCAATTTTGCTTCTAGCTGATCTTTTCCTCCAAGTAGTTCTATAAATCCTGAAATATCTTGAGGAACATAAAAACTGTATTGCCAAGCGTTGGCTTCGGTGTAATTAAAATTCACTTCGTAAGGGTCAAAAGGAGTAAACCAGGTGTTTTTAAAACGTCCTCGCATAAAGTTGGTTTCCGGATCAAATACATTTTTGTAGTACTGCGCACGCTGAATGTAAGTTTTGTAATCCTCCGTTTTACCCATGGCTTTTGCCATTTGCGCAATGGTCCAATCGTCATAAGCGTATTCTAGTGTTTTTGAAACCGATTCGCTTTCTTCATCCACAGGAATAAATCCATATTTTTTATATGCTTCAAGTCCAAATTTATCTCTGGTTGCCGAATACTTCATAGCTTCAAAAGCTTTTTCGGTATCGTAATCGCGCAAGCCTTTTAAATAGGCATCTGCAATGACTGGTACGGCGTGATAGCCAATCATACAATTCGTGTAATTTCCTGCTAAATCCCACATAGGCATAATGCCACCTTCGTCATATTTTGCTAAAAAGGTTTTGATAAAATCATTGGTGCGGTCTTGTTCTATAATGGTGTAAAGCGGATGTGCTGCTCTATAGGTGTCCCAAAGTGAAAATACCGAGTAATAATTAAAATCGGTTGTCTTATGAATCTCTAAATCCATGCCTCTATAGCGACCATCAACATCTTGATACAATTGTGGTGCTAGCATAGTATGGTATAATGCTGTATAAAAATTGGTCTTTTTATCTAAATCGTTGCTTTCAATTACTATTTTTTCAAGTTGCGATTCCCAAATCTGTTGGGCTTCTTGTTTAACGGTTTCAAAATCTTTGTTTAAAACTTCGGCTTCTAGATTTTTACGTGCACCATCTATATCAACGGCTGAAATGCCGACTTTCATATAAACAGATTCGTTGTTTGGGTTTATAAATTTTAAAGCAGATCGTCTGGCTCCTGGTATTCCTGTTTCTGGTGGTGATTGTAACACATCATTAAACGGGTGCGATGTTTTTATAATAAAGTATAAACGTTGATCTTTTGCCCAAGCTTCAGAATGGCGATAACCAACAATTTCAGTGTCCGATATTTTTTCAATCTTAGCATCTAAAACCTTATCACGATGTACTAAATCTAAAATCACATATTGATTTTTAGAACTTGGAAATTCGTATTTATGAACACCACTTCGTTGTGCAACGGTAAGTTCTACATTAATATTTGTAGAATCTAAATGGACTTTATAATAGCCAGGTTCTGCAAATTCATTATCATGACTGAAATGTGCACGATAGCCTTTTTTGCCATCAGCTCCATTATTAAAATTGATTTCGTTTGTTGGCATTAAAAGCACATCTCCATAGTCGCTAATGCCTGTTCCGCTTAGATGCGTATGCGAAAACCCATAAATATAACGGTCTGTATAATGATAGCCCGAGCAACCATCCCAACCGTCTAAGCGTGTGTCAGGACTTAACTGCATCATCCCAAAAGGCAGTGTTGCCCCAGGATAAGTGTGTCCGTGACCACCTGTGCCAATAAAGGTATTAACGTAGTGGGTTAGTAGTTGGTCTTTTTGAGCTTCGGTAATTGAAGTTGAGGTATTACAACTTATAAGAAGTGTAAGCGCAATTACAATAGCGGTTCGTTTAAAATTCATCAAAAAGACAATTAATTATAATGCATCTAATATAGTAAAATGAAATTAAGACTGTTTTTAAGGGGAGTCCTTTTTGTTTAGTTTTTATTTTGACATTCTGAGTATTAAGCTTGAAAAATCTTTAACACTTTCATAAGATAGGTCGCTTGTTATAAGCTTTAAATTTGTAAACTCAAAAAAACAAGATGATTCGCTGGATACTATTTGCTATTTTATTTATAATTCTAACGGTTTATGGTTTTCAAGCCATAAGAACTGTAACTAAACAAACTTGGATATACTATGTATTCTTTGGTATAGCTATCGTTATTGTGGGGAATTTTATTTTTCAGTTTACATCTGGTAATGAAGGGCGTGTACTGACACCAGCCAAAAGTTACGCATTTGGGTTTTTACTAACATTTCTAGCTTTTAATTTGGTGTTAGTCCCAATTTTAATTGGAGAAGATATTATAAGAGGAGCAATTGGTCTGTACCAAAAGGCCATGACTCAGAAAGAGGCGTTCTATTTTCCATCACGCAGAAAATTTATTAGTCAGGTTGCTTTAGGCTTGGCTGCTATTCCGTTTTCATCTTTGCTTTACGGCATGTATAAAGGCAAATATAATTTTAGAGTTCTTAATTATACGCTTCATTTTGAGGATTTACCAGAGGCCTTTGATGGGTATAGAATAACTCAGATAAGTGACATACATTCGGGTAGTTTTGATAACAAAGAAAAAATTGAGTATGCCGTAGATTTAATTAATGAACAAGAATCTGATATTTTGTTATTTACAGGAGATATGGTAAATAATAAAGCGTCTGAAATGTTACCTTGGAAGGATACTTTTGGAAAATTAAGAGCTAAGGATGGATTGTATTCTGTTTTAGGAAATCATGATTATGGAGATTATGTAGATTGGAGTTCTGCTGCTGCTAAAAAGCAAAATTTAGAAGATTTAAAAACCCTTCAGAAAGAAATAGGCTTCGATTTGTTATTAAATGAAAACCGATTTCTTGAAAAAGAAGGTCAGCGTATTGCTTTAATCGGTGTTGAAAATTGGGGTATAGGAGGTTTTAAGCAAGCTGGAGATTTAAAGAAAGCTTCTGAGCAAGTTCATAAAGATGATTTTAAGATACTAATGAGTCATGATCCTAGTCATTGGGATAAAGTTGTGGTTAATGATTCGTATCATTATCATTTAACTTTAAGTGGCCATACACATGGTATGCAATTTGGAATTGAAATACCGGGTTGGGTAAAATGGAGTCCTGCAAAATGGCGTTATAAACAATGGGCTGGAATTTATACAGAGTTAGGTCAGCATATCAATGTCAATAGAGGTTTTGGTTATTTAGGATATCCTGGACGTGTTGGAATTTGGCCAGAAATCACTGTAATTGAGCTCAAAAGAGGAACTAAAAGTGCATAATTGTAAAGAATTGCTTATTTTTATGATATGAGTACCTAACTCACGGATATAAATTACTAGGTTTTTGTGAGTTTGAAGTACTTGTATATTTGACTAAAACTAAAACGTATGTCAAAATTTGGGGAATTAATAGATGTTGAAATTCCAGTACTTCTGGATTTTTACACTGAAGCGAATGATCAATCTGTTGCTATGCATTCTGTGCTTAGAGATGTTGCGGCTTCATTAGGTGATAAAGCTAAAGTTATAAAAATTGATGTCGGTAAAAATAAAGAACTTGCAGAAGCATTGCGTGTTAAAGGTCTACCAACATTAATCATTTATAAAGATGGAGAAATGAAATGGCGTCATAGTGGCGAACAAGACGCTAATACGTTGATTAATATTATTCAAGAGTATGTTTAGGTGATTTTGATAAAGGTTTATAAAACCTATCAAGTATTATGTTATGCTCTTAAATTCATAACCTTTTTTGCTGTAATATTCTAAAACCTTAGGGAGTACATATTTTAAATTACGTGATGCTTTTATGCTATCATGAAGCACAATAATACTTCCCTCTTTGGCTGCTGATGTTATATTTTTAAGGCAAGTTTCTTTTGATACAGATTTATCCCAATCGTAAGATAAAATATCCCACATCACGATTTTGTATCCTAATTTCAACAATTTTTTACTTTGTTTATTTTTAAACTTACCATAAGGTGGTCTAAATAGTTTTGATGACGGTTTATTGTTATCTGTTAAAAATTTTGAATTCTGAATTTGAAACTGAATAACGGAGTCGGTAAGTTCAACATTCCCAAGATACATTTTCGTTTTCGTTTTCCAACCTTTTAAATGGTTGTAAGTATGATTACCAATTGAATGTCCTTCTTTAATTATATTTTGAAAAATTTCAATATTTGCCTCAATATTACTACCAATGCAAAAAAATGTTGCTTTTGCATTGTAATCTTTTAAAGTTTGAAGCACCCAATCTGTAATTTCAGGAGTTGGGCCATCATCAAAGGTTAAAAAGAGTTCTTTTTTAGTTGTATCAATATTCCAAATAAAATTTGGAAATAAAGCTTTCACAAACCCTGGTATTTTAGCTGGAATAATTTTCATTAGAGTTTAATTCTCTGGTGCTATTCTTTCAATAGTGTCTTTAATGGTACTTTGTATATCAATATCGTTTGGCACTTCAGGTAGCTCTTCGTCACTATAGCGATTCATAAGTTCGTCAAACAAGCTTAAATAGCTATTAAATGTTTTGGTTTCCTGTAATGCAAAATCTTTATCGTTATATATAACTAGAATATCAATTAAGGCTCTGTAACGTTGTATATCTATATAAATCTCTTCACCAACCATAAATTCTTGGTCTTCTATATCTAAGCTGCTATAGTATACCAAGTTTTCTTGGTATTTTTTAGCGACATCTTTGTAAAGGGCACGTCCTTTTTCTACGTTTCCTATTTCATAATATGCACTCACATAAGGCTCTAATAAAGAATAGAAACCAAATTTATCTACAGGCATTTTTTCCATAGCGATGTCTGCAATTTCTTCGGCTTTATCTAATTTATCTTCATTAATTAACTGTTCTATTAGTCGAGCTAAATTGCCTCTATAGGTAATTCCATTTCTTCTGGTTTCAATATCATAATAGAGGTCTTCTCCACTGCCTCCCCATTCCCAGTTTTTCACCATGTCGTACATAAGGTCTGGATCTACACGTCCCATGTCATAAGGATTAGCTCTGTCTACAGGTGTTTTAATAGGTACTAATTTATAACACATGCCATCGAGTTGTAAGTAATCTTTTAGCCAAATATAATCCTCGGCTCCAAAAGCACCACCAGTAAAATAAATTGGACGTTCCCAATTATTGTTGGCAATAATGTCTAACATTAATAGATTGTTTTTATAAATGTAGCTAGAGCTAATTTCAGTAAAAAGATTGTCTTCTATTTTGTCTGCATCTTTCGGTTTTACAATTCCTTTTTTAAGAACCATGTCTTTATTAACAGGAATGCTTATATAGCGTGATGGGTAATAATTAGAATTTAATAAGTGTTTAGGATATTGATCTGGGTCTTCACCTTGTCTTTCAACTACATATTTGAGTTTGGTACTTGGCTTTTCACTAGATACAAAATCCATAAAGTCCTTAATAGGTAATGTGTCCTTGGTAATTTCTCTTCTAATAATAACATCTCTTGTGGCTCCTCGATATTGATTGTGAGTAAGCTGTGAAGGAATAGGGTCACTCTCGTAAGCCTTGCGTTTCATTTGGTCAATGTACCAATCTGTTTGAAATAAACTGGTGTTTATTACACGTACATCTCTACGTACTCCTTCAATTTCTTGTAAATACCACAATGGGAATGTGTCGTTGTCTCCAATGGTAAATAGAATTGCATTAGGTGCACAGGACTCTAGATATTTACGAGCCATAGAATTTGTGGTGTACTTACCAGAACGATCGTGGTCGTCCCAATTATTCGCAGCTAAGACACCTGGCACAATAATAAGACAAGCTAAAGTAATAATAGGAGCTAAAAATTTTGTTTTTATACTTGATTGTAAAAGATCGTAGATGGCGTAAACTCCAAAACCAATCCAGATAGCAAAAACATAAAAAGAGCCTACAACAGAATAATCACGTTCTCTAGGTTCAAATGGTCTTATATTGGTGTAAAACTGAATGGCTAAGCCTGTTAGCAAAAAGAAGACGACTAATACCCAAAAACGTTTCAAATCCGAATACATTAAGAAAAAGAAGCCTACTAAACCTAATAGTAGTGGTAAGAAGTAATAGGTGTTTCTGGCTTTGTTTTCTAGAACGTCTGTTGGTAAATTATCTTGAGACAGCCCTAAATGCCACGAGTCTATAAAGTTTATACCAGAAATCCAATTTCCATTTTTATGTGTGTATCGTCCTTGAATGTCGTCTTGTCGTCCTGTGAAATTCCACATAAAATAACGCCAGTACATGTAGCCAAATTGGTATTGAAACATATACATGATGTTATCTACAAATGATGGTTTTTCAACAATTAAATATTGCTGACCGTAGTTTCTTAAAAACTGATTATAACCTTCATAATCAATTTCTCCTTCGGCAACACGTCTCTTAAAATCATAAACAAGCTGGTCAAATTGTTGTTTTTCTCCTAAAGCATATTGTGAAGCTTGGTCTTCGGTTAAACCTGCATTCATTGCTTCGTTGTAGGCACGTACTTGTAGGTTAGGATCAACTCTAAAGTCAATTAAACCTGTAAACATCATATAATTTTCGGCATGTTCAGCACTCCACATTCTTGGAAGAATTGAAGCATGCTCATGATTGTAGTTTTGTTTGCTTTTTTCCCAATCGTTAATAATGACGTATTTTCCAGCTTCATCATCACGCTCATAATTCTTTTTGTCGTCTACAAAAGGTTCGTCTTTATCTGCACCAGAATAGGATTCTGTAAACTGTGGTCCATAAAATAAATGGGTTTCAGGATATTGTTCTAAGTTGTAATAAGCTAAAAGCTCTCTAGCATCTGAAGGGTTGTTTTCGTTAATAACAACCTGCGCATTCGCACGAATTGGAAGCATCATCCAAGACGAGAATCCTATAAAGATGAACATTAGGCATAGTACTAGTGTGTTTGCGTGTTTCAACTCTTTCTTACGCGTATAATTCAGCCCAAAATAAAATAAAGCGATAACCATTAATCCAGTAATAATAGTTCCTGAATTAAAAGGTAAACCAATAGAGTTTACAAAAAAGACTTCTAAGTATCCAAAAAGTTTTAATGTTGAAGGCAGTAGTAACTTAAATATAAAAAGCAGAATTGCAGCTGAAGCAATATTTGCTATGATGAAGTTTTTAACGGTAATGGTTTTGTAATTCTTGAAGTAATACAGAAGACCTATGGCAGGAATCGTTAAGAGTCCCATAAAGTGAACACCAAAAGATAGTCCAATGACAAAGGCTATTAAGATTAACCAACGGTTACCTCGTGGCTTGTTCATATCTTGTTCCCAACGTAAGCCTAAATAGAATAGAATAGCCATTATTAATGTAGCCATGGCGTACACTTCGGTTTCTACGGCATTAAACCAAAACGAATCGGTAAAGGTAAAAGCTAAACTTCCTACTAAAGCACTTCCTAAAATAGCATATGCTTTACCTGGGTTTTTGTCTTCATTGTACTTTGTAAGTTTTACAAGCATAAGACTAATGGTCCAGAACATAAAAAGAATGGTAAATGCACTTGCAACACCACTCATCATGTTCATTATGGCACCAATCTGTGAAGGTTCTAACGCAAACATGGAGAAAAAAGCTCCAAACATTTGAAATAACGGTGCTCCCGGTGGATGTCCTACTTGTAACTTAGATGAAGTTAAAATATATTCGCCAGCATCCCAAAAACTCACTGTTGGTTCAATAGTAAGCCCGTAAACTACAACTGCTATTGTAAAAACAAACCATCCTAGAATGTTGTTCCACTTTTTAAAGTTAAAATCTGTCATGAAAACCTTGATTATTAATGCTGGCGAATTTACTAATTATTACCTAAATGGCTACATTTTTAAGTTAACGTTAAGTATTTTTAAAATTTTTATTGTTTTTTTTTGTCTAAGTGAAACTTTGTTTTAAATTTGCACCCTCAAAATGAGAGATTGGCCTATGGTGTAACTGGCTAACACATCTGTTTTTGGTACAGAAGAGTCTAGGTTCGAAACCTAGTAGGCCAACCAAAAGAAAAAATCCTAATCAGTAATTGATTAGGATTTTTTAATTTTAGAATATTAGTTAATTTTAGATTTAGTCTGATTTTTTATATTTTAAAAGTAATTACAGGGCGTTTTGCATGGTTTACTAAATCTTCGCTAATACTGCCATTAAAGAAATGCGCAATACCTTGTCTGCCATGCGTACTAATACCAATAAGATCTGCATTTATATCTTTAGAAACATTTAAAATACCTTGTTCTACAGAATTATCATTGTGAATAGTAATGGTGTAATTGTCAAAAGTCTCGCCTGAAATAAAATCTTCAATTCTAGATTTAGCTTCATACGATGTCATAAAATTACCAGAAGTAATAACGAGTAATAAATGAATTTTTGAGCCAAAAGCTTTAGCAAATTTTACGGCTTGTTTATAAGTTTCTTTGTTGTCATTTTTAAAATCTGAAGCAAAAACAAAATCAGATACGTCAAAAGATTCGTGCTCATTTTTAATTACTAAAACAGGAACGTCAGAAGTTCTTACAACTTTTTCGGCATTAGACCCAACAAACATTTCTTTAAGCCCTGTAGCTCCATGAGAGCCCATAACAATAAAATCGATATCAAATTCTTTACAAGAATCTTTAATTTCATTAAATGTAATGTCAGCTTTTACGGTTTCATGTACTGTAAGACCTTGTAAGTAGTCTGAAGCCATAAGATTTTCAAATCTTTTTTGTGCCAATTTCATAAAAAACAAGGTTTCGGGAATATCACTCTCTGCATTTCCTTGATCGGTTTGCTGCGTTGGAATTTCCATCATGTGCAGTAAATAGATTTCGGCATTATGAGATTTAGCAAGCATTGCTGCTACTTTTAATGCATTTTCAGCTTGTTCAGAAAAATCTGTAGGAACTAATATTTTATTCATTATTTGTTGTATTTATTTAGTTCCTTAAATCTAAGAAAATTATTCCACATTGCATAGCTTGGATAAATTAATATAAATGTCGTATATTTGCACCGTTGTTTACTAAAAATAAATAAGCGAGAGGACGAAAAGTCCTCTCTTTTTATATCAAATAATGTTTAAGAAAATAGTAGAAGACTTATTACAAAAGGCACTAGACGAGAGACAAGACCTCTTTTTAATAGATTTTTCTTTGTCTGGAGATAACGTTATTAAAATTGTAATAGATGGTGATAATGGCGTCTTAGTAGAAGATTGCATGTTTATAAGTCGAGCAATTGAACACAATGTAGATAGAGAAGAACACGATTTTTCTTTAGAAGTTTTATCTTCAGGTGCGACAACTCCTTTAGTTTTGCCTAGACAGTATAATAAGCATATTGGTAGAAATTTAGAGGTAAAGACTTTAGATCATCAAAATTTAGAAGGAGAACTCACAGAAGTAAATGATGATGGAGTGGTTCTAAGCTGGAAAGCAAGAGAACCAAAGCCTGTTGGAAAAGGAAAAGTAACAGTAGCTAAACAAGCTAATGTAGCTTTTGATAATATTAAAGAAGCAAAAGTTAAAATAAAATTTTAATTCATATCAATTATGGAAAATGTAGCGTTAATTGAGTCATTTTCAGAATTTAAGGACGACAAATTAATAGATAGAGTTACGCTAATGGCAATTCTTGAAGATGTATTACGTAATGCATTGAAGAAGAAGTATGGTGATGACGATAACTTTGATATCATAATAAACCCAGATAAAGGAGATTTAGAAATTTGGAGAAACCGAATCGTTGTTGCAGATGGTGAAGTTGAAGAACCAAATCAAGAAATTGAATTATCTGAAGCGCAAAAAATAGAGCCAGATTTTGAAGTTGGTGAAGACGTTGCAGAAGAAGTAAAGTTAATTGATCTTGGAAGACGTTCTATCTTAGCATTAAGACAGAACTTAATTTCTAAGATTCATGAACATGATAATACAAATATCTACAAGCACTTTAAAGAGCTTGAAGGTGAGATTTATACAGCAGAAGTACACCACATTCGTCACAGAGCAATTATTTTGTTAGACGATGATGGTAATGAAATTATACTTCCAAAAGACAAACAAATTCCTTCAGATTTCTTCAGAAAAGGAGAAAATGTAAGAGGAATTATTGAAAGTGTTGAATTAAAAGGAAGCAAACCAGCAATTGTGATGTCTAGAACATCACCAGTATTTCTTGAGAAATTATTTGAACAGGAAATACCAGAAGTTTTTGATGGTTTAATTACAGTTAAAAAAGTAGTACGTATTCCAGGAGAAAAAGCAAAAGTTGCAGTAGATTCTTACGATGATAGAATCGATCCAGTTGGAGCTTGTGTTGGTATGAAAGGTTCTAGAATTCACGGTATTGTACGTGAGTTAGGAAACGAGAATATCGATGTAATTAATTATACAAACAATGTTCAGCTTTTTGTAACAAGAGCATTGAGCCCAGCAAGAGTAACGTCTTTAAAATTAGACGAAGAAAATATGCGTGCTGAGGTGTTATTAAAACCAGAAGAGGTTTCAAAAGCTATTGGTAGAGGTGGTCACAATATTCGTTTGGCTGGTCAACTAACAGGTTATGAGATTGACGTATTTAGAGAAGGTGCAGAAGAAGATGTAGAATTAAAAGAATTCTCTGATGAAATTGAAGGTTGGGTAATTTCTGAATTTAGCAAAGCTGGCTTAGATACTGCAAAAAGTATTTTAGAGCAAGATGTTGTTGATTTAGTGAAGCGTACAGATTTAGAAGAAGAAACAATCTTAGACGTCATTAGGATTCTAAGAGAGGAATTTGAAGAATAATATCAGATTAATTTTAAAATGATTTTTATTATTTCATTTTGAAGTTATATTGGTATAACATATATTTAAGTATTTTACAGGCAGTTTATGGCTCAAACAACAAGATTAAATAAAGTATTAAGGGAATTAAATATCTCAATAGATCGTGCAGTGGATTTTTTAGAATCCAAAGGTATCGAGATTGAGAAAAGCCCTAATACTAAAATTTCGCAAGAAGTTTATAACACGCTTTCTGATGAATTTCAGACAGATGCATCTAAACGTGAAAAAGCTCAAGAGGTTAGTGAAGCAAAACTTAAAGAAAAAGAAGAGCTTCGTGAACAGCGAGAACGCGAAATTGAAGAAAAGCAAAAGCAAAAGGCAGAAAGAGAATCTGTAGTTAAGGCTAAAGCTGAGTTAAGTGGCCCAAAACAAGTTGGTAAAATTGACTTAGATAAAAAGCCAAAATCTAAAAAAGAAGAGGCTCCTAAAGCACCTGAAGTTAAGGAAACTCCTAAGGTTGAAAAACCAGTCAAAAAAGAGGAAAAACCTAAGGTTGAGGTCAAAAAAGTTGAAAAGCCTGAAGAACCTCAAAAGAAAGAAGAGGTTAAGAAAGTAGAAAAGGTTGAGAAAACTGAAAAAGTAGAGAAGGCCGAAACGAAAGAGGTTTCTACTAAAAAAGAAACTAAAAAAGAAGAGCCTAAAGCACCTTCTGAGCCAGTTGAAGAAACTATTAAGACACAGTATAAGAAACTTACTGGTCCAGTTACCACAGGTAAAAAAATAGACCTTTCTCAATTCAACAAACCTAAAAAGAAAAAAGAAGACAATAAACCAGGAGCTTCTGGCGATGCTAATAAGCGTAAAAGACGTAGAATTAGTAAAGGCGGAAATGACTCAGGTGGAAAACCTAAGTTTGATAATAGAAGAGGAGGTCCAAAAGGACGTGGAGGAAATGCCAGACCAAAAATTGTTAAGGAAGAGCCTACAGAAGAAGATGTAAAAAAACAAATTAGAGAAACACTTGAGAAATTACAAGGTAAATCTAATAAAGGAAAAGGCGCTAAATACAGAAGAGATAAGAGAGATCAACACAGAGAACAAAGTGAAATCGATCAAGAAATCGCTGCAGCAGAAAGCAAAACAATAAAAGTTACAGAGTTTGTAACCGTTAGTGAAATTGCTACAATGATGGAAGTTGGAGTAACACAAGTTATTTCAGCATGTATGTCTCTTGGTATGATGGTAACCATGAACCAAAGGTTAGATGCAGAAACTTTAACTATAGTTGCAGAAGAATTTGGTTACGATGTAGAGTTTATTAAAGCTGATATTGAAGAATCAATAGAAGATGTTGTTGACGATCCTAAAGATTTATTACCTCGTGCACCAATTGTTACAGTAATGGGGCACGTAGATCATGGTAAAACATCATTATTAGACCATATACGTAAAGAAAATGTAATTGCTGGTGAATCCGGTGGAATTACACAGCACATTGGTGCATATGGTGTAGAACTAGAAAATGGACAAAAAATAGCATTTTTAGATACACCAGGTCACGAAGCCTTTACAGCGATGCGTGCTCGTGGTGCTCAAGTTACAGATATTGCTATTATTGTAGTTGCTGCGGATGATGCTATAATGCCTCAAACAAAAGAAGCGATTTCTCATGCACAAGCGGCTGGAGTACCAATCGTATTTGCAATTAACAAAATAGATAAACCAGATGCCAATCCTGAAAAAGTAAAAGAAGGATTAGCACAAATGAATCTCTTAGTAGAAGATTGGGGTGGAAAAATTCAATCACATGACATTTCTGCTAAAATGGGAACTGGTGTTAAAGAATTATTAGAAAAAGTATTGCTAGAAGCTGAATTGCTAGAATTAAAAGCAAACCCTAATAAAGCAGCAAGCGGAACAGTAGTGGAAGCTTACTTAGATAAAGGTAGAGGATATGTGTCAACAATTTTAGTACAAGCAGGTACTTTAAAAGTTGGTGATTATGTTTTAGCCGGAAAGAATAGTGGTAAAGTAAAAGCTATGCAAGATGAGCGAGGCCACGATGTTAAGGAAGCAGGTCCTGCAACTCCAGTATCTATACTTGGTTTAGATGGTGCGCCTCAAGCAGGTGATAAGTTTAATGTCTTTGCAGATGAGCGTGAAGCAAAACAAATTGCAACTAAACGTACTCAGTTACAACGTGAGCAATCTGTTAGAACACAACGTCATATTACACTTGATGAGATTGGAAGACGTATTGCTCTTGGTGATTTCCAAGAACTTAATATAATTCTTAAAGGTGATGTAGATGGTTCTGTAGAAGCATTAACAGATTCTTTCCAAAAATTATCTACTGAAGAAATTCAAGTTAATATTATACATAAAGGTGTTGGTGCCATTACAGAAAGTGATGTCTTATTAGCAACAGCTTCAGATGCTATTATTGTTGGATTTAATGTACGTCCTGTTGGAAATGCAAGAATGATTGCTGATAAGGAAGAAATTGATATCAGAACGTATTCTATTATCTATGCTGCAATTAACGATCTTAAAGATGCTATGGAAGGTATGTTATCTCCAGAGTTAAAAGAAGAGGTTACAGGTACTGCAGAAATTAGAGAAATATTTAAAGTTTCTAAGATTGGAAATATTGCAGGTTGTATGGTTATGAATGGTAAAATCTTTAGAAATTCTAACATAAGAATTATTAGAGACGGAGTCGTTGTTCATACAGGTACACTAGAAGCTTTAAAACGTTTTAAAGACGATGTTAGAGAGGTAGCTAAAGGTTATGATTGTGGTATGCAAATTAAAGGTTATAACGACATTGTAATTGGTGATGTTATCGAAGCATTCCAAGAAGTAGAAGTAAAGAAAAAGTTAAAGTAATAACTTATAACAAATAAAAAAACCGACAAGTAATTGTCGGTTTTTTTTATGAGATAAAATTAGAAAACATGAGTTATTTAAAAGGACTCATTGCAGTTGTTTTAGAAGCTATTTAGTCGTCTGTTTTAGGTTGAAAAATAATAGCATTCATATACTTCTTTTTAATTTTTACACCAGCGCGTTCAGCTTCTAACTTTGTAGCAAAGTTGCCTACCCAAACTTTATAATTTGGAGTGTTCCATACAATTTCTACAGGCCATTCACTGTAAGCGTTTAAAAAGTTAGCTTTTTCTCGAGCAGCCTTATCAGGATCCACGCTTTGAAATACTTGTATTTTATAGACCTTAGAGGTTTTGATATCTTTTTTGTATTCCAATAATTTATCAATATCACTGTCTTGGCTAACGTTAACTGTTCCTTCTTGCGAATGAAGGGAAATAGATAATGCTAGACCTAAAAAGACAAGACAAAAAGATTTATTTCTTAATTTCATAGAGTAATTATTTATTGGCAAAGGTATAATTTTCAGAAGAACATGTGTGATTTTTTTATCTACATTTTAGCTGTAATCAATTATACTTCAAGCTGTCGGTAATTAAGGAACGAATATTCAATCATTAAATTTTTGAAATACATTATTTAGAATTGGTATAAATTATATATTAACACTTCTCTAAGATTTCCAAAATCGACTTTAAATGTTACTTTTGCCAGAGTTTTTATAAACATCTTTTTTCAAGTTTTTAATGAAAAAATCGTACCAAAGTTTAGAAGATAATTCAACTTATTATATGAAACAAGTGATTTACCGTAGTTTAACCTCAAGGATAGTTAGTCTTTGTTTTGCACTATTGCTTGCATTTTCGACCTCACTTACAGCTCAAGAAGGTGATCCAGTTAATGGAAAATCGCTCTATAATTCTAATTGTGCAGCGTGTCATAAGCTAGATAAGCCAATGACAGGTCCTGCATTACGTAATGTAGAGGCAAGATTGGCAGATGAGCAAGGCTTAGATAGAGAATGGCTTAGTGCTTGGATTAGAAATAGCTCTTCGCTTATTAAATCTGGAGACGCGTATGCGAATAAGATCTTTAATGAGTATAACGGAACTCCTATGACGCCGTTTCCACAGTTAAGTGATCAAGATATTTCAGATATTTTGGCTTATACTGCTGAGGAGAAAAAAGAACCTGTAGTTGTAGAAAGCAACACTAATGAAGGTGCTAGTCAGCAAGGTGGTGTTTCAAATGATATCATTTTAGGTGCTTTAGCCTTATTGTTTGGGTTATTAGCAATGGCGTTAGTGTTAGTAAACCGTACGTTAAATCGTTTTGCTAAAGCTAAAGATATTGAAGTCTTTACAGCGCAAGAAAAAAGAACACCATTATGGAAGGCGTTTGTTCAAAATCAATTTTTAGTATTGGTTACAGCAATTATCTTCTTGTTAGCAAGTGGTTACTTTGTGTATGGTTACTTTATGCAAGTAGGTGTAGATCAAGGTTACGAACCTGTTCAGCCTATTCATTATTCGCATAGAATTCATGCAGGCGACAATGGTATTGATTGTAAGTACTGTCACTCATCAGCTAGAGTAAGTAAGACTTCAGGTATTCCTTCTTTAAATGTTTGTATGAATTGTCATAAATCAATTTCAGAAGTCGCACCAGAAACTTTAGCAGAAGGCACAGAGTATGGTGTAGATTACAATGCGGAAATTCAAAAATTATACGATGCTGTAGGTTGGGATGGAACTGGTTATACTGGAGATTCTAAACCTGTTAAGTGGATACGTATTCATAACTTACCTGATTTTGCTTATTTCAATCACTCACAACACGTAGAGGTTGGTGGTATTGAATGTCAGACTTGTCATGGTCCTGTTGAGGAAATGGAAATAATGTACCAAAATGCACCATTAACTATGGGCTGGTGTATTAACTGTCACAGAGAAACAAATGTAAAAGTTAAAGACAACGAATATTATACTAAGATACACGAAGAATTATCTAAAAAGTATGGAGTTGAGCAGTTAACTGTGGCGCAGATGGGTGGATTAGAATGTGGAAAGTGTCATTATTAAATTAAATAAGAAGTAATTCAAAATTATATGTCATCAAACAAGAAATACTGGAAAAGTGTTGAAGAACTAAACGAAAATAGTTCTATTGTTGAGGCGCTACAACAAAATGAATTTGTGGAACCAATTCCTACAGATGAATTTTTAGGAGACAAAGAATCGTTAGAATCTTCGTCTACATCGCGTCGTGATTTCTTAAAATACGTTGGTTTTAGTACCGCAGCAGCTTCTTTGGCGGCTTGTGAAGGGCCAGTAATTAAGTCAATTCCTTACATAGTTCAGCCAACTGAGATTATTCCTGGTGTGGCTAACTATTATGCAACAACGATTGCAGATGGTTTTGATTTTACAAGTGTTTTAGTAAAAACAAGAGAAGGAAGACCTATTAAAATTGAGAATAACACTGAAGCTGGGGCTAGTGGTATTGCAAATGCGAGAGTTAATGCTTCCGTTTTAGGATTATACGATAACCTTAGAGTAAAATCGCCAATGAAAGGTGATTCTAAAATCTCTTGGGAGACGTTTATGTCCGAAACAACTTCAAAATTAAATGGGCTTAATGGTAAGGCAATTGTGTTTTTAACGCAAACATTGCCAAGTCCATCAACAAATAAATTGATTGCAGATTTTAAAGCTAAATATGGCAACGTAAACCACGTTGTTTATGATGCTGTTTCAGAATCTGCTACTTTAGATGCTTACCAAGCGAAGTACGGAGTAAGAGGAATGGCTAATTACGATTTCTCTAAGGCTAAGACTATTGTTTCTATTGGAGCTGATTTCTTAGGAGATTGGCAGGGTGGAGGCTTTGAGTCTGCTTATGCTAAAAAACGTATTCCTGAAGATGGTAAGATGTCTAGACATATTCAGTTTGAATCTAATATGTCATTATCTGGTGCAAATGCAGATAAGCGTGTGCCATTAACACCAAGTCAGCAAAAAATAGCTTTAGCTAAATTATACAGTGAAGTCACTGGAAATTCTGCTGGTGGTGCTAAGCTTCCTGAAGGATTAGACGCAGCCGTTAAAGCAGCAGCTAAAGAGATTAGCAAAGCCGGTAGCAATGCCGTTGTGGTTACAGGTATACAAGATGTAAATGCACAAACTGTAGTGTTAGAGTTAAATACTTACTTAAAGAGTAAGGCATTTGACCCTAAAACAACAATAAAAACAAGACAAGGAAGCGATAAAGCAGTTATGCAATTGGTTTCTGATATGAAAGCAGGAAAAGTTGGAGCTATCATCATGAATGGTGTTAATCCAATATATACATTGCCAAATGCTTCTGATTTTTCAGAAGGTCTTGCAAAAACAGAATTGTCAATTGCGTTCTCAATGAAACAAGATGAGACGTCAACTAATTGTCAATATATCGCAGCAGCACCTCATTATTTAGAATCATGGGGAGATATCGAGATGAAAGCTGGTCATTACTCAATGATGCAACCAACAATTCGTCCGTTATTTGACACTAAGCAATTTCAAGAGGTATTAATGGGTTGGACAGATAAGTCAGGTTCATATAGAGACTTCTTAAAATCATATTGGACAACAAATATATTAGGTGGTGCGTCATTTAATAAGGCGGTTCAAGATGGTGTTTTCGTGTCTAGTTCTGCAAAGAATGGTGGAAATAGTTCTTCAACAAGTACAGAAACCACAACAGCGTTAAAAGATAAAAAAGATAGAACTTTCCTAGGTGGCGTTATTCATGATGTTGCTGTAGGAGTTGGTATAAAAGATGAAGATAAGGACGAATATGTAACAAACACAACAGCAACTACTGTTAATAATGGTGGTTCAGTTGCAGGAGGTTCAGTTTCAGCTTTATCTGGTGGTGAAGCCGCAAGAGCTTTAGCAAGTTCGGCTAAAGGTAGCGCAATGGAATTATTGCTTTATACCAAGACAGGAATGGGTGATGGTCAACAAGCTAACAACCCATGGTTACAAGAATTTCCAGATCCTATTACAAGAACAACTTGGGATAATTACTTAACAGTTTCTCAGGCAGATGCTGATAGGTTAGAGTTGAAAAATTGGAATGTAGCTAATGGTGGGTTAAATGGTAGTTATGCAAAAGTTTCAGTTAATGGAGCAGAAGCAATTACAGTACCAGTAATCATTCAGCCAGGACAAGCAAAAGGATCTGTTGGTTTATCTTTCGGTTTTGGAAGAACATCAAAAGGTTTAAAAGAAGAAATGAAAACAGGTGTTAACGCTTATCCGTTATACCAAAATTTCAATTCAGTTCAAAACGTTACTATTGAAAAAGCTTCTGGTGAGCACGAATTTGCTTGTGTACAGTTGCATAATACTTTAATGGGACGTGGAGATATTATTAAAGAAACTACTTTAGAAGTCTTTAATACAAAAGATAAGAAGCACTGGAATGCAGTTCCTGTTGTATCTCTTAATCATATAGAAACACCTGTAACATCTCCAGATGTAGATTTATGGGATGAGTTTGATCGTTCTATAGGTCATCACTTTAACTTATCAATAGACTTAAACGCCTGTACGGGTTGTGGAGCATGTGTAATTGCATGTCATGCAGAAAATAACGTTCCTGTTGTTGGTAAATCAGAAATGAGACGTAGTAGAGATATGCATTGGTTGCGTATTGATAGATATTATTCTCATCAAGATACATTTGAATCGGATGATGCTAAAAAAGATGGTTTCTCTGGTTTATTTGGAGATAATGGATCTTTAGGAGGCTTTGGTGAGATGGAAAATCCTGCAGAAAATCCTCAAGTAGCATTTCAACCAGTAATGTGTCAGCATTGTAATCATGCACCTTGTGAAACAGTTTGTCCTGTTGCTGCAACAGCTCATGGTCGTCAAGGGCAAAACCACATGGCTTATAACCGTTGTGTAGGTACACGTTACTGTGCAAACAACTGTCCTTATAAAGTACGTCGTTTTAACTGGTTCTTATACAATAAGAATGATGAGTTTGATTACTACATGAATGATGATTTAGGACGTATGGTATTAAATCCAGATGTAGTAGTGCGTTCTCGTGGTGTAATGGAAAAATGTTCTATGTGTATTCAAAAGACACAAAAAACAATTCTTGATGCTAAGCGTGACGGACGAGAAGTTAAAGATGGAGAATTCCAAACAGCTTGTTCTGCGGCATGTGGAAACGGAGCGATGGTGTTTGGTGATATTAATGATAAGGAGAGTAAAATCTCAGCATTAAAAGAAGATGATCGTATGTATCATTTGCTAGAATACGTAGGTACAAAACCAAACGTAATCTATCAGACAAAGGTGAGAAATACATCAAAAGCATAAATAACTAAATAAAAAGTTAAATAGTTAGAAGTTGAAATAAACAACAGCTTTTAGCATTTAAACAAATCAACATTTAAACAATAAAGAATGGCGTCTCATTACGAAGCACCTATTAGAAGACCATTAGTAACAGGAGAAAAATCGTATCACGATGTTACTGTTGATGTCGCAAGACCAGTTGAAGGTAAAGCCAACAGATCATGGTGGATAGTTTTCAGCATTGCGTTGGTCGCATTCCTTTGGGGAATAGGTTGTATTATTTATACCGTATCTACCGGTATTGGAGTTTGGGGTCTTAATAAGACTGTAAATTGGGCTTGGGATATTACTAACTTCGTTTGGTGGGTTGGTATTGGTCACGCAGGAACTTTAATTTCTGCAGTACTTTTACTCTTCCGTCAAAAATGGAGAATGGCAATTAACCGTTCTGCGGAAGCCATGACTATTTTCTCAGTAGTTCAAGCGGGTTTATTTCCAATTATTCACATGGGTCGTCCATGGTTAGCATATTGGGTATTACCTATACCAAATCAATTTGGTTCGTTATGGGTAAACTTTAACTCACCTTTACTTTGGGATGTATTCGCGATTTCTACGTACTTATCAGTATCACTTGTATTTTGGTGGACAGGTTTATTACCAGATTTCGCTATGTTACGAGATAGAGCAGTTAAGCCTTTCCAAAAGAAAATATACGCTTTAGTAAGTTTTGGTTGGTCTGGAAGAGCAAAAGATTGGCAACGTTTTGAAGAAGTATCTTTAGTACTTGCAGGTTTAGCAACTCCTTTAGTACTTTCTGTACACACTATTGTATCTTTTGACTTCGCAACATCTGTTATTCCTGGTTGGCATACAACGATTTTCCCACCTTATTTTGTTGCAGGTGCAGTATTCTCTGGATTTGCTATGGTAAACACGCTTCTTATTATTATGAGAAAAGTGTGTAACCTTGAAGATTATATAACAGTACAACACATAGAATTAATGAACATTGTAATAATGATTACAGGTTCTATAGTTGGTGTGGCTTATATTACTGAGTTATTTATTGCATGGTATTCTGGAGTAGAGTACGAACAATATGCATTCTTAAATAGAGCAACAGGACCTTATTGGTGGGCATATTGGGCAATGATGTCTTGTAATGTATTCTCACCTCAGTTTATGTGGTTTAAGAAATTAAGAACAAGTATCATGTTCTCTTTCTTTATCTCTATTGTTGTAAACATTGGTATGTGGTTTGAGCGTTTCGTAATTATCGTAACATCACTACATAGAGATTATTTACCATCATCATGGTCTATGTTTTCACCAACGTTTGTAGATATTGGAATTTTTATTGGAACAATTGGTTTCTTCTTTGTATTATTTTTACTGTATTCTCGTACATTCCCTGTAATAGCACAAGCAGAAGTAAAAACAATTTTAAAATCATCTGGGGAGCGTTATAAAAACATTAGAGAACGCGGTGATAGTTTAGTTGGAACAGGAGCAGATGCTAGAACATCAAATTTAGCTGCCAATACTATTACACCAACAAAACCAGTGGTTTCATCGGAAGATAATTCTACTAAAGTAAATGACCTTTTAGGTACTATTGGAGCGTTTGATGCCACAACAGGTACTGCAGACGATTTAAAGAAAATAAATGGTATTGGTCCAAAGATGGAAGAGGTGTTAAATAGTATAGGTATTTACACATTCCTTCAGGTAAGTAAGATGACGAAAAAAGAATATGACTTGTTAGATGCAATTACAGGTTCTTTCCCAGGAAGAGCAGAACGTGATGATTGGTCAGGACAAGCTAAAAATTTATTAAACAACTAATATAGTCTATGGAAGCTTCGAGAGTAATTCATGCTATTTATACAGATGATGATGTACTAATGTCAGCCGTCAAAACGGTTAGATCAGAAAAACATCACATTGAAGAGATATATACACCTTTTCCAGTTCATGGACTAGACAAGGCAATGGGATTAGCGCCTACACGCTTAGCAATAACAGCTTTTTTATATGGTTGTGTTGGTTTAACTGTAGCTATTGTAATGATGAATTTTATAATGATTGAAGATTGGCCTCAAGATATTGGAGGTAAGCCAAGCTTTAGTTATATTGAGAATATGCCATCATTTGTACCAATTATGTTTGAGCTTACAGTGTTTTTTGCAGCTCACTTAATGGTTATAACTTTTTACCTAAGAAGTAGAATGTGGCCGTTTAAAAAAGCAGAAAACCCTGACCCAAGAACTACAGATGACCATTTCTTAATGGAAATTGCTGTGCATAATAATGAAGATTCATTAACTGCATTGTTACAAGAAACAGGAGCTGTTGAGATAAATATTGTTGATAAAGATGAAGATGCACATTAATATGAAGATAGCCACAAAATATATCGTAGCATTAGTATTATTGGTAAGCTTTGTGTCTTGCCAAAAGAACTCTAGACCCAATTACCAATATATGCCAAACATGTATGAGTCAGTTGGTTATGAAACATATCAAGAATCTGACGCATTTAAAAATGGTGTAGAAGCCCAATTACCTGCAGAAGGATCAATACCAAGAGGTGATTTTATGCCTTTTGAAATTGAAAATACAAATGAAGGTTTTGCGTATGCAAAAGCGAATTTAAAAAGTCCTTTAGATTCTTTACAAGTAGATTATACAGAAGGTAAGATACTATATGACATTTACTGTGGAATTTGTCATGGTAACAAAGGAGATGGTAAAGGTAAATTGGTTCAACGCGAAAAGATTTTAGGGGTTCCTTCTTACGATGATGTAGGAAGAGCAATTACTACAGGAAGTATTTACCACGTTATTTATTACGGTAAAAACACAATGGGTTCTTATGCTAACCAATTGAACGAGACTGAGCGCTGGCAAGTAGTAGCTTACGTTGAGAAACTGAAAGCAGATTTAGAAAAGTAAGATTTAGATAAAGATTATATAAATGGAATATAAAATTTCAAATCGATTAAGAATATTTGCTATTGTTCTTGTAATTTTAGGAGCAATTGGCGTCACTTCTGGTTTCATATCTTCTAAAAGCTATGAAACGGTAGAAGATGTAAAAGAATTGTTGGCAAGTGAAGCTCACCACGGTGATGCTCACGAAGCAGATGTACATGATGATGCTCACGGAGAAGCAGAATTACATGGTGAAGAAGCTCATGCTGAGGAAGGACACAAAATGAGTCATGAAGAACATGTCTTACACCAAATTCATAACAGACCTTATGCCGCACTTTATGTAGCAGCATTCTTTTTCTTTATGATTGCATTAGGGGTATTAGCATTTTATGCTGTACAATATGCTTCTCAAGCAGGTTGGTCGCCTGTACTGTTTAGAGTCATGGAAGGTATTACATCTTATGTTTTACCAGGTGGTGTTATCTTATTAATAATCGCATTTGTTGCAGATAGTCATTTGTTTATCTGGTTAACTGATGGTATGACTACAGTAGGTCACGATAATTATGATGCGCTTGTCGCAGGGAAATCAGGTTGGTTAAATAAAACAGGATTTTTTATAAGAGGTGCTGTATTTTTAGCAGGTTGGTCTGCTTACCAATATTTTTCTAGAAAGTTCTCAGTTGCTCAAGATAATGCTGATATAAATGATAACAGAAACTTTAAAAAGAACTTCAGAATTTCAGCAGCATTTTTAGTATTCTTTATTTACACAGAATCAATAATGTCTTGGGACTGGATAATGAGTGTAGATCCACACTGGTTTAGTACCTTGTTTGGATGGTACTTATTAGCAGGTATGCTTGTTTGTGGTGTAACTACAATTGCCATGATAGCAATTTACCTAAAATCTAAAGGTTTATTAGAACATGTAAACGATAGTCATATCCATGATTTAGCTAAATTTATGTTTGGATTTAGTGTATTCTGGACTTACTTATGGTTCTCTCAATTCATGTTAATTTGGTATTCAAATATTCCAGAAGAAGTTACTTATTTTGTAACACGTATTGAAGATTATAACTTACCTTTCTTTGGTATGGTAGCTATGAACTTTGTATTCCCACTATTATTATTAATGAATAGTGACTTCAAACGCGTAAATTGGTTTGTAATAATGGCAGGAGTTGTAATTCTTTGTGGTCATTACGTAGATATTTTCAATATGATTATGCCTGCAACAGTTGGTGATAGATGGTTTATTGGAATTCCTGAAATAGGAGCAATTTTATTATTTGGTGGTTTATTTATGCTTGTTGTCTTTACAGCATTAGGTAAATATCCATTACTAGCTAAAGGAAATCCATTTATTAAGGAAAGTAAAAATTTCCATTATTAATTTTAAATAAGAACAGAAACGATAATGACTGCTTTATTAACTATTATAATTGTACTCTTTGTAGCTGTTGCCTTGTGGCAAATGGTAAAGATTTTTGACTTGGCCCAAGTAGGCACAACAAATTCCCAAATTGCGGACGACCATGATAACAAAATCAATGGTTATTTAATGATAGGGTTTTTAATTTTTATCTATGTTATAACTATTCTTAGTTTTTGGTATTTAGGAGATTTACCATTAATGTCTAATGCTGCATCAGAACATGGTGTAGAAGTCGATAATCTTATGATTATCTCTATGGTAGTTATATTTATAGTACAGACTATTACGCAATTTTTACTACATTATTTTGCTTATAAATACAAAGGTGAAAAAGGAAGAAAAGCATTATTTTATGCAGATAATAACACTTTAGAATTTATTTGGACAGTAATTCCTGTAATTGTTTTAGCAGGTTTAATAATCTACGGTTTATTCACTTGGAATGATATTATGAATATCGATGAGGATGAAGACCCAATGGTTATTGAATTATATGCACAGCAGTTTAACTGGAAAGCACGTTATAGTGGTGCAGATAATGTCCTTGGTAAAGCGAATGTTAGATTAATAGACTTAGATCGTGCTAATATTTTAGGTGTCGATGAAGACGATCCTAATGCTCAAGATGATGTTATTGTAACAGAGCTTCATTTGCCAGTAGGAAAGCCGGTTGTATTTAAAATGAGATCTCAAGATGTATTACACTCAGCTTATATGCCGCATTTTAGAGCGCAAATGAACTGTGTACCTGGTATGGTAACTCAATTTGGTTTTACACCAACAATTACCACTGCAGATATGCGTCAAAATCCAGATATGGTTGAGAAAGTTAAAGATATTAACGCTCTTAGATTAGAACGTAAAGCCGAAATTGAAGAATCTGGACAAGAGTTGGTTTACGAGTTTGATTACTTATTATTATGTAACAAAATTTGTGGTACATCACATTACAATATGCAGATGAAGATTATTGTAGAAACACAAGAAGAGTTTGATGCTTGGATGAAAGAACAAACAACCTTTCCAAATTCATTAAATTAATAGAATTTTTTAAAGAAAAAGATAATAGATAGAGATTATGTCAGCAACTATAGATACACACGGTCACGACGATCACGACGTACATCATCACAAAGAAACATTTGTAACTAAATATATTTTTAGCATTGATCATAAAATGATTGCTAAACAATATTTAATTACAGGTACTATAATGGGAGTTATAGGTGTTTTAATGTCTATAATGTTTCGTATGCAAATTGCATGGCCAGAACAGCCAAACGTATTGTTTGAAGCATTACTAGGTAAATGGGCTCCAGACGGAGTTATGGATGCAGATATTTATTTGGCCTTAGTGACGATTCATGGTACTATTATGGTATTCTTTGTATTAACTGCAGGGTTAAGTGGTACATTTAGTAACCTCTTAATTCCGTTGCAAATTGGTGCTAGAGATATGGCTTCAGGATTCCTTAATATGGTGTCTTATTGGTTATTCTTTATTTCTTGTGTTATAATGATTAGCTCATTATTTGTAGAAGCCGGACCAGCAGCAGCAGGATGGACAATCTATCCACCACTATCTGCTTTGCCTATGGCATCAGGAGGTTCTGGTTTAGGAATGACTTTATGGTTAGTCTCAATGGCTATATTTATTGCATCATCTTTATTAGGATCTTTAAATTATATAGTAACAGTAATTAACTTACGTACTAAAGGGATGTCTATGACAAGATTGCCATTGACTATTTGGGCATTCTTTGTAACAGCGGTTATTGGTGTGGTTTCATTCCCAGTATTATTGTCTGCAGCGTTATTATTAATTATGGATAGAAGTTTTGGAACATCATTCTTCTTATCAGATATATTTATTCAAGGTGAAGTATTACACTACCAAGGTGGATCACCAGTATTATTCGAACATTTATTTTGGTTCTTAGGTCACCCAGAAGTATATATCGTTATCTTACCTGCTATGGGATTAGTGTCTGAAATTATGGCATCAAACTCTCGTAAGCCAATTTTTGGATATAGAGCGATGATTGCTTCAATCTTAGCAATTGCTTTCTTATCTACAATTGTTTGGGGGCACCATATGTTTATTTCAGGTATGAATCCTTTCTTAGGATCTGTATTTACATTTACAACATTATTGATTGCTATCCCATCTGCTGTAAAAGCCTTTAACTGGATAACAACCATATGGAAAGGTAATCTCCAAATGAATCCAGCCATGTTATTTTCTATTGGTTTTGTGTCTACCTTTATTACGGGTGGATTAACAGGAATCATTTTAGGTGATAGTGCATTAGATATTAACGTTCATGATACTTATTTTGTAATTGCACACTTCCACTTAGTAATGGGTATTTCTGCACTTTACGGAATGTTTGCAGGTATTTATCATTGGTACCCAAAAATGTTTGGTCGTATGCTAAATAAAAACTTAGGATATTTACATTTCTGGATCACTGCAATTTGTGCCTACGGAGTTTTCTTCCCAATGCACTTTATTGGAATGGCAGGATTACCAAGACGTTATTACACAAACTCTAATTTCCCGTTATTTGATGATTTAGCAAATGCAAATGTTATCATAACTATATTTGCTATTATTGGAGGTTTAGCACAAATTATTTATTTGTATAATTTCTTTGCAAGTATGTTCTTTGGTAAAAAAGCAGAACAAAATCCTTGGAGATCTACAACTTTAGAATGGACTACTCCTGTAAAACATATACATGGTAACTGGCCAGGAGCTATTCCTCACGTTTACCGTTGGTCTTATGACTACAGTAAACCAGGACATGATGTAGATTTTGTACCTCAGAATGTACCTTTAATGGAAGGTGAAGAGGAATTACAGCATTAAACAAATTTCTGCGAAGGCAGGAAACTCATAATAGATTAGAAAAGACCTCTGGATAGCTATCCAAAGGTCTTTTTCTTTATATTTGTTTTGACTTTGTTGTCATTCAGAGTGAAACGAAGAACCTATATTTCTAAGCTCAGTGTAACTTAATAAGATTCCCGTTTTCACGGGAAGTACTATGAACGAAAACCTAAATCCAAATAGCGATAACTTCACACCAGAAGAACTAGATGTCGAAAAGAAATTAAGACCTTTAACCTTTGAAGATTTTACAGGTCAAGATCAAGTCTTAGAAAACCTATTAGTTTTTGTACAAGCTGCGAACCTTAGAGAAGAAGCTTTAGATCACACCTTATTTCACGGACCTCCAGGACTAGGAAAAACGACCTTAGCACATATTTTAGCTAATGAGTTAGACGTAGGCATTAAAGTGACCTCAGGACCTGTTTTAGATAAGCCAGGAGACTTGGCAGGTTTGTTAACTAATCTTGATGACCGCGATGTGCTTTTTATTGATGAAATCCATCGTTTAAGTCCAATTGTAGAAGAATACTTATACTCTGCAATGGAAGATTATAAAATTGATATCATGATTGAATCTGGTCCAAATGCCAGAACTGTTCAACTTAACTTAAATCCATTTACATTAATTGGTGCAACCACACGTTCAGGGTTACTTACTGCTCCAATGCGCGCTCGATTTGGAATACAAAGTCGTTTACAATATTATAAAACCGAATTATTAACCACCATAGTGCAACGTAGTGCATCCATATTAAACATGCCAATTTCTATGGAAGCTGCTATAGAGATTGCAGGTAGAAGTAGAGGCACACCTCGTATTGCCAATGCGCTTTTACGACGTGTTAGAGATTTTGCACAAATAAAAGGGAATGGTAAAATTGATATTGGTATCGCTAAATTTGCCTTAAAAGCACTTAACGTAGATGCTTATGGATTGGATGAAATGGATAACAAAATCCTAACCACTATCATCGATAAGTTTAAAGGAGGACCTGTTGGTATTAGTACTATTGCAACGGCCGTTAGTGAAAGTACAGAAACCATAGAAGAGGTTTATGAACCTTTTTTAATTCAACAAGGCTTCATTATGCGTACTCCTCGTGGACGTGAGGTTACAGAACAAGCGTATAAACATTTGGGCAAAATAAAAGGACCAACCCAAGGAGGTTTGTTTTAACTTAAGCATATGAGTCTAAAACAAAATATACCCACGGTTCCTTTAAGTCGATTTATTAAACATTCATTAGAAATTTTAAAAAATCCACTGCCATTTCATCATAAAAATTTTGAGGAGCAAGGAGATGTTTTCAAGTTAAAAATTGGATTTAAAAACAGCGTTGTCTTTATTCGTGATGCTGCATTTGCCGAATATGTTCTTCAAAAGAATCAGAAGAACTATACCAAGTCTAAGATACAAACGGAAGATTTAGTGAAGTATGTTGGTAAAGGCTTGCTTACCTCAGAAGGAGAACATTGGAAAAAACAGCGTAAGCTCATTCAACCCGCTTTTCATAAAAAGCAGTTAGCAAATCTTTTAGAAAGTATTAAAAATGCAATTCTTTTAGAATACGGAAAAATCACATCGAATGAAGTGATAGATATCTTTCCTATTTTAAACGATTTGGCATTTCAAACGGTGGTGAAATCCTTGTTTAGCAGTGCCGCAAATCAAGAAGATATTAATCGCCTTCAATATATTACAGAACAGGCTCAAAAAATGTTGGTAAAAGAATTACGTCAACCATATTTGGGTTGGTGGTTTAATTTGAGTGGTGAAATTGAAAAACATATCGAACTCACCAACGAAGCACGTCAAATATTAAAACGCATTGTTAACGAACGAAGGGCTTCAAACATAAAAGCAGATGATTTGTTAGATATGCTTTTAGAGGCTAGGTACGACGATGGCAATGCTATGGAAGAAGAACAACTCATTGATGAAATCTTGATTCTATTTACAGCAGGACACGAAACCACATCAAATGCACTTACATTTACGACGCAATTATTAGCATTGCATCCAGAATGGCAAGATAAAATTTATGAAGAACGTCTGGCATTAAAAAGTGAAAGCGATGACTTAATGGATTTGGTAACAAAGTCTAAAGTTTGCCAGCAGGTTTTAGAAGAAGCTATGCGATTGTATCCTCCAGCGTATTTTATAGATCGTGTAAATAAGGCACCAGATACTTTTAATGGGATGGATTTTGAAGCCGGATCTAACTTATTATTTTCGGTATACGAAATACATCGTCACCCTAAACTATGGGACCAACCTAATGAATTTTTACCAGAGCGTTTTAATGAAGGTGGTCGTAAATTCTCATCACAATATTTTCCTTTTGGAGCTGGCCCACGAAAATGTATTGGAAATAATTTTGCGATGTTCGAAATGATCATTGCCGTTTCAGAGTTAGTTTCAAACTATAAAATGCATCCTGAGTTTAACACCATAGATATTACTCCTTTGATTACTTTAAAACCAAAGAATGCACTTTTAACGTTTGAAAAACGACACTAGTGATAAACAATGCTTCCAAATACAGTACAATCATTAAAGCTGAAGCAAAACGCCTTGGTTTTTTGTCTTGTGGTATTAGTAAGGCTGAATTTCTAGAAGCAGAAGCACCACGATTAGAAACTTGGCTAAATAAGAACATGAATGGTGAAATGCGTTACATGGAAAACCATTTCGATAAACGTTTAGATCCAACATTGCTTGTTGAAGGTTCAAAAAGTGTGGTGTCTTTATTGTTGAATTATTACCCATCAGAAACTCAAACAGATGATTCATATAAATTGTCTAAATATGCTTATGGTAACGACTACCATCACGTCATAAAACATAAGCTAAAATCATTATTGTATTTTATTCAAGATGAAATAGGCGAGGTTGGTGGACGCGCTTTTGTAGATTCTGCACCAGTGCTAGATAAAGCTTGGGCAGCAAAATCGGGTTTGGGGTGGATAGGAAAGCACTCTAATTTATTAACCCAACAAGTCGGCTCGTTTTATTTTATAGCCGAATTAATTATCGATTTAGAGTTAGAATACGATTACGCCACAACAGACCATTGCGGCACATGTACCAAATGTATTGATGCTTGCCCTACAGAAGCCATTACAGAACCTTATGTGGTAGATGGTAGTAAGTGTATCTCGTATTTTACTATTGAACTCAAAGAAAACATTCCAACAGAATTTAAAGGCAAATTTGACGACTGGATGTTTGGTTGCGATATCTGCCAAGACGTTTGCCCTTGGAATCGTTTTTCTAAACCGCATAACGAGCCTTTATTTAATCCACATCCAGAATTATTAGATATGACCAAAAAGGATTGGGAGGAAATTACGGAAGATACCTTTAAAAAAGTGTTTCAGAAATCGGCTGTAAAGCGGACTAAATTTGCTGGTTTGGAGAGGAATATTAGTTTTTTGAAGGATTAGTTTTTTTTACTTAAAAGTAAATCCAACGGAATATTTTAGAGCAAAATTATCACTAGACTTCTCAAGATTGTGATAACCATAGCGATAGAAAGCACCAAAGCCCATTCCTAAATAACCTAAATTCTGAAATGGTACCTTTATTAAATTATGAAGTTCTAAACCTGTTTCTAAAAATAAGTGGTTTTTAGTTTTAAATTCAATGTTTTGGTGATATTCATTATGGTCTAAATCACCAATTCCCACATTATTATAAAGCAAAATATCAGGTTGAAAATAACCTTTATTATTAAATAGTCTTCCAAAATTATGAGTAATAAATAAGTGTGCATACCTATCGGATAAAAACTCATAAGGTGTTACTGTTTGAAAATAATTTTTAACCACAAAGGGTATTTGTCGGTCTAAAGTCCCTTCTCCGGTAAATAGTAATCCATAAGGTAATGCAGTATCTATATAGCCTAAATCGAGTCGATAAGTTGTTCGGCCAATACCTTTAGTCATAAAACTATGGTCTAACGTAAAACACAGTTTGTTGTAACTAAAATTAGATTCAAAAGCACCTTCTAATCCTCTAGAATAAATAAGTTTTAAAACCGGAGCGTCATTAGCAAGTCTAGTTGTAGTACCAAAGGAATTAATTAGTTTTTCATTAACATGGTAACCAACACCAATGGTAACTTCAGAATTATTATAACCAGTTACCGAATTATTATTTTGAATAAATTGGTAGTTGTACAACGGATTTATTTTAGCAGTATTAAAACCCAAAAACCAGTTGATGTTTCTCAATAACTTCATGTCTGTTCTAATACTGTAAGATTCAATGGCATCCATTTGGCTCGCAATAATATTACGTGATACAAATGGATTGTTAACTTTGTTTCCAGAATAGGTACCAACCTCTCTAATGCTATTTTCATATTTTATATTAAAAGAAATATCTTTTTTTCCAGGCACATCAATCTCTAATTCTCCTCCATATTTCCATGTATCATCTTTAAATCCATAACCAGCAAATGCACCTAAGGAAACATTTTTAAGAATGTCGTCATTAGTGTAAAAACCAGCACCTAATCTTGTGCCTTCATATTTATTAAACCTTATGATGTTTAGCAAGTCTATATCAACATATTTTAAAGGATATTTTCCTTCAAATAACTTTTGAGGAATTGATAAATATTTATCAAGCTTTATTTTGTCTCCAATACTATCAATCAGTGCATAGGTTCGCAGTTCGCGTTTGTCTAAAGCTTCTCTTCTGTAATCATCCCAGTATTTCGAATCTCTTCCACCTACATTTTTAGGCAATGTGAGCGATACAAACGGAAAATCTTTCTTTTCCAATGTCGCATTTGGTGTAATTTCAGAAAGGTAACTTTTGCCAACATATTTAAAACTACCAAAACCTTGTCCCAAAATAATGACAAAATTCAACTGTTCAGGAAACCAATATTGATTATTTATAAATTTATATTTCTGTTGAATAGTAAAATCAATTTTTCCAGAGTTAAATGTAGAAGCATCGACGCTTTCAACTGCATATCTGTTAGAGTTGATGTAAAGTAACCCCTTTAAGCCTTCAAAATTTCTATTTGTCTTTGGTTCAAAAGAAATAACAAAAACTGTATCCTTACCTTTTAGGTATTCTTCTTTTAACCTGAATTTATATTTTTTTGTACTCCCTTTAGAAATAGGATTAAGGTAAGGTGTTTCAAAAAGTTCAATATGTTCATTATAAAATGAAAAAGGTTGAAATGCATTTGCCAGAACGGCAAAATTAGGATCTTTTAAACCAGATGTTCTTATCGCAATAATGCTATCTTCACTAAATCGTGGTTTTAAATATTTGTGTTTAGCGATGGTTTCTGTTATAAAAAAGTAAGAGTCCTTTAAAAATGTTTGAGTCTCCTTTAAGGAATCATTCATTGGTTTACTATCATCTACATCAACAACAATTTTATCGTAAGACTTGTAAGTGTAAGATTCTAAATTTTCCGGATTATTAATAGCTTTATTAGCAACTACATTTCTAATAATACGATGCGCTGGGTTTTCTCCATCGATAATAACTTCATCTAATTCGCTAAATTTTGATTTAAGTCTTATGATTTGAGAATTAATATCGTCTAGTTTTATTTCCTTTGTTTCATAACCAACATAGCTTATCGTTATTGTTTTGACGGTATTAGATACATAAAAAACTCCATCAATATCTGTAGACGTGCCTTTATTTTCTAATTCGCTAAAAAGCACATTTGCAAAAGGTATAACCTGTTCTGTTGTGTCATCAATAAGTATGAATTTTATATTAGTTTGAGTAAAAGCTTCAAAATTTATCAAAAGAAAAGTAAGTAGAAACAAGTACCTCATCATGTTACATCTGTTAGAAGTTACTAAATATCGGAATATTTTTTAGATCACTTGTTATTTATAACAAAGATTCAAAATCATTATCTTTGCGTCTTATTTCATTCAAATTATGAGCAAACAAAGTAAACGTATAGAAGCCCTATTATATCACGCAAAACCAACTCCTGGAAAGATAAAAGTAGTTCCAACTAAAAAATATGCCTCTCAGCGCGATTTGTCGTTGGCCTATTCTCCTGGTGTGGCAGAACCTTGTTTAGAAATTGCTAAAGACGTAGATAATGTATATAAATACACCGCTAAAGGCAATTTGGTTGCCGTTATCTCTAACGGAACAGCGGTTTTAGGTCTTGGAAATATAGGACCTGAAGCGTCTAAGCCTGTAATGGAAGGTAAAGGATTGTTGTTTAAAATATTTGCAGATATTGATGTTTTTGATATTGAAGTTAATACAGAAAACGTAGAAGAATTTATAGCTACTGTAAAGAATATTGCACCAACATTTGGAGGTATTAACCTTGAAGATATAAAAGCACCAGAAGCTTTTGAAATTGAACGTCGTTTAAAAGAAGAATTAGATATTCCTGTAATGCACGACGATCAGCATGGAACAGCAATTATTTCTGCAGCAGCATTAATTAATGCCATAGAGATTGCAAATAAAAATATTGAAGAAGTCAAAATTGTAGTTAGTGGAGCAGGAGCAGCTGCTATTTCTTGTACAAGATTGTACCAAGCCTTTGGTGCTAAGCGCGAAAATATTGTAATGCTAGATAGCAAAGGTGTTATTAGAGACGATAGAACTAATCTAACACCAGAAAAAGCTGAGTTTGCAACTCACCGTAGAATAGATACTTTAGATGAAGCTATGCAAAATGCAGATGTGTTTGTCGGTCTATCTCAGCCAGATATTGTAACGCCAGAGATGTTAAAATCTATGGCAGCAAACCCAATTGTGTTTGCTATGGCTAATCCTAATCCAGAAATAAAATACCAACTCGCAATAGATACTAGAGATGATATTATTATGGCAACAGGTCGTAGTGATCATCCTAACCAAGTTAATAATGTTCTAGGATTCCCTTTTATTTTTAGAGGAGCTCTAGATGTGAGAGCAACAAAGATTAACGAAGCTATGAAAATGGCAGCCGTTAAAGCTTTATCAGATTTAGCCAAAGAATCTGTTCCTGAACAGGTGAATATAGCTTATGCAGAAACAAAATTAACTTTTGGTAAAGAGTATATCATTCCAAAACCTTTTGATCCAAGACTAATAGCAGTAGTTCCACCAGCCGTTGCTAAAGCAGCAATGGAGAGTGGAGTCGCTAAAGAACCAATTGAAGATTGGGACCGCTATAAAAATTCATTATTAGAACGTCTAGGTTCAGATAATAAATTGGTACGTCTGCTATTAGGAAGAGCCAAAACAAATCCAAAACGTGTAGTTTTTGCAGAAGCTGACCAGCTTGATGTTTTAAAAGCAGCTCAAATAGCTTATGAAGAAGGGATTGCTCATCCAATTTTATTAGGACGTAAAGAGACTATCATCACATTGATGGAGGAAATTGAATTTGATGCCGATGTACCTATAATCGACCCAAAGTCAGATGAAGAGTTAGAACGCAAAAACCACTATGCAAAAGCTTATTGGAAAAAACGCAAACGTCAAGGTGTAACCATCTATTCTGCCGAAAAGAAAATGCGAGAACGTAACTATTTTGCAGCCATGATGGTTAATGTAGGAGATGCAGACGCATTAATTACGGGGTATTCACGTAATTATCCATCGGTAGTAAAGCCTATGCTAGAGTTAATTGGTATGGCAGATGGCGTAACAAGGGTTGCCACTACAAACCTAATGATGACGCAACGTGGTCCAATGTTTTTAAGTGATACATCAATTAATATAGATCCTACAGCACAAGATTTGGCTAAGATTGCACGTATGACTGCTAGAGTTACAAAAATGTTTGGTATAGAACCTGTAACAGCTATGATTTCATATTCTAATTTTGGATCTTCAGAAAATCCACGAGCAGAAAAAGTAAAAGAAGCCGTAGCTTATTTACATAAAGCTTACCCAGAAATGGTGGTAGATGGAGAATTACAAACCGATTTTGCTTTAAATGCTAAAATGCTTCAAGATATTTTTCCGTTTTCAAAATTAGCAGGTCGTAAAGTGAATACACTTATTTTTCCAAATTTGGATGCTGCAAATATTACTTATAAACTATTAAAAGAACTTAATAAATCAGAGTCTATTGGTCCGATTATGATGGGAATGCGAAAACCAGTGCATATTTTACAATTAGGAGCAAGTGTTGACGAAATTGTAAATATGACCGCTATTGCAGTTGTAGATGCTCAAGAACGAGAGCGAAGACAGCAGAAATAGACATTTTCTTAGTAGCTAATCTTGTCCTCTAAATGAAAATAATTTTATTACATTTGGTTTTTTAACTTTTCGTTATAAATGATTACACAGATAGAAGGCAAACTTGTTGAAAAAAATCCGACAGATGTTGTTATAGATTGCAATGGAGTAGGGTATTTTATTAATATATCGCTTCATACATTTTCTCAGATTCCAGATAAAGAACACTTAAGACTTTATACGTATCTTCAAGTTCGCGAAGATTCACACAGTCTTTATGGTTTTTCGTCTAAAACAGAACGTGAAATTTTTAAACTATTAATTTCTGTTAGTGGAATTGGAGCTAATATAGCACGTACAATGTTGTCATCACTAACTCCAGACCAAGTTAAAGACGGTATTGCAGGAGGAGACGTGGCATTAATTCAAAGTGTAAAAGGAATTGGTGCAAAAACGGCTCAACGTGTTATCATAGACTTAAAGGATAAAGTGTTAAAAGTGTATGGTATAGACGAACTTTCTTTAAAGCCAAACAATACGCACAAAGATGAAGCGTTATCTGCTTTAGACGTTTTAGGATTTAATAAAAAACAATCCGAAAAAGTTGTTGATAGAATTTTACAAGCCCAACCAGAAGCCCTTGTAGAGCAAATTATTAAAGAAGCTCTTAAAAACTTATAATGCAATTGAATACTACTATCCATAAGCAACCACTTTCCATCCAATTTTATTGCGTATTAGCTTTTATGTTGCTAATAGGTAATTCAGTTTTAGCACAAGAAACGGAAACAGAAACAGAACAAGATTCAACTAAAACAACATACGCTTTAGGTAAGCTTAACATGCCTAACCCAAATAGTATTGTTGCAAAATATACTTACGATCCCATTTTAGATCGTTATATATACACTGAAAAAATAGGCGCGTTTAACATCAATTACCCATTAATTCTAACTCCAGATGAATTTCAAAAGCTAGTTTTACAAGAAAAATTAAAAGCCTATTACAAGAAAATGGCTGATGCTAAAGCTGGACAAAAAGAAGGTTCAGAAGAAGATCAAAAGAATTTATTACCAGAGTTTTATGTGAATTCAGGATTGTTTGAAACAATATTTGGTGGTAATACAATAAATGTAGTACCTCAAGGTTCGGTTGAAGTTGATTTAGGTGTGCTGTTTTCTAAACAAGATAATCCATCCTTTTCGCCAAGAAACAGAACTAACTTTACATTCGATTTTGATCAGAGAATTAGTTTAAGTTTATTAGGTAAAGTAGGAACGAGGCTTCAAGTAACAGCAAACTATGATACTGAAGCAACTTTCGATTTTCAACAAGTTGTAAAATTAGAATACACTCCAACAGAAGACGATATCATTAGAAAAATTGAAGTTGGTAACGTTAATATGCCATTAAATAGTTCTTTAATTACGGGCGCGCAAAGTTTATTTGGTGTTAAAACCGAATTGCAATTTGGTAAAACTAGAGTTACAGCAGTGTTTTCTGAGCAACAATCACAGTCAAAATCTGTAGTAGCAGAAGGAGGTGGTACTGTTGAAGAATTTGAATTTTTTGCAAGAGATTACGACGAAAACAGACACTTTTTCTTAGCACAATACTTTAGAGAAAACTACGATAAAGCCTTAAGACAATACCCTTTTATAGATAATCAAGGACTTCAAATAACAAGAGCAGAAGTATGGGTAACCAATAGAAATAACCAAACCGACAATGTTAGAAATATTGTTGCATTTCAAGATTTAGGTGAATCTACTATTGAAAACATAGGACTTGACTCATATCCAGCGAATTTTGTAACCAATCCAGGAGCAAGACCTAACAATAAAAATAATGCGTTTGATCCAACAAATATAGGAGGCGCAGGTTCTTTTTTAACGGAGGCTGTTAGAAATATTACTAATGTAGAAAGTGGTGTAAATACAGTTAACGTAAATGAAGGTTTTGATTACGGTAAATTAGAATCTGCAAGAAAATTACAAGAAGGACAAGAGTATTTTTTAAATACCGAATTAGGGTATATCTCTTTAAATCAACGTTTACAAAATGATGAAGTTTTAGCAGTAGCATTTCAATATACAATTGGAGGACAAGTATATCAGGTAGGTGAATTTGCAAACGATGGTGTAGAGGCTACAGTAGTAGATGAAAATACCTCAGGAAATCAAGTTGTAAATAATCAAAGTTTAATCTTAAAAATGTTGAAAAGTGCAGTTACATCTGTAAATGAGCCAATTTGGGATTTAATGATGAAAAATATTTATGATACTGGAGCATTTCAACTCAGTCAAGAAGATTTTAAACTTAATATTTTTTATACAGAATCTTCAGCATTAAATTATATAAAACCAATAGATGAGACCACGTTCCCTCTCTTTGATAATAATACATCCAATATTCCTGATGATGATACTGTAATTGAAGAAACACCTTTAATTCGATTGTTTCATTTAGACCGATTAAACTTTAACAATGATCCACAAGAACGCGGAGATGGTTTCTTTGATTATGTAGAAGGAATTACTGTATTATCTCAGAACGGAAAAATTATTTTTACAAAAACAGAACCTTTTGGTCGTTATTTATTTGATGTATTAGATGATCCTTCAAACCCAGGAGATTATGACGCAGCAACCTATACCAATCCAAATCAAGAAAAATACGTTTACGATTTACTTTATAAGACCACAAAGACGCAAGCCTTAGATGAAGCTGAAAAGAATAAATTTCAAATAAAAGGACGTTTTAAAAGCAGTGGTGGAGATAGTGGTATTCCTATTGGTGCTTTTAATGTGCCAAGAGGTTCGGTTAGAGTAACTGCAGGTGGACGTCAACTTGTTGAAGGTGTTGATTATACAGTGAATTATCAATTAGGACGTGTAGAGATTTTAGATGAAGCTTTAAAAGCATCAAACACACCAATTAATGTTTCGGTTGAAAATAATGCCGTTTTTGGACAACAAACAAAACGTTTTACAGGAATTAATGTAGAGCACCAATTCAACGAAAACTTTGTTTTAGGTGCGACTTTATTAAATCTTAATGAACGACCAATAACACAAAAAGCCAATTTTAATTCAGAGCCTATTAATAATACCATTTTTGGTTTTAATGGAAATTACTCAACAGAAGTTCCATTTCTAACACGTATGGTAAATAAATTGCCAAATATAGATACAGATGTCCCTTCTAATTTGTCTTTAAGAGGTGAATTTGCTTACTTATTACCAGGAGCTTCAAATGGTGCAGATTTTAATGGAGAAGCCACCGCTTATATAGATGATTTTGAGGGTACACAAGGAGCCATAGATTTGTTAAGCCCTTTATCTTGGTCTTTATCTAGTAGGCCACTTACGGTTAATGGAGTAGATGAAAATGATCCAATTAATGATAAGAGAATTGAAAATGGTTTCGGAAGAGCACTTTTAAATTGGTACACCATTGATCCTATTTTCTATAGTAATCAACGTCCAGGTGGCATTACAGATGATGACATTTCAGATTTATATACACGTCGTGTTTTTATTGACGAAATTTTCAATCAAGATATTGTACAAGGACAAACATCAGTAATTAATACTTTAGATTTAGCATATTATCCTAGAGAACGTGGTCCTTATAACTTTGACCCAGCTGCAGCAGATAATGTGATAGATAATCCTGCCGATAGTTGGGCAGGTATAATGAGACCTATTACATCAACCGATTTTGAACAAGCTAATGTCGAATATATCGAATTTTGGGTGCAAGATCCCTTTTTAGACAACCCAACCAATTCTGGAGGTAAATTATTTATAAATCTTGGTAATATTTCGGAAGATGTTTTAAAAGATGGTAAAAAACAATATGAAAATGGTTTACCAGAAGATGGAGATGTTTCTACGTTAACACGAACGTCCTTTGGAGGTGTGGTACCACAAAATCAATCACTAATTTATACGTTTGGAACTACAGGAACAGAACGTGCAAATCAGGATGTTGGTTATGATGGATTTAATGATGCAGAAGAAATAGCTGAATTTGGAGGACAGTTTGGTGACGACCCTTCAAATGATAATTATACATACTATTTAAATACTGATGGAGACATTTTTGAACGTTACAAAAAGTACAATGGTTTAGAAGGAAATACACCAGATGTCTTTACAGATACCAATAGAGGGTCTACAACCCAGCCAGACGTAGAGGATATCAATAGAGATAATACCATGAATACTATTGATAGTTATTTTGAGTATGAATTGGATATTACACCTTCAAGTTTAAATATAGGTAACCCTTATATTAATGATATAAAACAAGGTTTTTCAGTAACACTACCTAATGGAGACGTAAGAAGTGATGTAAAATGGTATCAATTTAGAATTCCTATTAACGAAGAAACCAAGCGTGTTGGTGGTATTTCAGATATACGCTCTGTTCGTTTTGCACGTTTATATGTGTCAAATTTCACAGAAAAGACAGTTATGCGTTTCGCTTCTTTAGATTTAGTACGTAGTGATTGGAGACGTTATCAACTGCCTTTAGATGATGACTCTGTTGCAGATCATGAAAATGAACCAACTGAGTTTAGTGTAGGAGTTGTTAGTGTACAAGATAATCCAAGTTATAAAACTCCTCCTGGAGTAACACAAGAAGAACTTAACAATAATAACAGTATAATTAGACAAAACGAACAGTCTTTAGTAATACAGGCTTGTGACTTAGAGCCAGCAGATTCTCGTGGTGTATTTAAAAATATTAATGTAGATATGCGTCAGTATAAAAAACTACGTATGTTTTTACATGCCAGAGCACAAGAAGGATCTCAGCTAGATTCTGGAGAGTTAGTTGGTTTTATAAGAATGGGTAATGATTTTACTCAAAATTATTATCAAGTAGAAGTTCCTTTATTAAAATCTGCTAATTTAAGTGCAAATCCAACTGCTGAAGAAATCTGGCCAAGCCAGAATGAAATAAACATTCCTTTAGAGTTTTTACAAAAAATTAAAGCTCTTGGTATTTCTCAAGGGACTTTAAGTGACCCAGATCCTGTATTTTATAATGTTGTTGATGGAGTGTTAGATGAAAACGGATTTAACAATCCAGAAGAGGTTCCTTATGATGATGTAGAGATAAATACAAGTCAACAACGTATTGCTATTAAAGGAAATCCAAATTTTGGAGACATTAGAGTATTAATGATTGGTGTTAAAAATGGCAACCTTGGCGATTCAATGGATAATGCTTGTGGCGAAGTTTGGTTTAACGAATTACGTATGTCTGACATGGACAATGAAGGCGGTTGGGCAGCTGTAGCTAGTATGGATACTCAAATTGCGGATTTTGCAAGTATTAGTGCCACAGGAAGACGAAGTACTATTGGTTTTGGTGGTGTTGAGCAAGGTCCAAGTGAACGTAGTTTAGAAGACGTTCAACAATACGATGTTGTGACAAACATACAACTAGGTCAATTATTACCCAAGAAATGGGGAGTGCAAATTCCGTTTAATTACGCACAAAGTGAAGAATTGGTAACACCAAAATTTGATCAATTTTATAATGATTTAACTTTAGAGTCGCGCTTAGATGCAGCAGATTCTAGATCAGAAGAAGACCGTATTAGAGAGCAATCTGAAGATTATACAAAACGACAGAGTATCAACTTTATTGGTGTAAGAAAACAAAAAACAGGAGATGCGAAAAAACGGTTTTATGATGTAGAAAATCTAACGTTTAATTACTCTTATAATAAGGTGCAACATCGCGATTTTGAAATCGAAAACGCTTTAGATCAAACCGTGAGAGCTGGAGCTAATTATAACTATTCTTTTGAGCCTTTAAAAGTAGAACCATTTAAGAAAAACGATTCCCTATTTACTGGTAAACATTGGAAGATATTAAAAGATTTTAATCTTAATTTATTACCATCTAATTTTTCAGTTAATACAGATATTAATAGACAGTTTAGCAAGCAAAAGTTTAGAGAAGTAGAATTAGGAGGCAATAATATAGGTATTGAAGAATTATTTAGAAGAAATTATACGTTCGATTTTCAATACGCTATTAATTATAATTTAACAGATGCGCTAAGTTTAAATTTCACAGCTGCTAATACTAATATTGTACGTAATTACTTTGTAGATGATCGTATTAATGGACTTCAAGATCCAGATCTTAATGTTTGGGATGGTTTCTTCGATTTTGGAGATCCAAACTTTCAAACACAACAGCTTCAAGTTAATTATGAATTGCCGTTGTATAAAATTCCAGCCTTAAGCTTTTTAAAAGCCACCTATGCTTATAATGGAGCATTTCAATGGCAAAAAGGATCAGATCTTAATGAAGGTTTACAAGTAGAAGATATAGATAATCCAGGGGTTTTTAATACATACAACCTAGGAAATTCAATTCAGAATTCTAACACACACAACATTAACTCTACCTTAAATATGGAAACCCTATACAAAACGTTAGGTTTGGTAAGAAAAGGGAAATCAAAAAGTGCAGGAAGAGGTAGGAGTACAGCAGCAAACAGACGTTCTATATCACCAAGTAACGCTGCTTCAGACAATGAAGATGGTAAAGATCCTAACAAGTTAAGTGTGGGGAAAAAGGCATATAATACTATGATTGATGTCGTTACCATGGTAAAACGTATTCAGTTTAACTATTCAGAAAATAATGGTACTTTCCTTCCTGGTTATATGCCAACACCTGGTTTTATTGGTACACTTAAGCCTACTGTAGGATATACTTTTGGAAGTCAAAGTGATATTAGAAGTTTGGCCGCTAGAAATGGTTGGTTAACAAACTTCCCAGATTTTAATCAGCAATACACAGAGGTGCAAAATAAAAGCTTAGACTATGCGGTTAATATTGAGCCTATGCGCGATTTAAAAATAGATTTAACCGGAAATAGAACTTACGCTGAAAATTATACTGAAAACTTTAGAGTTGAAGATTATTTAGATGCATCCGGAAATATTGTGGATGTGGAGAACGGTGAATTAGGAGATGGAATTAGAGATTACAGACCATTAACACCAAACACCTTTGGAAACTTTAACATTTCTACAGCTATAATAAAAACAGCGTTCAGTAAAAGTGACGAAAACCAATCTGCAGCCTTTGACGATTTTAGAGCTAATAGGCTAATTATAGCAAACAGACTAGCAAAACAAGCAGGAATAAATATTAATGATAGTGCAAATTTAGATGCAGAAGGTTATCCTTTAGGATTTGGTAAAAATAGTCAGCGTGTCTTATTACCAGCATTTTTATCAGCTTATCAAGGTACTAATCCAGAAAAGGTGAGTACTGATGCGTTTAGAGATATTCCAATTCCAAACTGGACATTAAAATATACAGGCTTAATGAAAATTCCATGGTTTAAGAAAACGTTTAGACGTTTCTCTGTTCAGCATGGCTATAGATCTAATTATACTATAAACCAGTTTAGAACTAATTTAGACTATGTTTCACCTAATTATAATTTTAGAGCAGATGAAGTTGAAAACACTGAAGCTGTTGATCAATCTGGGAATTTTAAAAATGAAATATTATTCAGTAATATTAACTTAGAAGAACAGTTTAGTCCTTTAATTCGTTTAGATTTTGAAATGAAAAATTCAATTAAAGTCTTAGCAGAAGTAAAAACAGATAGAACATTATCTCTAAGTTTTGATAATAACTTAATGACCGAAATTCAAGGTAAAGAATATACACTTGGTTTAGGATATCGTTTTAAGGATTTGAGAATTCGTTCGGCACTTGCAGGACCAAAACAAATTATTAAGAGCGATTTAAACATGCGAGCAGATATCTCAGTAAGAGATAATAAAACTATTATTAGATATTTAGATTTAGAGAATAATCAAATTACTGCAGGACAAACCATTTGGGGGTTAAAATATACCGCAGATTACGCCTTTAGCAAAAACTTAACGGCTATTTTCTATTTTGATTATTCGTTCTCAGATTTTGCAATTTCAACGTCATTCCCACAAACATCTATAAGGTCTGGATTTACCTTAAGATATAATTTTGGTAATTAATGTTGAATGAAAGCAATTAAAAAATTACATTTGTTTCAATAATATTATACACATTAAAATGAATATACCATCAGAATTAAAGTACACTAAAGATCACGAATGGATTAAAATCGAAGGCGACACAGCTATTATCGGTATTACAGACTTTGCACAAAGCGAATTAGGTGATATTGTTTATGTAGAAGTAGATACCTTAGACGAAACTTTAGATGCCGAAGAGGTTTTTGGTACCGTTGAAGCTGTAAAAACAGTTTCAGATTTATTTTTACCGTTATCTGGCGAAATCGTAGAATTTAACGAAGGTTTAGAAGATCAACCAGAAAACGTAAATACAGATCCTTATGGAGACGGTTGGATGATTAAATTAAAATTCTCAGACGCTTCACAAATAGAGAATTTATTATCTGCAGAAGATTATAAAGCACTTATAAGTGGTTAAAAAAATGCTTTTGTTAGTGTCAATTGCTTATACGTTGACATTAATTATTATGAGTTTAATCAGTTTAAATGGAGTACCTAGTTTGGGGTTTTCATTTGATGATAAAATTTATCATATCTTAGCCTACTTAGGTTTGGCTTTTTTATGGGTATTTTATTTTAAACCCTTTAAAGCAAAATACATTCCTTTTATAATTGTCTTAGCTGCAGCTTTTTTAGGGTTTATATTAGAATTGTTGCAATATCTCTTAAATCCAAACAGAACTTATGAGACTTATGATATGGTTGCCAATAGTATAGGAGCTATTTTTGGTACGTTAATTGCGAGTCAATTAAATATATATAAGTTAAAATAACATAAAGCCTTGTTTTTTTTACTATTATTTAGTTAAATTAGCAACGTTATAATAAACAAAAACACTATGGAACTTAAAAAGAATCCGAAATCAGATGTAAGTCGTAATAGCTCATTATACTTTGCTGTTGGTCTTGCCTTAATGCTAGGTATTACCTATATGGCAATCAATTATAAAACGTATGATCCATCTGGTGTTGTTGCAGACTCACTTAATTTAGATGATGAATTAGAAGAGGAAGTACCAATTACAGAACAAATAGTTACACCTCCACCACCACCACCACCACCACCAGCTGCGCCAGAAATTATTGAAGTTGTTGAAGATGAAGTAGAAGTAGAGGAAACAGTTATAGAATCTACAGAAACAGAAATGGAAACAGAAATTGTTGAAGTTGAAGAGGTAGAAGTTGTAGAGGTTGAAGAAGATTTAGAGGTACCATTCTCAGTTATTGAAAATGTGGCTGTTTTTCCTGGCTGTGAAAAGAAAAAAGGGAATGCAGCTAAAAAAGCCTGTATGAATGAAAAGGTCAATAAATTTATCGGTAAAAAGTTTAATACAGATTTAGCTGGTGATTTAGGTTTACCTCCAGGTAAAAAAAGAATCTTTGTGCAGTTTAAAGTAGATAAATCAGGTAATATAACTAGTATCGGTGCTCGTGGTCCGCATCCAGGATTAGAGAAAGAAGCAAAGCGTGTTATTAGTTTGTTGCCTAAAATGCAACCAGGGAAACAAAGAGGTAAGCCAGTGGTAATGCCATTCTCTATACCAATTGTATTCCAAGTACAAGACTAAGTAGTAGATAAAATACTATCAAATATAAAAATCCCGTTCAAAATTAATTGGACGGGATTTTCGTTTTGGTATGCTTATTGTGACTTTTACATAATATTAACATTTAAATCATAGATATTATGAAAAATTCTAAAAAAGACTTCGGTACTGCTGGTCAGAGCACTACTGAAGCAAAGAAGTCACAAAAGCATGAGGCAAATTTACAAAAAAATTCAACCCTTTATTTCCAAATAGGGCTGATACTTTGTTTGCTAGGAACCTATGCACTTTTTGAAATGCAGTTTCAAGAAAAGAAATTTAATCTTGTAGAAGATACGGCCAAAGCAGAGCCTATTTCTATAGATTATGTAGAGCCTTTTATTGTAGAGGTTGTAGAGCCCAAAGCTCCTGAACCTGCACCAACCGAAGATTTAACTGATGTGTACAAGGAAGTAGAAGATGACACTCCAGTTGTAGAAACTATTATTAAAACACCAGAAGAACCAAAGGTAACAGATCAACCAATAGTAAATATTGAAGATATTCATACTAGTGATGATGACCCTGTAGATGAGGTTTTTGTTCCATTTGCTTTAATTGAAAAAGTACCAGTGTATCCAGGGTGCGAAAGAAAGAAAACAAATAGTGAGCGAAAAAAATGTATGTCGGATAAAATATCAAAGTTAGTCGGTAGCAAATTCAATACAGATATTGGATCTGATTATGGTATTTCTGGAAGACAAAAAATTACAACACAATTTACCATAGATAAAAATGGTAACGTTACCGATGTTAAAATAAGAGGGCCACATCACGCTTTAGAAAGTGAAGCAAAACGTGTAATCAATAAAATTCCAAAAATGCAACCTGGTTTACAACGCCAAGTTCCTGTAGGTGTTATCTATACATTGCCTATAGTTTTTGATGCTAGAAATTAGTAAAACAAGTTGTTAGTAATATGTTATAGCCGTTATTCTTAGAATAACGGTTTTTTTATACGGCAATTGGTTTCTAGGTTACTAAAAAAATTAAGTATCTTTCGCACATTAAAAATTAGTCCTTTATGAAGCGCATTGTGCTATTTGCTGTTCTTTTAACGACCACTTTTGGTTATGCTCAATCCATAGTAACTTACGAAAAACCTCCTGTTTTTAGTGAATGTAATTCCGAAGATGTAAATCAATTAAAATCATGCTTCAATTTTACGCTAAATACGTTTATCTATGAGAATTTTAAAACACCACAAATTGTTTTAGATGAATCTTATAAAGGAGAGGTTCAAATTTTGTTTGAAGTTAGCCGTGAAGGTGAATTTAAAGTTATTTATTCTGATGCTATTTATGAAGAGTTAAAAGCTGAAAGTCAACGTGTATTCGATTCTCTTCCAAAGATAAAACCTGCAACCTATAATGGCAATCCAACATTTGTACAGTATAGCATATCTATAGCAATACCATTAACAAAGCCAGTTAGAAAAATTGATTCTCTAGAAGAAATAAACCAACTCACAAAAAAAGATAGCCTTAATGCAACATTGTCTGATGAGTTTGATGTGCTTGTAGAAGGATTAAAACCTTATGAAAAATTAGAATACAGCAGTGAGTTAAATGTGCCTTTTACACACTCTTATTATGCGCGTTTTGATGCAGAAATGAATGCTATTGGTACCAATAGTCATACGGCAGCAAAACCATTTGTGTATAGTGATGTTGCTAGGTACTACGATATTAAAGCTGAAAAGGAAAGTTTAGCAAAAGATACCGATTCGTGGTTAGGAAGAAAACTGTTTAATGAACATTTAGTAGAGGTCCAAGGAGAGGATTATTGGTTTACGGTTGATCCTATTTTAGATTTACAAGTGGGAAAAGATAGTGAGGCCGATTTTAGTTCTACATATAATAATACACGAGGAATTTATATACAAGCAGGTTTAGGTAAACGTTTTAATCTTACGGCTTCAGTTTATGAAAGTCAAGGTCGTTTTGCAGATTATTACAATAGATATGCTGAAAGTTTGAAAGCTTATGGGCCAGATCCTGCTATTATTCCTGGACGTGGAATAGCCAAGCGTTTTAAAGATAATTCTTATGATTACCCTGTAGCAGAAGCTTACTTATCCTATACTCCTGCTGATTTTCTCAATATTCAATTTGGTCATGGTAAAAACTTTATAGGAGATGGTTACAGATCGTTGTTGCAAAGTGATGTTGCTAGTCCTTATCCATTTTTAAAATTGAATGCGACTTTTTGGAAATTAAAATATACGAGTACATGGATGTGGTTAAAGGATGTTAGAGATGAAGTTGTGGTTGATGATGCTTTTCTAACCAAATACATGGCAAATCATTATTTGAGTTGGAATGTATCAGAACGATTAAATCTTGGACTGTTTGAATCTGTAATGTGGGCAGATACCAATGGTAGAGGTTTTGATGTTAATTATTTAAACCCAATTATCTTTTTTAGAGCCATAGAGTTTCAAACTGGTCAAGGTGCTGGAAATGCAATTTTAGGACTAAGTTCAAAATATAAATGGAACAATAAAGTAAATTTATATGGGCAGTTTGTCTTAGATGAATTCTCTTTAGCAGATGTAAAAGCTGGTGAAAAAAGTTGGAAAAATAAATTCGGATTTCAGGTAGGTGCTAAATATTTTAATGCTTTTAATGTAGATGATCTATTAATTCAAGCAGAGTATAACCAAGTGAGACCTTATACTTATTCTCATAATACTCAAGTTTTAAATTATGGACATTTTAATCAGCCAATGGCGCATCTTTGGGGAGCAAACTTTAGAGAATTTGTATTAATTGGACGTTATAACTATAAGCGATGGTTTGGCGATGCTAAAATGATAATAGGGCAGCGAGGGTTAGATTATAATACTACAGATGATAGTGTGTCTTATGGAGGTGATATTTATAGAGATTATAATGATCGTAATGCCAATACAGGAATAGAAATTGGACAAGGCAACAAAACCAATAGTTTTATGGCAGAGTTACAGGCTGGTTATTTGTTAAATCCGGAAACAAATCTTAAGATGTTTGCTAATATTATCTATAGAGATTTTAATCCAGATGCAGTCAATGCTTCTACGGTACGTTCTGGTTCGGTTTGGTTTAGTCTAGGTTTTAGAACAGACTTGTTTAATTGGTATAATGATTTTTAGTGACAATTTTTTTTAAAACTAGAACAAGCTAAGCTTCTTCATAAAGCATAGGCTTGAAGATTAGCTAGATAAAACTAGGTTTTTGCGTTGGTTAGAATCAATTTTCAGACTATCTTTGCAGTCGCTTTTAAAAGAACAAAAAAAATAGAGTTTGAGTAGTACAAAATCTTCGATAGCAACAGCTTCTGTTGTAACAGATTTTAAGGAAATAACCAAAATGGGTTTGTCCTTAAGTGTCGTCTTTTCATCTATTGCGGGTTATTTTTTGGGTGCCGAAACTATAAATTTTACAACACTTCTTTTATTGGCTTTTGGTGGTTATTTTATGGTTGGTGCTTCTAATGCATATAATCAAATTATTGAGCGTGATTTAGATGCGCTTATGGATAGAACTAAAAATAGGCCTATTCCTGCTGGTCGAATGACCGTAAATACCGCATTTATAATAGCAACAGCTTTTACTATTTTAGGTATAGTTACATTGTACATTATTAACCCAAAAACGGCAATGTATGGTGCTATTTCTATATTTTTATATACAAGTGTATATACGCCTTTAAAAACAAAAACGTCTTTAGCTGTTTTTGTTGGTGCTTTGCCAGGAGCTATTCCTTTTATGTTAGGTTGGGTTGCTGCTAGAAATAGTTTTGGAATAGAGCCAGGAACTTTATTTGCGATTCAATTTTTTTGGCAATTCCCGCATTTTTGGGCTATAGGATGGTTTTTACACGAAGATTATAAAAAAGGAGGTTTTCATATGTTGCCAACAGGAAAACCAGATAAGGGAACAGCCGTACAAATTATAATGTATAGCGTTTGGACAATTATTGCATCAATAATACCTGTATTTGGATTTACAGGAGATTTAAAATTGTCTGTTGTTGGAGCTGTTTTGGTATTTCTAATTGGTTTAATAATGTTGGTATATGCCTTCAAGTTGTTTAAAGATCGTTCTGTAAAAACAGCAAAACAACTCATGCTATCAAGCGTGTTTTACATTACACTACTGCAAATTATATATGTTGCTGATAAATTTTTGAGATAATGGATTTAACACAAGGAACACAACAAGAAAAAAGAGCAAGATCTAAAAAGATGATGCTATGGTTTGGTATTGGCTCTTTAATAATGTCCTTTGCCGGATTAGTAAGTGCATTTATTGTAAGTAGCAAACAACGATTAAATGAAGATTGGTTGGTTAACTATGAGTTGCCTAATGCATTTTTAATCAGTTTGATTCTTATTTTGCTAAGTAGTTTAACATTTATCTTAGGTAAAAAAGCACTTAAACAAAATAATATGCAAATGGTAACACTTTGGCTATTAGTAACATTAGGCTTAGGTATTGCATTTGTTTACAGTCAATTTGCTGGTTTTAGTGAGATTATTGCAACAGGATATAATTTTACAGGACCAACAAGTAATATTACAATGTCTTACATTTATATTATTGCAGTATTGCACATAGCGCACGTCATTGCTGGTTTAATATGTCTCATTGTTGTAATTTATAATCATTTTAAACAAAAGTATAACTCCAACAATATGTTGGGTTTTGAACTCGCAGCCAATTTTTGGCATTTCGTAGATATGCTTTGGCTTGTGCTCTTTTTGTTTTTATATTTTTTTAGATATATAATTTGATTATTTTTGTCCAATCTTAAAATTTAAATAAATTCTATGGATTCTACAGTAGCTACTGGTACAGAAGAAAAAACTTGGGGAGGAGGCAATGAGCCACTTAAAGCAAGTTACGGAAAAATGATGATGTGGTTCTTCATTGTATCTGATGCATTAACATTTTCAGGTTTCTTGGCAGCGTATGGTTTTTCGAGATTTAAGTTCATTAACGAATGGCCTATTGCAGATGAGGTGTTTACTCACGTACCTTTTTTACATGGTCAAGAATTGCCAATGATTTATGTGGCATTTATGACCTTTATACTTATCATGTCTTCAGTAACTATGGTGTTAGCCGTTGATGCTGGTCACCACATGAACAAAGCTAAAGTAACCATATATATGTTTCTTACTATTATTGGTGGAGCTATATTCGTTGGTTCTCAAGCTTGGGAATGGGCAACCTTTATTCAAGGAGATTATGGTGCTGTGCAAACAAAAGGTGGGAATATCTTACAGTTTGGTGAATATGTAACAGTTGATGGTGAACAGAAATTCAAACGAGTTTCAATCGACGATATTGCCATAGCACAAGAAAGTGATCGTGCTGCACATGAGCGTAAAAACGGACTTTGGTTTGTAGATGAAGCTACATTACCGCCTTATTCTGTAAATGAAATTTATGCTGGTTTAATGGCTAACGAAAATGTTTTAGTTAGAAATCAACTACTTGATGAGAATGGTCATAAAACAGTATTGTCTAGAGCAGAATCATTGAAACAAATAAAAGAGAATGGTAAGCTTGTTGTAAAAGGAGCTAACTTACAAGTCAATGAATATGGTACAACGTTATTTGCTGATTTCTTTTTCTTCATAACAGGTTTTCACGGTTTCCACGTACTATCAGGAGTGATAATCAACATTATTATTTTCTTCAACGTTGTTTTAGGAACGTATGAGCGTCGAGGAAGTTATGAGATGGTTGAAAAAGTTGGATTATATTGGCACTTCGTAGATTTAGTATGGGTATTTGTATTCACATTCTTCTATTTAGTATAAAAAGAAATTAAGATTAAATTATGGCACACGAGCATAAATTAGAAATATTTAGAGGACGTTGGAAGTTTAAATCTAACACACAAAAAATTTGGGGAGTTTTAGGATTCTTAACTTTTGTAACCTTAATAGAAGTTGTATTAGGGATTTATAAACCAGATGTTTTGATGCATACTTGGATGAGCCCTTTTGAAGGTGGATTCTTTGCTACATTAGGTAATATACTGTTCTCACCAATCGTTTACATGAAACCGTTAAACCTTATCTTCATATTATTAACCATTGTAAAAGCATATTACATTACTTGGGATTTCATGCACATGAGAGATGAAACTGGTAGTATGAGAAAAATGGTTGTATGGACAGGTGTTTTTCTTATCTGTTATTTAATTTTTATCTTGTTACAAGAAGGAGGTTATGTCTTTGAAGTATACAATGGTACAGATAGTTTAATTAAGAGAGATTTTTAAAACAAAATAAAGTTTATACACTAAGATAAATCAAAGTGTTAAATACAATTAAAAGGTGGTTTTTCTAAACCACCTTTTTTATTTTTGCAATCTAATAGTTTATGCTAAACTAAGGTTAATTCTGCAGTTGATAAAAGCACTTAAGAACTAGGATTTTATTCTTCAAAAAATGAAAGCAGACAAAGTAAAACGCAATATAGTTCTTGGTATATTATTCTTTTTACCAGTTGCATTTTTATTGATGCTCTACCCCGCTAAACACAATTACGAGCCTTTAAATGTTGTAAACGAAAAGGTTTCTGATACTAAAGGGTTCTACACAGATAGAGCAGATTCTATTGTATTAAAAAATCATATTACTGTTCTAGGTTTTTTAGGTAAAAGCCCTTTAGATAAAATGATTTCGGCATCAAACCTAAAAGAATTAGTGTATGATAAATTTAAAGGATTTAAGAACTTTCAAATTGTAATTGTTGTTCCAGAAGGTACAGAAGAGGATGTAAAAGCATTAAAAAAAGAAATTAATACTTACGAAGATTTAAAGTTTTGGCATTACGCATTTGGCACTGAAGGCGAAATAAAAATGCTCTTTAATACCTTGAAATCAAAAGAAAGATTATCTGAAGATTTATCAACAAACAATGTGTTTATCATAGATAAAGACTTAAATCAGCGTGGTAGAATTGATGGGAGAACAGAAAGGGAAATAGAAGATAAGAAACCAGCATTTAGTGTTTATTCTTATAATACCATTGAGGTTTCCGAAATTAAGAATATGATGAGTGACGATGTTAGAGTTCTATTTACAGAATACCGTCAAAAACGCGAAGGTAAATTTGATGATTCTAATACAAGAAGAAGTAAAGAAATAAAAAAAGACAATGAGTAAAAAAACTAATTATTCATACATAGGTATTGCATTTATTATTTTAGTTTTTGGAATTATCTTTGTTCCAAAAATAATTGACCGTATTAGCGAAGGTGATATTACCAGAGACGAAAGTCGGAGTAAAAATGTTTCAAACGCTACTACAGAAGAAAAAAACACAAAGCAAAATAAAAGTGATTTAAGCTATTTAGAAATTAATGGGCAACCCAAAAAAGTGCCAGCATTTAGTTTTATAAATCAAGATGGTAAAATCATTACCAATGAAGATTATTTAGGAAAAGTTTATGTCGTAGAGTTCTTTTTTACCACATGTCCAACCATTTGCCCTATAATGAACAGAAATTTAGTAGAAGTTCAAAATGAATTTAAAGACTTTAAAGATTTCGGTGTGGCCTCTTTTACAATCACACCAGATATTGATACACCAGAAGTTTTAAAGGCTTATGCAGATAAATACGATATCTCAAATCCAAACTGGAATTTTTTAACAGGTAGTGAAGTTGCTATATACAAACTAGCCAACGAAGGGTTTAATTTATACACAGCAAAAGATGAGAGTGTAGAAGGTGGCTTTGAACATTCAGGAAACTTTGCTTTAATAGATAAAGAAGGCTTTATAAGATCAAGAAAAGATAATTTTGGAAACCCTTTAATCTTTTATAATGGGTTAGTTCCTGAAGCAGTGGGCGTTGATGAAGATGGCATTGGGCAAGAAATAAGCATTTTAAAAGAAGATATTGCTAAACTTTTAAAAGAGTAGTTATGAGTTCTGTAGATATAGAAAAAGAAAAAAAGTATAATAAATGGATTGTTGTATTATCCATCGTTATTCCATTAGTGGTTGCAGCCTTATTTGGTGTTAATCTCCGTAAACTTGGTTTTGATGTAGAGCCGTTAACAATTTTACCTCCAATTTACGCTACTATAAATGGTTTAACTGCAATAATTTTAATCTTAGCTTTTTTTGCTGTAAAAAATAAAAATATAGTACTTCATGAAAACTTAATGACTACCGCTATTTGGAGTTCCGTTATTTTCTTAGTGCTTTACGTTGCTTATCATATGACGAGCGATTCTACAAAATTTGGAGGAGAAGGTGTTATTAAATACATTTATTATTTTATATTAATTACACACATTGTACTTTCAATCGTTGTGATTCCTTTTGTGTTAATTACCTATGTTAGGGCAATAACTAATAATATAGAGCGACATAAAAAAATCGCAAAAATCACATTTCCATTGTGGTTATACGTCGCTGTAACAGGCGTTATAGTATATTTAATGATTTCGCCTTATTATATATAATTATGCAACGTAAAATTATATTTCTCATATTTTCTTTATTTTTCTTTCTAAGAACTAATGCGCAATGTGCTATGTGTAGAGCTGTTTTAGAAAGTGGTGAAGATCAATCTGCAGCAGAAGGTATTAACGATGGAATTGTCTTTTTAATGGCTGTGCCTTATATTTTGGTTGGGACAATTGGTTTTATTATTTACAGAAAATTTAATAAACCACAAAAAGCAAAAAATACAGAGGAAACTCTGTAACATATTACCTTTTTAAGAGTCTTAGCTGTAAGTACATGTATATGTATTAACAGTTTATTGGCATAAAAGCCTAATGAATTTTCTTAAAATTACACTCGCTAACTAACCATAATTATGATTCAAATTAAGGATTTACATAAATCTTACCATATGGGAAGCAATTCGCTTCACGTTTTAAAAGGTATTAATTTTGATGTAAAAGAAGGAGAACTCGTTTCTATAATGGGGTCGTCAGGCTCAGGTAAATCTACATTGTTGAATATTCTTGGGATGCTAGATGAGGCCGATGAAGGTGAGTATATTCTAGATAATGTTCCTATTAAAAATCTTAATGAAAAAATAGCGGCCAAATATAGAAATGAATTTCTAGGTTTTATCTTTCAGTCATTTAATCTTATCAATTATAAAAGCGCATTAGATAATGTATCTATGCCGTTATACTACAAAGGTGTTAAGCGAAAAGAACGTACCGAAAGAGCTATGCATTACCTTGAAAAGGTAGGTTTAGCACAATGGTCTCACCATTTACCAAGCGAACTCTCTGGTGGTCAGAAACAACGTGTTGCTATTGCGAGAGCATTGGCTAGTGATCCTAAAGTATTGTTAGCAGATGAGCCAACCGGAGCTTTAGATACCAAAACGTCTTATGAGGTTATGGAGCTTATTCAAGGAATTAATGACGAAGGGAAAACAATATTAGTCGTCACTCATGAAGACGATATTGCACATATGACTAAACGCATCGTTAATCTTAAGGATGGTTTAATCATTGATGATAGTCCAGTAGAACAAATTAGAGCATCAGCACATGTTTGATTTAGAACGTTGGCAAGAAATCTTTGAAACGTTAAGCAAAAATAAATTGCGAACGTTTTTAACAGGTTTATCTGTTGCTTCTGGTATTTTTATTTTAGTTATACTTCTTGGTTTTAGTCAGGGCATTGCAAACGGTGTAAAATCACAGTTTGAACAAGATGCAACCAACAGAGTTTCTGTTTGGACAGGTGTTACAACAAAAGGTTACAAGGGCTTAAACCCTGGACGCTATATTCAACTTAAAAACTCAAGTTTTGATGCCGTTGTAAATGAATATGATGATTATTTAGATTACCGAACAAAAGATTATATGATTTGGGGCGGAACCATATCTTATAATAACGAAACAGGCAACTACAGAGTTCGAGGTACCTTACCCGACAATCAATTTATTGAAAATGCAGATATTGGATCAGGGAGATTTATTAATCAATCAGACATCAATGAAAGCAAAAAAGTGGCTGTTATTGGGAACAAAATAAAACAAGACCTTTTTAAAGGTGAAGATCCAATAAATCAAAATGTTCAAATTTTTGGAATGAACTTTAAAGTCGTAGGTGTTTTTTTTGATCCAGGTGGAGATCGAGAAGAAGGTCAGGTTTATATTCCTGTTAGTACGGCTCAAAAAGTTTTTAATGCTGGAGATAACATTAGAAATATGGCCTTTACTGTGAAGATGGCAGATGATTTTGATGAAGCTGTAGCCATGTCTAATGCTATTGCTTTAGGTATAGAAAGAAAAATTAAAGAAATTCATACAGTTGCTCCAGATGACGTAAGTGCCGTTAGAGTAAATAACACTCTAGAACAGGCCGAAAAAATCTATTCTTTAGTAGCAACTATACAAGCTGTATTTTGGTTTGTAGGTATTGGTACAATCATCGCTGGTATTGTTGGTGTTGGTAATATTATGCTTATTATCGTAAAAGAACGAACTAAAGAAATCGGAATCCGAAAAGCTTTAGGGGCTTTGCCAATGTCTATTGTTGGAATGATATTACAAGAGGCTGTTTTTGTAACAATGTTTGCTGGTTTGTTTGGGTTAATTTTTGGACTCGGATTGCTAGAACTTGTAGGACCATTAATAGAAAGTGACTTTATTAAATACCCACAAGTAGATTTTAATATTGCAATAACCACAGTGTTTTTGTTAGTGTTTGCAGGTGCTTTAGCTGGATTTATTCCGGCATATAGAGCGGCAAAAATTAAACCCATTGTAGCACTTAGAGACGAATAATATGTTTAGTAGAGACCGTTGGGATGAAATACTTGAAGCTTTAAACGCTAATAAATTTAGAACGTTTCTAACGGCGTTTGGCGTGTTCTGGGGCATCACAATCTTAGTACTGTTGTTGGCTTTAACCAATGGGCTTAAAAATGGTGTAACTGCAGATTTTGGTGATTTTGCAACCAATTCTATGTTTATGTGGACTCAAGGCACCTCTAAACCTTATAAAGGATTGCCAAAAGGACGTTATTTTAGTTACAAAATAGGAGATGTTGCCGCAATAAAATCTGAGATTCCTAATTTAAAATATGTGTCTCCTAGAAATCAATTAGGAGGATATAATGGTGCTAATAACGTTACTAGAGGTACAAAAACAGGTGCATTTGAAATTTATGGAGATTATCCAGAGTTTATTAAACAGCAGCCTATGGACATTCTTCAAGGACGTTTTATTAGTTATTCAGATATAGAGGCCAAACGAAAAGTATGTGTTATAGGTACTGGTGTTGTAAAAGGACTGTATGATAAAGAAGAAGAGGTTTTAGGAACTTATATTAAAGTCAATGGTGTTAATTTTTTAGTTGTTGGCACTTTTAAAATGAGTAATAGTCAAGGGGATGGAGAGCAAGACGCAAGCACTATATACATACCATTTACAACCTTTGGTCAAGCATTTAATAGAGGCGAAAATGTAGGTTGGATGGCAATAACAGCAGTTGATGGTGTAAGTATTACATCGCTAAAACAACAAGTTTTCGATTTAATGAAATTTAGACACAAGGTAGATCCAACAGACGAACGAGCTATTGGTCATTTTGATTTGTCAGAACAATTTGAGCGTATTAACGGGTTGTTTTCAATATTAAGTTTAGTTGGGTATTTTGTAGGAGCCTTAGTTTTAATGTCTGGTATCATTGGTATTAGTAATATTATGCTTATTGTAGTAAAGGAACGTACCAAAGAAATTGGAGTAAGGCGTGCTTTAGGGGCAAGTCCATGGAGTATAAAATCACAAATTTTACAAGAAAGTCTTATCTTAACAATACTGTCTGGTATGGTTGGGATTTCATTTGCAGCGTTTGTCATTTGGGTGATGAATATTATTTTAGATAATGCTGGCCCAGTAGACAATTTTGCAAATCCAAGTGTAAGTATGCAGGTCGTATTTACAGCTTTAATCATACTAATAGTTTCCGGTGTTTTAGCGGGGTTAATTCCAGCAAATAGTGCCACAAAAATGAAACCTGTAGACGCTTTAAGAAAAGAATAAAATTATATCAATCATAATCATGAAAAGAACTAAAACCGTAATTATACTAATCGCCATTGTAGCTGTATTTGGAATCTCTCTCTTTTATTTGTGGCAAAAGAATCAAGAAGATCCTATAACTTACACTTCAGAATCTCCAACAGAAGAAACTATTATTGTTAAAACTGTAGCTACTGGAAGTATTGTGCCAAAAGAAGAAATTTTAATTAAGCCCAATATATCAGGTGTTATAGAAGAAGTGTTTATTGAAGCAGGTGAGTATGTAGAGCAAGGTGATCTTATAGCGCAAATAAAGGTAATACCAAATGCTTCGTCTTTAACAAGTGCAAAAAACAGTATTGCTAGTAATCAAACAGCACTTCAAACAGCAAAAATAAACTTACAAACTCAGCAATCTAATTACGATAGACAAAAGGCATTGTTCGAAAAAGGAGTGATTTCTGCAAATGATTTTGAAGGTATCAATAATGCTTATTTGCAAGCAAAGCAAAGTGTAGAGCAAGCAAAAATTAATTTAAATTCAGCATCTCAAAACTATGATATTATTAAAACGGGTACCACATCTGGTTTAGGAAATATTGCACAAACACAAGTAAGAGCAACTGTTTCAGGTATGGTTTTAGACGTTCCTGTAAAAGCGGGAAATCAGGTTATTGAAGCTAATAATTTTAATGAAGGAACGTCAATTGCATCATTAGCAGATGTAAAACAAATGATTTTTGAAGGCAAAGTAGATGAGAGTGAAGTTGGCAAAATTAAAGAAGGCTTACCATTAGAAATTACTGTTGGTGCTATTGAAGATAAAAAGTTTGATGCAGTGTTAGATTATATTGCTCCAAAAGGAGTGGCAGAAAATGGTGCCATTCAATTTGAAATAAAAGGGTCACTTAAAAAAATGGATTCTACATTTATTAGAGCAGGTTTAAGTGCCAATGCTTCTATTATTATAGAAAAAGCAGAAAAAGTTTTGGCAATCAAAGAAGCTTTAGTGCAATATGATAACGAAACCAAAAAACCTTACGTAGAGGTAGAGGTTGGTGATCAGAAATTTGAAAGAAAAGATATAGAGTTAGGGATTAGCGATGGTATTTTTGTTGAAGTTAAAAGTGGTGTTTCAAAAACCGACAAAATAAAAATTTGGAACCAAGTACAAGGAATCCCTAAATATGCACAATAATAATTTTTAACATTTAGTGTAACACTTTAAGATTTACATAGACAAATAGGCATCATGAAAAAACAAATCATAATAATATTCCTCTTTTTAGGAGTTATAGCACAAGCACAAAATAAGAAATGGACACTTCTTGAGTGTGTTAATTATGCATTAGAAAATAACATTTCCATTAAGCAATCAGATTTAGATGTTGATTTAGCAGACATTGACAAGAAACAGGCATCTTCCAATTTTTTGCCTAATCTTAACTCTAATGTTTCCTACAATATAAATACTGGTGCAAACATTAATCCTGCAACAAATCAATTTGAAAACAATACATTTAAATCAGCTTCTAGTGGTCTAAATTCAAGTATTAATATATTTTCTGGATTATCTAATTGGAAAACACTTCAAAGAGCAAAAATTAATAAAATTGCTTCAGAGTATCGTTTAGAGAAAATGAAAGATGATATTTCATTAATTGTAGCGAATTCATTTTTACAAATTTTAGCTAATAGAGAGCAGCTAAAAGTATTACAATCTCAAAACAAATTGACAAAAGAAAATCTTGAGAACACACAAGAATTAGTTAATGCAGGTGTTTTACCACAAGGTGATTTGTTAGAAATAAGAGCTACAGATGCCACACAAGCTCAGCAAATTATAGCAGCTGAGAATGCACTATTTTTATCTAAGTTGGGACTCGCGCAAACACTGCAATTAAAAGATTATGAAAGTTTTGACATTGCAGATGATGATTATGGTTTGGTGCCAGCAGATATTTTAGATAAAGATGCTTCTGAAATTGTTGCAAAAGCAAAAGAAGAGGTTAATGACATTAAGATTGCTCAAACCAGTTTTGAATTAGCACAAAAAGATTTAGAATTGGCAAGAACCAGTTATTATCCTACTCTTTCTGGGTTTTTAGGTTACAATACACGTTGGGCAAGTACACAAATAGACCCTCTTACAGGAGGAGATATTCCTTTTGTAGACCAGTTATATATATTTGATGGTACGTCTGTAGGATTACAGTTAAATGTTCCTATTTTTAATAGATTTAACGTGCGTAATAATGTAAAACGCAGCAAAGTAAATGTAGAGCGTTTAAAATACCAATTAGAACAAACAGAAATAGATTTAGAATCTACGGTTTATCAAGCCTATAACGATGCTAAAAACTCTAAAAAGGCATATGAAGCAGCATTACAAACCGAAGAAGCGCGTCGTTTAGCTTTTGAATACGCAAAAGAACGTTATGATGTTGGTTTGTCAAATGCTTTTGATTTTAATCAATCTAGAGCAACTTACGAGAACTCTCAATCAGATGTTGTGCGTACAAAATATGATTATATTTTTAGACTTAAAATTTTAGAATTTTATTTCGGTTTACCAATAACAGATTTAAATTAGAATAAAATGAGTAAAACATTAAAAATTATCATTGGAATTGTCATTCTTGTCCTTGTTCTTTTAGTAGCAGGATCTAAAATGGGATGGTTTGGTAAAAAGGGAAATTTCAAAAGTGTAATTGTTAAGGAGGTAACTTTAAAAGATATTGTAGAAACGGTATCTGCTACTGGAAAAATTCAACCAGAAATAGAGGTGAAAATATCTTCGGAAGTTTCTGGAGAAATATTAGAATTACCTTTTAAAGAAGGAGAAGAAGTTAAAAAAGGAGACTTGTTAGTTAGAGTAAATCCAGATTTAATTCAGTCTGCAGTGAGTCGTTCGCAAGCATCTTATCAAAATGTTAGAGCAGGTTTAGAACAAGCAGAAGCTAATTTAAAACAAGCTAAAGCAGATTACGATAGAAGTAAAATTCTTTTTGATAAGGGAGTTATTTCTAAGGCAGATTGGGATAAATCTATTGCGACGTATGAAAGTGCCGTTGCAGGAAAAAACTCAGCATACTACAATGTGCAAAGTGCAGCAGCTACAGTAAATGAAGCTAAGGATAATTTAAACAGAACCACAATTTATGCGCCAATGAGTGGAACAATTTCACTTCTAAGTGTAGAATTGGGAGAACGTGTTGTTGGAACACAGCAAATGGCTGGTACTGAGATTTTACGTGTAGCTAACCTTAATAATATGGAAGTTGAGGTAGATGTTAATGAAAATGATATTGTAAAAGTTAATATTGGAGATTCTACCATTGTTGAAGTAGATGCCTATTTAAAGAAAAAGTTTAAAGGTGTTGTTACAGAGATCGCTAACTCAGCAGCAGGAACTCTAGCGGCAGACCAAGTCACAAATTTTAAAGTAAAAGTTAGAATAATTGAAGAGTCTTATAGAGATTTAACAGAAGGAAAACCAGAGTCCTATTCGCCTTTTAGACCAGGAATGACAGCAACTGTAGATATAATTACAAAAATGCGTAAAGATGCTATTTCTGTGCCTATTAGCGCAATTGTAATTAAAACAGATACCAGTTCTACTAAGAAGCCTTATAGTAAGCGTGTTGTTGAAGATGAAAATACAGAAGAGGAAGAAAAGAAGTTTGAGTGTGTCTTTGTTAATGAAAATGGTAAGGCAAAATTAAGAGTTGTTAAGACAGGAATTCAAGATGATACTAATATCGAAATTATTTCAGGCTTAAACAAAGATGATAAAATCATTACAGGACCCTATAATATGGTTTCTAAAATGCTTAATGCAGGTGATTTAATAGAGGAAAAGAATAAAAACTCAGCTTCTTCAGACAGTACAGAAGAATAGTTTAATAGATATTTGACAATGGCATTAGTGCTAAATATAGAAACAGCAACAACAAATTGTTCGGTCTCTCTGTCTAAAGATGGAGAGACTTTAGTTTTAAAAGAAGATAATAGTTTAGGCTATTCTCATGCAGAAACATTACACCTATTTATTGATGAGGTTTTTAAAATTGCAAAAATTAAACCTTCAGAAATTGATGCTGTGGCTGTGAGTAAAGGACCTGGTTCTTATACAGGTTTGCGAATAGGTGTATCCTCGGCAAAAGGTTTGTGTTTTGCACTTAATAAACCTTTGATTGCCATTTCAACTTTAGAAAGTTTAGCCTGTCAAGTGAAAATAGATGACGGGTTTATAATTCCTATGTTAGATGCTAGGCGTATGGAAGTGTATGCTGCTATATATAATTCAAATTTAGAACTAGAGAGAGAAATTAAGGCTGAAATTCTCACAGAAGAAAGCTATATGTCACTTCTTGAGACGAATAAAGTTTATTTTATAGGTAGTGGTGTAACAAAAACAAAAGCTTTAATTCAGCATCCCAATGCTGTTTTTATTGATGGAAAATTGCCTTCTGCTAATGAGATGTCATCTTTAGCTGAAATTAAATACAAAAAAAGCGACACCGAAGATGTCGCTTATTTTGAACCTTATTACTTAAAGGATTTTGTAGCTTTAAAAAAGAAAGCTTAAGCTTCTTTATGTATTTCTACTTGATGTGGATAAGGTATTTCAATACCCGCCGCATCTAATGCTTCTTTTACGCTTTCGGTTACTTCAAAGTAAACAGTCCAGTAATCTTCAGTCTTACACCAAGGTCTTACCACAAAGTTAATTGAGCTATCTGCTAATTCAGATAAAGCAATTGTTGGAGCAGGATCTTTTAATATTAAAGGATGTGCCGCTAATACTTTGCTGAATACGTCTTTTGTTTGTTTGATATCTGCATCATAACTTACACCAAATACTAAATCGACTCTTCTTGTACCTTGTGTTGTGTAGTTTACAATGTTGCCGTTAGAAAGCGATCCATTAGGAATAATGATTTCTTTATTAGAAAGACCAATCAATTTGGTCGTAAAGATTTCAATTTCTTTAACCACTCCAATTTCTCCTTGAGCTTCTATTAAATCTCCAATTTTAATGGGCTTAAAAATCATAATTAAAACTCCACCAGCAAAGTTTGCTAAAGAACCTTGTAAGGCTAAACCAATAGCTAAACCAGCAGCGGCAATAATAGCAGCAAATGACGTTGTTTCAACACCCACTGTGCTTAATACAACAATAATGAGAAGAATTTTTAAAATCCAATTAATAAGATTTACTAAGAATTTTTTTAGGCTTTCGTCATAGTTGCCTTTGTTCATTGCTTTAGTAGCACCTTTTAAGAGCATTTTAATTACCCAGCTACCAATAATCCATATAAGTATAGCTCCAATAACTTTAGGGCCAAACTCAATAATAAAATTGTAGCCTGCGTCAATCCATTTTTGTGTTTCCATGTTGGTTTAATTAATTTATGTTAAAAAAAAGTCGGTTAACTTTATACCGATTAATACGTTTATTTTACTTCAAAAGTTAACTTTAAGTTCACTCTAAATTCTGTAACATTATTGTCTTTAACAATTGCACTTTGATCTTGCACATAAACAGATTTAATGTTTTTTACTGTTTTTGATGCTTCTTTTACTGCTTTTTTAGTTGCGTCTTCCCAACTTTTATCTGAATTAGATAATACTTCTATAACTTTTAATACTGCCATAATTTATATTTGTTTTATAAGGTTTATATTTTTTAGAAACTGTTTTTTTAAAATAGTCACTTTAAAATCAATGAAATTTAGCTATAAATAGCATTAGCGGTTAATAGTGTCATCGTTTTGTGTGCCTTTTAGTCCATTTTAATGTACAGTACATGTAGATCAAGGATAAATAAAGCAAATTCTATGATCTAGAATTTTTAGATACTCAAAATGTAGAATTGAGTGCAAAACAAACAAATGTCAGAACAATATGAGACTTTTGTTCTTTACAACTTTTAATAATCTTAAAGTTAATGAATTTTTAACCATTTAGAGCATGTGTAGTGCTGGAATTGCTCTAAATACTATTTAAGCGTACTTACTACAACTGTTTTGCATCTGTTGTTTTAAATGTGGAGTAAACAACCAATACAAAATCAATATTCCGATGGGATTATTACGACTAAAAAAATAACCTACAAAAACATATTTTAGATGTCTAAGCAGGTTATTTTATTAGAATTTATTTAATTGTAGCAGAATTTAATTCTGTTTTTAATTAGGTAGATTATAATGTGTTGATATACTCAAATAAAGTAATTAAATCTTCATCCTTTTTGAGAC
>NZ_BAABCB010000006.1:317-84294 GCF_039538385.1 Winogradskyella damuponensis | reverse complement strand
AAAAGTACTTTAGTGAAAAATTAATACATTTTTACTTGTTTTTTACCACAGTACTTTGTTAGAGGCAGTTTTTATTACTGTCCTAATTCCTTTAGTTTAGTTTGAGCTTCTTGATTTGCATCTATTCCCACTGCTTTTTTATAGTATTTGATTGCTTCTGATTTATTTTTTTGAGATAAAAAGTAATTCCCCAATGCAACATAACTTTTTGATTCATTAGGATAGAAATCAGCATTCAGTTCTAAATATGCTAAAGCTTTTTTAGGAAGATTATGTCCATCCAACATAAAGAACCCAACTTGATTTAGAAATTCCCAATCAGGTTTTACTTCACGTTTCATTCGAATGCTTAATTCTTTATAGTGGGTTTTAAACGGTTCTGTTAATTCTTTGGCGGAATATTCTTTTGGTGTGTTAAAACGCCACATTTCTGGGAATGGAAACCAAGAGAAAATCGACCGCAATCCATTATACTGGGCTGGAACAACAATGCTTCCGTGGTCTTCATTCTCAAAGTATTCCCATTTAAAATTAATATCTTTATTATTTTTCACTAATAGGTCGTGAAACTTTAAATTGGCTCTAATCTGTTCAGTAGGAACTGTTTTGTCTTTTCTAACTTTAACCGTGTCCATTGCTTTGCCAATACTATTAGCCACAGCTATATATAATGACTTTTCTTTTCGATTTCCTTTATTTAGTAGTTCTTGAGTTTCTTTAACCAAATTTTCTTTGTCCCACCAAAGGCTTGGGTCAATTGCCAAATAATTATCAAAAGAATTTTCGTGATGTAAGTATGAATAAAGTACAAAAAGACCTCCTGTAGAATGACCAATAATGGTATTGTTGTTTTCGGTTGGGTATTTATTGTTGATATACGGTTTTAACTCTTGATTTATGAATTTTAAAAAATTACTGGCACCTCCAGAAGTTTCCGATTCGTGTCCGCGTTGAAAAGGAACATTAGTATTCGTAAAATCTCTTGTTCTATCCGTATTGGTAATGCCAACTATTATAGATTGAGGAATTTTGAAAGGCGTTAGTTGCTTTTGCATTCCAGTAATAACATAAAATTGTTGAGATGCGTCCAATACATAAATAACTGGATATTTTTTAGTGCTATTAAAGTCCTCAGGTGTATGTATCCAAATTTCTCTTTGCTCTTTTAGTATTTTGGAATATAAGCTATCAACTTTCCCAACTACTATTTGCTTTTCGCTATTTTGATTAAATTGTGCTATTCCTTTGAAACATAGGAACAAGGTAATTATGGTTATTACAATTTTAGACTTTCTCATTTGTTTGGTAAGGTTTTAGTTTGTAATTATTTCTTTTGGATAATTGACAACATCAAAAATAATTCCAGACTTGTCCTTTTTACCTATCGTGTTTTTTTAAATTGCCTCTAACGTGTTTGTATATGGTTTGTTGCGTGGTTAAGCAACTAAGTTAACAAATACAAACCGAATAGAAAATCCGAGAGGATTTTCGTAAGAAGGCTAGAACTAGCAATAAATTATATACGGTGTTGTGCTTTCGTTATTTTTAGTTAATTTGTCCTACGTGATTCAGCTTCTTGATTTAATTTCTTCTTTAATTAACTCTTTAACTTGATTAATTTTATTTTTTAATATTGGTATTCGCCGCTCAAGTAGATATTCATCAGCATTTTTTAGAGATTTTATTAATGCCAATAATTTATTATCCTTTCTTAATCCAACAATATCTAAAGGTCTCATATTTGGACGATGTACACTAATTTCATTAAAATATTCGAGTTCCAGTTCACGCATTGTTATATGAGTGTTTCTTATGATTTCAAGTTCAGCTCTATAGTCATCATATTCTACATCGTATAGTTCAGCGATTTGATTTTTTACAGAATCGTTTTTTATTGTGTTCAGCCCAAGTTGCTTTAATGTTTCGTAAGGTGCTGCTTGATAACGGAAATAAATAGGGTGTTGCATTCTTATAAAAGGAATGGAAAGAGAGTCATTAAATCCATGATTGCTTTCAATCCAGCCAATAATTATTTTTCCACTATTTAATTTAGCTTTGAGGTTTTTTTCTTCATTTATTAAGTCTTTTAAATCAGTTTCAAGACTAAAATTAATTTCTTTTAGCATTCCAATTTCTAAACTGTTTAATTTCCTGTTTTCATTCCAATTATTTATTTGAAGCGCAATCAAAATTCCAATAACAACAAGAATAATTTCTCCAAATGCATAAATCAGATATTTACTAAATTTATTTTCAGAGAGTAGCTTTTGTCTAATTTTTCTAAAGAATTTTATCATTGTTTAGTGGGTTAGTCATAATGTCTAGTCCTGAAATATGGCTACAGGTTAAAATTGATTTTACGCTGATAATTTATATACCATATTAGGTGTTTTATAGTCTAAAGATAAATGTAATCTTATTTCGTTGTATAAATTAATTGCATTTTTTGCGGCTCTTTTAGCGTGTGCTACGTTATCAAAGGTCTGGTCGAGATAAAACTCATCTTTTAATATGCCGTTTACACGCTCAGCCATGGCATTTTCGTAACAATGATTTTCTTCAGTCATACTGATATCTATCTTTTTTCTCTTTAGTATTTGCGTGTATTGATTGCTACAATACTGTATACCTCTGTCAGAATGATGAATAAGCTGTTTAATGTTTTTGGCTTGATATATGGCCTTATTTAGGGCTCTTACACATCCTTTTAGTTCCAAACTATCACTAAGATCATAACCAACAATTTTCCTAGAATACATATCTGTTATTAAGGCTAGATAACAAAACCCTTTTACAGTTCTTATGTATGTAATATCAGATACCCAAACTTGATTAGGTCGCGCTATTTCAAGGTCTTTTATAATGTTGTTATACTTATAAAAGCGATGATATGAGTTAGTAGTTCTAGCACTGGTTTTCTTTCTAAGTGTTAGCATATTATGTTTTCTAAGGACACTAAATAGCGTATCTCTACCAACTTTGATGTTAGCTTTTGTAAACTCATCATCTAATGATTTTATGAGTTTACGTACGCCTTCTCTAGGAAGGGATTTGCGTTTTTTACTGACTATGTTTATAATCTGTTGTTCTAGTTTTAAACGCTTATCAGCTCTATTTTTATGCTTGTAATAAGCATTACGTTTAAGTCCAAAATAATGAGTTATCGTTGTCAAAGAAGCAAATCCCTTAGATCTCTTTTTAGCTTTAATTAAGGCTTTATACTTAGCTTTTTTTTTAGTTCATTAACTGATTTATAGCCGAGATCTTCAGCTGCTACTTCAAGATAACAATCTTGTACCATAGCATCAAGATCCTTTTTAAGTAGTAGCTTTTTAAGCTGTTCAACCTCTTTTTGAAGCGCTTTAATTCTAGATATTTAGCTTCGCTGAACCACTTCGTTAGGTTTCGTCTTTTGTTTCCACTTTCACTCTGGTGTTCATTAAATCTTTACGATTATACTTTTTAATCCACTCATTGACCGTTGTAGGTGCGATAGAGTAGAGTTTACAAAGTTCACTCTTTGTATGTTTTCCGATTGTAAGTTCGGCTAAAATTTTCAGTTTAAATGGTTCTGAATACCGTCTGATTACTTTGTCATTTTTGTACATAATGTTTAAAATTATGTAGCCTTTATTCAGGACGGGTCATAATGAAGCACAACGTGTTTGTGTATGATTAGTTGCGGTGGTTAAGCGATAAAGTTAATAAAAAAATCACAGATAGAAAATCCGCGAGGATTTTCGTAAGTAGGCTAGAACCAAGCAATTAATTATACACGTCTTAAGTTTGTAATTCATTAAATTTAATTAATAATCAGAAAGAACAAAAGAGAGCATTAAGGTTACTATACACGGTGAAGCATTAGACTTTGGCAACATTGCTAATCCTCTCTCTCTTACTACTTAAACTTCGTTCAGTTCTGTGAGACCTAAATCTCGTTTTTAAGTTGTTGAAATATGAATAGCCGTAGCGAATAAGTTGCTTGTTTTTTAACTCAGTTCTTTGTTGGCATTAGTTTTTATTCTAATTTCTTTTTTACAGGTATTAAAAGTTTGTGAGTAAAATTTCCTCCATCATCAGTTCGTTCACTTAATAGAATTTCTATATTTCCATCCAAGAGATTCTCTTCAGTTGCAGTTAATTCGAATTTTAAACCTTTTGAGTTTATTTCAGGTCCATTCAAGTCAACGCTTTTATTTTTTTGAACCTTTAAGTTTGATAATTTTTTATATAAATTTTCTTTTTTGAGATATATTTCTGTTGGTTCTCCAACGACTAAAAATCCAAAGTCATTGTTTATAATGATTTCTATTTTGTTGGCACTTGAGTAAATAAATTCAGTTGAATTCTCAATCGATTTATTAATTTCTATTTTGGATTTAGATACTGTTCCAGTTTCAGATTTCGTATCTGTATTTTTTCCGCAATTTGATAAATTCAGAGTGATTAAAACACATAATATGTAATTTCGAATATTATATTTCATTTATAATACGATTTTTTTTCAAATTAATGCCAACGGTCTAGTATAAGAATAGTAGCGGGTTTTTAAGCGCTAATTTTTCGGTTAAAATCTGACCTTTTTTATGGTTACTTTCTTTTGTTTTAGCAATTAAACCGCTATTATTTTTATACATTGTTAGCTACTGGCTATTTTATCTGTAGTCAAATATTCTTTTTCATCGTATAGAAATGAAACGATAAATCCAGCCAAAAAAATCAAATTGATTGTCCATACAATCCAATACCAAAATTGAATAGGCTTATCAAAGTATAACCTAATTGAAACTCCAGTAATAATTATAAAAAAAGCTTGAATGCACCTCAAGAATATCTTTTCCATTCTTTTTCTTTTTCCTTCTTTTATTGTGAATTGAAGTAAAAGACTTTCAGGATTTGTTAAACTTTCAATTTTTTGTTTTGAAACGAATTTTTCAAACCTAACTATGATTTCAGGTTCTTGTACACCAATTTGGCCAAGAATATGTTCTTGCGTATTTAGTGCAATATCTTTTTCATAAAAATATTCTTGAAGTCTTTTAATACGTTTATCTCTCCACCAATATGAAGGTCCGCCATCATCATCTTTGTACTTGCTTTGAAGTTCTTGTTCTCCATAGAATCGTTCTGGTGTGCTTGATAGTTTAATTAGCATTAATTGACAAATAGGAATAAATGGGTAAAGTCTAATGGGGTTTTTTCCATAATTGGTTAATTGTAAAGGCATATGACCTCTCCAATCTGGATTAATAAAGTCCGAATTTATGTGAACTCCTAAACCCATTCTAGAAAAACTACTGCGACCTTCAATTTTCCCTGCGCAATCTTTTGGAATAGAAAAGACCTCATAAATTCTACCAAGTATTAACTCACCAGGTTTTAAGTCAATTGATTCGCCTTTTTTTATTACAATCCTTTTCCAGAATCTACGAGGTTCTAATTCCATTAATTTTCTTTTTCGAAAATCAATTGATTTTACTTTTTTAAATTTCCAAAATACATTGTCTAGCCTTAAATCAATTGAACAAGGTTGAATTTGTTCATTGATATTAAAACATTCTGATGCATCTGCACATAGAAAGTTAAGTTCTTCAAGTTTCGATTTTATGTCTTTATCGGATAAATACATATTTAATTACCAGATTGATTTTATATCTTTCATAGAATAAACTCTTATAGCTTCTCTATCCAAGTCGAATGCTTCCATTAACCAGCCATCTTCTTTATGCCATTCTGTTGAACCGTAATAAATTTTCACAGGTACTATATTTCTAATTCCTGTTTCACCTCTCCAATTTGTATAAAGCACTTTGATTTGTTGTTCTTTTTTATATTCCATAATTTACTTATTTATAAACTCCTATTTCTTTTAATCTTTTAATTAGCCATTCACCTGATTTTACTGATGTATTGTTTTCAATGTTGACTAAATCTATTTCACTATTAGGATGAAAAAAATGCACAATCGCTTGTCTGCTTTTGTCGTAAGACGCATTTGAAACTCTGTGAAGGGTTGGCTGAAAATGTTTATTTGATATATATGACATCATCTCACCAATGTTTATGATTATACAGTTTTCTAATTTTGGAAATCTAAACCAGCCAAGTTTTTTGCTGTAAAATTCTAAACCTTCACTTGATGCTTTAGGTTGTATACCTAATAATTGAATTCCTGTATGTGGTGCTGCTCTCATTCCTTTTTCATAATTATTATCACAAGGTGGATAATGTATAAGTCGCAAAAGACTATTATTGTTACTTAACAGTTCACTTTTATAGCTATTTTTTAAGGGTAAGTTTTTAGTCAAACCTTGAAAAACTTTATTACCGATTATTTCAAATTCGTTAAATAAAGTAGTAAAAAAAGTTTCAAAGCCCTGTATCTCGCTTGGAAAAAAGTTTGTTGCATACAAAGAACTGTTTTTAAAATCTCTGCCAATATGAAACATTTCTTTTAAATCTGGTATTTTTTGATTGACTGCTATTTCCGTCTTGAATGGAAAATATCCAATGTCACTATATTTTTTTTGGTCAATTTTTTTAAAAGAATATTTTTGTTTTGTTAAATTATCTAATGAAAAAAAACTAGACATTAGATTATAACCAAATTCTATCTTTTCATCATCTATCTCACTATTTTGAATTACTAAACATCCAATTAAGTCTAATGACTCTTTAATTAATTCATCAGAACTCAAGATATCTTCAAGCTGAATAACGGGAAATTTATTAATTGTTTTGACCATAATATTCATTGATTATTTTTTTGACATCTTTGAAACCAATTTCGAAATCATTGTAATTTATAATTTGCCAATTATTTTGTGAACATTTAATATGTTCATTGTAATAATTTTCTAATGATTCTAAAAAATCGATACTATAATTTCTTTCATATTTTCTTCCACGTTTTTTAATTCTTTCCAATACAATTAAATTTTCTGCTTTCAAAAAAATATAAATTGATTTTTTGTTTGGTTGATAATTTGAGTAGCTTAAAAAATCAGATATTAATTCTTGTTGAGATTTATTTAAAAAATGACTAGCAAATGTTTTAGTCTTTAATAATAACTCATAATCTAAAACAGAATTGTCTTTAACGATTGATTGTTGTTTAAGCTTGGAATTAAGAAAAATTAGTTGTGATTCAAGAGCATATTCATCATCAGTTTGTTTTTGTAAATTTTTAATAGATTCAACTTCAATATTTTCCAAATAAATATTTTCCATTCCAAGTTCACTATGAATTCTTTTTGCTAATTCAGTTTTTCCAATTCCCGGAAGTCCTTCAATATATATCTGCATTTTCTTCAGCTTGTAGCTAACTTGTTATATCAACTCAATCATGTGCTATATCCTTTTTGTTTTTCCGGATAAAATATGTTTTAACACGTGACTGTGAGGATATAAAGTTATAACATATTTTAGATATTTCTATACGTGACTTTACGTAGTGCTATGAATATTATTTTTAATGCCCTAATTTATAAAAGAGAGCTAAATTGAGCATCTGTAAGGATTTTGCTAAGGCTAGTTTGCTGCGTTTGTGTTGTAAGTAGGCTAGACTGACCATAAATTATATATGGCGTTAGCAGTAGTTTGTTTTTGTTCAATTTATTTTTTTTCTTTTCCCTTTTTCATATCTATATTTAGAGTCTCTTCCATATCCAATGTCATCGATTACTTCAAACCTAAAATTTTCCAAATCTTTAGTCTTTATGATCTTAATTCCAAAAGGTTCGTTTACAAAGTAGGCTTGTTTGTTATCCTTAGCATAAAAATGAATATCACATTCTAAATAATACGGGGCATCTTCTCCTATACATTCTTCTAAAAACTGAAAAGTTGCAGGATTTGCTCCTTCTACTATTTCACTTTTAAAATAGAGATGGTCTTTATCTTTAAAAAGTGTATCCACTTTTGGGTGAACTTGTTCAAAAGTATTTACGTCACAAGTCATTTTTACGGTATGAGCATAATATATGGCATTTTCTACTCTTTGGTAACATTGATTAACTGGTGTCATTTTAGAAAGGGAATAGGGTAGTTTAGAGTCATACCAATAACTCAACTCCCCCGAAGTTGAGTAGCCGTTATCCATATCTATAATGCGAAAGTTGTTTGGACTTGCTTCTGGTAAGATTGTAAAACCACACATATAACTTTGTAGATATACCGCATTTTTATCTTTAAAATAAATGGTGTTTTCGGCTTCATTTGCTTCAATTACACTAAAACTAGCAATATCAATTTTTTTCAAGTGTTGCTCAAAACAGGTGTTGTTATAAAAATAAATCCAATCTTTATTTTTTGAATATCCATGGCCTAAATGTACCCAGTCGTGATCGTAATCTTTCCCTCTAAAAATTTCAAACGCTTTGCCTGATTTATCTTTTACCAGTTGTCGGTCCCAAAATATATCTAAGATGATTAAATCGTTCATTTTAAATGTTTATTAATGTGGTTTTAAAGCTTAGTTGTTTAAATGCTATTCTGAAATTACAGGAAGTAATAACGGGTGTTTTTAGTTTTTAGTAAAATAAATAATCTGGAATATATAATGAGCCAATGGCTAAAAAAGTAGAAATTAAAAGTAATATTATAATGATTTTGGCTTCTCTAACGTCTACTTTCTTCTTAATTTTTATCCCTTGTTTTATTAAAGTGTAAATAAACACTATGATACCACTAACCAAAAAGATGGTATACTTTACAAAGTCATTAAATCCTCTAAATCCGGTACTTAATTCCGATTTTAGAATCAAAACAAGTAAAATCCCGATTGGAATATAAGCTAGAAATATTGTTTTATAGTTTGTTTTTTTCAAATTATAGCTAGCGGTTTTGTGTATGATTTGCTTTGCCTGTTCCTTGTGCTTGGGTGTGGTGTGGTTTAGCGTTTAATATAGCAAGTGTACACCAAGGTAGGCGAGAACAAGCCTTTACTTATAACTATTGTTGTATTGGTTTATTTGTTGATTATATCGTTGTATCTTTTTTTAAATTTAGCGACTTTTTCATAGTTGATATTTCCATCAGTCTCAATTACTCCTTCTAAAACTAACTTCTTAATTACGGGTTTCGTATTCGTTCCATAGAATAGAGATTTTGTTTCAATGAGGATGTCTTTTTCTGAAAAGTATATTTTGATATAATCGTCACCATCATAATTATTTGTTCCATTCCTTTCAAGTGAGATATAAATCAATTCTTCGCTAGTATCTAGTTTATAAAAATAGCGTTGGCTGTAGAACGGTATTTGTTTGTAACTTAATATTTCTTTGTCATCAAGTATGACTTTTTTCTTCTTAAACTTTACCTTTTGTGCTGAACAAATGGACATGGAAAAAATAATTAAAATTGTAGTTAAAATGGTTTTCATTCTTTTGTTTTAAATTAATACTAATGGTTTTGTGTATGGTTTACTGTGTTTGTTCGTTGCACTTGGGCGTAGTATGTTTAAGCATCTAATTTAGTAAATAAAAACCGAATAGATACGAGCGTAGCGAATTGGCGTTAGCAATTTTTGTAAGTAGGCTAGAAGCTGGCAATACAACACACATTGTTTTGCTTTGACTTCGTCGAATCTTTGATTTCGTTATTTTTTATAATTTAAGATTATTTTTTTTCTTCTTCAAGCAATCCAATAACTTCTGTCATTCCATTGCTTATTCTATTCATATAATTAATCCTTACAACTTTCATCTGTAAAGAATTATTTAACGTGGCAAACGTAGAAGGACGTGCAAGGATTTCCAAAAATTCTTTTTCAGTTAATCTAAATCTTTCAGGTAGCATTTTATTAGGCGTAGATAAAATTTCGCTTAATCCTATTTCTTTTCTTAGTTCCCAGTCAGAACCATTATAATACATATCATTACTAATTTTACGGTGAATGGACCCACCAATGTCGGCAGACATTATCTCAGCGTAAAGTATAAGTACTTTCTTATTATTAATCATACTAAGCCTGCCTGACGATTTTGAATCTTCATAAATTGGTAAATTGAGGTCATAAGGAATACCATATGTTATAAAATCTCCAAGTGTTTTAAGTGAATCTATTTGAATTGTCAATTCTTTAGATCCAATATGTTTTAAATACAATTGACCGTCTGCAATTAGAGAATCACCAAGGGCAATAGCATCATTTAGTATAACCTTCGATGATTGTAATTCTACAATTAAGTCTTCAATTAACTGCTGTTTAATGATCTTATTTTTCCTTGATTCATTCCAATTATTTAAACTCAGCGCAATTAAAATTCCTATAACGACCAAAACAATTTCTCCAATAGCATACTTTAAATACTTTCCAGTTTTATTTTTTTCTATAAGGTTGTATCTAATCTTTCTAAAAAACTTTATCATGAATTGATGTTTTTTTTGTATTAAGTCCGCAAGCGCCTATCTCAACCGAATGTCCACAAGACATTCGATTTTGTTTCACAAAATTATGTTTTGATAATCTAAAGAATTTGATCATTTTTTAGTGGTTTCGGGCAATGAAGTACAATAGTTTTGTATATGGTTTGCTTCACTTGTTCGCTGCGCTTGAGTGTCTAATTTAGTGAATATAAACCGGATAGGGTGTTTTGTGAGGTTTTTTTAGGGCCAGTTCGCTACGTTTGTATTGTTAGTAGGCGAGAATCAAGTCATAAATAATATGCGGTGATGGGCATAGTTTTTTTAACATCCGTTAATGGAAATTATTTTGATGTCAGTTTTTGATTTTTTGATACTTTCAAATTCCCATAATTTTCCTCTCCAAAAAAGTTGTTTTATTCCTATGCTTTTTTCTATTATTAGACTGTCTGAGGATATTTGGGTTAAGTCAAGTTCTTTTTGAATTTGTGTAGCTTTTACATTTATGTCTTTTCCATTTCTACTTATAAATCTTGTACTTCCCATACAACTATTAGGATTTATAAAATTATTGAAATCAATTTTAATTGTGTCTCTTTTTTGGGTAAGGTAAATCACAATTCCATCTTCACAACATCCACATTTCATATTTCTGTTGTAGCTTTTAGTATTGCGAACATTATATGTGCTCACGATATATTCTTGAATAGAATCAGAATGTTTAAAAGTTAAAATATCTCCTTCATTATAGGGAAACCATTCAGAATAAGATTTGTTAAACTCAGGACATTTAACGCTATCTTTAGTTGTATATAATTTTAGACAATAAAGCAGAATAAAAAGACCAATAAAAATTCCAATTAGCCAATATCTTTTTTTCATTAATTATTGAGTTTGAGTTCCACGGTTTTGGGTATTTGGTTGTGTGGTTTTGCAACTAAGTTAAGCAAATAAAAACCGAAAAGACACGAGCGTAGCGAACTGGCGTTAGCAATTTTCGCAGGTAGGCTAGAACCAAGCAATAAATAAGATACGTTGTTACCCACAGTTTTTTATTTCCAACTTTAATAATTCAGTATATGGATTTCCTTTTAAACCTAATAGTTCCGCAAAAGCCGGTTCCGTTTTTAATCCGTTAGATTTTAATTCTTTAATTTTCTGCTTAAAGTCAACTCCTTTTTCGTTTAAAATTCTGTTTTCAATAACCATATGTCGATAAGCGTTTTGCTTTTCGGTTGGAATATTTTGTCCGAAAATCTCAAACAAAAAATTTTCGGTCTTAAATTCCGCAACAGTTGATTCAATTCCGTTTTGGTTTTTTGAATAAACTTTAAAATCTTCTTTTTTTGAAAACTCCTTTGTCAAACATTTTTTAAATTCAGAGTGATTTTCGCATTCACAAATAATGTCTAAATCGCTTTCGGGTAAATCAATTTCGATAGGAATAGTTCCAGTCAGAATCGGATTGTATTTTTCGAGTATTTCAAAAATTTTATAACGTTTAATTTCGTTGAAAGCGAGTTTTTGTCTTTCGTTTCCGTGCTTTAAATATTCTATGTTTCTAAAATTTTTAATCAATTTCGAATTTTTTTTTTTCAAATTATGGGCAACGTGTTATATAAACTGAATCATATGTTATATACTTCTTGTTTTTCTGGATAAAATGTGTTGTAATACGTGACAGTAAGGTTATAATGTTTATAATATATTTTAGATATTTCTATACGTGACTTTATGTGATTTTTTATCTTCGAAACGAACCAAATTTTATTAAACTCCAAAAAACAAAAAGTCCTATAAGACCTATTGAAGCATATCCTAAAAAGACTGCTGCAAGTAAGCCTAAACTAATTAATAATATAATAGATTTAAAAGTCTGACTGGATTTTGTTGATTGACCTGATTGCTTATTATTTAATAGCTGATTCAAATAAATTTCATCAGACTTTTTTAGATAAAAGTTTATTTCAGATTGGTTAAAGCCACTTTTCTTCATTTCTTTTATCATTTCATTTTTGCCTAATCCTTTTTCTCTTAATGCTATGCTGAAGTCCAGTTTATTCACGGTTTTGTTTTAATGATCGCTAAGGTGGTTGTAATGGTTTATTTCTTCTGTTTGCTGCGTTTGGGTGTGATGTGGTTAAGCACTAAAGTTAGCAAATAAATCATAGATAGAAAGTCTGCGAGGGTTTTTTGTAAGTAGGTGAGGACTAGGTAATAAATTAAGCACGGTGTTGTTGTGCGTTTTTTATATTATTCCAATCCATTTTTCCAATTCCGATTTATGTTCGTCTACAGCAATCCAAGTGTTAATAGCTTCGGAATTCTGCTTTTCAAATGCCGTTAAATATTGTAAATGGATTTTTTCTCCAGTTTTTAATTCAGGAACATTTGTTTGGATTGAGGACTTGTTTAGCTCGGTTATGTCTTGCCAATGGTTTTTTGTATTCAAAAGTCGAGTTGGAAACCAATCATTATTTTCAGCTCTATAATTCAATACTTCTCCATCTTCTGTTCCAATGTGTAATTTCCATTGATCATTTTTGATTTCGAAAGCATCTAAATTTTCGCCAGTAGCAAAGTTAAATTCAGCGTTTTTAGGGTAATTAGAAACAGAAACTTTGATTTCAAGATTTTCAAATATGTTTTTAACTTTTGTAATTCTCCAAATCCAACATTTAGAATCAGATATTGTTTCTCCAAGATAATTGGGTTGTTTTACTTTAAATTCAATCAGTTCAATGTCGAATGCAGAAGTTTTAAACTTTTCATAAGTTCCGTTTTTATAGTGTCCAGCGTTTTGAGTTTCAATAAATGAGAAGTTTGATTTTAGAGCACAAGAAATTGTTCCTAATGGTGTTTTAAATGTTCTATTTGTCAATGTGTTTTTCATTTCTCAAAGGCACTACAATGGTCTTGTATAACCGTCAGTTACGGGTTTGTATGCGTTAATTTTTGGTTTAGAACTGGCGTTAGCAATGTCGTAAGTAGGCTATAACCAGCAATAAATTATATACGGAGTTGTGCCTAGTTATTTTAATCTATAGATTGTTTTATTTTTTTCTCCTATTTTTTCAAATAAACCTAGTTCAGTTCCTTTTTTTAAATCTCTACTTGCTGTCGCAGAAGAAATATCTTTAAAAATATCCATATAATCTTTTCTTGTAAATTCAGTTTTATTTAAGGAAACATAATATTCTAATCTGTCTTTTTCATTTAGCGTTCGATTATTAAAATCTAATAATTCACTTATTGAAATGTCAATTACGTTTAGCATATATTCAATAAATTTAGTTGAATTTCCAGATTTATCACTCTCAGCCAAGGCTTTATAATATTTTTTTTGGTCGTTGCTAATTAAAGTTTCAAAGGGCAAAAACTCAAAGATTGGATGTTTTTCCATTAAAATTAAAGTTTGCCATAATCGTCCCATTCTGCCATTGCCATCCAAAAATGGATGTATGAATTCCATTTCGTAATGAAAAACACAACTTTTAATTAACTCAATTTCATCAGACTTTTTCAAATATTCAAAGAGGTCTTTCATTAAGTATGGCACATTTTCAAAAGGTGGTGCTAAATGCTCAACTTTAGAACCTTTTACAATTCCGACACTTTGATTTCTATATTTTCCAGAATTTTCAATTAGACCTTCCATTAAGTTTTGATGTGCTTTTAAAAAGGATTTTTCATTAGAAGGCTTGTAATCTTCTAAATTTTCATAGATTTTAATAGCATTTAAAACTTCAAGAACATCTTTTTTAGGACCAATAACTCTTTTGTTTTCAAGAAGTGCTGTTATTTGTTCTTCTGTAAGTGTATTTCCTTCTATTTTTAAAGAAGAATGAATAGTTTTGATTCTATTCTGTTTTCTCAATTTCGGTGAAGGTCTGTTTAATAAATTAGCATTTACTTCTCCTATTTTCTCAGAAATAGAAGTTATTAATTTTAAAATAGAAGATGTTATTTCGTAAGGTGGTTTCATTTACGATACTATCATTTGATACTATCAAAGATACAATCATTTAGCCTTATTTATGTAATAATACGGAATTTTTAATTGGGCACAACGATTTTGTATATGATGCGTTGCGTGGTTTAGGCACTGAATTTAGCAAATAAAAACCAGAATAGACACGAGCAAAGCGAACTGGCGTTAGCAATTTCGTAAGTAGGCGAGAACTAGCAATAAATTATATACGGAGTTGGCATTTTGTTGTTTTTTTATATCAAATTATTCATCCTTATTTTCAGACTGTTTCCTAACATTATAACCTGTTAAAAGACTCATAACACCTCCAAAAAAGAAGAAATTCCATAAAAATCTCCAAATTTCAAATTCTTTTCCGTCGTAATAATCAAAACCAGCCATAAGTCCAGCGTAAACAATTCCGCTAACTAATCCGCCTATTATTATTGATTTCGTTTTTTTATTCATAATGTAATTAAATTCTGTTAGCGATATATTCTGCAAACTTGCTAAAATTCCGATTTAATTTATTTGTTTGTTCAGGTTTTCAGTTTCCTTTACTCTTTTTATATATCCAGATTTTTTTCCAATGAAGAATCCTAAAAGAAAAATTCCAACAGGAACTATTAAAACTAAAATTATTTGGAAAGGTCCAATCATTAATGATGTCATATTTTGTCTGTTTAAATTACTCTTTTTTATATTTCTTATGTTCTATTTTCTTTTGCTCTAAAATCGCATAAAATTTTCGCGGCGAGATTTTCAAGTCTTTTGTTATTTCGCTCACTTTTTTCTTTCCTTTTTTATAGAGCTTTAAATTCTCGTTTACTTTTTTGTCAAAGTAGTGTTTTTTTAGTTTATCAATTATTTGAAATTCAGTCAAATTTGAGTCATTCGCATATTTTTCAATTTCGGATTTAATGTTTTTTAAATTACTCATAATTGTGATTTTTAACGGTTCTGCTCAATGAATGCCAACGGTTTTGTGTATGATTTCGTTGCGTGTTTAAGCACTAAAGTTAGCAAATAAATCACAGATAGAATATGCTGTTGAAAATTAAAGTATTAACCTTTAATTTCACATGATGTTGCTCATTATACTTTAGTCGTTAGGATGTCCTTAAAAATATTTTTTCCGAAAATCTAAGGGGGTCATACCTGTTTTAGATTTAAAAAACTTTGAGAAATAAGCATAGTCAGAAAATTGGAGGGTATAGGCTATATTGGCCAAATTGTCTTTAGAATGTACAATCAATCGTTTTGCTTCTAGAATAATTCTTTCAGAAATTAATTGGCTTGTGGTTTTATGGATAGTTTTATTTACAACTCTATTAAGGTGTTTAGTGGTAATGTTTAGTTTGTCTGCATAAAACTTAGGTAGTTTTTCATTGTAAAAATGGATGTTAATTAGGGTTTCTAGCTTTTCGAGGATGTTGGTATAGTGTGGTGAATTGAGTTTTTCTAAATTGGTATTACCTGTATATGCTCTTGTTAATTCGATATAAATATGACTTATTAAATTTACAATTTTCAACTCTCTTAATAGGTTGGTTTGTTGATATTCGGTATAAGCTTCTTGAAAATTAAGCTGTAATTGTTCCCGTTTTTTAGGTGTTAATTCTAGTACAGGTGGATTTTGATACGAATAAAAAAAAGGAAATGTATGAAGCTTGTGTTCTAAAAACTTTAGTTCGTAAAATTCTTGGGAATGAAAAAAAATGATCCCTTCTGGAGGGGTTTCAAATTTCCAGAAATGTGTTTGTCCAGGTTTTAAAAAGAACACTTTTCCAGGTGTTATACGATAAGAATTAAAATCAATTTCGTGGGTTCCCGTACCTTCAGTAAAGAGCACACATAGGTAAAAATTATGACTGTGTGGTTTGTTTATTAAATGCTTATTGAGCTGTATATGATTTGAAAACGAATTGATGTACACGTCATTGAGTGCTGCCGATTCTTTAAACTGACTTATATTGAGGACTGGTATTTTCATAATAAATGTCCTAAAAGTACAAAAAATGGTGTATATACTATATGTGTAAAAACGATTAATGATTTTAATTTTGCTAATGAATAAACACGATGTGATGAGTAAAGTTATAGATACTTTGAATTGTAAATGTCCGAATTGTAAAGACGGCAAGATTTTTAAAGACAGTGGAAATATCTTCTTATTGAAAATTCCTAAAATGAACGATAGATGCCTTGTTTGTGATTATAAATTTGAACGAGAAACGGGTTTTTTCTTTGGGGCTATGTTTGTGAGTTATGCGCTTGCTGTAGCACAAATGATTACTTGTCTTGTGGTGTTTTGGAGTCTTATTGATTTTTCGCCTTTACGCGTTTTCTTCATTATAGTGGCAATGGCATTTTTGTTGAGTACTCTAAATTTTAAATTGTCAAGGTCTATTTGGATCTATTTGTTTTATAAAGCGAAGGCTTGATGTCTGTTTTTAGCGTATATTTTGCTCTAGAATATAGCTACAATTAAAGGTTGAGTTTTTACTGTTTTATTGTGCAAACTAATCTCCAAGAAAAAGGACTTTATCATTTGTCTTTATTAAGCCAAATTGAAAAATAGTCTTTAATGCGTGTATACTACCATGTATATCGCCAATTGCGTAAATTGACATAATTACTTTTGTTTTTATACCGTGTACTCCAACACTTATATGACGTTTGTTTGCTTGTAGTTAAGCATGAAAATGTTAGTAATTTACTTTTGATTTATTTTTTAGCTTATGTTCTATGATAGGATATAGATTGTAAGTTGGATAAATTTCTGTTGTAAAAGCCTTCCATGCCGTTTTTTCAATGGCTAAATTTACAGCAGGTAATTTTGAAGCAGGGAGTTCAAGCACAACCATTTGACCAAGGCCCATAACCACAAACCAGTTAACGACAGAAACCTCTTCAGGCGGTAAATTTTCATAAAAGCCTTGATTGGTTCTTATTGTTTCAATCTCATTTAAGGTCATAGTTTGATTGTGTTTAAGAAAGACTGTTACTAAGAGCTTATCATTTGCTTTTTTAGTACTGAGTTTTTCATTAAGCTCTACTTTTGACTTGTTTTTTAGCTTATGTTCTATGATAGGATACAGGTTGTAGGTTGGAAAAATTTCTGTTGTAAAAGCCTTCCATGCGGTTCTCTCAATAGCCAAATTTACAGCAGATAATTTTGAAGCAGGAAGTTCCAAAATAACTACTTGACCAAGTCCCATAACTACAAACCAGTTAACTACAGCAACACCTTCTGGCGGAAGATTTTCATAAAAGCCTTGTTGGGTTCTTATCTCTTCAATCTCATTTAAGTTCATAGTTTGATCGTGCTTAAGAAAGATTGTTAATAACAACTTATCATTAGCTTTTTCAGAACTCGAATTTTCATCAAGCGATTGTGAGTAACCCGTAAATTGTAAAAAGAATAATACGAGTAATACAGTGTATTTCATATGTTGCAATTTTTATATTTTATGATCAGATTTTAGATTTTATTCTACTCAAAGTTTCTTGTGATATATTAATATAAGACGCTACTATTTTGTTGGGGAGGCGTCTCACAATATTGGGATTTATTTTGAATAATTGTTTGTAGCGTTCTGATGCATCTAGCGTAGTAAATGATAGTAATCTTTTAGAATTATTTACATAGGCTTTTTCTAAATAGATGCTGTAAAAATCTTTCCATTTAGGGACGATTTTCATAAGATGTCTAAAGTCATCGTGCGTGATGTATAAGAGCTCACTGTTTTCAATGACTTGAATTGTTTCTTGTGCAGGTTCATTAGTTATAAAACTAACCAGTTCTGTCGCAAATTGATTTTCAAAGGCAATATAACGTGTAACGTCTTTTCCTTCTTCATCTATATAAAACAGTCTTAGACACCCTTTTTTTACAAAATAACTAACCTGACTATTTTTTCCATTTGAAAGTAAAATGTCGTTTTTACTTTTTTTTATTGTTTTAAAATAAGATAATACAATTTTTAAATCTTCATCTTCAATAGTAATATTCTTTTTTATGAAGTTAGTGAGTTCAATATAGTCTGTCATTTAGTTAAAATCTCTAACAAATTTACGATAATGAATAATATCTTGTATTGATAGGACCATTAAATTATGCGTCTCTGCAAATTCTATAATTGTATCTTTTTTTGCCATGGTACCATCGTCATTCATTAATTCGCAAAGTACAGCTTCGGGTTTTAAGCCGGCCAATTTCATTAGATCTACGCTTCCTTCTGTATGCCCTTTTCTTTCAAGTACACCATTATTTTTGGCTCTTAGCGGAAAGATATGACCTGGTTTTGCTAAATCGCTGCTTTTGGCATTTTCACGGCAAGCCACTTGAATTGTTTTTAATCTGTCTTTAGCCGAAACTCCTGTCGTTACACCTTCTTTTGCTTCTATAGAAATTGTAAAAGGGGTTTGAAAACTACTGGTGTTTTCTTTCACCATATAGGGTAAGTGTAATGCGTCTGCTTTTTCATTTGTTAAGCAAAGACAAACAATACCACTGCATTTTCTAATCATCAATGCCATGTGGTTATTTGTCATGTTATGCGCAGAGAAAATTAAATCTCCTTCATTTTCCCTGTCTTCATCATCCATTAATATTATTCCATTTCCATTTTGAAGATGTTTTAAAGCTTTTTCGATTCGTTCTTTACTGTCGTGACCAAATATTTGTAATGTCTCTAATTCTATAAGTACCATTATTAATTTTTATTATTTCAAATGCAAAACTAATGTGGTCTCAAATCAAATTATTTGATGTAAGTCAATAAATTTATTTAAAAAATAATAACAGGTTTTTGAGTTCTTGTTGTGAATTGAGAATTTAAAGAACACTAGCAATTTGTTATAGGTGTTATTTTTCGGTTAAGCACTGCCTTTAGTTATTTCGAGTAGATTTGGATGTAGCCAAGTCTGCCGTAATTACGGTTATACATTGTTGACTGTAGTGTTTTTTTAATCCCATATGTTTGGTCTATCAATATTCATTGCTCTTAAATACGACAGGAATTGTCCTGCGTGAACAGCTTCGTGATATCCAATTCGTAATAAATATTTTACAAGGATTTTCTTGTCTCCATTTCCAGGGTGAACGATTTCTGTTTCGTTTAATTCCTTATCCGAAAATTGTTGAATGCTTTCTAAAAATGTTTTTCTAAAAGGCTTAGCAAATTCAAGTTCATCTTTTAGGTTTATGAATGGTCGGTTGTTCCAGGGTGTTTTATAATTTGTTATATCGTCTTGATTAATAATAATATTCCAACCATAATCAGCCTCCAAAACGTGTCTTATCATTTCTGATGCACTCATTGCTTTTGCGTCAGGTTTCCAATTATAATATTTCTCAGGTAGGCCATTCCAAAGTTTTATACTTCTTCTCCTTATTTCTATTAAATTTAAAATTATGAGTTCAGATTGGTTCATTTTCTTTTTTTCGAGAATGTAGTTTTAGATCACAGCCTATAGACATTGTTGTGCTTTGACTTCGTCGAATCTTCGATTTCGTTATTTTTTTTCTTTCAGTTCAGATTCAACCAAATTTAATATCTCATTTGAGTAATCTAACATTTTAACATACAAGTTTAATCTATTAGTTTCAACACCTGTTTTCATAGCGAGTGGGTGTAAAATATTTGGATTTTGATATAAATTTGAAATTATTTTATTCTGAAACACACCATCTTCTTTAGCCTTGCTTAAGCCAATAAATTGTCGAGTTCTATGATCTAAAAATAATGTTCCAATGGATTTAAATTCATTATGTAATGTATTTAGTAAATTCATTGATAATGTTTCATCTTCAAATCCTTGATTTATTTCAGATGAAAATAACGCTAATTTTGATTTAAGAGTTTCGCTTTTCAATACATTTAAATTTCCACTTCCAATCATAGCTTCATAAGTACCTAAGATAGGTTCGGCTCTATAATAATTAAAAGCTCCATAGTAGATAAATTTACCAATAGAATCTCTCTTGTATTGTAAATCTTTTCTTTCAAAACATTCAATAAGTGATTTACAATTATCAATAACAAAGGTCTGTTTATCGACGATGTCTGAATATATTTTTTTGTTCTCTGTAAAGTCTTTTTGTAGCGTTTTAAGTATTAATATTTCACTCTTTTCTTCTTTTTGTTTTTCATTCCAATTATTAATATTTAACGCAATTAAAATTCCAATGACGACAAGTACAATTTCTCCAATGGCATATTTAAAATACTTTCCAGTTTTTCCTTCTGAAAGTAAATTTTGTCTAATTTTTCTGAAGAGTTTTATCATTGGTTATTGGTTTCTAGTAATGAAGCGCAACGGTTTTATGTATGATTTCGTTACGTGTTTAAGTAACTAATTTAGCAAATGTTATTGGTTTTTTTTAAACTGTTTAAGATATTCCCAATGTTCTGGATTAACAGTTTTCCAATATTTTTCATAAAAATCTCTTTTCTTTGAATTATTTGATTTAATCATTTTTGAAAAATACGCTATAAGTTTTTGCTTATATCCAGAATGTTCAGTTAGGAGGTCATTATTTTTTTTGTCAAAAACTAAAATAGAAGCATAAGTAGTTTTAGTACTTTCAAGTCCATTAGCAGCTACAATAAATTCAGTTGTGTCATTTGGGAAAAGTTTTACGTTATTCCACACTAATATAGGATGATGACTGCCTTTAGGATAAATTAGCTTATTCCATTTTCCGAATTTGTCATACATTCCTTTTTGAGTATAAAATGAGGAATACACACATTTATATTTTATCTCATTCAATAATATTTTGTTATCATTAACAATTGATTCGAATTTATCTTCTAGGATATATTCATAATCATTTTTTGATGTTGATTTGCATCGCTTTTCGGATATTTTTTGTGTAGATGAGCAAGAAGTCAAAATGAAAGTAATGATTAAAGTAAATGTGAGATTTTTCATAATATTTGCTAACGTTTATGTATATGAGCAGTGGCGTGTTTAAGCACTAAATTTAGCAAATAAATCACAGATAGAAAGTCTGCGAGGACTTTCTAAAGTAGGCTAGAAGCAAGCAATTAATTTTATACGTTGTTATGCTTTGTTTTTATTCTTCCGTAATCAATTGGTTCAGATTATTACTATGGTTGTTCGCAACATAGTCATTCAAATATTCTGATAAACTGTCTATGTCGTTGTATAAACTCAATTTATTTATTCCATAAAAATCAAGTGACATAATAATATTTTCCTTTGCTTCTTTTGAAATAATGATTTTTTTTAATTCTCCTTTTAATTGTTTCTCTAATCCAACAGTAGGTTTGTCAGTAATTGTAAATAGACCTCGTTGATTTATTATTCTTGAAACTAAACCACTAGGAAAAAAAATATTAAAACCTTTAAAATCAAAAGGACTTGTAGTTCGCTCGTCAAACTCTAGAACGTCAGTTAGCTTATAATAATATATTACACCATCACTGTCGTTATTCTCAATACAGGCAAAAAAAGCGGCTACTAAAGGGTTTTTACTCCAATCTAAAAGTCTTGTTGCTAAACCGTGATGTTGAGCAATAGCCAACCAGTCCCATTCTGTTTCTGGATGTTTTGAAAGATGAGATTTAGCATATCTTTTCCAAGAATTAAAAATCTGTCTTTCAGGTAATGTTTTAGTATATTTTTCTGAAAAACCGTTTCTACCTGATTTTGGTATTATTTCCCAATCGACATTCGATTGACCTCTGAAAATTAAATCATTATTCTTTTTTAAAGGCTCAAGTTCCTTAATCAAATCGGTAAAGTTCTTAATTTTCATAGTCTTTCTCTAATAAAGCATAACGTGTTTGTGTATGGTTAGTTGCGTGGTTAAGCAACTAAGTTAACAAACATTTACGAACCCGTGAAAATTCCGCAGGAATTTTCGCAAGTAAGCAACGACCAAAGCAATTAATTATACACGGTGTTACCACACGTTTTTTATTCTAAAATTGGGTCGAAAAAGTCAAGTGAACATTCATTAACAAAGCTAAATTCAGCTCCATCTTCTGGTGTTTTTACAAGACAGACATATCCATATTCCACGAATGTCTGTTCGTTTTCTATTACTACTTTATATTTATAAGTTCCACTATCTAAAGAATCTACATTAACTGGCCAAACATTATCTGGTAATTCATAATTTTCTGATGAATAAATGGTGTTGTCATCCAAGTCAAATATTGTAACAGTAATATTTTGGTATAATGCCATATTTATAAATCCAAAAGTATCGTTAAATGCATCTCCGTTAGGTGTAAATACCGGTCTGATATTTACTTCTCCAGCACTTTGGTCAAGATTATCGATGTTCTGGTTTTCAAATGGGTTTTCTCCACAACAAAGAAAAGTTTCCTGTTCAGGTTGTTCTTCAGACTCATTATCATTGTTACAAGCAACTGTAAATAGAAAAATTAAGACTAGAAANCAACTGTAAATAGAAAAATTAAGACTAGAAATCGAATTGTTTTTGTTTTTAAATTCATATCGTTATTTGGTTCAAATGTGTGGTAACGGTTTCGTATAACCGTCAGTTACGGGTTAAATTAGCGATTANATCGAATTGTTTTTGTTTTTAAATTCATATCGTTATTTGGTTCAAATGTGTGGTAACGGTTTTGTGTATGATTAGTGGCGTATTTAAGCACCTAATTTAGCAAATAAAAACCGAATAGAAAATCCGCGAGGATTTTCGTAAGTAGGCGAGAACAAGCCATTAATTATACACGGTGTTGCCACACGTTTTTTATTTCCAATAACTTATTTTTCTCGTATCAACATAAATTGGAACGAATTCCTTTGAATTATTAAAATGTTCTTTCATTGATACATTTTTTTTAATCCAATTCCCGTTTTTGTCAAATTCATAATCAAATTTCAATTCTCGGTTTAATTTTGAATCCTCGAATTCTTTTGAATTGATAGGATTATATAAAATATCAAATTCAGTTATGTTGTTTTTATGCTTTTTTAAATCGGCTGATATTGTATAAGAAGTTTGTTTAAAAATTTTTCCATCTTTCCATTCCGTTTCGCTTATCATTTCCATCCATTCTGTTTTATATGACGATTCTATTAAATTGTTGTTATTGTCATATTTAAACAGATTTGTTGTCGTTGATTTGTCATTCCCTTTTTCTTTTTGTGTAGAAGATATTATTTTATCATTATCGTCAAAAGTGTATTCTAAATTAACTTCGGTCGTATCATTTCCTTTAATAGAAATTCGTTTTATTTGATAATCATTTTTTCCATAATAAAAAGTTGTTTTATGGTCAATTGTATCATTAACGAAAACACTCAATTCACTTGAGTTTTTGATAGTATCATATTCCGAAGTTTGAATAATATTCGATTCGTTTGATTTGTTAATAGAAACACTTTTTATGAACTCTTGATTTTTGTTATAATCAATAACATTGGTTTGTGTAAGTTCTCCATAATTATCGAAGTATTCTACTTTTTTCAATTCTCCAAAATCGGTGTATTCTTCTATTTTGTTCAGAACAGGTTTATCTTCATTTTCTGTGTTCTGAAAAGTTGTTTTGTAATATTCAATTTTTTTAACTTTTCCATACAGATTGTTTCCTTGTAAAGCGTTTTTCGAATCTGAATAAATTGGCTGTAAATCAGTTCTCAATTCCGTTTTGTTTTGGCAGTTAAATAAAATAATTGACATTAAAGTCAGTAAGTAAATTTTTCTCAATGTTCTTATTTTCAAATGTGTGGCAACGTGTTATATAAACGTAATCATACCGTTTATCCCTTTTGATATTCCGGATAAGATGCGTTTTAACATGGTATTATAAGTTTATAAAATTAGGGAATAGTTTAGATATTTATATACGTGACTTTACGTATTTTTATAAAAATGAGGTGTTTAAGTGTTTTTAAGTAGCAATTTAGGTTACTGTCTTAAGCTTTGTTTGTGTGGTGCTTACTTTTTGTAATTCATGTGCTTGTTAAGATGCTGTATAAATCTCGTTAGCTTTTCTGTATTCTGAAGGACGTTTACCCATAACCTTGCTAAAGGTATTACTAAATGTAGGCATGCTATTATAGCCAACCATATTTGCTATTTGAGATATGCTATAATCTGAATTCATTAAATATTCTAAAGATTTAAATATTCTTAATTGTGTATAGTATTTTATAAAAGACATGTTTAAGTCTTTTTTAAAAAGACGGTATAACGATTTGTCTGTCATACTAAAACTTGAAGCCAATTTGGGCAATAGGTGTTCCTGGTCTATTTTATCAGACATATATTTGGTAATGCTTATTAATCGGCTATCTGTAGGATGTGGAAGTTCTAAATGTAGTGCTTGTGAGACACTCTGTTCTAAAAGTGTTTTAAAAGCATATACAATTGGGTATTTGTTTGTTTGAGTTTTGATGATGTCCCCATTCCAATTTTTAGTAAATAATAACAATTCCATGAGCAGGTTGTTAATATGATAAATACCTTCTTTTTTGTAAAAGTCTGATGTCTGCGATGGCATTGGGAAATACAAGTTTCTCATAATTACTTTGGGAGAACTAGGGTAGATGGCGTGTTTTGTACCGGCCGGAATCCACATATAATGCCTTGCTGGTAAATAATACATTCTGGTATTGGTCTTAACATGGACTACGCCACCTTCGGTATATAAAAACTGTCCTTTATCATGACTGTGATGTTCAATAAATAAATCATTCATGGTTGTATGGTAACAAAATATGCTTTTAGGGTTTTTGTCGACCTCTGTTAAATAATATTTATTGTTCATTATATAGGTAGCATTTGTGATGAATGCACTAAATTAATAATACAATGTCTTTTTTTAATAAAAAGACACTAAAAATCTTATATAAATTGCCAAAGTATTTTATTGAAAGCCCAATTGGTGGTTCAATTTTAATCAAATACGAGATTTTTTTATCCCACAATTTATAAAAGACTCACATTATGCAAAGAATACATTACACCCCTTATTTAGATAAAATACAGACAACGGAACAAGCTGCTTTATTAATTAATAATAACGATGTTTTAGGTGTTAGTGGTTTTACAAAAGCAGGGGATAGCAAGGCTGTTTTGCCTATGGTTGCAGAAAGGGCGCTTTATGAGGGGTTAAAAGTAACGGTGTTAAGTGGTGCATCTTTAGGCTATGATACAGATGCCAATTTAGCAAGAAATGGTGCCTTAGTTAAACGAATGCCATTTCAAGCAGATCCTACTTTAAGAACTGCTATTAATAAGCATGAGGTTCTGTACGTAGATCAGCACTTGGGACAAACTGCAGATATGCTGCAAAAAATAGATACATTTAAAATTGATGTCGCTATTGTTGAAGCCGTTTCCGTTACGGCAGAAGGTTTTATTGTACCAACAACGTCTGTAGGTAATTCTCCTATATTTTTAGAAAAAGCAGATAAGATTATTATTGAAATTAACACCAGTTTTCCTGAGAGCTTTTTAGGGCTGCACGATATAAAAGTATTAAAAAAACAACCTCATAGAGGTATTATTCCTATTCTAAAATCGGATACTAGAATTGGTGACCCATTTATTAGAATAGATCCTAGCAAAGTGGTTGCTATTGTATATACCGAAAAGCCAGATTCGCCTGCTGTGATTTCAGATCCGGATGAAAAAACGAAAGCCATATCCAATCATATTCTTGATTTTTTAGGTAAAGAAGTTGATGAAGGCCGATTAACAGAGTCGCTTTTACCATTACAAGCAGGTATTGGAAAAACGGCAAATGCTATTTTATCGGGTTTTACTAAAAGCCGATTTAAAAATTTGACCATGTATTCTGAAGTGCTTCAAGATAGTACTTTTGATCTTTTTGATGCTGGGAAATTAGAATTTGCGTCGGCATCATCTATAACGGTCACAAAAAAATGCGCGGATAACATATTTAAAGATTTTGAAAAATATAAAAGCAAATTAGTCTTACGGCCACAGAATATTAGTAATGCTGCTGAAGTTATTAGTCGTTTAGGGATTATTGGAATTAATACCGCTATAGAATTTGATATCTACGGCAATGTAAATTCTACGCATATTACAGGAACAAAAATGATGAATGGTATTGGTGGCTCTGGTGATTTTGCTAGAAATGGCTACCTGAGTATTTTTGCTTGTCCTTCTACGTCTAAAGGTGGTTCTATTTCGCATATTGTCCCAATGGTATCTCATACCGATCATACGGAGCATGATGTAGATGTTTTGGTTACAGAACAAGGTTTGGCAGATGTAAGAGGTTTAGCTCCAGTAGAACGAGCGCGACTCATTATTAATAATTGTGTACATCCAGATTATAGAGCACAATTGTTGGCTTATTTTGATAAAGCTTATAGTTTGGGCGGACAAACACCGCACATTCTTAAAGAAGCTTTTAGTTGGCATACCCAGCTTAAGACACAAGGTACAATGCACATGAATGACTATTCTAGTTGTGATGTTTAATTAGGGAGAGAAATAGGGTAGAGGCAGGTTCTTTACCCTTTTTTTTATTCTAAATTAGAAGTGTTTAGTAACTTGTTGTACGGTTATAAAGTGGTGTCGTCATTGATTTCAATCCAATAGCCATTGGGATCTTGAAAGTAAACCTGCTTAATTCCGTCTTTTCGTATATAATCTTTGTTTGGTGTATTTAGCCAATCAGAGTATTCGATTTTTAAATCTTCTAGATGCTTAATAAATGCATCTATATTAGATGTTGCTAAAGCAAAGTGCACAGCTTTATTAATTTTTATTTCAGAATTTGGACGAGGAATTAGATGAAGTTGTTTTCCATCACTAAGAGATAGCCATCTTGTTTTAGAGTTTGAAGCTGTATTCTCAATTTCTTTAAGTTGAAGTACCTTTTGATAAAATTCAATAGACGTGTTGACGTCCTTTACAGCAAGTGCTATATGATTAAAGGAAAAAGTATGCATTTGTTTAGAGCTTAAGATAATTTAAAGAAATAGTTAAGGGTGGTGTATGTACAACGTTTGTATTAGATTATTAAAAACGATACCCAATTCTTAAATGTAAGTTAACAGCAACATCGCTTTCATTTACTAAAATGACATGATCTTCTTTAAAGTAATGAATATAACCTATTCCAATTCCCGTTTCATAGGTGAAATGACTACCAAGATTTCTTCTTAGTCCCCAAGTTGGGATGATAGAAATATCACTTATAAAATTAATATTGCTTTCGTTAGAGATTATAAACCAATCAGGATGATATGTCGTTTTTATGGAAATGAAATTACCGCTATTTCCATCTATTCGTCTCGATTTTTCTTCTCTTTTGTTTAAATTGTAATACCAACGCGGTTCTAATGTTATTGTAGGTGTGAGTATAAATCCATCAATATCATTAGCATCACTTCCATATATTCCTGTGTCAAGTCCAAGTTCACTTCTTAAAACGAATTGATTTGATAGTTTTGATTCATTATGCACCCAAATTCCTAAAATTCCCGTTTGGATTCCGTAAGTCGATTGTTCTACACTTGCATTTTGTGATTTTGCTATTAAAGTCAGTCCGCAGAAAGTTAAGGTCATTAAAAATCTTTTCATTTTGTGTAGGATTAGTGGCGTGTTTAGGTAACTAATTTAGCAAATAAAATGCAGAAAGAAAGCCTGAGGGAATTTTTATAGTTAAATGTAATTGCTTTTAAATGCTATTGTAAGCATATTATTTATTAAAAACATATTTTATTCCTGTGGCATAAGAAATAGGATACGTGTTTTCATAATCGCTTTCTGTATATTCAATGGATTCAAATTCTAACCAATTATAATTAGCTTCTTCAATTAGATTAATTAGTTTAGAGCATTGCTCTCGGTCATTAGTTGTTGAAAACGAAAAGTGAAGTTTTTTATTTAATGCCTTTTTAGGGATATCATTTTTTTTAATTAAACTTATAATAGCAGCTGTATATTTTGGTGATGGATCTGTAACAATAAAATGATTAAATCCAGTACTGTTTTGGTTTTTGGCAAAAAGAGCCATAAGGACTATGCCAGACTCACTACCTCTTCCTATTAATGTTTTAGAAGTGTTTTTAGTAAATCTATTTTCAACATAAGCTGCCATATTTTCAAAAATTTCATAATGCTCTTGAAATGTTTCTGGTTCTGCATTAAAATCAGGAATGTTTTCTAAACTAACAACCAATGCGTCAAATCCCTGAATTTTATTTACACCATTAATTACCATTTCAAATTCGTCTGTGGCAAGTTTAAAATGCTGCTCTGCAAAATCTATTAAATAGATAACGGGTAGATTTTTGTTGGTTTTATAAGCGTCTGGTAAAAATATTTTTCCTTTTGTTTGTCTTCCATTTGATGGAAAGGTAAAAGTTTTAATCTTTGAGAATGTTTCAGTATGATGAGTTTTGGTAATAACTCTTTCGGAATTTAAAGCCATAACAACTCCAAATGTTATGGCTAAGGATAGTATTCCAAACTTTATTTCTGTAGTCATAATTCTTTATATTGTTGGTTAGTAGTTAGTTGCAAGTTACGGATTTTGTTGTGAAGAGTTGTTTTTATATGTGATATAACCGTTTTATATATAGAGAGTTACGTGATATAGAGAGTTATGTGGGTAAGTAACTAAATGGCACTAAAAGCGGTTTACTTTGAGTAAACTATATTTTTATATATGTATTTTCTAATTAAACACTTAACTTGTAAGAGGTTTAATTTACTAGCGCATGAACATCTATATTGCCATTATATTACAATTTTCACTAATAGCTTCTAGCATTCTTATTTTATTTAAATTTAGGAAGACATTAGGCTTAGCACCTCTTTATCTTTTCTTGGGAGCTATTCAATATTTACAATCTCTTTCTGGTACAAGAATAAGTTTAACCGTTTTTGATGATTTAACGGTTTACTCTGGATCTGTAATTATTTTTAGTTCAATTCTGTTCGCTGTCTTGTTGATTTATATAAAAGAAGGCACTACGAGTGCAAGAGTGCTTATATTAGGAATGATTATTTCAAACTTTCTGCTATTAGTTCTATACAGTGTTACTTATGACCCCAAACTTAATTCACAAGCTGTAAATGATGTAGAATCACCGTCGTTTTTCATGTTAAATTATAAGTACTTTGCTATTGGGAAAATTTTATTGCTCCTAGATTTTATTTGGATGGTTGTGATTTATCAATTTTTAATTTCAAAAATTAAAAAGTTACCCTTCTTTCTCGTGCTTTTTACATCCTTAGTAATAGTCTTATTTTTTGACGCTATTTTATTCAATTTAATATTTAATTATGGTGAAGACGATTTTAATCAATTATTATTAGGTCAAATTTTAGGAAAGTCTATTGCGGCTTTAATTTTATCCGTTATTCTTTATGCTTATTTAAAATTTATAGATGCTGATGGTTATAAGGCAACTTTTATTGCCAGTCAAGATCGCGATGTGTTTTCTATATTACAATACAAAAAAAAGTATTTAGATTTAAAGGTTGAAAAATATGAATCTGAAGAAAAATTAACCACTCAATTAGAAAATTCTTTAAATAATATCTCAGATGGTTTTATAGCACTAGATACCAATTGGTGTTACACGTATGTCAATAAAAAAGCCGCAGGTCTTTTAGGTAAATCTATAGAAGACTTAATAGGCAAACATATTTGGACAGAATTTCCAGAAGGTGAAGGGTTGTCTTTTTATAAGGCTTACCATGAGGCTGTTGAAACTCAAAAAACCATATATTTTGAAGATTATTACGAACCATTAGACAAATGGTTTGAAAATAGAATATACCCTTCATCAGATGGTCTTACAATATATTTTACAGACATTTCAGAAATAAAGAAAGCAGACGCAAATAACTTAATGCTGCGTTCTTTAATAGAAACTAGTGACGAATTTATTGGGTTAGCTACTTTAGATGGTAAACCTATTTACCTAAATACTAATGGTCGAAAATTAGTAGGCTTAAATACCAATTTAGAAAACATAGATTCAATTACAGATTTTTTTCCTCAAGCTTATAAAGACGTCATCATAAATGAGCACTTACCTTATATTAATAAGAATAACAAATGGAATGGAGAAACACATTTAAAGAATTTTAAAACAGGAGATTTAATCCCTATTGAAAAGTCCGGGTTTTTAATAAAAGATCCAGGCACAAATAACCCCATAGCATTGGGTATTGTGGCAAAAGATATTACACAACGTAAAGAAGCAGAGGAACAACTAAAAAATAGTGAGCAATTATTTAGGCGTTTATCTGCCAATGCACCAACTGCAATTTATCAGGCAAATAAAGATGGTACATGTAGTTATGTTAATGAAGAATGGTTAAAGTATTCTGGTCAAACTTATGAAGAAGCCTTAGGTGTTGGTTGGACAAACGCTATTCACCCAGAGGATAAAGATCATGTTATAGAATCGTGGCAAGAATCTATAACAACAGGTAAAAAGTTTCTTATAGATTTTAGATTACTTAACAAAAAAGGAGAAGTGCTTTGGATTTCGGCTAAAACCGTTGGCTTGTACGATACTAAAAAAGAACTGTATGGTTACATAGGTATTCTTATAGATATTACAGAACGAAAAATAGCCGAAGAAGAACTGATAAAGAGTCAAAAGTATTTAGAAAATATTTTAAATAATATTGGTGATCCTGTATTTGTTAAAGATGAGTATAGCCATATACTGTTGGCGAATGATGCTTTTTGTAAGCTAGTAGATCTTCCTAAAGAGGATGTTATAGGTAAAACTCTCGCTGAAAATGTGTTGCCTTCTGAACGCGATGAAGCCTTTAAGATTGATAAGCAAGTTATTGATTCTGGTATAGATAATATTAATGAGGAGACAATGACTCTTAGTAACAAAGAAACTCGTATTATATCCACGAAAAAGACACGATTTGTAGATAGTAGTGGTACTAAGTTTTTAATTGGAGTGATTCGAGATATTACGGAACGCAAGAAAGCTGAAATAGAATTAGAAAACTATAAGAATAATCTCGAAAAGTTAGTAGAAATAAGAACGTCTGAATTGGAAAAAGAAAAAGTAAAAGCACAATCCGCAGATTTAATGAAATCAGCTTTTTTGGCTACCATGTCGCATGAATTAAGAACACCAATGAATTCAATAATAGGTTTTACCGGTATTTTATTAAAAGAATTAGCAGGACCATTGAATGACGAGCAAAAAAAGCAGCTCTCTATGGTGAAGAATAGTGGTGAGCATTTGTTAGGGTTAATTAATGATGTGCTAGATATTTCTAAAATTGAAGCTGGAAAGTTAAAAGTATTCTATTATGCTTTTGATTATTTGGCATCTTTAGAAAGAACGATTGAGTTTTTATTACCACAAGCCTTGGCCAAAGGGCTTAAAATGCGTACTGAAATTACCGAAATGGATATTACAATTATGAGCGACGAACGACGGATTGAACAGGTGTTGTTGAATTTGCTTTCTAATGCTATAAAATTTTCTAAAAAGGGAACTATCCTTGTTAAAGTAAACGTAAAAGATGATTTTGTAATTACCCAAGTGATAGATCAAGGTATTGGAATACAAAAGGAGGATCTTGTAAAATTATTTATGCCTTTTATTCAGCTCGAAGTTGGCTTAAGTCGAAACCATGAAGGAACAGGCCTTGGCTTAGCTATTTGTAAAAACCTAATTGAAAAATTAGGAGGTACTATTGCTGTAACTAGCGAATTTGGGAAAGGAAGTAATTTTACATTTAAATTACCATTAGAAAATTCTGACACAAAATAAATTGGTAATAAATTAAATGAAACAGTTAAATGTAATATATTTCAGTCCTTTAAGCTATTAACTGCAATATTTATTTACACAAAAGCATGAGTCTATCTATTTTAATAATTGAAGATAACCAACAAAACATGTACATGTTATCTTATTTACTTGAAAATAAAAAATATACTGTTTTAAAGGCGTATAATGGAGTTGATGGTTTAAAACTAGCAGATGAAAACCATCCGGAAATTATTTTGTTAGATATTCAATTACCAGATATGGATGGTTATGAAATATGTGCTAAACTTAGGCATAACGGTTTGCCTAAAAATACAACTATAATCGCTGTGACATCTTACGCTATGGGTGGAGATAGAGAAAAGGCAATTGAGGCTGGTGCAGATGGCTATATAGAAAAACCAATTAATCCAGACACTTTTGTAAGTCAAATGGAAAGTATTCATAATACCAAATAGTGGATATGAAAAAAATACTTATAGTTGATGATACATTTGAAAATCTTTATTTCCTTAAGGTAATACTAGAAGAGGAGGGGTACCAGGTTATTGAGGCAAAAGATGGAAAAGAAGGCATAGAAAAATTAGAGTACAATTATAAGAATGGTAATAAAATTGACCTTATAATTTCTGATATTTTAATGCCAGTCATGGATGGTTATATGTTTTGTCAAGAGTGCAAAAAAAATAAAAACTTTTATAGTATCCCTTTTGTTTTTTATACCTCTACTTACACAGAAAAACCAGATGAAGATTTTGCTTTAAAACTGGGAGCTGTTCACTTTTTAAGAAAGCCTTCAGATCAAGATAAAATATTAAAAGTAGTAAAGGGTGTTTTAAATGAGGCTGCACCAAAATTACAGCCTTTAAAAAGAAAGAAATATTCAGAACAAGAGGTTTTAGAACTTTATAGTAAACGACTTATAAGTAAGTTAGAACAAAAAAAGGACGATCTCGAAAAAGAAGTATTAGAGCGTAAAAAAGCAGAGCAATTATTAATTCATAAGAATGAAATCTTAGATTTAATAGCTGTAAATACACCTATTGATAAGATCTTTACTCGCCTACTTTTAAATTACGAATCTGTTCATAAAAACTATTTTGGTTCCTTAAGTTTAATGGACGAAGACTTAGAACACCTTAATCTTGTGGCAGCTCCTTCTATACCTAAGTCATATAATTCAGCGATTAAAAAAATTAAAATAGGAGAGTTTGCGGGCTCTTGTGGTACAGCTGCATTTACAAAGAAACCTGTTATAGTTTCAGATATTAGTAAAGATAAGTTATGGGCAGATTATAAGGATATTGCTTTAAAGCATAATTTAAAATCATGTTGGTCATTACCTGTTTTGTCAAAAAACAATAAAGTTTTAGGGACTTTTGCAATTTATAGTAAAGCTATAAATACACCATCGTTAGAAGATATTCGTGAACTTAAATTAACCCTTAGTTTAATTCATATAGTAATTGAAAAATATAAGATTGTAGCAGAAATAAAAAAGAAAGATGAATCTTATAGATCATTGATAGATCAGGCCAATGATGCTATTATAGTGCATTCTTTAGAAGGTACAATATATGATTTTAATAAAGCTTCATATGTTAGTTTAGGATATACAAGAGACGAGTTTTTAAAATTAAAAATTCAAGATTTTATGGTTGGCGAGGTCGTTCAGAACTTAGACAAGCATGAGAAATTATTAAAAGGAGAAGCCATCGTTTTTCCTAGAAAGTTTATAAAAAAGGATAACTCTATAATTGAAGTAGAGATATCTTCAAAACTTCAAAAAGATGGTAAAATATTAGGTATTGCGCGTGATGTTACAGAGCGTAAAAGAGCAGAAGAGAAACTCAAAGAAGGCGAATATCATTTAAGGCAATCCCAGGCAGTCGCAAAAATAGGATCCTATGTTGTAGATATAAATACGGGATTTTGGAAAGGGTCTGAAGTGCTAAATGAAATTTTAGGTATAGATGAGTCTTATGTTAAAACAGTTGAAAGTTGGAATAGCCTTATTCATTCAGCAGAAAGAGAAGAACTGCTGCGTTATTTTGAATATTGCGTAGCAAACAAAGAACGATTTAGTAAAGAGTATAGGGTTGTAAAATATAATTCTAATGAAGAAATTTGGGTACATGGTATTGGTGAATTAATTTTTGATGATAAAAAAAATCCAATCAAATTAATTGGAACCATACAAAATATTACCGATCGTAAACAGGCCGAAATAAAACTTCAAGAAAGCGAATATAGTTTAAGGCAATCACAAGTAGTTGCGAATATTGGGTCGTATGTCTTAGACTTAAATACCAGAACATGGCAATCATCTCAAGTATTGAATAGTGTCTTTGGTATCACTGAATCCTACGTAAAGACAATAGAAAGTTGGGGAGAACTCATTCATCCAGATGAGAAAGAAGCAATGCTTAGTTATCTAGAAAATGGTATTGTTAATAATGCAAAATTTAATAAAGAGTACCGCGTTTTAAAACCAGACACAAAAAAAGAAATTTGGGTACATGGTATAGGAGAATGGATTTTTGATAATGATGGAAAAGCCATAAAGCTGATTGGTACAATGCAGGATATTACCAGTCGTAAACAATCAGAAATAAAACTTCAAGAAAGTGAATACAATTTGAGGCAGTCTCAAATTGTAGCTAATATCGGATCTTATACTCTTGATTTAGAGGCGCGAACATGGGGAAGTTCTGAGGTGTTAGATCAAATTTTAGGCATAGATGAGTCCTATGAGAAGTCGGTAGATAGCTTAATGAGTTTTATTCATCCAGATCACAAAGAAAAAGTAAAAAAGGATTATGAATACTGTGTTAATAACAGAAAAAAAATTGACATAGAATATAAGATTATAAAAGCAGATTCTAAAGAAGAAGTTTGGGTACATGTTATCGGGAATTTAATGTTTGATAGTGATTCTAATCCTGTAAAAGTGATTGGAACGACACAGAATATCACAGAGCGAAAACATAATGAATTAGAGCTGAAAATGGCTAATGAGTTTTCGTACAACCTTTTAAAATCAATGAATGAAGGGTTGTTTGCTATAAATTTAGATTCTGAGATTATTAGCGTTAATCCTTCGTTTTGTAAAATGACGGGTTTTACAGAAGAAGAATTAATTGGCATTAAACGCCCATATCCTTTTTCGCCACCAGAGTTAAAAGAAGAAAATGATAAACGTTACCAATTATTATTAGAAGATAAAAGCAAAAGGGATTATGAAAATATATATATGCGCAAAAATGGGGAGCGTTTTCCTGTGCATGTATTGGTTTCAAGTACATATGACGAGAATGGTGTAAAAACGTCAAATTTTGCCACCATTGAAGATATTACAGAACGTAGAAAAACTGAAAAAAACCTTCAACTAGCAAAAGAATTTAACGACAATCTTATGATGTCTATGCAAGAAGGGCTTATTATAGTCACGCTGCAAGGTGAAATTATAATGGTTAATAATTCAACTTGTGCTATTCTGGGGTATTCTAAAGAGGAGTTAATAGGGCTTAATTTACCTTACCCATTTGCAAAGAAGGAAGACTTTAATCGAATAATAGAAGTAAACAAGAAAATTGCAAAAGGTGAAGCACCAAAGTTTCAGTTTGAGTTTATAAGAAAAAGTGGGGAAGAATTTACAGCGTCTTTTTTAACGGGAAATATTAAAAATGACAAAGGAGAAGTTATCGCTTTATTTGGCACTTTAAAAGATATATCTGAAGAAGAAAAGGCTAAAAAAGTTTTGGAGAATAATGCCCAAAAATCATTAGAACGAAAAAATGTTATTATTGAGTTGGCAAGCCTCGTTGGTACAAATTATAAAGAAGCGTTAAATAAAATTACGGCACTATCAGCAAAAACGTTAAATATTGAAAGGGTAAGTATTTTAAAATTTAACAATGGGAATTCAGAAATGATTTGCGAAAAATTGTACAATCAAAAAAAGGATACTTACGAAAGTGGTGAGGTCTATAGTAGAAAAGGAAATGATAGATTTTTTGAAGCACTAATAAAGAATGAAATAGTTGCCGCCTCAGATGCTTTAAATCATGAACTTTCAGAAGGGTTTATAGATTACTTGGCGACACTAAACATTAAGTCTAAATTAAGTATTCCAATTCAAGGAATAAATGAAGTGTATGGCATCTTGTGTTTTGAACAAGTAGATGTATTACATGAATGGAGTACAGACGAAGAAGAGTTTGCTACTTCTATTGCTAATTTAGTGTCTTTAATGATTCAGAGCACAGAACGTAAATTGGCAGAAAAGGCTTCGGCTATAGCAAATCATCAACTTACATTAGCTAATGAAGAGCTTAATAAACTTAGGGATCAGTTAGAGCAAGAAAATGTATACTTAAGAAACGAGTTAGATCTGGTGTTTAACTACGAGGAAATGGTGTATGGAAGTGCAGAGTTTAGCAATGTATTAACTGAAATAGAAAAAGTAGCGCCTACAAATGCAACAGTATTATTGCTTGGAGAGTCTGGAACAGGAAAAGAATTATTAGCAAGGGCCATTCATAATATTAGTGCCAGAAATAATAAACCTTTAATTAAGGTGAATTGCTCAGCCATACCAAGAGAGCTTTTAGAGAGTGAATTATTTGGGCATAAAAAAGGATCGTTTACAGGAGCGTTTAATGATAAAATAGGAAAGTTTGAATTAGCGCACAATGGTACTCTGTTTTTAGATGAAATAGGAGAGTTGCCTCTAGATATGCAACCAAAAATTCTGAGGTTTTTACAAGAAGGAGAAATTGAGGTTGTTGGTGGTGCTGGTACAAAAAAGTTAGACGTAAGGGTTGTGGCGGCAACTAATCGAGATTTAAAAGAAGAAATTGCAAAAAAACGTTTTAGAGAGGATTTGTTTTTTAGACTTAATGTGTTTCCAATTAATGTGCCTGCACTTCGTAAACGAAAAGACGATATACCTTTGTTAGTAGAGCATTTTGTAGATAAGTTTAATAAAGATTATGGTAAATCTATTAAATATATTGCTGATGAATCTATGAGTAAACTTAGGCTTTATGATTGGCCTGGTAATATTAGAGAGTTAGAAAATCTAATTGAACGTGCAACGATTTTATCTACAGAAGAAACGCTGTTTATTCCAGGGTTTGAATCATCTAGTCAAACGGTGAATCCAATCAATAAAAAAGACTTATCATTAGATGTTGCTCAACGTAATCATATTCTTCATGTATTAGAGCAATGTAAATGGAAAATAAGTGGGCCAGATGGCGCTTCTAACTTATTGCAAATCAAGCCTAGTACATTGCGAGACAGAATGAAAAAGCTAGATATAAAAAAGCCTTAATAAAAACGGTATTCCGTTAATTTGTAAAAAAATAAAAAAATAAGTCGCGGTATTCCGTGACTTTTTTAATACGTTTATTTTTAGTGTTGTGATTTTAATTATCTAACAATCAATTGTTTAAGTGTTATTTTGTTAGGGTGCTTTTGTTTTGGCATATCAATTGGTATTGCAATTCAAAACAAATATTATGAGAGATGTAATTCAATATGACGGCATTAAACTTTGGGTAGATAATGATGTAATTCGCTGTAAATTAAGTCCTGCTTTTTTTAAAACGTATGACAAGACAAGAACAGAAGAGGCATTGTATAATGCTATTTCTACTTTGTATGATAGAGAGTATAAGCCACTTCTATTAGATTTAAAACAATTAAATAGTTCTGATTCGATAGAGATATTTATACTCATCTCAAATAGTGTTTCAATAAACACCTTAGTACTTTCTAGAGTGTTTTTAGTGCGTTCTACTAGTTTAAAAATTCTATTAGCAATAAACAATATTACAGGTAATAAGGTTGTCCCTAATAAAATACACACAGATTTTAATGTTGCGCTAGCATACTGCCAAAACAATTATCAGATTTTTAATAGAGTTAGTTAAGAGTAAATAGTATGTGTAAAATTATTGGATTTAATAATGCTGTGTTCTGGACAGATGAAACAGGAATTCTTTACTGTGAGTTTAGTAATAATGATCCAAATTTTAAATTAGAATTAAATAATGTTAAGCTATACATTAAAGCTATTACAAAATTGTGCGATGGCAAACCAATGCCATTTCTCATAGATTTAAAAGATACTTGTGGTACTTTTTCTGTGTCTGCAGCTAAATTAATGGCTCATAATCCTGAGTTAATTAAATTAAGAATTTCAGAGTCTTATGTTATTAATACATTTGGAATGAAATTATTGTTGTCTTTTTATAAACGTTTGTATGATAGAGTTACTCCGTTTGCCATTTTTACCGATTTAGAATCAGCTAAAGCATATTGTTTAGAAAGAAAAGATAAGTTTTATAAAGGTACTGCGCATAATTTATCAATAAATAGACATGGAGTGTAATTCGTTTTTAAGTGTTAACTCTGTGACTATTATTTGTTTCTAGCAATAATGTCAAACTTAATTAATCCTCCGTCTATACTAGCCCTTTTTAAAAGACCATTTTTGTAATAATAATTGTTTTCTCGCTCTTTGGAATTCACTTTCTTGTAGGCATGATTTCCTAACGCTATTATGGTGTTAAAATTTCCAGTCTGTTCAGAATAACAGCGATCTACGTGCTTTGGCTCTGTAAAGTATAGCAGAACTGTTGCATAATATATAGGATCTTTTACAGTTTCTTTATCCTTTTCATTTTTTAAAACCTGGTAGCCCGTTTCACTCTTTTTAGTAAACGTTTTGGCATGTGGCTTATCATTTATAGTGATATCTACGTTAGATGTTTTTAACATATTACCATTAAAAGTAACATTGTACTCGTGGTTTACATTAATTTTTTTTATAATTCGAGTTTCAATAGTTGTAGAACTTTGGTAATAGGTTAGTGAATCATTACTTGTTTTAGTGGCTTTTAGGCTGCCAATTGTTTTATTGTTGTACACAATGTCAAAGTAAAGAGTTTCTTCGCTTGTAGAATTGGTTTGAGATGCAATGGTGTTATTAATAGTTAAACATAGTAGCAAAAGCACCATGGTTTTGATCTGATTCATGATAAATTAATTTTGATTGATTATTTCAAAATTTGAAAATAATAAGCCTTAAAAGGATTTCATATTTATGTGATTTTTTAAAATTAAATTCTTCTCATTTTCTCTGTAACTGTATTCGTTTTTATAAATAATTAAGGCTTACAATTTCAAGTAAAAATACGCAATTCGCATAGACATCACTTTTATAAAGCGTATTAAATTTAGTTTTAATGAGTTGTGAGTTATAACTCTATTCCAAAAAATAATTGAACTGACATATATCATTGTTTATGTGTGGTGAGCTATTTAATTTTATGAATAAATAATAAAAACGCTCATTATGCTATCTATTCTTCTTCCGACAGATTTTTCAGAAAATTCAATGAATGCAATTAGGTATGCATTAGAATTTTTTAAATATCAAAAGACAACATTTTACTTTATGCATGCGTATCAAAATGAATTTTACGATCATGAAGAACTAAGATCTCGTGATGTCTTTGATGATGTTTTAGATAAAGTTAAAACAGCCTCTCAAAATAATTTAGATATTCTGCTCGATAAAGTAAAAGAAATAGCACCAAATCCAAGGTTTACATTTCATACCATTTCTGCTTACAATACGCTTGTAGAAGAGGTTAATCTTATTGCTGACGGAAAACAAATAGACTTGATTGTGATGGGAACCAAAGGAAAATCAAATGAGCGCCATATCGTGTTTGGTAGTAAAACGTTTCAAGTTTTAAAATATGTAGAATGTCCTATTTTGGCTATTCCTTCTAATTATACAAACACACAGCCTAAGCGTATTTTATTTCCAACCAATTATATGATGCCTTATAAGCGTCGCGAACTTAAACTATTATCAGTTTTAGCTAAATCTTATCGAAGTAGTATTGATGTTTTACATGTTTCTACCAGTCATAAATTGTCTATTAGACAGGAAGATAACAAAGCATTTATTTCTAATATATTGAGTGATAACGACGTGAAATTTTGCCATGAAGAAAGTAGAAAGGTAGCAGACACTATTAAAACATATATCAAAGAAAAAAATATTGACATTATTACTATGGTAAATACACAGCACTCATTTTTAGAGGATATGTTATTTCCATCTAATATTGATAAAGTGAGTCTTGGATTAAAAATACCATTATTAGCTATGCAAAATAAAACACGTTCATAACTTATTAGAAACCCTTAGTCGAAATTTTATCATTTAAACAATATATATCCATTCAAAAACAATAAACATAAGCACATGAAACAGATTCTATTACCTACAGATTTTTCAGATAATTCTTGGAGCGCAATTGTATATGCTTTAAAGTTATATGCTAATGAAACTTGCACATTTTATTTTCTTCATTCTTGGTCTTTTCTAGAATCAACATCAAGAACGTACATTACATCAACTTATGTCGATCAATTAAAGGAAAAATCAATAAAAGAACTAAATGAGCTTAAGGGCAGAGTAGAGGTTGTCAATAAAAACCCAAATCATACATTTCAGGTTATTCATACTTCAGAGGTTTTACAAGATGCGATAGAGACAGCTATTAAGAAGTATAGCATCGATATGATTATCATGGGAACAAAAGGAGCTACTGGAGCAAAAGAATTTTTCTTTGGAAGCAACACTGTTAACACAATACAAAAGATAAAGCAATGTCCTATTTTAATTATACCTGATGGACTTGACTTTGTTGAACCAAAACAAATTACATTTCCTACCGATTTTAAACGCTTTTATGGAGATGAAATACTTGAGTTAATACAGTTGTCTAGCCTTTATGATTCTCAAATAAGGGTACTTCATATTAATAAAGAAGATAAGTTAACAGACTTACAGATTGATAATATGGGAGTACTAAAAAAATATTTGAAAAACAATGCGTATAGTTTTCATTGGATGCCAGATTATGCTAAAAAATCAGAGACAATACATGATTTTATAGAAGAGTTAGAAATTAACATACTTGTGATGATTAAATATGAACACAACATTATTGAAAATATTATTAATGAGCCAGTTATTAAGAAATTAGGGTTTCAGGTCACTATCCCTTTTCTAGTTATACCAAGTGCAAGCTGATAAATGTCATTTTATAACATAGTTGTGGATTGTATTTTGCCAAAAAATAACTACTTTTAGCTATGAAAAAAAATATTCTACTGCCAACAGATTTTTCCGAAAACGCATGGAGCGCGGCTATTTATGCACTAAAACTATATCAAAATTTAGATTGTAAATTCTATTTTTTGAATTCGTATAAAATGAAAGTGTCAACCATGTCTAGTTTTTCTAATAAGTTATTAGAAACAGTATCTAGTCAGGCCAAGGATGAGCTTAAAGAGATAAAGAATAAGGCAGAAAACTATAATACAAATACAAACCATGAGTTTGAGATTATTATAAGTTCTGGTGATTTATACGATGCTATAGATGCTTCAATTGAGAAGTATAATATAGATCTTATTGTAATGGGTACCAAAGGTGCAACTGGTGCTAAAGAACTTTTCTTAGGAAGTAATACGGTTAATATTATTAAAAAAGTAAAGAAGGCACCTGTGTTAATTGTGCCAGACAGGTATGATTTTGTAGAACCAAAACAATTAGCTTTTCCTACCGACTTTAACCGTTTTTATGGCGATGAGTTATCACCTCTAAAAGTTATGTCAGAACGTTATAATTCTAAAATAAGAATTATACATATTAACGAGCAAGAGAAACTTACAGATGTTCAAAACTCTAATTTATCACATTTAAAATCGTATTTTAAAGCGGATACATATAGTTTACATTGGAAGCCTGGTTATACAAAGAAAACCCAAGCTATTTATGATTTCATTAAAGAAGAAGATATTAATATTCTGGTGATGATTAATTATGAGCATAGCTTTATTGAAAATATCGTTAATGAACCAGTTATAAAGAATTTAGGGTATCAACTAACCATTCCTTTTTTAGTAATACCATGTACGAGCTGTTAATAGCAGATTTTTTATGCTAGAATTACAGGTGTTAAATAAAGTCACCTAAGTTTTATTTACCATAGCGCTAACAATTTTTAAAAACGTAACCATTTTATGTGTTACGTTTTTGTATTTTATAGAACTAAAGTTATAGTGAGTTGCTAGTTCGTAAGCTGTTATTTCTTTTATCTATTTTAATGGTGGTTGTAAGTGATAAAAAGCTGATAATCTTATTGTTATTTTACGGTGTTTATGACTGCTCTTAAAAAGTGAAAGTTTTATTCTTTTTTTCGACAAAACCTGGAGGTAAAGACGTGTTCTTTGCTTAAATTCATTTAGAGAACACCGTTTAATAAGCCATTATAATGCTACTTAATAAGTAACAATTAGTAATTTAGCATTCTAATTAAAAGAAAGGATCATATTTATGTTAACGTGGAAAGAAGTTATTAATTTTTCGGTAAAAGGAAACCCAGAACCAGATCGTAGAGTAGAAAAAACGGAAGAGGAATGGAGAGCTATTCTTACACCAGAACAATTCAGAATTACACGCAAAGCAGGTACAGAAGCGCCAAATTCAGGAGCATTGTGTAGCAGTTATGAGGCAGGAAAATACAATTGTGTTTGTTGTGATACGCCATTATTTGACTCTACAATTAAATTTGAATCTGGTACAGGTTGGCCAAGTTTCTCTCAACCAATTAAAGAAAATGCAATTAAATATATAAGAGATACTGCTTTTGGAATGGTAAGGGTAGAAGTACAATGTAATACTTGCGATGCACACCAAGGGCATGTTTTTCCTGATGGCCCAGAGCCAAGCGGATTAAGATATTGTATAAACTCTGAATCAATGGTGCTGCAAACAGAAAATCAATAAGGAGATTAAAAATCAGAGTTCAACTCATAATTAGAATTAAGAGAGTCTTTGGGCTCTCTTTTTATTGATATGAGTTAAACTAAAAATAAGTATCTATATAAATTGCTTGCAATTTGAAAAGTTCAAATGAATTAAAGATGATTATCTTTAGTGAAGAAATAAGACAATGACATTAAAACTCAACATAAAAGATAAATTTAATAAAGCACTTCCTGCAGACTCTATTCTTGAAAATTACAGAAGACAAGTCGAGAGAGCTTGTTTTTCGTTTGTAACACCTAAAATTCCAAGTCACCCTTCGTTAATTCACGTGTCGCCAGAAATGCTTCATAATTTAGGGTTAACAAAAGAAGATAGTGAAACTAAGGCTTTTTTAAACATAGTTACAGGAGCAAAAGTTTTACCTAATACTAAACCGTATGCCATGTGTTATGCAGGACATCAATTTGGGAATTGGGCAGGACAGTTAGGTGACGGAAGAGCAATCAATTTAGCCGAAATTGAACATGATAATAAGCATTGGGCATTGCAATTAAAAGGAGCAGGAGAAACACCTTATTCGCGATCTGCAGACGGATTGGCGGTATTGCGTTCTTCAGTTAGAGAGTATTTATGTAGCGAAGCCATGTATCATTTAGGTGTGCCAACAACCAGAGCTTTGTCTTTGGCATTATCTGGCGACCAAGTCTTACGAGATGTGATGTACAATGGAAATGCAGCTTATGAAAAAGGAGCAATTGTAGCACGTGTTGCACCATCTTTTTTACGCTTTGGAAGTTATGAGATCTTTGCAGCAAGACAAGATCATAAGACCTTAAAAACCCTTGTCAATTTTACCATAAAAAATCATTTTCCACATTTAGGTACACCTTCTAAGGCAACTTATATTGCGTTTTTTGCTGAGGTCGCTCAACGTACTTTAGAAATGATTGTGCATTGGCAACGTGTTGGTTTTGTGCATGGAGTAATGAATACAGATAATATGTCTGTGTTAGGATTAACAATAGATTTTGGCCCTTATGGTTGGTTAGAAGGTTTTGATCTTGGATGGACACCAAATACAACAGATAGAGAACATAGGCGTTACCGTTATGGTAATCAACCTAATATTGGACTGTGGAATTTATACCAATTGGCAAATGCATTATACCCTTTAATTGAAGCAACAGAACCATTAGAGGCTATCTTAGAACAGTATAAAACAGATTTTGATATTGAATCACTAAAAATGATGCGATCAAAATTAGGATTACAAATTGAAAGTCCATCTGATAAACTACTGCTACAAGATTTAGAAGACCTTTTGCAATTAACGGAAACGGATATGACCATTTTCTTTAGAAATTTGAGCCGTTTCAAAAGTGAAAAGCCTTCTGAAGGATTTGCTGTTATTGAAAAGGCATTTTATACTTTAGATGATCTTTCAGACTCTATAATAGAGCAGTGGAATAATTGGTTCCAACGTTATGCAAAACGCTTGCAAGATGAGTCGTTTTCAGACGAGGAACGAAAAGCGGCAATGAATGCTGTAAATCCAAAATATGTATTACGAAATTACATGGCGCAATTAGCAATAGATGATGCCACTAAAGGAGATTATGGGGTAATAGAAGAATTATTCAATCTTCTTAAAAAACCTTATGATGAACAACCAGAATTAGAAAAATGGTTTGCAAAACGACCAGAATGGGCAAGAAACAAAGTAGGTTGTTCCATGTTGTCTTGCAGTTCCTAATCAAAATATAAAAGAATAAATAAAATATAAATTATGACTAACTATAAAAAAGCATACATAGCAGGAGGTTGTTTTTGGGGAATGGAAGATTTATTCAGAACACAACCCGGAATTATAGATACAGAAGTAGGTTACCAAGGTGGTGAAAATGATAACCCAACTTATAAATACCATCCAGGCCACGCAGAAGGCATTGAATTAACTTATGATCCTAATGAAACTTCTTTTGAAAAAATTCTAGATTATTTCTTTAGAATTCATAATCCAACAACCGTAGATCAGCAAGGAAATGATAAAGGTTCTAGTTATCGTTCTGCTATTTTTTACCAAAATGAAGAAGAAAAAGCGATAGCCGAAAAGGTTATTGAATTGGTAAACGCATCAGGTAAATGGGATGCTGATGTTGTAACTACTTTAGAACCTTTTTCACCATTTTGGGTTGCCGAAGAAAATCATCAGGATTATTTAGTGAAGAATCCTAACGGCTATACCTGTCATTATTTAAGATTTGAAGAACCTTTCATTAAATAATTTAGAGAGCTTGAAAATTAAGAATAATATAGGATTAGGAACAGCAGCAATCGGTAGACCCGTTTATATCAATATTAAGAGTAATACCGCTTCTAGTGCCTTTTCACGACCTGAGTTTAAGAATAAGGGCTTTCAAATTTTAGAAGAAGCTTATGATAAAGGTGTCAGGTATTTTGACACTTCACCAGGTTATGGATTGGCAGAAGAATTACTAGTTAATTGGTTAAAAATAAAGAAAGACCCAAGCATTCAAGTATCTACAAAATGGGGTTATACTTATGTGGCAGATTTTAATCCTGATGCAAAAGTACATGAGGTTAAAGAGCATTCAATTGATAAACTAAATACACAATGGGAATACTCTAAACAACTATTACCATACCTTAAAGTATATCAAATTCATTCTGCAACTTTAGATACTGGAGTTCTTGAAAATACAGAAGTTCTAAAACGTTTGCATGAATTAAAAAAGGAAAATAATCTCACTATTGGGTTGTCTACTACAGGAGCCAATCAAACCGAAGTTTTAGAAAAAGCCTTATCAATTCAAGTTGAAAATGAAGCTTTATTTCAATCTTTTCAATGCACTTATAATATTTTGGATCAAAGCGTTTTTAAATATGCAGAAGCTTTAAAAAAACTATCAGGACCGTTTATAATAAAAGAAGCTTTGGCTAATGGTCGATTAATTCCTAACGATAATTATCCAGCCTATAAGAACCTTTACGATTTTATGAATGGTTTAGCAAAGCAATACCATGTTGGAGTAGATGCCATCGCTTTACAGTATTGTATGGCTATTTTTCCTGAAGCATTAATATTAAGTGGAGCAAGTAGTGGTGAGCACTTAGACGCCAACTTAAAAGCAAAACAATTTTTATTAACCACTTCTGAAGTAGCGGAGTTAAGCACCTATGGAATTTCTAACCGTAAATATTGGCAAGAAAGAAAAGAATTGGCATGGAATTAAACTAAGCCTATGTAATTGAGGCTTACTTGTGATGTATAATAGAAAAACTATTACGATTAAAATATAAAGTATATAATGAAAGCAATTTGGGAAAATCAAGTCATCGCAGAAAGTAATAATACAGTGGTCATTGAAGGGAACCATTATTTTCCTCATGAGAGTTTAAATAAAGCGTTTTTTAAACCAAGTGATTTACACTCTACATGTCCATGGAAGGGTAAAGCATCTTATTACACATTAGAAGTAAATGGGAAAGAAAATAAAGATGCAGCTTGGTATTATGAGAATCCATCAGAGTTAGCAAAAGGAATAAAAAACCACGTTGCTTTTTGGAGAGGAGTAGAGGTCACAGAATAAAGCGTTGTAAATAGTAATGAAGCACTTTGAAAAAATAGGATTTGGTGGAGGATGTCATTGGTGTACAGAGGCTGTCTTTCAGTCACTTATTGGTGTAGAGCAAGTACAGCAAGGTTGGATTTCTTCAAGCGGAGATAATGCTACATTGTCTGAAGCGGTAATTGTAAATTATAATGCAGCTTTAATTTCGTTAGAGGTGTTAATTGAAATTCATTTGTACACGCATAAAAGTACATCGGATCATAGCATGCGCCAAAAATACCGTTCTGCAATTTATGTTTTTGATGAAATTAAAGAAAACAAGGTGTTAAACGTGCTTAAAACACTGCAATCTAAATTTAATAATAAGTTAGTTACGCAAGTGCTTCCATTTTCAGAATTTAAACCTTCAAGAGAAGCAATTTCAAATTACTATTATAAAAATCCTAACAAACCATTTTGTGAAACCTTTATTAATCCAAAATTAAAATTGCTTTTAGAAAGGTTTGGTAACTATACCGACATAAGTAAAACAGCACATTTAAATATTAAAGTATCATGAAAAGTAACAGAATAAAAATAAAAAATAATAAAGGCTATACACTAGCTGCGCATTTAGAATTACCAGCCAATCAAAAGCCAAATTACTTTGCCGTTTTTGCACATTGTTTTTCATGTACAAGTAATTTAAATGCAACAAGAAATATTTCAAGAGCCTTAACAGCACATGGTTTTGGTGTTGTACGGTTTGATTTTACAGGTTTAGGTAGAAGTGAAGGAGAATTTTCTGAAAGTCATTTCTCAGCAAACGTAGATGATTTAATTGCTGTGAATGATTATATTACAGAACATTTTAAAGCTCCTAGTTTATTAGTAGGACATTCTTTAGGTGGAGCAGCGGTTATAGTTGCAGCATCTAAATTAGAAAATATTAAAGCGGTTGCAACTATAGGTGCACCAGCAACTGTAGAGCACGTAACACAGCATTTTTCACACAATATAGATGAGGTTGCAGATAAAGGAGAGGTGGAAATAAATATTGGTGGACGACCATTTAAGGTAAATCAAGAGTTTATTAAAGATTTTAGTAAAACCGATTTGCCTACGATAACAAAAAACCTACGCAAACCCATACTCATAATGCATGCTCCTTTTGATAAGATTGTTGGCGTAGAAAATGCACAACAGTTGTATTTAAAAGCAATGCACCCAAAAAGTTTTGTGAGTTTGCATGATGCAGATCATTTGCTTTCAAGTTCAAAAGATAGCACGTATGTAGGTCGTATGATTGGCGAATGGGTTAAACTGTATTTACCACAGTTAGAAAACAAAATGCTTAGTACAGAAGATGAACAATTAGTGGCACATCTTAATTTAAAAGAGAATAATTTTACAACGCAGCTTCAAACTAAAAATCACACTTTTGTTGGCGACGAGCCTGCTAGTGTTGGTGGAGACGATTTTGGACCGTCTCCTTATGAATATTTAAATGCAGCTATTGCCACATGCACGGCTATGACTTTAAAGTTGTATGCAGAGCGAAAGAAATGGGATTTGCAGGAAGTCTTTGTGTATATTTCTCATGCACGTAAACATAGTGACGAATTAATGTTAGATATTGAAAAACCAGGGTATTTAGACCATATTTCTAAACGTTTAAAATTTGTTGGAAATTTAGACGACAAGCAGAAACAACGCTTAAAGGAAATTGCTTCTAAGTGTCCTGTTCATAAAACAGTAGCTAGCGAAGTAATATTTGACACTAAAATAATAGAATCATAGTTTGGATACAACAGCCTTAATTACAAAGTTTAAAACAACAAGAAATGCAACAGAAGAGATTTGTAAACCTCTAGAAATCGAAGATTATTCGGTTCAGCCTATTGTAGATGTATCGCCACCTAAATGGCATTTAGCACATAGCACATGGTTTTTTGAGCAGTTTGTTCTTAAAGCTTTCAAAAAAGGGTATACCGTTTTTAATGATGATTTTGCTTACCTTTTTAATAGTTACTACAATAATGCAGGCGAACGTGTATTGAGACCAAATAGAGGTTTAATGACGCGACCAACTGTAAAAGAGGTTTACGCTTATCGTAAGTTTGTAACGCAAAATGTTATTGATTTATTAACTGAAAATAGCTCGGAAGTCTTATTAGAATTGCTTGAAATAGGTATTAATCACGAGCAGCAACATCAAGAACTGTTGGCTTATGATATTAAATATATTTTAGGACATCAACCTACATTCCCTAAATACGATGCTCATTTTGTACTTTCAGAAGCACAGGAAAAACAAGAATTTATTTCTATTGAAGAAGGAGTTTATGAAATAGGCCATAAACGCAACGATTTCTGTTTTGATAATGAATTAGGCGTTCACAAAGTATATATTCATCCTTTTGAAATTTCAAATCAACTTATAACCAACAAAGCATATCTCGAATTTATTGAAGCTGGAGGTTATCAGGATTTTAATTTGTGGCATGCAGAAGGCTGGGATTTTATTAATAACAATAACATAAAAGCACCTCTATATTGGCATTTTACTAAGGGTAAGTGGCATTATTACAATTGTAATGGTTTGGAAGCGATTAAATTAAATGAACCTGTAATGCACATTAGTTATTATGAAGCCTTTGCTTTTGCAGAATGGAAAGGTATGCGCTTACCAACAGAATTTGAGTGGGAAGTAGCGTCTTCAAAATTTAATTGGGGCGCCTTATGGGAATGGACCGCAAGTGCTTATCAACCGTATCCAAATTTTACAAAAGCAGATGGAGCACTTGGAGAATACAATGGTAAATTTATGATAGGGCTTCAGGTATTAAGAGGTGCTTCTATAGCAACAGCAAAAAATCATAGCAGACACACCTACAGAAACTTTTTTCATCCGAGTTTACAATGGATGTTTTCGGGAATTAGACTTGTAAAATAATATGAATACACAATTTAAAAAAGACTTAATAGAAGGGCTTTCTAAAGAACAAAAAACGCTTTCGTCTAAATATTTTTACGACGATGCTGGCAGCCGGATTTTTCAGGAAATTATGAATATGCCTGAATATTATCTAACTAATAGCGAGTTTGAAATTTTGTCTTTACAGGCGAAGCAAATTATTGAAGCCTTAAATTTTAACGAACCCTTCAATATTATAGAGTTAGGTGCAGGTGATGGCTTTAAGACTTTTAAACTACTGGAATACTTGGTAAATAATAATATCAATTTTCATTATGTACCAATAGATATTTCCCAAGGAGCTATGGATGATTTAACAGGGAAATTGAAACAAAAATTACCACAGCTATCTATTCATCCAAGGGTTGGCGATTATTTTGAAGTACTTTCAAAAGAAAATATGCAAACCAAGATTCCCAGTTTATTATTGTTTTTAGGAAGTAATGTTGGAAATTACTCTAAAAATGAAGCTGTATCGCTTATGCAGCTGTTTAATAGTAATATGAAGCAAGGTGATAAATTGCTTTTAGGTGTAGATTTAAAAAAGAATCCTATAACAATTCAGAATGCTTATTTTGATAAGCATGGCATTACTAAACGGTTTAATATTAATTTGCTTTTACGTATCAATCGTGAGTTTGATGCCGATTTTAAAATAGATGATTTCGATTTTTATTGTCACTATAATCCAATAAATGGCGAAGTGCGTAGTTATATAGTAAGTCTTCGTAATCAGAAAGTAGAATTGAAAAAAATTAACGAAAGTTTCGATTTTACTTATGACGAGTTAATCTGGACGGAATTATCTAAGAAATATAGTCTTAAAGGTATTGAAGAACTTGCTAAGGATAGTAATTTTAAAGTTGAAAATCATTTTTTAGATTGTAAACACTATTTTACGGATACATTATTAATAAAATAAAAATGTAGAAAATTTCTTAATCAAAAGTCGCTACGTTTTAAGACCTAGTGTAATAAATAGAATAATTATCAATTTCATAGGTTTTTAGTACAAATCATATGTATTGGTCCTATATTTTTTAGGATTTAAACTTCTTTTAGTATTATTCCATAAGATGTAATTTAAAGAATATAGAAATTGTATTTTGCGGAAAATGACTACAACTAAAAAAAATATAATAAATGGATTTTACTAATCCTCTCGTTTACGGAGTTCCTTGTTTCTTGGGTTTTATAGCTCTTGAGCTTTCTTATAGCAAAACATTTGATAATAAAAACCTATATAAATGGAGGGATTTAGTATCGAGTTTATCACTGGGAATAGGGTCAGCAGTACTTGGTGCACTTTTAAAAACTGTTTCTGTAATGTTGGTTTTTAATTTTGCTTACGAGGTTTTTAATCCTATGGTAGACGGAGTTAGAACTAATATAATGGGATGGGAGTCCTTTGGTTATGCTTGGTATATTTGGGTAATATGTATGCTCTTAGATGATTTTTCTTATTATTGGTTTCATCGTCAAAACCATATGGTTAGAATATTTTGGGCAGCGCATATTGTACATCATTCTTCTGATAATTTTAATTTAGGAACTGCTGTTAGAAATGGTTGGTTTACATTGTTTTATAAACCCTTTTTTTATGTGTGGATTGTTATGATTGGTTTTCCGCCAGCAATGCTTTTATTTTGTTTAGGTCTTGAATCTTTATGGCAATTTCAGCTTCATACGCAGTATGTTAAAAAATTAGGATTCTTTGATAAGTTTCTAAATACACATACCATGCACCAAGTGCACCACGCTAGAAATATTGAATATATGGATAAAAACCATGGAGGTATTCTTAATATTTTTGATCGTGTTTTTGGAACTTGGAAAGAATTAGACGATGAAGTTGATATTGAATACGGAGTTTCAACACCTCCAAATTCCTATAATATCTTTATAATTCTAACTCATGAATACAAAAATATTTGGGAGGATATGAAAAAATCTAAGCAATGGAAACACAAGTTTATGTATGTTTTTGGTCCACCAGGTTGGAGTCACGACGGAAGTACATTAACCATAAAACAAATAAGAAACGAACAAGCTAAAAATGTTTCTAAGGTAAAGTAAAGCGCTATGAAGGCTTAAACTTAAACACTTGTTGATGTGTTTTTTTATTAAAGAAGAGTTGATAAAACTAGTGTTCCTACAATCCAAAGTATCAAGGATAATACACCTCCAATAATTAAGAAGTGTTTAAACTTATAAGCCCCAGTACCATAAATAAGCGTGTTAGTTTGATAGCCAACAGGAGTGAAAAAACTAAAATTAGCACCAAACATAACGGCTAATAAAAATGGTTTGATATCTAAATTCAAACCGCTAGCTACGGCAATAGCAATTGGTGCCATAATAATAGCTGTGGCATTGTTAGAAATAACTCCAGACATAAGCATAGTAATACCAAATAAAATACCTAAAACTACCATTGGAGTTTGATTGCTCATTAAAACTAATAAATGTTTAGATAGCCAAGTATCTGCACCACTATTAGACATGGCAATGCCCAATGGAATCATTCCTGCTAATAAAAAAATAATTTGCCAATTGACTTTTTGGTAAACGCTTTCTAACTGAATTATATTAGTTAAGAGCATGGCAGAAACACCAACAAGGGAGGCCGTTAGTATACTTAAAATGCTGGTTGCAGCTAGAGTAATGACTCCTAATAAAATAAAGAGCGCCATTGTTCTTTTAGATTTAGAAACATTGGGTTTAAACTCGTGTTCGTTTAGTATAGCAATATTTTTAATATTATATAAGTCTGAAATTTTATGCTCTTGCATTTCAAGTAGTATACGATCACCAGGCTTAAGATTGATGTCTTTTATGTTTTTACGTAATAAACGTTCTTTTGTATTTCTTATGTTTCTTCGCTTTTTTATAGCAATAGGATAAGCTCCTTGAAAAGACATACGACGTAAACCTCTTAATGTTTTACCAATAAGGTTGGAACCAGGAAGTATAAGAGTTTCTACATAGGTCATATCGTATTCAGAAGTAGCTTTGTCAGAATTTTGAGTTTGTTGTTTTTGTCGTTTTTCATTTAATACAAAACCATTTCTTTTCATAAATGGTTGAAAATTTTCCAAGTTGCTCATTAATACTAAACTATCGTTAGCTAATAGCTTTATGTATTTTCCAGGGTTGTTTATAACTTGGTTATTTCGAATTAGCTTTAAGATTTTTGCATCTTCATTATTAAAAAAATCAATATCACCTAATCTTTCGCCAATTAACGGTGCATCCTTAGTCACTTTAACTGTAAAAACATAAGATTCAATATTGTAATCTTTAGATAAATTGCTTTGTTTTTTCTTTGGCAAAAAGGGAGAAGCAATCGTCATAATTACCAATCCAATTATAAAGAAAACAAGACCATATAAAGAGAATTCAAAGAAACTAAAAGCTTCAATACCATGTTTTTTTGCAATAGAATTCACTAATAAATTAGTAGAAGTACCCATTAAAGTACAGCTTCCACCCAATATACCAGCAAAAGAAATAGGCATTAACAAACGCGATGATGAAAACCCGTATTTTTCAGATAGTTGATTAACTATTTTTATAAAGATAATTACAACTGCAGTTGTACTTATAAAAGCTGAAATACTCGCTGATATAACCATAAATGCAGGTGTGAGTAAAATAAGAGGAAGGATGCTTAATTTTTTAATACCGTCAGATATTAGTTGTATTACACCATTTTCTTCAAGGCCAACAGCTAAAATCATTAAGGCTAATATGGTAATTGTAGCTGGGTTAGCAAAACCACTAATAGCTTCCTCAGGAGTAGCTAATTGTGATAACACTAAAGCAACAATAATAAAGAACGAAATTTTATCTACAGGAAAGAATTCAGTAATAAAAAGCAGAATACTAACACCAATAATCGCAAAAACCAATATAATAGGTAATTCCATAAAAAGTAATGCGTTAAATTAATTGTCTTTTACTTATTGGTCTCATTCACTTTGCCATAATAAGTTTAAACATAAGTTGGGGATACTAAAGATAGTTATCAATTAAGTAAGTTTTGTAACTTAATTAGTAATATTTTTATCTCATTTAGAAGGCGTTAGAGCCACCAAAATAGTCTCTTTAAAATATTTATTTAAGGTATTTTCATTACTGTTTGAGTTAAGTGATTTCAAAATCTAAGCTTAAGTTTGTGTACTATTTTAGAATCTCATTTATATGAAACAATCTTTTTTTACAATTGTAAGTTTTCTTTTTATCGTTTTTACAGCTTCAGAAGTTAATTCGCAAAGCTATACAAAACAAGAGTTAAGAGATTCGATTGCAAAGCTGCCTTATTTTTCAATTCATAAAGACAATTATTTTATTACTGGAGTACCAACAAATAAAACCATTAATAAGAATACGGCAAACGCAAAGTATCAGATTAGTTTTAAACAAATTCTAACCAGAAGTCGCTTACCTTTAGATACTTATTTGTTTATGACTTATACGCAACGGTCTTTTTGGAACATTTATAAAGAATCTTTTCCTTTTAGTGATATTAATTTTAACCCGTCAATTGCTTTAGGAAAGGCTTTTTTTGATAAAAATGATAAATTAAAAGGTATAGCCAATCTTTCGTTTGAACATGAGTCTAATGGTAGAGATAGTATTTTTTCTAGAAGTTGGAACCGTTTAAGCTTAGAATACACAACTAATGTTGCTAAAAACACCATTGGTAGGTTTAAAGTATGGGTGCCTTTTGGTTACAAGGAAGGAAATCCAGATTTATTAGAATACACAGGCTTAGGACAGATTAATCTTTCGCACATTATAAAGCCTGATAAGTTTTTTTTCGATGTAAGAGTTAGAAAAGGTCTAAATTTTGATCTAAAAGGATCAATTAGAACACGTGTTTATTTTAATCCATTTGATAATAATATCTCCAATCAATACTTAATGCTCGAATGGTTTTTAGGGCAAGCAGAGGGGATGTTAAACTATAAACAATCGCAAAGCATGATTAGAATAGGATATGTTATTAGAACCAATGAGTTTAGGTGGTTAGGAGGTAAATAGTAAATTTAGTTTCCTTTTATTCTCTCCCATAAATCTTGCATTAATTTTTTTCCATCGCGTTGCGTTTTTTCTTGTTCTATAAAATTAACATTTCCAGAAGCATCTACATCAATGAAGTATTTAAACACAAAGTTTTGAGATTGAGATTCCATATTCAATAGTCCAAATCGCAAGTCGTTATAGTATAATTTATCATCTATTTTGTTAATGGTGTACCAACCTTCAGAAATAGCAATCATACGTTTTACTTTTTCGTTTTCAATTAGTTTTCCTAGTAGTTCATGGTTTTTAGGGTAACTTTCAAAGGTTATACCCTTAGTGTCAAAAAATGAATAATCGCCTAATAAGTATGCCTCTTTAGTTTCGACATTAGCGTTCCATAAAATGGTATTTAAAGGAGAAGGTCTAATATCTATTTCTTGGTAATTAATATCTTGGGTTTGTAAGGCGCTCTCAAAATGATTTAAAGCTGCGTCTTTTAAAACAAAGGTTAAGGCTAAATAGGCTGTGCTTATAGTTAATCCAATGCCGTTATAAAGTTTTCTTTTTTTAGATGTTCGTTTTTGAAACATCGTTAAAATTAAGAATACTAAAAAAGGTAAGGTGTAAAGTGGGTCAATTACAAAAATGGTTTTAAAAGCCAATCTTATATCCAAAGGCCAAAATAGTTGTGTGCCCCAAGTCGTATGTGCATCTAATATAGGATGTGTTATTAATGCCCAGAAAAATAACCAAGACCAAGCTTTAAAGTCCTTATACTTTTCGTAACGAGAAACTAACCAACCAAAAATAGGAGCAAAGAGCACTGAAAAAACAATAGAATGAGTAAAGCCGCGATGAATCGCTAAAGCCGAAACCGTATCTGTAAAATGAGAAGCAAAAATATCTAGATCTGGTATCGTACCTGCGATAGCACCATATAAAATAGCTTTATTGCCTACTTTGTTTCCTAAGACAGCCTCGCCTACAGCTGCACCTAAAACGATTTGTGTGAGTGAATCCATAATTGGATGTAAAAATACACTTTCTAATACAGAAAATTAGTATAATTTTTATAGTGCTTTTAAGCAGCATTGTAACATTAGTTACCTAAGTATTTCGTATTCCTTAGTATCTTTATTTAAACTAAATTTATATGAAAAATTTTATTGGATTTCTTGTGTTAATTATAACTTTAGTGGGTTGCAACTCAAGTCATAAAACTAAAGACACATATAGTAGTACTGATAAATCGAGTGCAGCAACAGAGCATCCTGGTAAAAAGTTAATGGAAGCAAATTGTTATGTGTGTCATAATCCTACCGCAACGCAAGCAGATAGAATTGGTCCACCGATGATTGCCATTAAAAAACATTATATTAATAGTGAAACGAGTAAAGAAGATTTTATTGCTTCAATGCAAGCTTGGATTAAAAACCCCAATGTAGAGGATGCTAAAATGTATGGAGCTGTCAAACGATTTGGTGTGATGCCTAAACAAGCATTTGCAGAGAAAACTATAGAACAGATTGCAGATTATATGTATGATTATAATATAGAACAACCAGAATGGTTTGAAGAGCATTTCAATGAAGAACGAGGTAAAGGCATGGGTGATGGTAAAGGCATGGGAAATGGAAATGGTAAAAAACAGGGTATGCAACAAGCCCAAACTAATTTTGAAGACTTGTCTTATGGTGAGAGAGGTTTAAAGTACGCCTTGACAACAAAAGCCGTTTTGGGTAAAAATTTAATGGGAACCATTCAGAAAAAAGGAGTATTGGAAGCCTTAACATTTTGTAATGAACGCGCGTATCCTTTAACAGATAGTATGTCAGTGGTGCATAATGCTGTTATTAGACGTGTGTCGGATAAACCAAGAAATCCAAAAAATAAAGCAAATTCAGAAGAATTAGATTATATAAACACCTTTAAAAAGGGTATCGCTAATAATGAAGAGGCAAGCCCAATTGTAAAAGAATTAGACAATAAAGTAAAGGTTTATTACCCAATTACGACTAACACAATGTGTCTTCAATGTCACGGAAAACCTAATGAAACATTGAATGAAACCACTTTAACTAGAATTAAGAGTTTATATCCTATGGATAAAGCAATTGGTTATAATATTAACGAGGTAAGAGGTATCTGGAGTATCACTTACGATAAATAAAAATAAGTCAGGTATGAGCAAATTTTCAGAAATAATAAATCAAGATCAACCCGTTTTAGTTGATTTTTTTGCAGATTGGTGTGGACCATGTAAAATGTTGAGCCCAATTTTAAAACAAGTAAAAGAGGCTATGGGTGAAGATATTAGTATCATTAAAATTGATGTCGATAAAAATCAAGCTCTAGCTTCAAAATACCAAGTGAGAGGTGTGCCAACTATGCTTTTGTTTAAAAATGGGAAGCAAGTATGGAGGCAGTCTGGAGTGCTTCAAAAAGATGAGATTATAAATGTTATAAAATCATCTAATTAATTTTTAAAGATTGTTTAATATTTTTTCTTAGAATGACAAATGTCATGTTTAATAAAAAAATAAGTAATTATTTTTATGCCCAGAAAAAATAGATAATTTATATGATTAATTCTTCAATAACATTGTATAGTTGGACGAGTGGAGTGGTAATGATAATAATCTTCGCGTTAGTCTGTATTACCTTAGTGGGTATATTAATTAACTTTATGTCAAAGGGAAAACCTAAAGACGAAGAGCCAGAAGAAAGATAGTTATAACATATTTATAAAAATATAAGAAAGGTTATCTGTAATACAGATAGCCTTTCTTTGTATCAAAAGTTACTTAATTTCTTCTTTTTCATTCGTATTTTTATAGCTTAAAATTTGGCTATGGAAGACATGATCTTTTACGATAGATTGCAATTTGCATTTACTATCACTTTCCACTATATATTTCCGCAATTAACCATGGGATTGTCATTAATGATAGTCTACTTTAAATGGAAATTCCTTAGAACTAAAATTGATAAATATAACAATGCAGCAAAGTTTTTTATGAAAATCTTTGCTATTAATTTTACTATGGGAGTGGTAACAGGAATTCCAATGGAATTTCAATTTGGAACCAATTGGGCAAAGTTCTCAGAACTCACAGGTGGCATTATTGGTCAGACTCTAGCTATGGAAGGCATGTTCTCTTTCTTCTTGGAATCCTCGTTTTTAGCATTGTTCATTTTTGGTGAAAAACTAATGGGACAAAAACTGCACTTTCTAACTGGTTTTTTAGTCTTTTTAGGCTCTTGGGCAAGTGGATGGTTTATTTTGGCCACCAATGCTTGGATGCAACATCCAGTAGGCTACGAGATTTTAGATAATGGTAAATTTGTTTTAGAAAACTTTTCGGCACTCTTTACGAATCCTTGGTTATTACCTGCTTTTTTACATAATCAATTAGCGTCTGTGGTAACGTCTTCTTTCGTTGTCGCAAGTATTGGTGCATTTTATGTATTAAGAAATAAACAAACCGAATATGGTAGACTGTTCTTAAAAACAGGTGTTGTTTTTGGTTTAATCTCTAGTATTTTGGTTGCATTCCCAACAGGAGATTGGAATGCTAAAAATGTTGCAGAATACCAACCAGCAGCTTTTGCAGCTATGGAAGGGATTTTTGAAACGGAAGAAGCTGGAGCTGAAATTGTACTTATTGGACAACCTAATATGGTTGAAAAAAAGCTAGATAATAAAATTGCAGTACCCAATATACTAAGCTTCTTAACGCATCAGGATTGGAATAAACAAATTCCAGGAATGGATCAATTTAAAGAAGAGGAATTACCAGATAATATTCCTGCGCTTTACTATTCGTACCATATAATGGTTGGTTTAGGTACTATTTTTATTGGAGTAATGGCTTTAGCGCTTTTCTTTTTATGGCGAAAAAAATTATATACTATAAAACCTCTATTGTGGACTATCATGTTTTTAGTTCCATTTCCATATATCGCAAATCTTACAGGTTGGTATACTGCAGAATTAGGAAGACAACCTTACCTCGTTTACGGTTTATTAAAAACAAGTGATGGTATTTCACCAACAGTATCTTCAGGTAATACATTATTTACTTTACTTGGTTTTGTCGCATTATATATGCTACTAGGCTTATTATTTTTAGTCTTAGTTGGTAAAACTATTAATCATGGTCCAAAACCCCAAACACATTAATTATGGAAGTATTTTGGTATATAGCAATTGCGCTAGTTTTAGCAGTGTTTTTTATTTTAGATGGTTACGATTTTGGAGCAGGCATCATCCATTTATTCTTTGCTAAAAAAGAAAAAGATAAAGAAGTAATAGCAAAATCTGCCGGCTTATTTTGGGACTCAAATGAGGTTTGGCTCGTTGCAGCAGGCGGAATGCTTTTTATGGCATTTCCTACGTTTTATGCCTCTGTTTTTAGCGGATTTTATTTGCCTTTAATTATCGTATTATGGTTAATCATTTTTAGAGCTATTGGTTTAGAGTTTAGAGGACAATTTAAATATCAAATGTGGAAAGACATTTGGGACGCCTCATTCGGAGTTTCTAGTTTGTTATTAGCCTTGTTCTTTGGTATTGCCTTGGGGAATGTTGTAAGAGGTGTAAATTTAGGAGGTGTAGAAAACGGCGCCTCTGCATACGAAGGCCATTATTTTTTCTTACCCTTATGGGACAGCAGTTTTAGTCCTTTAAGTGACACACCAGGCATTATAGATTGGTTTACAATAATTATAGGTTTAATTTCTGTGGTCACCTTAGCGATTCACGGAGCCAATTGGGTGATTTTAAAAACCAATTCATCAATTAATAATAAGCTTACAGGTGTTGTTTTTAAGTTGAATATAGTACTAGCAGCACTAACTGTATTATCATTAATTGTTTGGCAAATTGTAAATCCTAATGCGTTAAACAACTTTATAGAAAGACCTTATTTAATAGTGTTTCCTATTGTTTATTTTACAGGTTTAATAGGATTGTTTTTTATTAAAAAATTCAAAAAAGAAAATCAAGGTTTTTTGTTTTCTACCTTACTAATTGTTGGCGGAATTACATCGTCTTTGGCATCATTATTTCCTGTAATATTACCATCAATCAATAACACTCATGAACACTTAACTATTTACAATACAGCTGCAGAACATTATGGTCTGTCAGTAGCTTTTAATTGGGCAATTATTGGGTTTATTCTTTTAATTGTTTACTTCATAGTTCAAAAAAGACTCATGGGAGGAAAGGTTGATAAAATGGATTACGGGCACTAATCTAAACTTGTTATTATGACTGAAACATTAATTTCTTTAATTAGTATACTAACAGGAATAATAGCTGCCAATACTTTTGGATATATTAAAAAGTCATATACGTTTGGCTTTACTGGAAATACATTAATTGGCGTATTTGGAAGCATTTTAGTTTTAAAATCTTTTGGACGATTAGGTTTTAATCCATGGTCAATAATGAAAGATGGAAGTATTGATGTTTCTTTATTTGTCATCAATATATTGGTGTCTGCTTTAGGTGGAATTATCGGACTCGTATTAGCTAAGATGATATATCGAAAGATGAATGCATAAATATAAAATAATCAAACAGGTGATGGTTTGATTATTTTTGTAAATTTATTAACCAATTGGTTAAACCATATAGTTAAAATGAAAAAAACAAAAGACGAAAATACCGAAGAGCTAATACTAAATGCAGCAAAACACATTTTTCAATCTAAAGGAATGGTTGGCGCAAGAATGCAAGAAATAGCCGATAAAGCAGGTATTAATAAAGCGATGTTGCATTATTACTATAGAAATAAGCAGTTATTGTTTGAAGCTGTTTTTAAGAATGCATTTTCGTTGTTAGCACCACAATTGAATGCCGTTTTAAATGATGATTCTTCTATTGAAGATAAAGTGAAAAATTTCACATTAAACTATATAAACTTTATCGCGAAGCATCCGTATTTGCCAAATTTTATCATTCAAGAACTCAATAGGAATCCAGATTTTCTTTTAAAAATGAAAGATAATCCAGCTTTTCCTAATATTGAAAAATTTAAGAAACAAGTCGCTCAGGAAGTTGAAAAAGGTATTTTAAAACCCATTAGTGCCGAACAATTATTTATCAATATTATGGCTTTAAATGTTTTTCCGTTTGTAGCAAAACCGTTACTCGTGGCATTCACTAATACCGATGATGAAACCTACAAACAACTCATAGAGGATCGTAAGACAGAAGTTGCCGACTTTATTATTAATTCTATAAAGCATACTTAAAATGAAGCAGTTATTAATAATTTTATTCCTCTTAGTTGGCTTACCAAGTGTTGCACAACAAAGCATTACATTAGAAGAATGCTATGATTTAGTGACAGAAAACTATCCGTTAGCAAAACAGTCAAAACTTTTTGAGGCGCAAAACAAATTAGATGCAGAAGTTATTTCTGCTTCAAAATTACCACAGTTAAGTTTAGATGCACAAGCAACCTATCAGTCTGATGTGATTGAGTTTCCTTTGGCAATGTCTGGAATCGAACCATTAAATAAAGACCAATATCGAGCAACCGTTTCTGTAAACCAATTAATTTATAATGGAGGAGCAACAGCAGCGTCTTTAGATTTAAAATCGGCGCAACTAAAAACGAAACAAAAACAAGTTGAAGTCAGTTTGTATCAACTCAAACAGCAAATTAATCAACTCTATTTTTCTGTGTTGTTAGCGCAAGAATCTCAATTATTATTAAAAGCGAAAAAGGTTCAATTAGAAGCAAAACTAAAGGAAGTACAATCAGGTATTAAGTATGGTGTTATTATACCAACTTCAGATAAAGTTTTAGAGGCTGAATTATTAAAAATAAACCAACAATTCAATGAATTAGAAAGTAACAAAGCAACCCTTATCGAAACATTATCAAGTTTAATAAGTCAGCCAATAGATGCTTCAACAACATTTCAAAAGCCACTTATAGAAACACAGTTACGAACAGAATTAACAAGACCAGAACTGGAATTATTTCAATTTAAAAAAGATGAAATTGAAAATTATGAAACCCTGTTATCAAAACAAAACGCACCTAAATTACTTGGTTTTGCAACAGGTGGTTATGGAAATCCAGGATTAAATATGTTAGATAATTCGTTTCAAACATTTTATACCGTTGGTGTTAAAGTGAATTGGACTGTTTTCGATTGGAATGCGAACAAAAAACAAAGAGCATCTTTAGCTATCAACAAAGATTTTATAGAGAATGAAACCGAAATTTTTAAACTCAATACTAACATTGCGCTAAATCAACAACAAAAAGAAATCGATAAAATTGAATCTTTTATTACTTCAGATTTAGAAATAATTAATCTTAGAAAAGACGTGCTAAAATCGGCAGATTCGCAACTTAAAAATGGTGTGATTACATCTTCGGCATACATCACAGAACTCACTAATTTATATGAAGATGAAAACACCTTGATAAAACATAACATTCAGTTACAATTGGCAAAAGCAAATTATAATGTCATTAAAGGACAATAGAAGAAGATCTAATAGATTCCGCAGATTAGAGTAGAGAAATAAATAGTAAGATCTGCGAAAATCAGCGAAATCTGCGGGAAACAAAAACCATAAATATGAAAAATAATAAATACATACTAGGACTAAGCATTATTGCTTTTAGCTTGTTTTCTTGTGGAAACAATAACGGAAAAGCAGATGGCTATGGGAATTTTGAAGCCACTGAAATAACCATTTCAGCAGAAACTAATGGGAAACTAATGCAGTTTAATCTCGATGAAGGCGATGTGCTTCAAAAAGAACAATTTATGGGCTATATAGATACTATTCCTTTAGCATTAAAACGTGAGCAATTAGAGGTTTCTAAAGCTGTCATTGCTTCAAAATCTAAAGGAGTCTTATCTCAAATAGCGGTTTTAAACTCTAAATTAAAAACAGCAAATACCAATAAAACACGAATAGAAAATCTGATAAAAGATAATGCAGGAACACAAAAGCAATTAGATGATATAACAGGAGAAATTGATGTCATAAAAAATCAAATTAGAAGTGTCGAAATTCAAAATGCACCTGTTGTGAATGAGCTTAAATCTATTGATGTGCAGTTAAAACAAATTGACGACCAAATCCATAAAAGTAAAATTGTAAATCCTTTAATCGGAACCGTTTTAACTAAATACGCAGAACCAAATGAAATTACAGCTTTTGGAAAACCGTTGTATAAAATAGCCGATTTAAGCACCATGCAATTACGAGTTTATATAAGCGAAACGCAATTAGCTAATATTAAAATAGGACAGGAAGTAACGGTTAAAATTGATGATGCAGATGGCATGAAATCCTACAAAGGAACGATTAGCTGGATAGCTTCGGAAGCAGAATTCACACCAAAAATAATTCAAACTAAAGAAGAACGTGTGGCCTTAGTTTATGCCGTAAAAGTGGATGTTAAAAACGATGGAAGCCTAAAAATTGGAATGCCAGCCGAACTATGGCTAAATGCTTCGGAGGAACCTATGAATAATTAAATAAAAAACCATAACTAAAATTATAGAATCATGGAAAAACATATTTATAACGTCGATATTAAATGGACGCAAGACAGAAAAGGAACCATGTGTTCCCCAGAATTGAAAAATGAGGCAACTAATGAAACTAATTGCATTGAAGTGGCAACACCACCAGAATTTCCTGGCGGAATGTCAAATATTTGGTCACCAGAGCATTTATTTACAGCAGCAGTAAGTAGTTGTTTGATGACTACTTTTTTAGCAATTGCAGAATATTCAAAATTAGAATTTGTGAGTTTTGCATGTGGTTCTAAAGGTATTCTAGAAAAAGTGGATGGCAAATTTGCAATAAGTGAAGTGTTATTATTTCCAGAAGTTGTAATTACAGACGCATCTAAAAGAGAACGTACAGAACGTATTTTAGAAAAATCGGAAAAAGCCTGTTTAATTTCAAATTCTGTGACTTCAAAAATTACAATGGAAGCTAAAATTATAGTTCAAAATTAAAATTTAGTGAGTATAACGGTCAACCATATTAGTAAGTCTTATAAAAACGTAAAGGCCTTAGAAGATATTTCTTTTCAAGTAAAAGAAGGCGAGCTTTTTGGGCTTATTGGTCCTGATGGAGCAGGTAAAACAACGTTATTTAGAATTTTAACAACGCTCTTAATTGCTAATGAAGGTTCTGCTACTGTTGCTGATTTTGATGTGGTTTCAGACTATAAAAAGATACGGAATAATGTTGGCTATATGCCAGGAAAGTTTTCACTCTATCAAGATTTAACGATTGAGGAAAACTTGAATTTTTTCGCAACTATTTTCGGAACAACCATTGAAGAAAACTACGATTTAATAAAAGAGATTTATGTTCAAATAGAGCCTTTTAAAGATCGTCGTGCTGGGAAATTGTCAGGTGGAATGAAACAAAAGCTGGCTTTATGTTGTGCTTTAATTCATAAACCTAAAGTGTTGTTTTTAGACGAGCCAACAACAGGAGTTGATCCAGTGTCTAGAAAAGAATTTTGGGAGATGCTAAAACGTTTACAACAAAAAGGTATTACCATTTTGGTGTCTACACCATATATGGATGAAGCTGCTTTGTGTGATAGAATTGCATTAATTCAAGACGGTAAAATTTTACAGATTGATACGCCTCAAGCTATTGTGAAACATTACCCAAAGCAAATTTATAATGTAAGTGCAAATGATACGTATAAATTACTCAATAGTTTAAATGCCTATAAATACAATCATAGTGTCTATCCTTTTGGTGAGTTTGTGCATTATACAGATAGCAGATCAGATTTTAATCCGAAAGATTTAATAGACTATTTAGAATCTAAAAATTTATCGCATATAGAAATCGAAAAAACCGAACCAACCATTGAAGATACCTTTATGGAATTAGCGAAATAACCTTCGAGGTTTTGAAACCTTGTAGGTTTAAATAAAAAAAATGAACAATAACAACGTCATAGAAGCTCAAAATCTAACCAAAATGTTTGGTGATTTTACAGCAGTAAACGCTATTTCTTTTGAAGTTAAAAAAGGAGAAATATTTGGTTTTCTAGGAGCCAATGGTGCGGGAAAAACAACAGCTATGAAAATGCTGATTGGCATTTCTAAACCAACTTCTGGAGCTGCTAAAGTAGCAGGATTTGATGTGTTTACTAATGCAGAAGATATCAAGAAGAACATTGGTTATATGAGTCAAAAATTTGCTTTATATGACGATTTAACGGTTAAAGAAAACATCACATTCTTTGGAGGAATTTATGGTTTATCAAGAAAAAGTATCAAAGAGAAATCTGCTATATTAATAGAAGAATTAGGACTGGAAAAGGTAGCGAGTAAATTAGTAGGTTCTTTGCCATTGGGCTGGAAACAAAAACTATCCTTTTCGGTGTCTTTGCTTCACGATCCTAAGATTGTGTTTTTAGATGAACCAACAGGTGGAGTAGACCCAATTACGAGACGTCAGTTTTGGGAAATGATTTACAAAGCAGCCCATCAAGGCACAACTGTTTTTGTAACCACCCATTATATGGATGAAGCTGAGTATTGCGATCGCGTGTCTATAATGGTAAACGGAAAAATAGAAGCTTTAGACACCCCTAAAAAGCTTAAGCAACAGTTTAACGTTGCAAATATGAACGATGTGTTTTTAAAACTAGCAAGAGGATAGAGAATTTCCCTTAGATTTCTCAGATTTTCGCAGAAATGGACTTAAAAAAATCTGCGCTTATCAGCGAAATCAGCGAGACATAGAGAGTTATAAAAAAATGTCTAGCAGATAATGCAGGTTTTAGCAGAAAGAGTAAATATCAAATCAAGGAAAAAACAAAAAAGATCAGCGATAATCAATGGAACCAGCGGGAGAAAACATCTCTTAGATAAAGAGGATTTTGACGTGAAAAATAAATGTAAAATCAAAAGATAACATTTAAAAAAAAATCTGCGGTAATCTGCGAAATCTGCGGGAGATAGAGAGTTTATAAGAAAAATGTTCAGCAGATAATGCAGATTTTAGTAGAAAGAGTAAATATCAAATAAAAACAAAAAAAGATCAGTGCTTATCAGCGAAATCAGCGGGAGAAACAGAGATATAAAATTATCCCGAGATAATGCAGGTTTAAGCAGAAAGAGTAAATATTATATAAGGAATAATACTAAAAAAAACATCTGCGATAATCTGCGTAATCTACGGAAATAAAAATCAAATAATTATGGAGGAAAAAACAGAAAATGAAATATCCTATATAATCAGAGGAGCGATTTTTAAAGTCTATAATGAATTAGGTCCGGGTTTATTCGAGTCTGTATACGAAGCTGTGTTGATGTATGAACTAGAGAAACAAGGATTATCAGTTAAAAAACAAGTTCCGTTGCCAGTGTTTTATGATGGTATAGAATTAGAAATTGGCTTCAGATTAGATTTATTAGTTAATAATAAAGTAATAATCGAAATAAAATCGGTAGAAACTTTATCCAAAGTACATCACAAGCAAGTTTTGACTTACTTAAAAATTTCAGAATTAAAACTAGGTATTTTAGTGAACTTCAATGTGGATGATATAACAAAAGGGATTTTTAGAAAAGTACATGGATTATAAAAAAATATCCCGCAGATTTCTCAGATTTTCGCAGAAATGGACTTAAAAAAATCTACGGTAATCAGCGAAATCAGCGAGAGATAGAGAGTTATAAAAAAAATGTCCAGCAGATAATGCAGGTTTTAGCAGAAAGAGTAAATATCAAGTTAAGGAAAAAACAAAAAAGATCAGCGGTAATCAGCGAAATCAGCGGGGAGAAACAGAGATATAAAATTATCCTGAGATAATACAGGTTAGAGTAGAAAGAGTAAATAAAGGAAAAATTAAAAAAGATCAGCGGTAATCAGTAAAATCAGCGGGAGATAGATAGTTATAAAAAATGTCCAGCAGATAATACAGGTTTGAGTAGAAAGAGTAAATATCAAATCTAAGGAAAATTTAAAAAGATCAGCGGTAATCAGCGAAATCAGCGGGAGAAACAGAGATATAAAATTATCTTGAGATAATACAGGTTTGAGTAGAAAGAGTAAATATCAAGTCAAGGAAAAAACAAAAAAGATCAGCGATAATCAACGGAACCAGCGGGAGAAAACATCTCTTAGATAAAGAGGTTTTTGACGTGAAAAATAAATGTAAAATCAAAAGATAACATTTAAAAAAAATCTGCGGTAATCTGCGAAATCTGCGGGAGAAAAGAAATAAATAATGAAAAGATTCATAGGCTTCATAAAAAAAGAATTCTATCACATTTTTAGAGATAGACGCTCGTTGTTTATTCTCTTCGGAATGCCGATAGCACAAATTATGCTATTTGGTTTCGCGATTACCAATGAAATAAACAATGTAGATATTGCTGTTTTAGACCATTCAAAAGACGCAACAACAAAAGAAATTATTAATAAAATTTCAGCTTCAAAATACTTTAGTATCAATCAATTTATTGATAGAGAAGCCGATATCGAAACTATTTTCAAAAAAGGAAAAGTAAAAGCAGTTTTAAATTTCGAGGAAGGTTTCAGTAAAAGCTTAATTAAAGATCATACAGCAACTATACAAATTATTACAGATGCTACAGATCCTAATACTGCAAATACAATAAGTAATTATGTCAATGCTATTCTTCAGCAATATCAAAAAGGATTGAATAAAGACATCACAATTGCCTATCAAATTGTACCACAAACCAGAATGGTTTATAATCCAGAATTAAAAAGCGTCTACATGTTTGTTCCTGGTGTAATGACTATCATTTTAATGCTCGTTTCCGCAATGATGACTTCAATTTCTATTACAAGAGAAAAGGAATTAGGCACCATGGAAATCCTTTTGGTTTCACCAATAAAACCAATTCAAGTTATTGTTGGTAAAGTGTTTCCATATATTTTTCTGTCTATTATAAACGCCATTGTCATTGTAGTTTTAAGCATATTCATATTTAAAATGCCAGTTCAAGGAAGCTTATTTTTATTAGGTTTTGAAAGCGTATTATTCATAATCACAGCATTAGCTTTAGGGATTTTAATCTCAACAATTTCTGCAACACAACAAACAGCAATGATGATTTCTTTAATGGGATTAATGCTACCAGTAATTCTATTATCAGGTTTTATTTTTCCAATCTCAAGCATGCCTTTACCATTGCAAGTGATTAGTAACATCATTCCTGCAAAATGGTTTATCATCATCATAAAAGGGATTATGCTAAAAGGAGTAGGGTTACAATATCTATGGAAAGAAACCTTAATTTTAGTTGGAATGACCATCTTTTTTATTGGATTAAGTGTGAAGAAATATAAAATTAGATTAGAGTAAAAAATTTAGTTGTCCTACAAGGTTTTAAAAACCTTGTAGGTCTAAGAATTAAAAAAAAAGATTCCTGCCTACGCAGGAAGAGATATGAAAACAATTTTATACATCATACAAAAGGAGTTCAAGCAAATCTTTAGAAATAAAGGCATGCTTCCTATCATTTTTGTTTTACCATTATTACAGCTCGTTATATTATCTAATGCAGCTACGTTTGAAGTCAAAAATATCAAATTTGGTTATATTGATAACGACCACACATCAACGTCTAGAGCCTTAGTTGAAAAATTTAACGCATCTACTTACTTTAATGTGTTAACAGATTTTCCTTCGGAAGCATTAGCAAGTTCAGCGATGTTAAAAGGAGAAGTGGATGTGCTTTTACAAATTCCACACTATTTTGAACGCGATTTACAAAAAGAAAAACAGAACAGCTTAGGCGTAACTATAAACGCAATTGATGGCGCAGCAGCAGGAGTAGAAAATGTATATGTCACACAAATTGTACAACGTTTTAATCAAAACATAAAAGTAGATGTGTTTCAAGTTTCAGACAAACAAATACAACCAATTACTATAGAGACTATTCCATTATTTTGGTATAATAAAACTTTAAATTATAAAACCTTTATGGTTCCTGGTATATTGGTTTTACTAGTTACTATGATTACGCTCTTCCTTTCAGGAATGAATATTGTCCGCGAAAAAGAAATTGGTACTCTAGAACAAATCAACGTCACACCAATTAAAAAGAGCCAGTTTATTATTGGGAAACTTTTTCCGTTTTGGGTCATAGGAATGGGCTTACTAACTGTTGGGTTAATTTTAGCCAAAGTCATATTTAATGTTCCAATGCTAGGGAGTTTACCACTTATGTATTTATATACATCAATTTATATTCTAGTCATTTTAGGTATTGGTTTGTTCATTTCTAATTTTACAGATACGCAACAACAAGCTATGTTTATTGCGTGGTTTTTTACAGTCATTTTTATTTTAATGAGTGGTTTATTTACACCAATAGAGAGTATGCCAAAATGGGCTCAAACACTTACCGAATTTAACCCAATAAGATATTTTGTAGAAGTTATGCGTATGGTGATGCTTAAAGGTTCTGGTTTTAACGATATTCTTCCACAGTTATTAAAAACAGCCCTTTATGCTTTTATAATGAATGGATTAGCGGTTTGGAGTTATAAGAAGACGAATTAAAAGACTTGTGTAACATTAGTTGCTGTGTGTCATTTTATTTGATATTACCTTTAATTAAAATTAATGATTATGTCTAAAATTGTCATTCTTGGAGCCGGAATTTCTGGTCACGTTGCAGCTACACATTTACGCAGAAAACTACCGAAAAAGCACGAAGTTGTTGTGGTATCACCTAATAGTAATTACCAATGGGTTCCGTCTAACATTTGGGTGGGAATTGGTAGAATGAAATCTGAAAAAATCTATTTTCCATTAGCGCCTTTATATAAAAAGAAAGGTATTGGTTATAAGCAAGCCAAAGCGATTTCCTTTTTTCCTGAAGGGGATAAAACCGAAGAGAAACCTTATGTTTTATCCGAGTATGTGGTTGGAGAAAAGAAAGGACAACAAGAAAAAATAACTTATGATTATTTGATTAATGCCACAGGACCAAAATTAAATTTTGAAGCTACTGAAGGCTTAATTCCTGGTGAAAATAAAGCCTATTCTGTTTGTACATATTCACATGCGGACCATGCTTGGGAAGGTTTAAAAGCGCTAATTGAAGAAATGAAACAAGGCAAAAAAGCCAAAATTTTAATTGGAACAGGACACGCAAAATCAACCTGTCAAGGTGCTGCTTTTGAATATATATTAAATGTAGAACAAGAATTACGCAAGCATAATGTACGTGATATGGCTGAAGTAACATGGATTTCTAACGAATATCAATTAGGCGATTTTGGGATGGATGGTATGTTGTTAAGCTACGGAAGCATGACTATGAAATCTCATGAAATGGTAGAAATGGTTTTTGAAGACAGAGACATTAAATGGATTCTAGGAGCAGGCGTTAATAAAATTGAAGATGGTGTAGCACATTACGAAAATTTAGAAGGAGAACAGAAATCAGAAGCTTATGATTTTGCCATGTTAATCCCATCATTTTCTGGTCATGGTTTTAAAGCCTATGACAAAAATGAAAATGACATTACAGAAAAACTCTTTAAAGGGTTTATGATTGTTGATGCAGATTACACACCAAAACCTTATGAAGAATGGTCTGTAAAGGATTGGCCGGAAACCTATCAAAATCCAAGTTATAAAAACATTTTTGCACCAGGTATTGCGTTTGCACCTCCGCACGCTATTTCTAAACCAAGAACGAGTAAAAACGGAACAGTTATTTCACCAGCACCACCAAGAACAGGAATGCCATCTGGTATCACGGCGAAGTTAGTAGCAGATAATATTATTGATTCTATAAAGAGTGGAAAAGAGTCCTTAAGCCACAAAGGTTCTATGGGAAATATGGGAGCAGCATGTATTGCTTCTGCAGGTTTTGGATTAATTAATGGAAGTGGAGTTAGTATTACAACCTATCCCATTGTTCCAGATTATGAAAAATATCCTAAAACACAAGGACGTCAACTCGGTAAAACTTTTGGGGAAATTGGTTTAGCTGGTCACTGGTTAAAATTAGCTTTACACTATGCTTTTATTTACAAAGCTAAAATGCGACCATTTTGGTGGTTGATTCCTGAGTAAGCTTTTTTTTAAAATTAGTGTGAGCTAATGAATTTGGAGTAAACACATAAGAGTAATGTCCCCTCGAGGGGACTTTAGGGGTGTTTTATTAATAAAGGAATCAAATTTGTTAAGTCACAGAAATATAACCGTGAAAATTAAAATACCATGACACAAAGAATTTCAAAATATCAAAGATTTAAAATGATGAATCCTATCATTCAGTTTTTCAAATTCATTTATTTAAGTATCAAAATAATGATAGTCGTTGCAGGAGGCCATGGTGGCACAAGAAACGTGAACTAAAATAATGATTAGAACTTAGTATGGGATTAATATCTAGAACTCATCTATTTAATGGTATAATAACTATTAAATAGATGTGGATGTTACCATCTGAATACCCATAGCAATCATTTCCTTTTTTAGTTTTTCAAAGACGTCCTTATCCAATGCTTTAGAGGCATCTTCAATAAAAAAGCAATCAAAACCTTCTTTAACAGCATCGCGTGCTGAAAAATAAACGCAAATATCAGAAGCTAAGCCACATAGAAAAAGCTGTGTGGTTCCTTTTTCTTTTAAATAACCAGCCAATCCGGTTGATTTTAAATGGCCATTGTCATAAAAAGCACTATAACTATCAATAGTTTTATTGGTTCCTTTTCTAAAAATAGCTTCAAATTTTTCAGTTTTTAAATCTGGATGAAATTCGGCACCAGCAGTACCTTGTACACAGTGATTTGGCCATAAAGTTTGTGGTTGTCCATGAATTTCAATCTCATCGAATACAGATTTTCCGTCATGATTACTAGCAAAACTGATATGGTCTTTAGGGTGCCAATCTTGTGTGCCAATGACTAAATCAAATTGATCTTGAATCTTATTAATTATAGGAATAATTTGATCGCCGTTAGGAACAGGAAGAGAACCGTTTGGTATAAAATCGTTCTGCGCATCAATAATTAGTAGCGTTTTCATGAGTAGAATTTAATTTTGAATGTATTTTTTAATATCACTTAGTTTAGAATTTATGCTTATTAATTAAAGTGTCACGCTCTTTCTTAAGTGTTGAACTCAGTCCAATTTTATAGATATGTGGATTCTGAAAACGTTTGTATTCATTAGGAAGTTGTTTTAAACGTGATTGCGAATATTTCGAAATTTCAGTAACCGATCGAGGCGGAACTATTCTTTTTCCATTTTTCATAACCTGTTCAAGTAAAGGCTCATGCTTAAATGAATTGAGGTCTAAACTTTTTGTCGTATCAAAAGGATGTTCCATTAATGTGACGTTATCTTCAGAAGAAAGTGTTACGGCATCGGCACCATAGAACATACCATTAGCGTCTATCATTCGGTAAACTTGCTTTTTAAATGGAAGCGATATTTTAATAATATTTTCAGAAAGCTTGATTCTTGGTGTATCGTTATATTCTGCTAATTTATAAACACCGTCCATGGCAGCATCAGGTTTTCCGGTCACTAGATTTGTGCCAACACCAAAAATGTCAATGGACGCACCTTGTTCCTTCAAACTTTTTATAACATACTCGTCCAATTGGTTAGATGCTACAATTTTTACATAACTCAAATTCGCATCGTCAAGTATAGCACGCGTTTTTTTAGATAAATAGGCTAAATCACCACTGTCTAAACGCACACCTAACAAACGGTCTCCTCGTTTTTCCATTTCTTTGGCTACAGTAATAGCATTGGGTAGGCCACTTTTAAGGGTGTTATAAGTGTCTATTAAGAAGACGCAATTCTCTGGTCGCATTTTAGCAAAATCTCTAAAAGCTTGTAATTCTTCATCATAACTTTGAATAAAAGAATGTGCCATAGTACCTGTAGAAGGAATATCGTAATCTTCGGCAGCTTTAACATTACTCGTACTGTCAAAACCACCAATGGCTGCAGCTCTAGAGGCATAATAGCCACCTGTAGCATGTGCACGACGTAAGCCCATATCTAAGAGAATACCATCTTTAGCACTAAATTTTATTCGGCTAGCCTTTGTAGCAATCAAGGTTTGAAAATTAAGAATGTTTAGTAAAAGCGTCTCAATAATCTGAGCTTCTATAATATTGGCTTCTACTTGCAGTATTGGTCGGTTAGGAAATACAACATCGCCTTCCTTACTCGAATAAATATTTCCTTTAAATCGGAAATGCTTTAAATAGTCTAAAAAATCACTTTCAAACCCTTTTTGTTTCAAATATGAAATATCTGATGATGAGAACTCAAGAGTTTCAAGAATATCTAAGACATCTTCTAGTCCTGCAAAAATGGAATACCCACTTTTAAAAGGATTATGTCTAAAATAATAATCAAATACCGCGCGTCCATTGGGTTTAGTGCCAAAATAAACTTGAGCCATTGTAATTTGATAGAGATCGGTATATGCTGCAGTAATATTCATGAGAATTTTGGATTATATCTTTACAAGATATCCAAAAATGAAAAGATGTCTTGTTGAGAATTTTGAAAAATTAAAGGGAATAAATTTAAGGATATTTTACCACTCGGAAAGGGAAGACTAAGAAAGATTGTATTTGTTTATTAAAAAAAATGATTTAATCGTAATTCATTTTTGTTGAGTAACATTAGTTACCAAGTATTACTATATGTTGACTTACTTTTGTAATATAAAATGGGTTTTGTTCGGTTTAATTAGAATTAAAAGCTTTGATTTTACGAACAGCCAGGTTAGAGTATGACACAAAGAATTTCAAAATATCAAAGATTTAAAATGATGAATCCTGTCATTCAGTTTTTCAAATTCATTTATTTAAGTATAAAAATAATGTTAGTTGTAGCTGGAGGGCATGGAGGCACAAGAAAAGTTAGCTGATGTGGTTATCAGTTTTTTTTGGTTGGTTAGTAAAAGGGCATTTATAAGGATTTATAAATGCCTTTTTCGTTGGTAACCTTTGTTACTAACTTCTGATTTTAGCTAATGTACATTTGTACTATAAATTAATAATTGATGAAAAAACATATTTATATACCACTATTACTTTTAGCGTTTACAATATCAGTGAAGGCACAAGATGCAGTGTCTATATCAAAAACTGAGGTTTTAAGTAGAGTTTCAGAAAATAATACAAGTATTAAGATTTCTGAAGAGGAGTTTAAACAAGCGAAAGCCGATTTTAGACAAACCAATGCAGTGTTTTTGCCAAATATTACAGCAAGTCATACCGCAATAGCGACAACGAATCCATTAATGGCTTTTGGCTCTAAATTGAATCAAGAAATATTAACGCAAAATGATTTTAATCCAGCGTTATTAAATGATCCTTCGCAGATTGAAAATTATGCAACCAAGTTCGAAATTCAACAACCATTAATCAATTTTGATGGCATGTACCAACGCAAAGCTGCCAAATCTAAAATGGAAGCCATGTCTTTAAAAACGGAACGTACACAAGAGTATTTGGCTTTTGAAGTGAATAAAGCCTACATGCAATTGCAATTGGCTTACAAAGCAGTTGAGGTTTTAGAAAAAGCATTAGAAGCGGCAAATGCCAATAAAAAATTAGCAGATAACAGTTTTAAACAAGGCTATTTGCAACGTTCAGATGTGTTGAATGTTGAAGTGCGAGTAACTGAAGTTCAAAATCAATTACAATCGGCTAAAAGTAATGTGCAAAATGCCTCTAACTACTTATCGTTTTTAATGAATGATGAGACGTATGTGATTTACACACCAACAGATGAGTTAACGGTTTCAACTTTTGCAATGGAAGATAAATCTATTTCTGAAAATCGTTCGGATATTAAAGCCATGGAATTGGCTTCAAAGGCTTATGAAGCTATGAATAAGGCTGATAAAATGGCATTCTTACCAAGATTAAATGCATTTGGAAGTTACGAGTTGTATAACGATCAAATTTTTCAAGCCGACGCTAGTGGTTATTTATTTGGCGCACAATTAAGTTGGGATATTTTTCAAGGCTCTAAACGCTTTGGGAAAGCACAAAAAAGTAAATCAGAATTCGAAAAATCAAAATTAGAATACAAACAATATGTGTCTCAAAGTAATTTGGAATTAAACAAAGCAAAACGTGCCTTATTGGATGCAGAAAATAAGTTAAAATTAACAGCTTTAGCTTTAGAACAATCAGAAGAATCTTTAAGAATAAGAACCAATAGATTTAAAGAAGGATTAGAAAAAACGTCTGATTTATTAATGGCAGATACACAATTTGCTCAAAAGCAATTAGAATATTACCAAACCATTTTCGAATACAATTACGCACAAGCATACTTACAATTTTTAACTAAAGAATAATTTTCCTGCAAGGTTTCTAAAACCTTATAGGTATCAACATAAAACAATAAACATGAAAAAATATATTTACATACTAACGCTTACAGCAATAGCATTTTTTGTAACAAGTTGCGGAAGCGAAGACAAAAAAGCAATTGAGGATAATACACCTGTAATTAGTGTAAAAACCAGTCGGGTAGAAGCTAATACCAATAGCCCATTTTTGGCGGTCAGTGGAAAAATTCAAGCTGTAAATAGTGCTGATTTAAGTACTAGAATGATGGGTTACGTTAATAAAGTTCATGTTAATGTTGGCGATAAGGTTAAAAAAGGACAATTATTAGTGTCTATTAATAATGCCGATTTACAAGCCAAACGAGCACAAGTAAATGCTGGCATATCAGAAGCAACAGCTGCCTTCAATAATGCACAAAAAGATTATAATCGTTTTAAAAACTTGTTCGCAGATAATAGTGCTTCTCAAAAAGAGATGGATGATATAACGGCCAATTTTGAAATGGCTAAAGCACGTTTAGAATCTGCCAATCAAATGAAAAACGAAATTAATGCACAATTTACGTATAGTAATATTACAGCGCCTTTTAACGGAACCATTACAAGTAAAAATGTAGAAGCTGGTGATATGGCAAATCCAGGAGCACCATTAATAAGCATTGAAACGCCAGGACATTTTGAAGTGATGGCTATGGTACCAGAATCTGAAATTTCTGTAATAAAAAAAGGAACTACTGTTGACGTATTGGTGAAATCAATTAATCAAACCTTAAAAGGAAAGGTAGCTGAAGTAAGTACATCTGCCAAAAACACAGGTGGACAATATTTAGTAAAAATAGATTTAGATAAAACAGAAGTCAATATTTTATCAGGAATGTTTACAACAGTACAATTTCCTGTAGAAAGAAAAGCAGTAACAGCAATGGTCTTAATTCCAAGTGATGTTATTATAACAAACGGACAATTATCTGGTGTGTATACCGTAAGTCAAAGTAATACAGCATTATTAAGATGGTTGCGTTTAGGAAGAACCTTTGGAGACCAAGTAGAAGTATTATCGGGTTTAAATGCAGATGAAGCGTATATCGTTTCTGCTGAAGGAAAACTTTACAATGGAGCAAAAATCAGTGTGCAGTAGGTATCAGTAGACAGTCGCAGTCACAGTTTTTAGTATCCTGCAAGGTTTCAAAAATCGTGTAGGACTTAATAAAGAGGAGTAAATAACACAAAAGAGTACGCGCGTTAAGGATAGAAACGGCATCCTTTTTACGTCAGTTTGAGTGAATTTGCCTAAGCAAATTTGTATCGAAAACAAGTAAAAAGATATAGTGAATAGCCTGACTTTTTGCGATCCTGTAAGGTTTTTAAAACCTGACAGGTATGAGTAAAAAGTAACGCCCAAAATAAATAAACAAAATGAAAGAAGGAATCGCAGGTAAAATAGCCAAAGTCTTTATGCAATCGAAGCTCACCGTGCTTTTGATGATTGTATTTATGGTGGTTGGTGTATATAGTTCGTTTTTAATTCCACGTGAAGAAGAACCACAAATCGACGTGCCAATGGCCGATATTTTTGTGGGTTATCCAGGAGCAAGTCCAACGGAAGTAGAATCGCGTGTCATTAAACCTTTAGAGCAATTAATATCGAATATTAAAGGTGTAGAATATGTGTATTCAACGTCTATGAAGGAACAAGGCATGGTGATTGTTCAGTTTTATGTGGGCGAAGATATTGAGCGTTCGTTTGTGAAAATGTACAACGAAATCAATAAGCACATGGACCAAATGCCAGCTGGTGTAACGTTTCCGTTGGTGAAAACACGTGCTATTGATGATGTGCCAATGTTGGGTTTAACTTTGTGGAGTGAGAATTATGACGATTACCAACTCAACCAAATGGCTCAAGAATTAGAGGCTGAGATTAAGAAGGTAAATGATGTGGCGATTACTCATAAAATTGGAGGAAGAGACCGTCAGTTACGTGTAGTTTTAGATAAGGATAAATTAGCAGCGAGTGGATTAGATTTCTTGTCAGTTTCAGAAATGATTAAAGCCAATAACAGTCAATTAAGTGCTGGGAGTTTTGATAAAAGTGATACGGAGTTTTTGGTAAATACAGGTAAGTTCTTAGCCTCAGTAACTGATATTGAAAATTTAGTGGTTGGTGTGCAACAAAATCAACCAATTTATTTAAAACAAGTCGCTAACATTATCGATGGGCCAGAAGTGCCACAGAATTACGTGAGTTTAGGCTTTGGAAAAGGAGGTGAAAAATCAGCTGAGTACAAGTCAGAATATCCTGCAGTTACCATTTCTGTTGCCAAACGAAAAGGTGCAGATGCCATGAAAATCGCGGAAGTGATTATAGACAAGGTAGACCATTTACGTAGTACTTTAATTCCAGATGATGTTCATGTAGAAATTACAAGAAACTACGGTGAAACAGCATCTCATAAAGTGTCCGAATTACTATTACACCTTATCGGTTCTATCTTTGCAGTTACTATTGTGGTCATGTTAGCCATGGGTTGGAGAGGTGGATTGGTTGTGTTTTTATCAGTACCAATTACGTTTGCGTTAACGTTGTTGAGTTACTATATGATGGATTACACGCTAAACCGAATCACGTTATTCGCATTAGTATTTGTAACAGGAATCGTTGTCGATGACTCAATTATTATTGCCGAAAATATGCACAGGCATTTTAAAATGAAACGCTTGCCATTTAAACAAGCTGCTTTATACGCTATTAACGAAGTTGGTAACCCAACCATTTTAGCAACCTTTACGGTAATAGCGTCTGTTTTACCAATGGCTTTTGTGTCTGGTTTAATGGGACCATACATGGCACCAATGCCAATTGGAGCATCGATTGCTATGATTTTATCCTTATTTGTTGCTTTAACAATTACACCATATTTAGGGTATATTTTCTTAAGAGAAAAAGACAAGAAAGGAGCAGAAGAGCAACCTGAAAAAGCGGTTGAAGACACGCTTATTTATAGAATTTACAACAAGTTTGAAAGACCACTTTTAGAAAGTAAAGGCAAACGTTGGTTGTTTTTATTAGGAACTTTTGCAGTGTTAATAGGAACGATGGCCTTATTTTTTACCAATTCAGTAGCCGTAAAAATGTTGCCTTTTGATAACAAGAATGAGTTTCAAGTGGTGATTGATATGCCAGAAGGTACCACCTTAGAACGTACTGGTGTTGTCGCTCAAGAGATTTCTCAATACTTATCTAATAGACCAGAAGTGGTCAATTATCAAAACTACGTTGGGACGTCTGCACCAATTACGTTTAACGGTTTAGTGCGTCACTACGATTTGCGTGGTGGATCTAATATGGCAGATATTCAAGTGAATTTATTAGCCAAAGAAGACCGTTCAGCGCAGAGTCATGATATCGCTAAATTAATGCGTCTAGATATTCAGAAAATTGCAGCGAAATATAATGCCAATGTGAAGTTGGTAGAAGTGCCACCAGGACCACCTGTATTATCAACTATTGTTGCCGAAATTTATGGACCTGATTATAACGAACAGATTAAAGTTGCAAACCATGTTCAAGATATCTTAAAGAATACAACTGATGTGGTTGATATTGATTGGATGGTTGAAGACGACCAAATTGAATATCAATTTGATATCAATAAAGAGAAAGCCATGTTGTATGGAGTGGCGCCACAGCAAATTGCATACACTATGAATATGACGTTATCTAATAGAGCGATTACAACGCTGTACGATGAGGATGCTGTTAACCAAATAGGTATCGTACTGGCATTGGATGAAAAAGAGAAATCGACTATTACAGATATTTCACAATTGAAGGTAAAATCGAAACAAGGTCACATGGTACCAATTTCAGATTTGGTTGATATTTCTCAAACTATTGCAGCAAAAAGCATTTACCATAAAAATCAAAAACGTGTGGTTTATGTGATGGCAGATATGGCTGGAGACTTAGAAAGTCCTGCGTATGCTATTCTTGGTATGGAAGAAAAATTGAAAGAAATTCCATTACCACAAGGCTTTGAGATTAATGAAATGTATTTAGGTCAACCAGAGTTTGAAGATAACTATACGGTTAAATGGGATGGCGAATGGCAAATTACTTTAGAAGTTTTTAGAGATTTAGGTATTGCCTTTTTAGGAGCTATTATCTTAATATATATCTTAATTGTAGGATGGTTTCAAAACTTTAAAGCACCAATTGTTATGATGGTTGCGATCCCATTATCCCTAATCGGAATTATTCTAGGACATTGGCTTATGGGAGCATTCTTTACAGCAACTTCTTTTATAGGCATGATTGCTTTAGCCGGAATCATGGTGAGAAACTCAGTATTACTGATTGACTTTATCAACTTAAGAACAGCAGAAGGTGTACCGCTAAAACAAGCTGCAATTGAAGCAGGAGCCGTTAGAACCACACCAATTTTATTAACTGCGGGAACAGTTGTTATTGGCGCTTTCGTGATTTTGTTTGACCCAATTTTCCAAGGATTAGCAATCTCATTAATGGGAGGAACAATTGTGTCAACAGTATTAACATTGTTGGTGGTGCCATTAGTGTATTATATGATAGAGAAGAAGAATTATAAGTAATAATTGTTCCGCAAATTTCACAGATTTGCGCAGAAAAACAAACACTACAATCTGCGTGAATCTGTGAAATCCGCGAGAAACTAAAACACAAACAAATGAAATTAGTCATAGTCACCGTAGTGGATTACTACAAAAAGGATATTATCCAATTATTTAAACAGGCTCAAATTAGTAATTTCAGTGAGTCCGATATTGAAGGATTTAAAAACAGTACCACGGCAAGGTTAAGTGCCAATTGGTTTGCAAGTGAACATAGTGGTGCAGATTCTGAAATGTTCTTTTCTTTCACCGAAGAAAAAAATATTGATGAGCTATTCAGTCTTATAAAATCCTTTAATGAAAAATTAGAAACCAACAATCCAATCAAAGCGGTTGTGGTTCCTATTGAAAGATTCATTTAAAATCGAGCAAATTTTAAATACAGAACTAAGTTCCGTACTTAGGCTATATTCCTATAGCGTTTTAATTAATAATCAAAACCTATAAGGTTGACTAAACCATATAGGTCATAATAAAAAAAGAAAAGATGTTAAATACATATTTTAGAGTTATTGTTGGTTTCATGGTGCTTTTAAGCGTTGTTTTAACCGTATATGTGAATCCAAATTGGATGTGGTTTACCGTATTTATTGGAGTGAATTTAATTCAATCGGCCTTTACAAAATGGTGCTTATTAGAAACTATTTTAGTAAAGTTAGGCGTAAAGAAAGAGGGGGGAAGTTGTAAGTCTTGTTAACAGTGGTTGCCTTCTTTTTAATATATAAAGTAGATTTGGGGCTTCTTTACGGATAGTTATATTGTAATTGACAGACTGCAATTTATTAAATGATTAGAATCAGTGAGTTAACATTATTTTTGTTGAAAAGCACATTGTTAATTTCTAATTGCTTTACTATATCGTCTTATTTATGAGTTACTATTAGTTTTTTAGTAAAAGACTCGTTGTTTAAAAGTTGAATACTAGCTAAATATACCCCATCATTTAAAGATTTTGAAGGGAAACTATACTGATCTTGAATAGATGAAATGGAATGACTTAAAACTAATCTTCCATTGATATCGTATACTTGGAACGATTTTAAGTCCTTCATATTAGGGTTTAATAGAAGAATCTGAGATTCTTGATTATTCGCTATAATATCAAATTGGTTTTTAATATGAGTTTGAGCTATTAATGTATTTTCATTTTCAAATACAATTCTAAAACGAGAATCAAAATTCCCTGCACTTATATTTAGGTCATAATCTTGCTGTGTTAAATCTACGTACATATTATTTTCTAAATCATGTAAATATATCGGTTGACCTTCTTCAAAATTTTGAACGTCAAAAATGCTAAACTTCAATTGTTGTTGTTGGCTGGATTTAACCACTACAGGTAATGATAAATCTAAAGCGTAAGCATGTGCTTGAATGGTATAAGGTACTGTTTCTAATACCCAATAAGCATCAGATGGTGCATCACTAGACGATTTTGCTTCTAATCCATAATCAAATCCGGGAGTTGCTGAATCGTGAAAATTATGAAGCAATTGTCTTGTATATTGATCATTAAATGTAACATTTAAACGAAATCTCTTATGATCTTGAGGAACATTATTAAGGCCATATTCATTATATAATGGTTCGTCTGAATCCATATCTTCCGATGAAGTCTGAGCGTCTGCACTTCTAAAGAACACACTATTACCATCTGAAATCTTTTCATATACGCGATGCGCATTTTTCATATGTACTAAAGAACCAGGTAATATACCACTAGCACCTTCTATCATGAAACCTTGACCAATTGGAATGTATCGTTTTGATATTTTAGACCCTGTGTTGCCATCCGCTGATGGGGCTAAAGGTATTGGATTTCCTGCACCATCATAAGCTGAAAACATGGCATTTACAAAACTTTCAACACCAGTACTAGAGATTGTATATGATGCATAGCCACCTACATAATCTGCAAGCGTGTGAGACCCTTCATCGGATTGCTCCCAAAAATACAGTGCACCAGTAGTTGTAGGTTGTGGACTTGGTCCATTATTCAAGTTGGTATTTTGTGGATCATGGATAAAACGTAAGGCATCTACTGCTGATGGATAAGGATTACCTATTAACGTAAATTCGTCAGCAGTAATAATATTACTTATGGTTCCATTATTAGCTTTTCCCCTAAAATCATATAATTGATTGCTAGTTCCCAGTACTCCTTTCATAGTGAATCCAAGTCCAGGCAAAATTGGGGACGACGCACCAACATAATTCCAATCGGCATAGTCATTAGATGTGTTAAAGGTGTAAAGCCAACGATTAGAAATTGTTAATGATGGTGATGAAAATCCATTAAAATTAGATGTAAATCCTGCATCAGTACTAGAAGTTAACCCTTCTGGATCTTGCACAGTTATGATATGAGTAGCCTCATCAATTAAATTGACACGTGCAGATTCATTCCCAAATAGATTAGAATTATTCCCTACTGGAGAGCACCAATAATTATAAGTATAATTACTAGCATTACCTGTCTGATAAACACTGAGTTCACCAATTCCTGTATTAGAAGAAACTTCATTGCCTTGAATGAGCTGCCCCTCCTTCCTTAAATAAAATTTTGACTCCGATTCTCCTAAGGTAATCGCATTATTTACAAAAATAATTTCATCATTAACTGTAATGAAATTATCATTTCTTACGCTTAATTGGGCAAAAGATGAGAAGGTAGCTCCTAAAATGAAAACAAAAACGGTAATAGTCCTTATTTGAAAATTTATGAGTAAACGATTATAAAACATCATAATTGATAATTTAATTGCTAAAAACACCTTGACATTTTTATGAGTATGTCTATTGAATTAATTTACGGTTGCCGTAACGTTTGATTCTTTATAAGACCAGCTATCACTACCTAAATTTCTTCCCCAAAGCGATATGGTGTAAGTTCCTTCACAAGAACTATTTGCACCACTGGTACCATGGTAACCTTTGAAATCATCGTGATTGATTTCTGAAAAATCACCACCTGATAAACTGATATCGCTGCATCCACCGCTTCCAGTTAAACGAACTTCAAAGTTTAACGTATCTGTAGTGCTAGCACCAGTTAGTTTAACTATGGTTGACCAGTTCACTAAGATTACATCTCCATTTCTAACATCTAATGCAGAAGACAAACTTGTAATTCTTCTCCAATCATCCGAACTATTATAATTAGCACTTGTGCCTCTGGCAAAAGTTGCACTTCTAGTTGATCTGATGTTTAAAACCCCCTGGCTATCTGCGTACACAATTCTATTTTGTGAATTGCTTAAATCACGTACTCGGGCTGTACCGTTAATATCTAATTTTTCTGATGGCCCAGTTGTACCAATTCCTAATCCAGTTGTAGTTAAGGTCATTTCTGTACTAGTCGTTACAGCAGTGCCAGCTGTTACGCCTTCAGCTATTTCAAAAGACATTGCAGCGTTTGTACTGCTATCTACGTTTACACTGATGCGTGCTGCATTACCATTTATATCAGGAATCCGGTCAGTATTATTAAAGGTTATGTTTGCATTTCCACCGCTATCATTAACTGTAAGTGCTACCGAACCTGTATTTTTACCTGCTTCTATTCTATTGGTTTCAATTTGGGCGTGTGTTGAACTTGCGCGACCCACTTGAATGATACCGTTGAGTACGTTTAGTCTTTCTTCGGGATCTGACATGCCAATACCAATTCTATTTGTGTCAGCATCTATTGTAAATGTAGATCCATCAACTTGGAAGGCATCGTTGGCACTACCACTAAAATCTATTGTATTGGTATTCAAATTAACTATTCTATTTGAGGTTAAAGTACCATTAGTATAATATATATTATCTTCGTTTCCACCACCAGCAGCTACAATCTCTGCAGCTGTACGTTTACGAATATTACCACTAGAATCTCTCGTTAAAATATTATCAGTAGCATCTCCGTTATTCACTGTTCTAATTCTAGCTGTTCCATTGACATCAAGTTTTGCTGTTGGGTTATTTAATCCCACACCAACATTATTAGATCCACCGTCTACAACTAGCGTATTTGAATCAAAGTTTAAATCATTTGTTCCAGAAATAAGAACATTTGTATTAGTTGTAATGGTACCTCCTAGACGAACATCATTTCCCGACTTAGATAAACCATTGCTAGTTGTAATATTAGAAATTCCTGCAGCTGTTACAATTTCTGCCGCTGTTCTTCTGCGGATATTACCACTAGTATCTCTAGTTAAGATATTATCTGTTGCCGCACCAATATTTACTGTTCTAATTCTAGCTGTTCCATTGACATCAAGTTTTGCTGTTGGATTATTTAATCCCACACCAACATTATTAGATCCTCCGTCCACAACTAGCGTATTTGAATCAAAGTTTAAATCATTTGTTCCAGAAATAAGAACATTTGTATTAGTTGTAATGGTACCTCCTAGACGAACATCATT
>NZ_BAABCB010000006.1:0-282 GCF_039538385.1 Winogradskyella damuponensis | reverse complement strand
TCTCCGTTATTCACCGTTCTAATTCTAGCTGTTCCGTTAACATCTAATTTAGCTGTTGGATCACTAATACCAATACCCACATTACCACCATCTTCAATATATAAGTCATCCGTGTTGTTGGTTCCTAATCTTACTTGTCCAGATCCACGATTACGTAAATACATAATACCGTTACCTTCATTGTCAATAATAAAATCTCCATCAGAACCATTATTTCTAAAAATTTCAGCGTCATTTGAGGCATCAGCATCAGTAAAAAATTGAATTCTAGAATTTCTATTA
>NZ_BAABCB010000005.1:0-252500 GCF_039538385.1 Winogradskyella damuponensis | reverse complement strand
TTTTTACAAAAATCAGAATCTTTTTTTAATCATCACACACAACTTTTAGCAATGACCCATTGTTAACAAGCTTTAATTTAAACGATGTATTACTTTTTAGTGCTTCAATAGTTGTGTTATAGCCAATATTAAATATATCGTTTAGGTACTTTTTGTCAAAAGTACCATACTTGCTAAGTACTTTAGGTGATATTACTAAGTCGCAATATTTAAATTTTTTATAATCTTCTTTAACTGATTTTAATTTAAAGGCACGTTCTACAACATTGTGAGAGTGTTTTAAATCTTCAATAGTAACAGTATCATAGTCATTAACGTAGCTGCCAATAATTATATCGCATTTTGATTGTAATGCACTAATAGGAAAATTATTAAGTACACCTCCGTCTATATAAAAAGAATTACCAATTTTTACAGGTGCAAAAACACCAGGAAAAGCTGCCGATGCTAAAACGGGCTTAATGAGTTCTCCTTCACTAAATGTTTTAAGATTGCCTTTTAAAATATCTGTAGCAGTAATGGTCAGAGGTTTTTTAAGGGCATTAAAATTATCGTCTTTTAAAAGACTATTAAATTGAGGATAAAATTTTTCAGCATCTATAAAACCGGGTTTGCCAAGGGCATATTTTTTAATATCCAACAACTGAAAGGTTTTAAAGAATTTTAAAATGATTTTCCAATCATATCCATAAGCATATAAGGCTCCAACAATGGCACCTATACTTGCACCAGAAATATGGGTTGGAAAGATGCCGTGTTCCTCTAAAGCCTTAATAACACCAATATGTGCAGCTCCTCTCATACCACCTCCTGATAATACTAAGCCAATATTCATAATCTATGGTGTATTGATTGTTAAAGTTAAGAGGAATACCTTGTTTATAAAATGATTTATATCATTTCGTAAAATCCACTATTACAATACATTTGGTTATATACTATTAAATAAAAAATGTCTGGTATTTCTAAAATTAAAGATCGATTGCAGGTGTTCTTAATTGAGCTAGGTGATATATCGTATTTTACGGGACGTTTTTTTAAAGAAGTATTTAAGCGACCTTTTGAAATAAAAGAGTTGTTACGGCAATGTTATAACATGGGCAATCGTTCATTGCTATTAGTTGGTATAACTTGTTTTATTATTGGTTTGGTATTGGATTTACAGACGCGTCCTACATTAATGGAATTTGGCGCTGTATCTTGGATGCCATCTATGGTTAGTATTTCTATAGTTAGAGAAATTGGGCCAATTATAACCGCTTTAGTTTGTGCAGGTAGAATAGGCTCTAGTATTGGTGCAGAATTGGGGTCTATGCGTGTTACAGAACAGATAGATGCTATGGAGGTTTCGGGGACAAACCCGTTTAAATACCTTGTTGTTACGCGAGTATTGGCGGTTACTTTGATGCTTCCATTATTAGTAATCATTGGAGATGCTATTGCGCTGTTTGGTTCTTTTTTAGTTGAAAACCTTAAAGGCAACGTGTCGTTTACACTTTATTTTAATCAAGTTTTTGATTCTATTGAATTTGGAGACATTATTCCTGCTACAATTAAATCTTTCTTTTTTGGTTTAGCCATCGGAATTGTGGGATGCTATAAAGGCTATTATTGCGCCAAAGGTACTGAAGGTGTTGGTAAAGCGGCCAATTCTGCAGTTGTGGTCAGTTCATTATTGTTATTTGTCATTGATTTTATTGCCGTTTTTGTAACAGATATTTTTTATGATTTATGAAAGGAGATAGAAATATATCACATCCAGACATTGTGCTTCAAATTAAGGACCTATACAAAAGCTTTGGAGATAACCATGTGCTAAATGGCTTTAATATGAAACTTTATAAAGGTGAAAACTTAGTCATTATGGGAAAGTCTGGTTCAGGAAAATCTGTAATGATAAAATGTTTGGTGGGTTTAATGCAAGCCGATAGTGGTTTAATTTCAGTTATGGGTAAAGATATTACGACGTTAACTCAAGAGGCTTTAGATATTTTAAGAGCTGATATTGGATTTTTGTTTCAAGGTAGTGCGCTGTATGATTCTATGACTGTTCGTGAAAATTTAGAATTTCCTCTAAGACGTCATTCTAAAAAAAAGCACAAAGATTCAAATACCGAAGCACTTGTTTTGGAAGCTTTAACCAACGTTGGTTTAGCTCATGCTATAGATTTAATGCCTTCGGAATTATCTGGTGGTATGAAACGTCGTGTGGCTTTAGCGAGAACTTTAATTCTTCAACCCAAAATCATTCTTTATGATGAACCTACTAGTGGATTAGATCCTATTACTGCAAAAGAAATTATCATTCTTATGCAAGACGTTCAGAAAAAATATAACACCTCGTCACTTATTATAACGCATGATGTAGATTGTGCTCGCGTTATTTCAGATCGTATGTTGTTGCTTATTGATGGTATTGATTATGCTGTTGGTACATATACAGCTTTATCAACGTCTGTAGACCCAAAAATTAAAGCTTTTTTTAAACATTAATATGCCTTTCATTTAAAGGAAGACACAAATTATATACAATGAAAAAAACAAACTCACAAAAACTACGATTGGGATCTTTTGTCCTCATAGGTACCATCCTTTTTATAGCAGGTGTGTATTTAATTGGGCAACGTCAAGATATGTTTAAAAAGACCTTTACATTGAGTTCTTATTTTCAGAATGTCAACGGTCTTCAAAAAGGAAATAATGTACGCTATTCTGGTATTGATATTGGGACGGTAAAAAATATTGTAATGATTAATGATTCTACAATAAAAGTAGAAATGTCTATCGAGGAAAAGATTCTTTCGCACATTAAAAAAAATGCGATTGCTACTATTGGATCAGACGGATTAGTTGGGAATATGATTGTGAATATCGTTCCAGGAAAAGGAGCGTCAGAAATTATAGAAAATGAAGACATTATAGTATCTTACAGTAGAATTGGAACGGATGATATTTTAAATACTCTTAACACAAGCTCTGAAAATGCAGCTATACTGACTTCAGATTTATTGAAAATTACAAACAGAATTACAACAGGAAAAGGCACCATAGGTGTGCTTATCAATGATACCGTTATGGCACAAGATTTAAAACAATCTATTCATAATTTAAAAATAGCAAGTCGTGGTGCTTCTCATACTATTGCAGAGTTAAATAGTATTGTTTCTTCGGTAAAAACAGAAGATAATACCATTTTAGGAATGTTGTTGAATGATTCTATTTCAGCTGGAAAATTGAAAACAGTTGTAACTAATCTTGAGATATCAAGTGCAGAAATTGAGACGCTGTTAAACAATGCCAATGCCGTTGTAAGTGATTTTAATTCTAGTAATGGAGCTTATAATTATATGGTAAAGGATACCTCGTTGGTTAATAGCTTAAAATCTACGCTTAAAAATATAAACGAAGGCACTGATAAATTCAATCAAAATATGGAAGCCTTAAAACACAACTTTTTAACTCGTGGTTATTTTAGAAAATTAGAACGACAAGAGAAAAAAGAAGTTAAAACGAAAGAATGATTGTATGTTATAATAGCTATAATTGTTTTGGCTTCCAAATACCGTTTTTAGTAGAGCGTAATTCTATAACGTATAAATTAAAAGACTAACGGATTAGATTCGTATTTTTTTAAAACCGATAGCAAATCTGTTAAAGGAAGTTCTATGGAATACGTACCAGTATAGGATGGGCATATGACACAATCATCAAAATAAAATTCTATATATGTATCATTGAGTACAAAGTTGTTTTTACTCGTAAAAAAATCATCCGAAGAAACTTCCCAACAGTCGTAATACATTTCTCCTTTACCAATTTGACTGTTTATACTTTCATTTATAATACTTACTAATTCTTCTTCTGACCCTTGATTAAAAAAGTCTTCATAAGTCATAAAAGTCCCTCTGTTTAAGTCAAAATTAAAACAATCAAAAGAAAAGCTAGGATGCATTGCTCCGTTATAAAAATTCTCTTTGTAAAACAATACGCTTACAAGTTGGTCATTTACATTATAAATTTTGTAATCTATAAAGCGTTCTTCCCTAAAAGTTTTTGCTGTAATACTATCGCATAATAATTTATTCTCTAAGATATCCGATTCTGTTTGGGTGATATTAATGTAATAATCATTAATAAATTCATTGAAATTACTGTTCGTGGGTTTATAAGATTCGTTGAGCAATGGGTATTTAAAATTGATGGTGTAATCTTTTTTATCGACGAGATATTTTTTATCAATAATCAATTCTTCTAGCTCTTCACTTTCGTCTTTTTTTTCAATGAATTGTTTTTGCTTTAATTCAATAGTAATAGATTTATTTAAAGATTCAATATCTAAGTCCTTTATTTTTATAGTATCCTTCACTATTGGATTTGTATCTTCTATAAGATTATGATCAATGTTGCTTTCTTCTCGCTTTTCATTTTTACAAGTTAAAAAGATTAGAAATAATAATACTATATATAAATATTTTACATTCATGGTTTTACAAATTGGTTGCGTTTTAATTTACCTGTAATCTCATCTGTTTTTATTTAGAAACCAACAGGGAAATTTATCTGGATTTTTGTGTTGAAGCTAATTTATTCAGAATGTTTGCTTTAGACTATGATATTGGTCAGTTCTACTAAAAATCAAATGAGTTAATCTCTTTCTTTGTTTAAAGGTCAATTGTAATTTTAATAAAACAGCAATTAATTCACTTTGTAGCGAAGCAGTCGTAAAGCATTTAAAACCACTACAATGGTTGAGCCTTCATGAAAAGCAACAGCTACACCTATATTTGTTAACCCTAAAATGGTTACTGGAACCAGCAGCATTACAACACCAAGACTTATAAAAATGTTCTGTTTTATAATACGTTTAGACGCTCTACTCAAACCAATAACAAAAGGTAAATTTTCAATTTTATCTGACATTAAAGCGACATCGGCTGTTTCTAAAGCAACATCACTTCCTGCGGCTCCCATGGCAATACTAACGGTGCTCAATGCCATTGCAGGAGCGTCATTAACACCATCTCCAACCATGGCTATTTTTTTGTCGCGTTTGATTAATTGTTTTATAGCTGAAACTTTATCTTCTGGTAGTAAGTTCCCTTTGGCTTCCGTAAGTCCAATTTGTTTGGCAATGGCATCTCCAACATTTTGATGGTCACCTGTGAGCATAATCATGTGTTTAATGCCAATTTCTTTTAAACGTAATAGAGTAGAGGTAGCCGTTTTTCGAGGTAAATCCATAACACTAATTAGTCCAACAATTTCATTATTAAAAGCCACTAGCATTGCGGTGTGTCCATTTTGTAAAAGTTGATCCATTTTAGAGTGGATAGAATCATTCACTTTTATGTCTGAGTCTTCCATCAGTTTTACATTTCCGATGAATGCTTTTTTGCTCTCATAATTTGCTTGAATACCTTTTCCTTGAATGGCGTTAATATTTGAGGCTTTATTATCGAAATCAATAGTGTATTTTAGCTTTAAATCATTTGCTATGGCTTTTGCTAGTGGATGATTACTTAAACTTTCGATTTCAAACACCAGCTTAGCCAAGGTCTTTTCATCAATATTCTTTAACGGAATTAGATTTGTAAGTTTAGGTTTTCCTTCTGTGAGTGTACCAGTTTTATCAAAAGCTATTGTTGTGATTTCTCCTAAATCTTCTAAGGCTTTTCCACCTTTAATAAGTACTCCTTTTTGTGCTGCTCTTGCAATACCACTTAAAACAGCACTTGGTGTAGAAATTGCCAAGGCGCAAGGGCTAGCAGCAACTAATACTGTTATAGCTCTATATAAACTAGTATCAAAACTTTCGTCTATAACCAAGAATGCAAAACACAATAGAAATACAACGATAATAACAATGGGTACATACCATTTTTCGAATTTTTTGGTGAGCCTCTGGGTTGGTGATTTTTGAGCTTCCACTTCGCTTACCATTTTTACCAATCGTGATACTGTGGAGTCTTTTGTTAGTTTGAGTACTAAAATCTCAATGCTGCTATCTCCATTAATGGTGCCTGCAAAGACGACATGAGTTTTGTCAATATCTTTAAACTCTGGTAAATTTGTAGTGTTTTTAATAAAGGTTTTGTCTACAGGTATGCTTTCTCCTGTTATTGGTGCCTGATTAATGCTTGTACTACCATTTATAATAACACCATCAGCAGCAATTTTAGTATTAGGTTTTACTACAATAACATCATTAATTTTTAAAGCTTCTATTGCTATTTCTTTAAGTTGCCCGTTTTTTTTAACCAGTGCTGTTTTGGGAGAAAGATGGCCTAAAGCTTCAATTGATTTTTTAGCTTTATTCATGGCGTAATGCTCTAAAGCGTGGCCCAAGCTAAATAGAAACAAAAGCAAGGCGCCTTCTGCCCAACTACCAATATAGGCCGCACCAACAGCTGCAGCAATCATTAAAAAATCAATATCAAATTCGCCTTTAGGAATTTTTTTAGATGCTTCAATAGAGATAAAGAAACCTCCAAAAAAGTAGGAAATTATGTAGCTTAATAAAGACATCCAATCTGCTAAACCTGTTAATTTTTCAATTAAAAAACCTATGCTTAGAAAAATTCCACACAAAAAGGCAAAATAGAGCTCTGTCTTTTTACCTAAAATTTGATGATGAGAGTGTGCTTCTTGTTCTTTATTTGCCATTGAGAATGAAATGATCTTAATTCAAAATTATTAAAAGTACTAATTTATATTGTGCGCCTATGTAAAGATTAAACTGTTAGAAGTGTATTAGCCTATAAATCGAAATGACCGTTATATGCTATTGTGTCTTTTTAGCTTCTTCTGATTGTACCTTTTGTTCAGGAATTTTAATAAGTTCTATGGTCGTTGATGCTAATACTACCTTGCCGTTGGTTGTTTCAAAAGCTTTACGAATATTATCGTGAAGAAGGTGTCTTGTCAATCGTCTTTTTTTGTAATCTACAATATATCTTAAATTAAACTCTACCCAATTATCAGTAAGTCTAATAGCGAGTGTTGGTCCAACTTCGGCATCTTCAATATAATATTTATTTACTACCGCTTCCCATTGGGATTTAGATGCTTTAGTGTATTCTGAAAGGGTTTCTGAAGCAATTTTCAACACAATAGTTTTGGCAAGTTCCATATCAGAACCATAACGAATTGGTAAGTTGAATTGATCCCAGATAAAAGGAAAATCTTGCGAATAGTTATAGATTGGTCCTTTAAAAACGAAGGCATTACTCAGTTTTACAATTCGTCCACTATAATTGTCACTTTCTACCCATTGGCCTATCTCCATCATGGTGGTATAAATGCTATCTACATCAATAACATCTCCTTTAATACCATTGATTTCAATTCGATCTCCCGGTTTATAAACTTTTACTAAAAAGATATAAATAGAACCCGCTATACTTAAAATTAATTCTTGTAATGTAAATGCCAAACCCGCTGTAAATAAGCCTATGATGATTGTAAAATCTTTTATAGATCCAGAAAAATAAGTAATGGCTAAAAAGATTAACAACACATAGCCTAAAATTTCTATGCCTTTTTGGGATTTATAGCGAATTGCAGTATTAGAAATGCGCTTTTTTAAATAACGTCTTATCAGCTGAATGGCCAATAAAATAACTATTAAAATGGCAATGAACCTAATCACATTCCAACTAAATGGATTGGCGTTTAACCATTCTTTTATGTATTCTATAGACGTCATAGTAGAGGATTAAAAACCTTCATAAACGCTCAATTTGTTTTTTAAAACACGTACTTCTTCTTGTAGTTGTTCTACTTGTTTTAGTAAATTATAAATGGCATCAATCCCTTCAAAATTAATGTCTAAATCATAATGCATTCGCATCATTTTTTCAATAGCATTAAGCTGATTTGTCTGTAAATAATCTTGATTGTTGGTAATAGTGATTTCTATTAATTCGTATTCTTGTAAAGCATTAATAAACTTTATAGGCACATTGTAATGCGTGCAAAACTGTTGTATTGATATAAGTTGTGTTGTGTCCATATTATCGCAATTTTGAGAGTTCTGTAAAAAGTTCTTTTTCTTTTGCTGAAAGATTTTCAGGTAACTTTAAGTTGTAAGTAACATACAAATCTCCATATTGACCTTCTTTTTTGTATTTAGGAAACCCTTTGCCTTTTAACTTTACTTTAGTGCCGTTTTGGGTTTCTGGTTTTACCTTAAGTTTTACTTTACCATCAAAGGTATTCACCATAATTTCGCCACCTAAAAGGGCTTTGTATAAGTCTAAATCTACAGCAATGTATAGGTTGTTTCCATCCCTTCTAAATGGGGAATTATTAACCACTGAAAACTCAATATACAAATCGCCATTTGGACCACCATTCATTCCTTTTCCGCCATGTCCTTTTATTTTAATGACTTGTCCATTTTCTACACCAGCAGGAATGGTAATTCGTATGTTTTTGTTATTTACGGTTAATGTGCGTTTGTGTGTGGTGTAAACATCTTTTAGGTCTAGTTGTAGTTGCGCATTAAAATCTTGACCTCTAAATTTTACTTGTCTTCCACCGCTTCCAGAAGCTCTACCACCAAACATGTTACCAAAAAAATCTGAGAAATCTTCTTCAGAATAACCTCCTTGAGTGCTTTGTGAGCTTCGTTGATACTGCTCTTGCTGTTTTGCTTTTTCGTATTCTTCAGCATGTTGCCAATGTTCTCCATATTCATCGTATTTTTTACGATTCTCAGCATTGCTTAATACTTCGTTAGCTTCGTTAATCTCCTTAAATTTTTGCTCAGCGTCCTTATCATTTGGATTGAGGTCTGGATGGTATTTACGTGCCAACTTACGATAAGCTTTTTTAATATCGTTTTCTGTGGCACTCTTTGAAATACCAAGTATTTTATAATAATCTATAAATGCCATTACTGTTTATTATGAGTTTTACTGTATTGTTTTAATATTTGTTTTAAACTTTCGAGATAATCTTCCATAATCTTTATAGTCATATCGGGATGAATTTTGGTAGGAATAGTCATCGGATTTTCATCTAACGTAGCATATAATTCAGGGTAATTCACTTCTATGCTTGTTGTTAAAGTGATGATTTGGTTTTCTATGTCTTGAATTGTTTTCATAGCATTTGATTAAAACTTGATTATAAAGTTAGTTACAAATACGCTTATTACAAATGATTTATATCATAAATAAGAGGTGAAGCTAAGGGAGTATTTTTCCATCTCCCATTTGAATAATTCTATCGGTTTTATTTGCAAAATCTTCATCATGAGTTACTATTAAAAGAGATAAACCTTGCTCAACACTCAATTGTTTAAAAATATTAAACACATTTTCGGCATTATGACTGTCTAAGTTTCCTGTAGGTTCATCTCCCATAATTATAGAAGGATCGTTTATAAGTGCACGTGCAATAGCTACACGTTGTTTTTCGCCACCAGAAACGCGAGAAGCTTTTTTATGAGCTAAATGCTCAATATTTAAGATTTTAAGCTTTTGCATGGCATTGTGCTCAATTTCTTGAAGCGATTTTTCTGCTAATTTCTTGGCTGGCAACATTACGTTTTCTAATACTGAAAATTCTGAAAGTAAATAATGAAACTGAAAGACAAAACCAATATGCTTGTTACGTAAATAGGATAAATGCGTACTATCTTGACCTGTTATAAGTTTGTTTTTGAGATACAGTTCGCCTTCATAATCGGTATCCATGGTAGATAAAATGTAAAGTAATGTCGATTTTCCACAGCCCGATTTCCCCATGATGGATGCAAATTCCCCTTTTTTAATTTGAAAACTAATATCCTTTAACACGTGAAACTTCACAGGTTTTTTAAAATATTTATTGATATGTTTAGCTTCTAAAACAATACTCATATTACTGTCCTCTTATAATTTTTACTGGATCTATTTTTTTGGCTTTCTTAGATGGCAAATAGCCAGCAAGAAAAGTGGAAACCATTGCAAACGAAAACCCAATGATAAAGTACAACGGATCTTTATTTATAGGATATGTTTCTACCGTTGGTAAGGCTTCAGTTTTAAAGGGAATTGTATCGATAAGACTCGTTAATCCAAAACCAATAATTAAACCCAAAACACCTCCAACAAAACCAATGATCATGGCTTGACTCATAAATATAAATTGAACATCCTTCCCTGAAAACCCTATAGCTTTAAGAATAGCAATGTCATTCATCTTTTCATAAATAAGCATATTTAAAATGTTGTAGATACCAAATCCAGCAACGATTAAAAGCGTTATAGATACCGCGTATGTAATTAAATTTCTAATCGTGGTTCCGGTTTCAAACTGTGCATTTGCCGTTTTTATATCAATAGCTTTAAGCTGAAATTGTTGTTCTATTTTTTTTGCTAATGGTATCGCTGTTTCTATGTCATTTAGTTTTACATTAATGTCTGTGATATAGTTATTAGCTTCTCCTAAAATGCGTTGTACTGTTTTAATAGAAGTAAAACTTTGAATAGCATCTAAATCGGCAACACCACTTTGATAAAATCCTACAATCTTTAAATGGAATATGCCTCCGTTTATTGGACTTACCTGAATACGATCACCCACTTTTAAGGCCATTTTTTTTGCAATGCCAATACCCAATAAAATCCCATTATCAGTGTTTTGCAAGGCTTCAGCAGAACCTTCTACAATATAATCACCTATATTAAAATACTTGGCTTCTTCTATTGGGTTAATGCCTGTGAGATTTCCACTAAGTTCAATCGAGCCTGCGATATAGAAAATTTGTGCTTTTACCTGTGGAAGCGCACCTAACACCTTATCATCGTTTTCTAAATAATTGATAATAGGTAAGGCGTTATGTATTTTTTTCTGACTTAATTTGGGTTTGATGGAATGAACAACGTTAAAACTATTTTTAAAATCATCATATAATGAAATGGGTTGGTTTTCGGTTGGTTCAATTTCGTTGTAAATATGAATATGTGGTGTTTGATTTAGGATTAAATCGTCTAACATGGTATTTAAACCTGTCATAAAACAGACTAAAGTAATATAAGAGCCAATACCAAAAGTAACACCTAATGCAGCAATAGATGTTTGTTTCAGTTTTGTGAGCAAATGCGTTTTTGCAATACTTAATATAATACTCCAATTGGTCATTCTGTTGGTTTGTAGATATAGGTGTCTTTAGTGAGGCCTGAAAGTATTTCTATAGCATCCATATTTTGCACACCTGTTTTTACAGTTACGATACCTTCGTCTGTTTTTACTTTGTTATGATCTATTAAATAAGCTTTAGGAATGGTTAATACGTTTTCTTTTTTAGCAATGATAATATTAGCTTCACCAGAAAGACCAGGATACAAAACTTCTGGCGGATTTATAAATATAGCTTCAACCGTAAAAGTTTGATTTCGTTCATCTTTTTTGGGGTAAATTTTAGAAATTTGAGCTTTAAAAACGGTATTTGCATAAGCTTCTAAAACAAGTAATACGTCTTGAGATTTGTTTATTCTAACAATATCTACTTCATCTACCAACAGATTAATTACAAAACGATTAGCACTTCCAATTGCAGCTAATGGTTCCATGCTTGTTACAATTTCACCAGGTTCTTTTAGTAGCGCGTAAACTTTGCCGTTTATTTTACTGGTAACCATAAAGTCATTTGTAGCAATGGCTGCTGTATTAAAGTTGTTTTGAGCTTGGTTTACTGCTGTTTGTAGTTCGTTTTTAGTTCTGTCGTATTTGTTTTTTAGAAGCTTTAGTTGATTTGCAGCTAGTTCATAACTAAGCTTTTTAGTGTCGTATTGCAGCTTAGAACCTATATGCTGTTCCCATAGCTTTTTTTGTCTAAAATAATTCACAGAATCATTTTTAAATTTAAGCTTAGCTGCCTCAATTTCATCGTTTATACTACTCAAAATAGCGGCACTACCATTGTAGTTTTCTTTGGCGAGTTCTAAGGCAAACCTCGCATTTTCACTATTTAGTTTAGGTGTACTATTTATGATTTGAAATAAGGGAGAACCTTTAGTTACTACGTCTCCTTCTTTTACTAAAACGTCATCTAAAATTCCAGAAACCACAGCGTACACATTATAGAGACTATCTGGTTGAATTGTAGCGGAAGCATAAACAGATTCGGACAATGATTGTTCGGCAGGTAAGGTTTTATCTTGTTTTTCTGAACAAGATAACGAGAGTAATAGAACACTGATAAAAAAATATACTTTCATGTCTAATAGGCTAGTATAGCTTGTCATGTGCTATGTTCATTTTATTGGTCGCAGTAATGGCGCCGTTTTAAGGTATTTTTAATTCTATATCTAGTTTTGCTAACAGTGCTAATTCTGACTTGTTTATGCCAGAAAAGGCATAAGCAATAGTAGATGCTGTTTTTAACGTTAAACGTCTAATGTCTGGAGTAAAAAGATGATTTTGGCCCTTTTTGTAAGCGATAAAGTCTTTGAAACAAGCTTCTGCGTTGAGTTCTTCTTTTTCATTTAACCAGTCAAAAACAATTTCTATTTGGTAAGCGGCATCTGTACCAAAAGTATCTTCAAGCTCATCAATATCTAACCATTGTGTTTTTACAAGGTTCTTTAATTTATCAAATTCTATAGGTCTTACATTGCCATCTGATGCTGCAATGGCATAAAACAGTTTACCGAGGTTTTGATAAAATGCTAATGTCATTTTCTTTTTAGTTGCCATGTTTTAAGGTTTTTAGAATAAATCAAATTTAGAGCTAGTATTCGTTTTAAAGAATGATATAAATCAGTTATCTTTAGATGCTTTATCAACCTAATATTTGAAGTATATGTTTCAACAAGATCAAGATATATCTAGAGTGCTTTTAGACGCTGTTTCCGAGGGGGTTATAGTGGTTGATGAACATCAAAATATAGTTGAAACTAATGATTCTGCAAACCAAATGTTTGGTTATGCTAAAGGGGAACTCATAAAACAGCCCTTAAACGTTTTAATCCCTCAAAATTATCATGCTGGTCATGGAGCTCATTTTAATGGTTTTATGAAGCATAAAGAGCGCAGGCAAATGGGGCATGGACGCGATCTTTTTGGCGCTCGAAAAGATGGAAGTGTTTTTCCTGTAGAAGCAGGACTAAACCCGTTTACCATATACGGAAAAGACTATGTTATGGCTTTGGTGATAGATATTAGTGAGCGTAAGTACATGGAGCAAGAACGAAACCATTTGGCAAGTATTTTCCAGGAATCACTAAATGAAATTTATGTATTTAGCACTCAAGACTTAAAATTTATAAACGTTAATTATGGGGCACAGAAAAACATTGGTTATAGTTTAGACGAACTAACCAATATGACACCTCTTGATATAAAACCAAAATTTAAAGAATCGGAATTTAGAGAAAAATTAGATTTACTTAATAATACCAAAGTCGAAAAGATTGAATTTGAAACGGTTCATAAACGAAAGTCAGGAAGTACATACCCTGTAAATGTACATTTGCAGCGTTCAAAATTAGGAGATAAAGATGTGTTTTTGGCTATTATTTTGGATATAACTGAACAAAAAAATTATACTAAAAATTTAGAAAAAACAGTTGCCGTACGTACAGAAGAACTTAAAATGGCTTTAGCTGCAGAAAAAGAATTAAATGAATTAAAAACAAAATTTTTATCCATGGTATCACATGAATTTAAAACACCTTTAAGTGGTATTTTAACTTCTACGATGTTATTGAAAAAATATAAATTAACTGAGCAGCAAGAAAAACGAGAAAAACACATTAATACTATTACAGATAAAGTTCAATATCTCAATACCATTTTAAACGATTTTCTTTCTGTAGAAAAACTAGAAAAAGGTAAAGTTAATTATAAATTTACCACGTTTAAATTGAGTAAAGTCTTAAACGAGGTCATTTATAATGCCAATATGTTATTAAAAGATGGTCAGAAAATTAACTATCCAGAGAATATAGATGATATTTCTTTATATCAGGATGAAAAAATTTTAGAACTATCTCTATCTAATTTAATTTATAACGCTATTAAGTATTCCTCTGAAAATACTATTATTGATATTAATATTTCTCAAAATGAAACGACTACCATTTTTAAAGTAACGGATAATGGTATTGGTATTCCTGAGAAAGATCAAAAAAACATATTCAATCGCTACTTTAGAGCAGAAAATGCATTACTCATGCAAGGCACAGGTATTGGATTAAATATTGTAAAAGACCATTTAGAAAACTTAAATGGTAGTATCGCATTTGAAAGCGAAGAACACAAAGGCTCAACGTTTACCATAAAACTTCCCAATAAAGCGCAAGAATGAAAACAGTATTATTAATAGAAGACGATACCGTATTAAGAGAAAATACAGCAGAATTATTAGAGCTTTCTAACTATGAGGTAATTACAGCTGCCAACGGGCAAATAGGCCTAGAAGTCGCAAGAAATCAAACCCCAGATATTATAATATGTGATATAATGATGCCTATTCTCGATGGATATGGTGTATTAGAAGGCCTATCAAAACATGATAACACCAAGTTTATACCATTTATATTTTTATCTGCTAAGACCGAACGTGGTGATGTAAGAAAAGGCATGAATTTAGGTGCCGATGATTATATTACAAAACCTTTTTCTGAAGATGAAATTTTAAGTGCTATAGAGAGTAGGATTGCTAAAGCTGCTATATTGAAGGATGAACGAGAATCTGCTAATAACACTAGTGATACCAATGAAGATGAATTAAGAACCTTAAATGATTTAAAAAACTTCTTTGATGATAATGGGAAGATTTTTAACTACAGCAAAAATGATATCATTTACAAAGAAGGACATAATTCTAATTATATTTATTTAGTGACTAAAGGTATTGTAAGGTGTTATAAATTTGATGAAAAAGGAAAGGAGCTTACTACAGCACTTTATAAAGAAGACGATCTTTTTGGTTATACGTCATTCACAGATAATATTCCTTATAGAGAAACAGCAATAGCTTTGAAAGATGTAGAAATGGTAGGTGTTTCTAAAGCCCAGTTAAAAGAAGTATTGGATAAAAACCACAAGCTAACTTTAGAAGTTATTCAGTTATTAACCGATGACATTACAGGTGTTAAAGACCAATTATTACAAATGGCTTACAGTTCTGTACAAAGAAAAACGGCTTTAACCATCTTAAGGTTTGCAGAAAAGATAAATTCAAAACCAGAAGATCCTATTAAAATTTCCCGTAACGATTTGGCAAGTGTTGCCGGTATTGCCACAGAGACCTTGATAAGAACCATGTCTCATTTTAAAAAGCAAGGACTCATAGAAATGGAAGGTAGAAACATAAAGGTTTTAGACCTTCAGAAATTGCAAGACATCCACTAATCTTTTTTCGTGTTTATCTAACATGACCAATATCATATTATAAAAGTGTACATCGCTTTAAATTTGTTTACACTAAGAAATTTAAAGTGATGAATATTTTATTACCAACGGATTTTTCTGAAAACGCACGCAATGCCATTTCGTATGCTATAGATTTTTTTAAATCTTCGGAATGTAATTTTTACCTGCTTCATGTTAACAGAATAGAGGCTATAGTTGCTGGCGAAGACAGTTACATGCCAACAGCAGAAGTTGTAGAAGAAATATATACTAAGCCTTCAAGAGATAAATTAAGACAACTACTCAAAGAAATAAGCGAAAATCACGATGAAAATCCAAAACACCGTTTTTACACGCTTATAGATAATTATTTCTTTTTAGAATCGATAAGAAAACATGTCGAAGAAAAGAAAATAGATATGATTGTTATGGGTACAAAAGGCGCATCAGGACTTAAGGAATATATCATAGGAAGTAACACCGGAGATGTTATTACTAAAGTAAAATGCACCACCTTAGTTGTTCCAGAATACGCCAAATATAAAGCGTTAAAGGAAATTGCATTTTCGTCAGATTTTAACCTCTCGTACGATATTAATATACTACAACCTTTAACAGATATTTTAAAAAATTTAGAGAGTAATCTAAGAGTTATACATATTCAAGGTAAAGCAGCATCATTAAACCCAGAACAACTCAATAATAAAGAATTACTTAATGATTATTTTGAAGAATTTAATCCAAGTTTCCATTTTCTTACTAATAAAAAAGTCGAAGATGCTATACAGTGCTTTGTAGAAAGTAGAGCAGTAGATATGATTGTTATGGTAGCTAAGAATCTAAATTATTTTCAAAATATTCTATTTCATACTAGAGTTGAAAAAATAACATATCATACAGATATACCGTTTTTGGTATTGCACGAATAAATCACTTTAATTATGGACAGTTCAGTTTTTTTAGCAAAATTTTGGGGATGGTATCTTATCATTTTCTTTTTAATATTAAGTCTTAACCCTAAGCGTATTAAACAAATATTTAATGATTTAAAAGATGAAAAATTTCTAATCATTTTTTCTTTTATGGCAATTATCATTGGGTTACTAAATGTAATATTTCATAACATTTGGGAGCCGAATTACACCTTAATTATTACACTCATTGGTTGGACCTCTTTGTTTTTAGGATTAGCTTTATTTATGTTTCCTAAGAAAACAGTTAAATGGCTGGTAATCATAAATGTTAAAATGGTTCAAGTAATTTATACGTTATTGTTTTTAATTGGTATTTTTTTACTGAATGAGGTCTATGGAATTGTACTTGTATAAGTTTAAAAATTAGAAAGAGAAACCTATTCTTTTTATTTGATGTTTATACATATTTAAAAATGATTTTTGCTATTAATCAGAAAGACATCTAGCTATTTTAGTTAGATGTTTTTTTATATAAATCTATCTGATATATATCATAGTTTATAGATTGTTAACACTTTAACTTTATAAATGAAATCTAAACACAGTTATTTTAACCAATTTTTATGAGCTTTAAAATTTAATCTCTAGCGAAGTATATAATTGTTTGTGGCTAGGAAGTAAAGCGGTTAAAACAAATTTTGTTTAGACAGTTTTTAAAACATCAATATGAATATTTCAGACATAGATATTATCAAATCCTCAGGTGAAAAAGTAAAATTTTCATTAGAAAAATTACGAGCATCATTAAAGCGATCTGGTGCAGAAGAACATATTGTTAATCAGGTATTGGATAAAGTTCGTGATGAACTCTATCAAGGCATTTCAACCAAAGAGATATACAACAGAGCATTTGCCTTACTTAAAAAAAACAAAAGCTATTTCGCTTCAAAATATAAACTAAAGAAGGCGATTTACGAATTAGGGCCAACAGGTTTTCCTTTTGAGCGCTTTGTAAGTGCTATTTTAAAATATTCTGGCTATAAGACCGAAATTGGTAAAATTTTACAAGGTAAATGTGTGTCACATGAGGTCGATGTGATAGCGCGAAAAAATTCTGAAGTCACCATTATTGAGTGTAAATTTCATGGTGATCAAGGTCTTAATTGTAACGTTAAAATTCCTTTATATATCAATTCAAGATACCGAGATATTAAAGATAATTGGCAAAAGCTAAGGAAAAAGGAAGACCCGCTTACACAAGGTTGGGTCGTTACAAATACGAGGTTTACAAAAGATGCACTAGAATATGGTAATTGTTGTGGATTGTATTTATTGAGTTGGGATTACCCTCTAAATGATGGTTTAAAAGACCGAATTGACCGTTTAGGCTTATATCCAATAACCGTATCCACATTGCTTTCGCAACGCGAAAAGCAGTTTCTTTTAAGTCGGTCTGTTGTACTCTGTAGAGAATTAATAAACGATAAGTTTTATTTAGATCATCTTGGTGTTTCTGAAACGCGAAAAAAGAAAATTCTAGATGAAATTTCACATTTATGTGGCTAATCAAATATTAAAATGGAAAAATTTGTAAAAATCAATTTTTTAGGTGCAGCAGGAGTTGTAACGGGTTCAAAATTTTTAATTGAAACTTCAGAAAAAAATATCCTTATAGATTGTGGTATGTTTCAAGGTTTAAAAGCGCTACGAGAACTTAATTGGGAAGATCTTCCTATAGATGTAAGTTCTATTGATGTAGTGCTGTTAACTCATGGACACTTAGACCATGTTGGCTATCTTCCACGTTTGTTAAAACAAGGTTTTAAAGGAAAGATTAAAGGTACAGCACCAACTTTGGCAATTGCAGAAATTATATTAAAAGATAGTGCTAAAATACACGAGGAAGAAGCGAATAAAGCAAATAAGGAAAAATATACTAAACATAACCCTGCCTTGCCTTTTTATACTATTAAGGATGCCGAAAATACCATAAAACAATTTGAGGTAGAACTTGAAGATAAATGGGTGCAATTATCAGAACATATCGCTTTCCGTTTTCAGTATAATGGACATATTATTGGAGCAACGTTTATAGAATTAGATATTAACAAAAAGCGATTTGTGTTTTCTGGAGATATAGGAAGAAAAAATGATTATTTATTAAGCGATCCTAAAAAACCAGAATGGGCAGATGTGTTGTTTATTGAAAGTACTTATGGTAACAAACTACATCCTGTAGAAAATATTGAAGATGTACTAACCGAAATCATTTTAGAAACAATTCATAAAAAAGGGAATCTTATAATACCAAGTTTTGCCGTAGAACGCTTACAAACATTAATGTTTATTCTGTGGAAATTATATCAAAAAAACAGAATTCCTAACATTCCAATTTTTGTAGATAGTCCTATGGGAAATAATGTGTTAGATGTTTTTAAACGTTTTCCTAAATGGCATAAACTATCTTCTGAAGATTATACTGCCATGTGTAATCATGTTAATATTATTCAATCATACAAAGAAACTTGGGAAACCATTGACGATAAACGCTCTAAAATCATAATTGCAGGAAGTGGTATGGTTACAGGCGGACGCGTTTTAACCTATTTACAACAACTTATAGATGAGCCATCAACAACAGTTTTATTAGTTGGCTACCAGGCCGAAGGAACTCGAGGTAGACAACTACAAGAAGGAGCCCACGAAATTCGGTTTTTTGGAAAATACTATCCTGTAAAAGCTACGATAAAAAATATTGAAAGCTTATCGGCTCATGCAGATCAGAAAGATTTATTGGACTGGGTTAGTGATATTAAAAATGTACCAGAACATGTATATCTAATTCATGGAGAGCCAGCATCATTGGACGCTTTTAGAGTGAAATTAAAAGCTGTATACAATTGGAATGCCACCATTCCTAAACTTACCGATGTAAGTAAAGTGTTGGTTTAAAAGTTAATGACTAAAACTGACATTTGTCATTTTATAAGCGCTTTATTATAAGTAATTTAGAGTTGTAAAATTTAAGTTTAATAATAAAATTTATAATTATGTCACTCATTAAATTTAACAACCGAAACAGATTATTCCCATCTTGGAATAATGAAGGCTTAAAAAATTTTTTAAGCAATGATGATTTCTTCAATAACGATTTTTTTGATGAAGATGGATTAATGCCAGCAATGAATGTTAAAGAACACGACAATGATTTTGAAATTGAATTTGCAGCACCAGGCTTTACTAAAAAAGACTTTGAAGTCACCATAGATGATAATGTACTGAATGTATGTGGTGAGAAAAAGGAAGAAAAAGAAGAGAAAAAAGAAGATTATACTCGTAAAGAGTTTAACTACAACTCTTTTAAGAGATCTTTAAGCTTACCTAAAACCGTAAATACAGATCAGGATGTAAAAGCAACGTACAAAAATGGTATCCTAAAACTTAATCTTTTAAAGAAAGAAGAAGCAAAAGGGCAAGCCAAAAAAGTTATTGAAGTCTTATAACAACAGAAAAAAACAAAACGTGGTTTAAAATCACGTTTTGTTTCGTTGTTTAAAAAAAAAATCAAAATGAACACTACACAAACACATTTGCGTTACGTAGAATGGCTTAATGCAGAAGAAATGCATAAAGCTTCAAAAGAATGGTTATCAGAATTAAACTTTATAAAAGATGAACATCTCTTTTTTGAAGATTTAGTAACTCAATTTACATCTCAGTTAATTGCCTTAGGTAATTTTTCTAGCAGTAAAGAAATTATTGATGCCATTAACCGATCTCAAAAGCAAAACAACACGCTTATAGAGGCTGTTAGAATTCATGAAAATAAGTTACAAATAATGGTAGATGGAATTGATGAGTTAGAAGAGGAAAAGGCTTATATTAAAGAACATCGTGATTTAATTATTGCTATTTCAGAATTCTTGAATGAATATAAGTCGCTTAAGACACAGCTATTTAATATTATTAAAATTATTAAGAAAGAAGATAAGTCTAGACACCTGCTAGATAGAAAATAAGATATGATAAAACATTTTGTCTTAAGAATAAAGCATAACGAAGGTTATGTTTTTTTTATTTTTTAATGTGTAGATAATAAGCTTTAATCAACAAAAAACAGAAACCACAACATGTTTAAGCAGTTGTGGTTCTCTTTAATGATAGGGTGTAAACTTTTGTGTTCAATCTTATAGAGCAGATAATTTGAACTATTCTACAATATAAATCAACTCTTCTACTTCAGATAATCTAAAGTAACCAAAAGGATAATTGTCTGCATTAGTTGTATTTATACAATTACCTCTAACGGTTGCGGGTTGTGTTTCAAATGGGCCTCCGCCTTGGTCACTTCCTTGTTGTAAAAGAATAACCATAAACTCATAATACTGTTCAGAAATCCCAAAATGACGCATTATCACTTCATCACCAGACTCTAAATCTTCTTCAGTATAATAGGCAAAAATTTGATTACCATCAATAAATTCGTCATCTAACACGTCTAATGTTGGAATAACTGGTATATCACTTGTATATTCAAAGAAGTAGTAATTATCAATATTGGCAGGATCTGTAAAATAAGTTTTTATCTCAATATCTTCGCCTGAAAAACCTCCGTCGTTAATTTGCTCTACATAATCTATTGGAACTACAGATTTCAAGGTTTCTGTTGCTGTATAAACTTCTCCATTATAAGTAATAGTTAAATAATAGTCTTCATCTATAACAGGAATAAAATTAGTGTTTTTATAAATTCCGGTATTGCCTTCTTCAATAAAATTAAAGGTATTATTGTTATTATCTGTTATTTGAATTGTAGCTCCATTGGCAGGAGGAACGGATTCATCAAAAAATGGTGCAGAAAGTGATAGTTTTATGCTTTGTTCGTTGCCTGGTGTATTCTTTAACCAATTAATTGAAGCTTCAATAACTAATCTTGGTTCCGCTTCATTAAGATTAACATCAATAACATCTTCGCAACTAAAGTACAAAGAGAAAATAAAGAGTATATATATTGTTTTTTTCATGATTTAAAATTTAAAATTATAAGAAACGGAAGGCACTATACCAAAAATGGCTAATCGTACAGCTTCATTAACACCTGTATTTCTATTTTCTCTAAAAGAGATACTTGCTGCATTTTTACGGCCGTAGATATTATAAACTCCAAAAACCCATTCGCCTTTAAATTTTTTGATACTTTCTGGTTTTGGATTGTAAGTAGCTGATATATCTAAGCGATGATAAGATGGTAATCTGCTTGAGTTTCTCGCTTCATAATTAGGAATAACCAATCCGTTATATTCATATTGTCCGTTTGGATAGGTGGTAGGCTGACCGGTTTGAAATATAAAGTTAGAACTAAAAGACCATTTTTTATTGAGTTCATAACTTCCTGTTAAAGATATGTCATGTGTTTTATCGTAAGCTGTATTGTACCATTCTCCGTTATTAATTCCAGTTTCTGCTGCTGTTTTACCAGGAGTTCTCTGTTCGGATTTAGAAAGTGTATAAGCTAACCAACCTGTAAAACGACCTTCATTTTTTCTTAAAAGGACTTCTAAGCCATAGGCTCTTGCTTCTCCATTTAAAATGATTTGCTCAATAGCATCATTGGCTATTAAATCGGCACCATCTACATAATCGATGCGATTTTTAATAGTTTTATAAAAACTTTCAACCTCTAGAGAGAATACGTTGTTTTTAAACGTTTTAAAATAACCAATAGCAACTTGATCTAAGAGCTGAGGTTTTACATATTTACCACTTGGAGTCCAAATATCTAATGGAGTAGGTGAGCTTGTATTAGATAATAAGTGTAAATATTGACTCATTCTGTTGTAGCTTGCTTTTACAGAAGCGTTATCGTTAAGCTGATAAGCGACAGCAATTCGAGGTTCTATATTTGCAAACGATTCAATAACATCACTTTTATTAAAGGTTTCAGTTCCAATAGGCTCTGTTTTTTGGTAGATGCCAATATCTTCATTAAAAGTTAAAGGATTATTGTTTTCGTAGATATTTAATTCGTCTTGTCCTAAGCGATGAAACATACTTAATCTTGCTCCGTAGCTTACCGAAAGTTTGTCGCTTAGTTTATGTTCGGCATCAATATATATGGCATTTTCAAAAGCAAATTTATCAATTAGCTTATAAGGATTAATTCCGGAAGTTTCTGTCGTTGGAGTAATTTCTCCTGGATTAAATGTGTAATACATGGTGTTTAATCCATACTCGAGTTTAAAGTCATTACTTATATAATGTTTAAAATCATATTTTAAATTGAAATTTTTAATGCCAGATTCCCAATCAAATTCTACAAAGTTTAATGTTAATCCGTAGTAATAGTCTGAATAGATTAAGGAAAGGTTAGAAAATAATTTATCAGAAAACAAATGATTCCATCTAAAATTAAGCACTGTGTTTCCAAATGTGTTTTCAAAAGTATCAGAAATTTTAAAGACATCTCTGCCAAAATAACCCGATAAGTAAATATTGTTATTGTTGTTTATATTGTAACTTAATTTTGTGTTTAAATCGTAGAAATACGCTTTACTGTCTATATCAAAAAGGGGTAAAAATAAGTGGGCGTAACTACTGCGACCACCAAGCAAAAAAGAACCTTTATCTTTTTTAATAGGCCCTTCTGCTAAAAGCCTACTAGAAATTAAACCAATACCACCATTAACATGAAATTCTTTGCTATTACCTTCTTTTTGATAAATATCTAAAACAGAAGAAACACGTCCTCCATATTTTGCAGGAATTCCACCTTTATATAGTTTAAGATCTTTTATGGCATCAGGATTAAAAACAGAGAAGAAACCAAAAAGATGTGAGGAATTAAAAATAGTAGCTTCATCTAAAAGTATCAAATTCTGGTCTGCCGCACCACCTCTAACATTAAAACCAGAAGAGCCTTCGCCAGAATTCGTTACTCCTGGCAATAGTGTAATCGATTTTATCACATCTACTTCACCCAAAACCACTGGCATATTTTTAATCGTTTTTATGGATAACGAATTTACACTCATTTGTGGTTTTTTGATGTTTAGTCTTTCAATGTCATCAGTTAATATGACTTCGTCTAAACTTTCTGCAGCCTCTTCGAGTTGATAGTTTTTAGTAAGATTGTTGGTTAATGTTATTGTTTCTGAAATGGTTTTAAATCCCAAATAACTTATTTGTATAGTATAGGATCCTTCAGGTAATGTAATAGAGTAGAAGCCATATTCATTGGTAACACTTCCAGTTTGTAACTCTGGAATTATGATGTTAACACCAATTAGGGTTTCATTACTGAGTACATCAGTTACTTTTCCACTTAAGGTAAATTTTTCTTGTGCTTGAAGTGAGAAAGCACTCAGTAATAATGAGAGTATAATCCCTCTAAGAAGTAGTTTCATGTTTTATGTTAATTGTTGTTTTGATTGATGACATATTTTAATTAAAACGAATAACCTCTAAAGTTGTTACATTAAAAGTAAATTAAATGAATAAAAAAAAGCTTCTCGAAAGAAGCTTTTTAACATAACATTAATCTAATGTGATTATGAATTTAAAATTGAATTTAGTGCTTTGCTTGGACGCATAGCATCTGAAATCTTATCTTCATTAGGAAGGTAATAACCTTCAATATTTACAGGTTCTCCTTGACAATCGATTAGCTCTTTTACAATAGTCTCTTCATTTGACGATAATGCATTGAAAATGGTTGTAAACTCAGCTTTTAAATCGGCATCTTTATCTTGGTTTGCTAAAGCTTCAGCCCAATACAATGCCAAGTAAAAATGACTTCCTCTATTGTCTAATTCATTTACTTTCCTAGAAGGTCCTTTTTTGTTTTCTAATAACTTATCTGAAGCATCATCTAAAGTTTCACCTAAAATATGTGCTTTTTTGTTGTTATTTACTTCTGAAAAATGCTCTAATGAAACTGCTAATGCTAAAAATTCTCCTAAAGAATCCCAGCGTAAATGGTTTTCTTCTAAAAATTGCTGAACATGCTTTGGTGCAGATCCGCCAGCTCCAGTTTCAAATAAACCACCACCATTCATTAATGGTACAATAGATAGCATTTTTGCACTTGTTCCAACTTCTAAAATTGGGAATAAATCTGTTAAATAATCTCTTAACACGTTTCCTGTTACTGAGATGGTATCTTTTCCTTCTTTAATGCGTTTTAATGTAAAATTGGTAGCATCTTCTAAAGATAAAATTCTAATATCTAAACCTTCAGTATCATGGTCTTTTAAATAGGTGTTAACTTTTTTAATTAATTCAGCATCGTGTGCTCTTTTCTTATCTAACCAAAAAACGGCAGGTGTTTGTGAAGCTCTTGCTCTAGTTACAGCTAATTTTACCCAATCTTGGATTGGAGCATCTTTTGCTTGGCACATTCTCCAGATATCACCTTCTTCAACTTTATGGCTTAATAATACATTGCCATTAGCATCAATAACTTCTACCTTTCCTTTAGATGCTATTTCGAAAGTTTTATCATGAGAACCATACTCTTCTGCTTTTTGAGCCATAAGTCCAACATTAGGAACTGTTCCCATAGTTGTTGGATCAAAAGCACCATGTTTTTTGCAAAAATCAATAGTTGCACTATAAACACCAGCATAACTACTGTCTGGTATAACCGCTTTTGTGTCTTGTTGTTTCCCTTCTGCATTCCACATTTGCCCAGAAGTTCTAATCATTGCTGGCATTGAAGCATCAATAATAACATCACTTGGTACGTGAAGATTGGTTATGCCTCTATCTGAATTTACCATTGCTAAATCAGCACTATGGTCTAGAGTAAAACGAATATCTTCTCTTATTTCGTCGCGTTTATCTTCTGGAAGATCGCCTAATTTTTCAAGTAAATTTCCAAAACCATTATTTACATCAACACCTATTTTATCAAATGTTTGTCCATGTTTTTCAAATAAATCTTTGAAGAATACACGTACAGCATGACCAAAAATGATTGGGTCAGAAACCTTCATCATTGTTGCTTTCATATGCAATGAAAACAATACACTGTTATCTAAGGCATCTTCTACTTGCTCTTCTAAAAATTCGATTAAGGCTTTTTTGCTCATTACTGTAGCGTCAATAATTTCGCCTTTTAGTAAGCCTAAATTGTCTTTTAGGTTGGTTTGGTTGCCTTTTGTATCTGTATGTACAATTTTTACTGTAGTTGCATCTGCAAGTGTTACAGATTTTTCATTGTGCGCAAAATCTCCTTTAGACATTGTTGCGACATGTGTTTTAGAATCTGAAGACCATGCTCCCATACTATGCGGATTTTTCTTGGCATAGTTTTTTACCGCTTTAGGTGCGCGTCTATCAGAATTTCCTTCTCTAAGTATTGGGTTTACGGCACTTCCTTTTATCTTGTCATAACGTAATTTGATGTCTTTTTCTGCGTCATTTTGTGGTTCTTCTGGGTAATCAGGAAGTTTAAAACCTTTGTTTTGAAGTTCTTCAATAGCAGCAGTAAGTTGTGGTACAGATGCACTAATATTTGGTAATTTTATAATGTTAGCTTCTGGTTTTTTTACCAATTCGCCTAATTCTGCTAATGCATCAGATACTTTTTGATCTTCAGTTAAAAAATCTGGAAAAGCGGCTAATATTCTAGCGGCTAAAGATATATCTTTTGTTTCTATGGTTATGCCTGAAGACTTTGTAAATGCTTGAACAATTGGTAAGAATGAACGTGTTGCTAAAGCTGGTGCTTCATCTGTTTTTGTGTAAACAATCTTTGCTGTTTTTGTCATAAGTCTTGAAAATAAATTGAATAAATTTCTCCTCGAAATTGAGAAATGCGAATATACGAAAACGTTTGATTTTAACAGGTATATGATTTATACTAAACAAGATCAAATTTTGTGATATTGATAATTTAATAGCTAAAACCTTGAATTTATTCTATTATCTTAATATGAAAGCTTTCTAATAAGCCATAAATGTTTTCTTTTGAAAATGAGGCACTTTTAATTTTATTTAATGCAGGATTAATATTGAAATTAAATGCAGAAGTAAAATCAGAATATTCAATGTTGGTTCTATCGAAGGTAGCTCCTAATAAATCACAATCTTTAAAAGCCACATATTTGGCCTCAGCTTCTGTGAAATCTACTTGATGCATTGTGCATTTTAAAAAATTGGTTTTGCTGATTTTTAATTGATAAAAACTACTAAAATTAAGCGTACAATCTATAAACTTGAAAGACAATAGAAAGGGGTTACAACTTTGAAATATAACACCTAAGATTTTACAGCCTTTAAAAGTAACATCATTAAAAGATGTGTGCATTACATTAGCATTGCTGAAATTACAATCTAAAAAATCACATTCTAAAAAGCTAATGTTTGAAAGATCTGAATTTTCAAAATTACAATTGGTAAACGTACAGTCTGTATATTCTGTTTTAAAAAGATTGCTAGTGGTGTAATCTTTGTTTTTGAAATCGTGGTTTTCTGTTAGTGGTTGGTCCATGTTGCAAGAATACGAAAAGAAATGTATTTGCCACAGCCTAGTGCGGTTTGTTATTAAATTAGACTCTAGTCTGGACTCTATAAATGTAGGTAAGGGGGTTAACTTTACTAAAAACAAAAAGCCATATCACTCAGAGAAATCTGTGCTGACATGGCTTTCTTAGAAACAGTACTAACATAACCTATTTAGTTTTTGCTAACTCAGTTGATAGACAAATGCCACCACCTTTTTCGGTTTAAGAGTTACTGTTTCAATTCGAAACATTTCATACCTTTCAAAATGTATTGACCTGATATTACTTTGTTTCTTAGGCTTGTTTTTCTTGATGTTTTCTTAATACCTTCAACTTTAACAAATATTAAGACTAAAACATTGCTCGTCCTTTTCGTGTTCACTTTCGATCCCAGTACTTCTTCGGAGCTTTTCACTTTACCAATATAACCTACAATAGTGTGTTATATTATTAAAGCTTCTTGATTGCTTTGCAAACACTTATTTTACACAAGTTGCTATACAACCTCAAAAAACAACCTCAATATATAAAGAACAAATCTTTAATACACATTAACATAATTCAAAACCAAACTTAGTTTTGTCGTTAATTGTTTTACTAAGTTAATGAAATATTTTGGATATCTATGAGATTTTAACGTATTAGATATCAACAGTTTATGAACTCATGTTATTAACAAATGTTAATAACCAAAAAAGCCTTCTTAAAGAGAAGGCTTTTAATTGTAATATATAAGTTTGAATTATCTTCTAACTTCTTTAATTCTTGCTTTTTTACCAGTAAGACCTCTAAAGTAGAAAATTCTAGCTCTACGTACTTTACCACGTTTGTTAACTTCTACTTTTTGTAAAGCAGGTAAGTTAATTGGGAAGATACGCTCTACACCAATTGTTCCTGACATTTTACGGATGGTAAACGTTTCAGAAGATCCACTTCCTTTACGTTGTAATACAACACCTCTAAAAAACTGCGTACGCACTTTTTCACCTTCTCTAATTTCGTAGTATACTGTGATGGTATCACCAGCACTAAATTCTGGAAAGTCTTTACGGGTTACAAATTCGTCTTGTACAAATTTTACTAAAGAACTCATTTTATTTTATTTATAATAGTTGATTCAAAGCAACATTCACGATTCTCGCCAGAGGTTGGTCTAAATTGGTTTGCAAAAGTACTACTTTTTTGCTTATTTGCAATGCTTTGTTATTTTATTTTTTAGTCTTCCGTTGGAAGTTGTCCTGAGCTTATTTTATAATTTATTTTTTTGAAAATTCTGATACAACTAAAATGATTAAACCAACTGAAAATATTAAATAAGATACATTTTGAATTATAATTGAAATCCCTTGTGTTAATAATAAGGTGTCTACACTTTCTGCACTCGCAAAAACACGGATAACCAAACTAGCAACAGAAGTTAGTATAACTAGTACACTACCAATTAATATTAACCAAGTCGCTAGGGTACGCTTTTTTATAAAGAGAATTATGCTAGCAATTAATACTATAAAAGTTGATAACGCACTAATAATTTGACCAGTATAAAAGAGAATTTCTGTAGAACTATTCATAGGTAATGTGCTTAGTCTTTAAGTAAATCTGGTCGTCTTTCTTTAGTTCTTTTATAAGCTTGTTCCTCTCTCCATTTTTCAATTTCCTTAAAATTACCGCTAAATAATACTTCTGGAACTTTCATGCCATCATATTCTCTAGGCTTAGTATAAATAGGTGGTGCTAATAAATTATCTTGAAAAGAATCGGTTAGGGCAGAGGTTTCATTACCTAAAACTCCAGGAATTAATCGGATTACAGCGTCGCATAATACAGCTGCACCTAATTCGCCACCTGACAATACATAATCTCCAATAGATATTTCACGAGTGATAAATTTATCACGTACGCGTTGGTCCACTCCTTTATAATGTCCACACAAAATAATAATGTTTTCTTTTAAAGAGGTTTGGTTAGCAATACTTTGGTTAAGCTGCTCCCCATCTGGTGTCATATAAATAATTTCATCGTAAGTACGTTCTTGCTGTAATTTAGAAATACACTTATCAATAGGTGCTATGGACATTACCATTCCTGCGCCTCCTCCAAACTGTGTGTCGTCTACAGATTTATAGCCACCTGTAGCATAATCTCTTAAATTATGAAAGTGGACTTCTACTAAACCGGCTTCAATGGCACGTTTTAAAATAGAGGCTTCAAACGGACTTTTTAAAAGTTCTGGTAATACGGTTATAATATCTATGCGCATAATATGTTCAAATAAGTTGCAAAGGTATGTTTAATTGCGATGTTTTTTTTATTTCTAATAGTGATTTTCTAAAAATGATACAGAAGGGTTTAATCCTATTTTAGTTTCTAAATAGAAATTGAATTAAAGTTTATATGGATAATCTTAAATTGAAAGACAGAGCTTAGTTCTATAGTTTAGGATATAAAAAAAATCCGCAATTAAAATTACGGATTTTTATGGTGTTAAGTATTTTTAATTAAGTGTTTGCAGCACTTTAATTTAAGACTTTTGCTTATTCAATTCGTCTTGTAATTGACGTCTTACTTTTTGCTCACGCTCTAAAGCATTTCGTCTATGCTCTTCAAATTCTGTTTCTACTTCGTCTAATTTGTGTTTAGCATCACGTGTTGCAGAATTACTGCCTTTAAATTTATAGATAAAGAATAATAAAAATGCTAATAAACCAGCAACAATAGACCACATAATAACATTGTAATTGGTTTTACTAGTTTGCATACCTAATAGTGCCATATTATTTTTTTCAGAGTCTGTTTGCTCTAGGCTAGTCTGCGTATTGGCAAGTTTTGTTTTTAGTTCTTCAATTTCTTTGGCTTGGTTTTCAACAACTTTTTCAGAACTTTCTAATTTAGAATAGGTTGTTTTTAAAGAATCGAGAACATTATTTTTTAAAGTAAGAAGTGAAGAAAATTTTACAGCTTCATAGCGCTGTCCATCTGTACCTTTGAAATTACCAGATTTTTTAAATACATATTCAAACTGGCTGTCAATATTGCCACTATTTAAGGACAATTTGTCTTCTGCTTCTTCATTGCTCTTTTGTGCGTTTACAGATTGTAAACTCATTGTAACTAATAGAATTACAGAAAGTTTGGTTAAGAATTTCATCTTAGTTGTAATTTTAATTTTGGTTAGATTAATTGATTGCCAAGATAATAATTTTATAAAGATTTCATAAAGAATTACTAAACAATTAGCCTCACAAAATAGTAAGGCATTTTATATACGGTAAAAACGTTGTTTTAGATGTTTAGTATAGGAGGCTTATTCAAATTAATAACTAACAAAAAATCTTGCCTAAAAGACAAGATTTTATGAGTTATTAATTTTTTAAAATAAGTCTAATAATAAGCATAACGTCTTACTTTAGAAATATATTTAGCTAAACGAATTACCTGATGGCTATAGCCATATTCGTTATCGTACCATATATATAGTATTGCATTTTTTCCATCAGCTCTTACGATAGTCGCTTTGCTATCATATATAGAAGGAGCAGAACTGCCAACGATATCGCTAGAGACTAACTCGTCACTCATTTCGTATTTAATTTGTTCAACTAAATCACCTTCAAGTGCATACTTCTTCATGATAGAATTCATACTTTCAACAGAAGTTTTGTTTTCTAATTCTAAACTTAGAATAGCTAATGATCCGTTTGGTACAGGAACTCTAATAGCATTAGAGGTTAGTTTTCCTTCTAAAGATGGTAATGCTTTACTAACGGCTTTTCCTGCTCCAGTTTCTGTAATTACCATATTTAAAGCAGCGGCACGTCCGCGTCTGTATTTACTATGGAAATTATCTACTAAGTTTTGATCGTTTGTATAGGCGTGAATCGTTTCTAAATGTCCGGTTTTTACTCCAAAAGAATCTTCAACAGCTTTTAATATTGGTGTAATAGCATTTGTTGTACATGATGCTGCTGAGAAAATATTAACTTCATCAGGATTGTACTCTTTATGATTAACTCCATGTACTATGTTAGGAATTCCTTTTCCTGGTGCAGTTAATAATACTTTATCAACACCTTTTGCTTTTAAATGTCTGCTTAAGGCTTCTTTATCTCTAAATGCTCCTGTATTATCAATAATTAGAGCATTGTCAATTCCGTATGTTGTATAATCAATATCTTCTGGTGCATTAGCTGAGATGATATTTACAGTAGTGCCATTAATAATTAGGGCAGAATTTTTAACATCGGTGCTTACTAGTCCAGAAAAATCACCATGTACAGAGTCATTTCTTAATAATGATGCACGTTTTTCTAAAACCGTTTCGTTTATAGCTCCTCTAGTAACAATTGCTCTTAATCTTAATTGGTTACCTTTACCTGTACGAGTCATTAACTCACGTGCTACTAATCGACCAATTCTACCAAATCCATAAAGCACAACATCTTTTGGTTTTATGCCTTCATTTTCTTTAGCATTATCTAATTTAGAAGCGACAAAAGCAGTAGCGTTACTATATTTTTGATCTTCTAAATGAAATTCGTAAGTTAGTTTGCCTATATCTAGCTTTGCTGGTGGCAGATCTAAAGTTTTAATTGCTTGTGCAATTTCAACAGAATCGAAAATAGAAATAGGTTTTTGAACAAATTCACCTGCATATTCGTGCAAGTTTAAAATTTCGCTCACATTTCTATCGATTAATTGATTTCTAAATAACACAAGTTCAATAGACTTGTCGTACCATAAGTCGCTTACAATTTTAATAAATTCAACCGTTGCTCTGCGACGATCTGCTTGAAATGCTAACTCTTTTTCGTAAGTGTCGTTAAAACCCATTTGTTTTTGGTTTAATAAAATTAAATTTTGTGCAAAAATACATATTTCAAACGTTTTCGTAATGCTTTTTGACGAAAATAAAAACCCTTCAAAGAATATTACTTTGAAGGGTTAATTAAGTCTATTTATAGGTATATTTTATCTAAAACTATGAATGATTTTCTCTCCTTGTTTATTGATGATTTCAATTTGAAGAGGTTCTCTAGGATTTCTAGTTCTTAATGCGTTTTGAGCATCATCAACGGAATATAATTTTTCACCGTTAATTTTTGTAACGATACAACCTTCTTCAACACCTACACGATTCCAACCAACCTTGTAGTTTTCATCTGCAAATTTCGAAATTTTCACTCCATACTCTGTGTTGAAGTTTTTTAACTCTTTTTTAGAGGCATTTTTTACAAATCCTATTTTTTCAACGACAGTTGTTGTTGGTTTTAGTAATGTTACTGGAAGCGTTTTTTCATCTCCATCTCTTATTAATGTCACATTAACAGTGTCATCAGGATTTTTGGTTTTTAAATAGCCTGTTAAATCTGCAAATTTATGGATGTAAATATTATCAATTTTCTTTATGATATCTCCAGGTTTAATGCCCGCTTTTTCGGCTCCGGTGTCTTCTTGTACCTCACTTATATATACACCTTCAATTTCATTTAACTTGTTCTCAATAGCTTCTCGAGAATTTTTGTTTAGTATGGAGACACCAAGAATACCGTTCTGTACATTTCCATATTCCATGATATCATTTACTATTTTTCGAGCAATATTGCTTGGAACGGCAAAAGAGTATCCTATATAAGAGCCTGTTTGTGAAGAAATAGCAGTGTTAATTCCTATTAAATCTCCATTGGTATTAACTAAAGCACCTCCGGAGTTTCCAGGATTTACAGCAGCATCGGTTTGTATGAACGATTGCTGATGTTGGCCTGTTAAATCTCTCGATTTAGCACTAATAATCCCTGCGGTTACTGTAGAATTTAAGTTAAACGGATTTCCAACAGCTAACACCCATTCTCCTATTTTGGCATTATCAGAATCTCCAAAAGCCATAAATGGTAATTCTTTTTCTGTTTCTATTTTTAATAAAGCAATATCAGTAGATTCGTCTGTGCCAATCAATTCAGCATCATAAGTTTTATTATCATTTAAAGTAATACTGATTTCGTTGGCATTTTTTATAACGTGGTTATTTGTAATAATATAACCGGTTGGTGAAATTATGACACCACTTCCTGTACCAACTTGCGCACGTTGCGAGCTACGACCATAAAATAAATCGCGCATAGAGATAGGTGCATTTATAATAGCAGTATTCTTAACGTGTACAACAGCATCTAATGATTTTTCTGCCGCTTTTACAAAATCTGGAGCAGTGGCAGTACTACTCGTTATAGTATTATTTGTAGGTACAAAGACAGGAAGGTCAGATGACTGCTCAACGGCTAATGGCTGTGTTTCGTTTTCAATAAAAAATTTGTATCCTCCTAAGGTTAATAAACCTCCAAGAGCAGAAACAAAGACTAATGTTAGGATCTTCTTCATTTTTTTTAAATTTAAATATTACTATTTCATTTTAACTAACGATTAAAATTAGATAATTATTGATTTCAATTTTTAATTTAACGACTTTTTAACGCCAATTTTAACGCGTGTTTAACAACTGTTTTTAACGTCTAATATTCTTATATTTGCCCTTAATTATGAATATGACATTTTATAAATATCAGGGCACGGGAAACGATTTTGTAATCGTAGATAACCGTTTACAAACAATAAACAAAAATGATACCAAACGCATAGCACGTCTATGTCATCGACGTTTTGGCATAGGAGCAGACGGATATATTCTTTTAGAGAATGATGATAACACCGATTTTAAAATGGTTTATTACAATGCAGACGGCAATGAAAGTACTATGTGTGGTAATGGTGGCCGATGTATTGTTGCTTTTGCAAATTTTTTAGGTATCATAAAGAACGAAACAACATTTGTTGCTATTGACGGATTACACAAGGCAAAGATTGAAAATGGAATGGTTTATCTTCAAATGCAAGATGTTTCTGAAATTAAATCCTTTGATAATCATCAATTTTTAGATACAGGTTCTCCGCATCATGTAGAAATGGTTTCAGGTTTAGCCAATTTTGAAGTAAAAGCGAATGGTTCAAAAATTAGATATGGCGAACCTTATAACAAAGAGGGGAGTAATGTGAATTTTGTAGAGCAATTATCAGACGATAATTTTGCGGTTAGAACATACGAACGCGGTGTAGAAGATGAAACATTATCTTGTGGCACAGGAGTGACCGCAGTTGCTTTAGCAATGCACAAATCTGGTAAAACTAAAAGTGAAAACATTAGTTTAAAGACAGAAGGAGGAGAGCTTAACGTTACTTTTAAAAGTAACGATAAAGGTTATAAGAATATTTGGTTAGTAGGACCAGCTGAACAAGTTTTTAAAGGAGAGATAGAATGGTAAGTTTGCAAGGAGAGCATATCTATTTAAGAGCTTTAGAACCTGAAGATTTAGAGTTTGTTTATAGCATTGAAAACGATACGTCATTGTGGTATTTAAGCGATACACAAACGCCGTACTCTAGATTTTTAATCAAACAATATCTCGAAAATGCCCAGCAAGATATCTTTGAAGCTAAGCAACTAAGGTTAGCCATTTGCAATACGAAAAACAAAACGATTGGTTTAATAGATGTGTTTGATTTTGATATAAAAAACAAACGTGCTGGTATTGGCATTCTTATCCAAAATGAAAAAAATCGAAACCTTGGTTATGGTAAAGAAGCACTAAGTTTATTGGTGAATTATTGTTTTCAGACATTACATTTGCATCAGGTTTATGCTAATATTTCCGAAAGTAATTCTGCCAGTTTAAAGTTGTTTAAAGGTAATGGCTTTGAAATAATAGGATTAAAAAAAGATTGGAGTTTTGATGGCGAAACCTACACAAACGAATATATATTACAACGAATTAAAGATTAACTATGTACATTAAAAAAATACTTTGGGCTGTTGCGCTTATCGGTTTAGTAATTTGTGGAGCAGTTGCCTATTATTTTTATAGCGCGATGTTTTCGTCTAACACAAAGTTTGAAAATGAAACCGCATATATTTATGTGCCTACGAATTCAACATATGCCGAAGTACGTTCTCAATTAGAACCACTTTTAGATAATATAAATACGTTTGACGCTTTAGCAAAGCAGAAAAAATATAGTACAAATATTAAAGCTGGTCGTTTTGCTATTTCTAAGGGAATGAATAATAATGATATTATTAATTCTATACGAAGTAAGAACCTACCAATTAAAATTGCGTTTAATAATCAGCATAGTTTAGCAGATTTAGCAAGTAGAGTAAGTAAACAAATTGAAGCAGATAGTTTGTCGTTATTAAAAGCAATGTCAGACGATACTTTTTTAGCTGAGAATGGTTTTAATAAGGCAACAGCCTTAGGTATGTATTTGCCTAATAGTTATGAATTTTTCTGGAATACATCTGCAGAAACTTTTAGAGATAGAATGTTAACGGAGTACAACCGATTTTGGACAGATACCAGAAAAGCACAAGCTAAAAAATTAAATTTAACTCCTAATGAAGTTATAACCTTAGCGTCTATTGTTCATGAAGAATCAAAACAAGCCGATGAACAGCCTAGAGTTGCAGGAGTGTATCTCAATAGATTACGAATAGGTATGCCTTTACAGGCCGATCCTACTTTAAAATTTGCAGCTTATCAATTGCCTCAGTATAAAAATACAATCATTAGACGTGTTTTAAATGTGCATAAAGATATTGTTTCGCCTTATAATACTTATAAAAATACAGGTTTACCACCAGGATTAATTGCTATGCCAGATTTATCAGCTATAAAAGCTGTATTAAATCCGGAAAAGCATAATTATTTGTATTTTGCTGCAGATGCCAAACGTTTGGGATATCATAAGTTTGCTAAAACTTTAGGGCAGCACAACAATAATGCAAGAGCATATCATCAGTATTTATCCTCTCAAGGTATTAATAAATAAGGTGAAGCACGTTTATGTTTATATCATAGTTTTTTTATTATTAGGTAACTCGCTTTTTTCTCAATCTAAATTTAATACTTTTTTAAAGCCTAGTGATTCGCTTAATGTATTACGACGCAATACCGTTGTTATAACACAAACGGCATTGGCTTCAGCGACATTAATTGGGCTTAATCAATTGTGGTATGCAGATTATCCGCGTTCTAATTTTAAGACTTTAAATGATAGTGGAGAGTGGTTACAGATGGATAAAATGGGCCATGTGTTTTCATCCTATCAATTAGGAAGATTTGGATTTAATACATTAGACTGGGCTGGAGTTGGTAAAAAAAATCGGATGCTTTATGGGTCAACCTTAGGTTTAGGGTTTTTAACAGCAATAGAAGTAATGGATGGTTTTTCAAAAGAATGGGGCTTTTCGTGGACCGATATGGCCGCTAATGCAGCGGGAACCGGATTACATGTGGGGCAAGAATTACTTTGGGCAGAACAACGTATAGTATTAAAATACTCCTTTCATAGAACTAAGTTTGCAAAACAACGTCCAAGTAAGTTAGGTAGTGGGCTTTCTGAAGAGTTTCTAAAAGATTATAATGGTCAAACCTATTGGCTAAGTGTTAATCTTAATTCGTTTTTAAAAACAGAAACTATTCCTGATTGGTTGAATTTGGCTTTTGGGTATGGGGCAGAAGGTATGTTAACAGGAGAAGCAAATGATGCTTTGTTCACAGATCAGAATAGAACGCGTCAATATTACCTTAGTTTAGATGTGGATTTAACTAGAATTAAGACAAATTCTAACTTTTTAAAAACCATTTTCGACGTTTTTAACGTTATAAAAGTCCCGTTTCCTACTTTAGAACTCAATGATAAAAGAAGTGTAAAATGGCATTATATATACTTTTAAAGTAGGTTTTTTACACTTAATCGGTTGATTTTCAGTTGTTGTAAAATTGTTGTATATTTGCACGCGAATTTTGTAAGACGGTTTGGGGAAACTTTTTTACAGTAAAAATTTAGCTGTTATGACTAAAAATAGCGTTAAGAATTTTGTAATACCATTTACAATCTGTGTATTTAGTGCGTTAGCATTATATCCTGATTCATCTCTTGATCCTGAAATATATTCTACAGAAGGATTAGAGCTTAATTATAATATTTCTGAAGAATTAGCTATGGCTAATCAAGACCAATTTATTGAACATAGCATCTTTACTCCACATTTAGGAAAATCTTTTGAAGGATTTAAAGAGGCTTTGGCATTTAAAGAGTCTCGAGGAAACTATTTTACGGTGAATACTTTAGGGTATTTGGGTAAATATCAGTTTGGATCTGAGACTTTAAAATTGATAGGAATTTATACTCCAAATCAATTTTTATATAATCCAGAATTGCAAGAAAAAGCATTTGTTGCCAATGCAGAGCGTAATAAATGGGTGCTTAGAAAAGACATTAAACGTTTTGAAGGGCAGCATATTTCGGGAATAAAAGTAACCGAGTCTGGAATTTTAGCAGCGGCACATTTAGCTGGTCCTGGAAATGTAAAAAAGTTTTTGCGTAGTCATGGAGGTAATAATCTTTCGGATGCTTATGGCTCTTCTGTTAGGTATTATATGAAAAAGTTTTCGGGTTATGATACGTCTATGATTAAGCCTGATAAGAAAGCTAAGGTTACCTTATAATTTTTTATTAATAGTAAGCTCTTAGTCTTTCTGAATAATAAAGATTGCTGGTCTCTTATGTAAATCCTCTTTATTATGTTTCCAGTCTTTTGCTGTTTTTGTTTTGATAAACTCAGTTGGTAAGGTTAAATCGCATGCCACACAAATTCTTGTATTTGGATGTAGCGTATTAGCTAAATCTTCAAGCATTTTCATATTTCTATAAGGAGTTTCAATAAAGATTTGAGCTTGATTGTGTTCTGAAGATAAACGCTCTAAAGTTTTTAATTTCGCTTTTCGTTCGCTTTTGTCAATGGGTAAATAACCGTTAAAAGTAAAACTTTGGCCGTTCATTCCAGAGCCCATTAAAGCGAGTAGAATAGAAGATGGTCCAACAAGAGGAACAACTGTTATATCCATTTGATGTGCTAAACTTACAATGTCAGCTCCTGGGTCTGCAATAGCAGGACAGCCTGCTTCAGATATCAAACCAATAGAGTTTCCTTCTAGACATGCGTTTAAATATGTATTACGTTCGGCCTCAGTTGTGTATTTATTTAATACTTGAAGCTTTAATGAAGGTTGCGATTTACTAGGCGAGACACGCTTTATAAAACGACGAGCTGTTTTTTCATTTTCAACAATATAATAATCGAGGTGCTCTATTATTTTTTTAATAGAGATGGGTAAAACTTCGAGTGGCGGATTATCACCTAGTCGTGTAGGTATAAGGTATAATTTTCCTTTGGGATTGTTCATTAGTGTATAACCAGTTTATGTGTGCTTTGATTTCCTTTTTGATTCTTAATTTTTAAAACATAAATACCACTAGAGAGTTGAGATGTATTTATTGTTTGAATCGTTTCCGTATTTCTTTGAATTACTTTTACTTCTTTACCTTGTAAATTATAAATCGTAATTTGATTTGAAATGTCTGTATTGTTATTTGGGCCAAAATTGATGTTAAATATGCCTTTTGTTGGATTAGGGTAAATAGAAATATTAGAAGATATATTGTCATTAATACTTAAGCTCGTATCAATTAGTTTGTAGATATTACCACTTGATATATCAGCAATATAAAGTTCTCCGTTAATATCTTCTCCAAAAGTAGACCAATTACCATTAAATAGACTTAGGTTTTTGTCCCAAGCCTCTGTTGTTTCATTGTAATATAAGTAGCCAATTTCTTGACTACAATAATCGGCAAAGAAGTACAAACCATTAAAGTTAGGGTAATTGGTGCCTCTGTACCTATAACCTCCAGTAATAGAACATTTAAAAAGGCCATCACCAGAATGGCTATAGCCTTCTATAGGAAAGGTGTATGCACTTGAATCTGAGCAATCATCTGTAATGTATGGGCCATTGCCTTCGTAGCATCTCCAGCCGTAATTAAGGCCTGTTGCAGCTTCTGCTGCAGAAACCATATTAATTTCTTCATAACCACTTTGTCCAACATCAGCAATCCATAAATCATTGGTTTGACGATCAAAAGAAAATTTCCATGGATTTCTTAGACCATAAGCAAAAATTTCATCCCTAACATCAGGATCTCCTATAAAAGGGTTACTTGATGGAATGCTATAATTTTGTGTTGCTGTGATAGAATTAATATCTAGTCTTAAAATATTACCTAGTAAGGTTAATGTATTTTGTGAGTTGTTTTGTGGGTCATCGTATAGGCCTCCATCACCTGAAGCAATATATAAAAAACCATCACTAGCAAAAGCCATATCTCCTCCATTATGATTGCTATAAGGTTGATCGTAAGTTAGAATAATAAACTCTGAAGAAGCATCTGCTAATAAGGGATTTGTAGCGTCTCTTGAAAATCTTGAAATTACAGTATTCCCTGAGTTGTTAATATAGTTAACAAAAAAGTAACCGTTGGTAGCGTAGTCTGGATGAAAGGCTAAGCCTAAGAGGCCTCTTTCGTTTCCTGTGTTTATGACAATACTATCAATATCTAAAAACGGAGCACTTTGAATTGTACCATCGGCATTAATTATTTTTATATAACCATCTTGTTCTACAACATATAGTTTGTTGTCGCCTGCATGTTTGATGCTAATAGGGCGATCTAAATTTGAAGCAAAGAGTTCTAAATTTAGTTCTTGAGCATTGGAAAAAGGAATAGTTGTAAATACTAAGAAAACTAGAACTATTAATGATTTCATCTTAATTTGTTAATGGGATTAGGTACTAATTTACAAAAAAAGACTTTTGCAATAAGGAATATTGTGTGTATTAGTGTTTTAAAGTCTTTGCAATTATGTCACAAGTCTCATTAGCGAGCTTAAAAACGTATTCAAAATCACTTTTATCTCCATAATAAGGGTCTGGCATATTCTTATCTTTAATAGCGGCATTAGCATTGAGAAAGAGCTTTACTTTTTTGATATCAATATCATTTCTCGCTAAGCTAATAATATCAGTATAGTTAGATTGATCCATGGCGTAGATGTAATCAAACAGGTCAAAGTCGGAAACTTTAAACTGTCTAGCGCTTTGTGTGCTAATGTCTATGCCGTTTTGTTTTGCAACAGCAATAGAGCGTGTGTCGGGATTATTTCCTATGTGGTAGGCAGCAGTACCTACAGAATCAACATAAAAAAGGTCTGTTGGAAGTTTAGATTGCAGAATACCATGAGCTAATGGAGAACGGCAAATATTCCCCAAGCATACCATTAAGATACTAGTCATATTAAAAGCGAATTAAAGCGCTAATTTTTTAGATAAATCTTCAACATACTTTCTGAATTGCTTATCTGTTGACGATAAATTATCAACAGTTTTACAGGCATGTAGTACGGTAGCGTGGTCACGCTGTCCTATTTGAGAGCCAATACTAGCTAATGAAGCTTTGGTGTATTTTTTAGCAAAGAACATAGCTAACTGACGCGCTTGTACAATATGACGTTTACGTGTTTTAGATTGAAGTGTATTAACATCCATTTGGAAATAATCAGAAACTACTTTCTGAATGTAATCAATAGATACTTCTCGTTTAGTATTCTTAACAAATTTCTCTACAATATCTTTTGCAAGATTGATTGTAATTTCTTTTTTGTTGAAAGAAGACTGAGCGATTAATGAAATAATGGCACCTTCTAGTTCTCTAACATTAGTTTTAATATGTTTGGCAACATATTCTATAATGTCTTCTGGCATTTCAACACCATCTCTGTAGAGTTTATTCTTTAAAATTGAAACTCTAGTTTCAAAATCAGGTGTTTGTAACTCGGCTGAAAGTCCCCATTTAAAACGCGATAATAAGCGTTGTTCAATATCTTGCATATCTACGGGAGCTTTATCACTTGTTAAAATAACTTGCTTACCGTTTTGATGTAAATGATTGAAAATATGGAAGAAGACGTCTTGCGTACCTGTTTTTCCGGAAAGGAATTGTACGTCGTCAATAATTAAAACATCTATAATCTGATAGAAGTGAATAAAATCATTTCTATTATTCTTTTTTACGGAATCTATGTATTGTTGCGTGAATTTTTCAGCAGAAATATATAAAACTGTTTTTTCAGGATATTTATCTTTAATATCAACACCTATAGCATGTGCTAAGTGTGTTTTTCCTAAACCAACACCGCCAAAAATTAATAGTGGGTTAAAAGAGGTGCCACCTGGTTTGTTAGCAACTGCAATACCTGCGTTTCTAGCCAAACGGTTAGAGTCACCTTCTAAGAAATTTTCAAAACTGTAACTTGGATTAAGTTGCGATTCGATCTTTACATTTCTAATACCAGGAATTATAAACGGATTTCTTAATTCAGGACTTTTATTATTAAAAGGTACATCTACATCTTGCGATTTTACAGCAGACCTATTTGAACTTGGAATCTTTTCAGTGAAAGGTTGTTTATTGCCATAGGTGTTTTCCATTTTAATAACGTAAACCAATTTGGCATCTTCACCTAGCTCTTTAGTTAGAGAAACCTTTAAGATTTTTACATAATGTTCTTCTAACCATTCGTAGAAAAATTTGCTAGGAACTTGAATGCTCAATGCGTTACCAGAAAGCTTCACTGCATCTATAGGTTCAAACCAAGTCTTATAGGCTTGTGGTTGGATATTATCTTTTATAAAAGCAAGACAATTACTCCATACAGATTGCGCTGTGTTCTCCATGCGTTAAGTTAAATTTTTCGTTGTTAGTTATATTAGCAAAAAAAAAGAGAAAATAGGATTCTCTAGTAGTTTTCAACAGGACAAATATGTGAACAAAATTCTTAATAAAAAAATTAAATAGTTTTGAATATTTAGAATTTTTTCCTCATGTTTAAAACGATTTTTAAAATTACAATATTTTTTCTTAATCTAAGATTTATATATGAATTATAATGAAACTAAAATAAGAGTACGCTACGGCGAGACAGACCAGATGGGCGTTGTGTACCATGGGAACTATGCTATATATTTTGAGGTAGGTAGAACCGAGTGGTTACGTGAGTTTGGACTTAGTTATAGCGGAATGGAGGCTGATGGGATTATGTTGCCAGTGGTTTCATTGTCTATAAATTACAAAAATTCAGCACGTTATGATGATGTGCTTAAAGTAAAAACAACACTTAAAAAGATGCCAACGGCAACCATAGAATTTGAATATGAATTGCGAAACCAATCTGATGTTTTATTGGCTACCGGAAGTACAATTTTAGCATTTATTGACACGAAGAAGAATAGACCTACACGATGTCCAAAATATCTTTTAGACAAACTGCAAAATTATTCGTTATAATTCATCGATAGTTACACCGAAAAATTGATTGAACAGTTCAAATAGTTTAGAACTGTGACTTTTTCTGACAGATATTTCTAACAAACAATTTAATTCTAAGGTCTGATTTGTAATTTCAACATCATTCTCTTTTAAAATTCGCATCACTTTGCTCATGTTTTTATATTCGAATTTGAGCTGAAATTTTTTATTAATTGTTTTTTCTACAATTTTTGAAGCTTCTAATGCTAATTGCGCACCTGTTCGGTAAGCATTAATAAGACCACCAACTCCAAGTTTTACACCTCCATAGTATCTCACTACTATAATTAGGATGTTGGTAACTTCAAAAGATTGTATTTGACCGTAAATTGGCAATCCCGCAGAATTGTTAGGTTCTCCGTCGTCATTAGCTCTGTATTGAATAGCTTCTGTTCCTATTTGGTATGCGTAACACCAATGTCTGGCGGCATAATGCTCTTTTTTTATGTCTTCAAGATGTTGTTTTACTTGTTCTTCTGTGGTAACAGGAAAAGCAAAACCATAGAATTTACTATTCTTGTCTTTAAATAATTCGCCTTGAGCAGGAGTTGTTATTGTTTTGTATAAATCGTTTTCCATTATGCTAAAGTGACTAATGCTATTGAAATTAAGGCTAAAATAATACCAATCCAGTTTTTCTTCGAAATATCTTCTTTAAATAAGACTAGTCCTATTAATGTTGAGAGTGCTAAAATTGCAATATGATTAATGGTGAATAGGGTTGAACTTTCTGTGTTTTCTACCCTTAATGCTAAAAGTAAAAAGTGAATAGAACAGTAATTAACAAGACCAAGGGCAATACCAAAGGGAATACTTATTAGTTTAAGTTTGTTTTTAGATTGAGCAAGGCTTACGAGTAATAGGATAACACCAATGAGGGCTGCCATGGCAAAAATAGTTGCAGAGAATAAAGGAATATTATCGTCTGGAGCAAAATAATTTATTGACGTATCTATAATTCCAGATCCTAAAAACAAGATAACAGGTAAATATATAGATTGCGTTAGTACAATATTTCCTTTTTGTTTTACAGAGGTTAAATAAACAGCAACTAAAGCTAATATGATGCCTAATATTTTTTGAGTACCAACACTTTCCTTAAACACCACAATACCAAAGACTACAGGAATGATAACGCTCATTTTACTAGCAACAGAAGCGACGGAGAGACCGTTTTTCTGAGCGGTTAAGGCCATAACATTAAATATGGCAATAAATAAGAATCCGAGCATGATAGCAGCGATAAACCAATCCGTTTGAATGATTTCTGAAGGTACAATTCGTCCCTTATAAAGTAAAAAGCCTAAGAGGAATGCTGTAAAATAATTAACAACAATACCTTGTAGGGTATTAACTTCATATTTTTTGAAGAGTTTAAATACTACAAAAATAGCGGTAGAAGAAAGGATACTGATGAGTAGATATATCAAAAGAGCTCTTTTTTAGTTTCAAAAAGTGTTACCACATCTTCTTTAGTTTCGTCTATATTCCATATATGGAATCCCATGTTAGCAGCAGTATTTGTATTGTCTTTGGTGTCATCGACAAAAAGGCATTCATTAGCATTAATATTATTTTCTTTTAATACGAATTCAAAAATAGCTGTATTTGGTTTTCTATAATGAATCTCTTGAGACAAGTAAAAGACATCAAAACAAGCTTTAAACTCTTCATAAAATGAAACATTCTTTTTTATGAAATCAATATGCATATCGTTGGTATTGCTCAACAATATAAGTTTGTATTCTTTTTGATTTGCTAAATTTTTAATGAACTCTAATCTGTGTTCAGGAAAATCCTTTATGATACAATTCCATGCATTAATAAGTTCGGTTTCACTAACATTGGGAAATTTTGATTTATAAAACGCAATAAATTCAGAAGTTGAAATTTTTCCTACTTCATAAAGCATATTGGTTTCAATCATATCTGCATCAAACGTCTTTAAATTAAATAAATCTAAAGCATGTTGCATAGCACCTTGTTTGTCAAGGTTGATAAATACATCACCAAAATCGAAAATTAGTGTTTTAATCTTTTGCATATATTTTTAATAAATCATTTTTGATTTGAGACTCAGAAATTAAATTCCCAATTAATTCTGGTGCTTTAATTCCTGTTTTAAAACTTGGGTTTCCTATAAAAACGCGAGCTTCATCCCAAAGGTGTTCATCTATAAATGTTTGTAGTGTTGTTGCTCCCCCTTCAATAATAACAGAGTTAATATTTTGCTGATGTAACAATTTTGCTATTTGAGTGGCTATCGGTTTATCAAAATCAATAATTTTATTGGTAAGTCTTATGGTTTTAGCGTCTTCATTAAAAATGTTGTAGTCTGAGCTTAATTTTGAAGTTTTGTCCAAAACCACTCTAATTGGGTTTTCGCCAGACCAATCTCTAACCGTTAAACTCGGATTGTCTTCTATTACTGTATTGGTTCCTACTAAAATAGCTTGTTCTTCTGCGCGCCATTTATGTACGAGTTGACGGGAGTATGTGTTTGTAATCCATACCGGTTTTTTTTCGTCTTTTTGGATAGGAGCAATAAAACCATCGGCAGTTTCGGCCCATTTCAATATAATATAAGGACGCTTTTTGTTGTGAAATGTAAAAAATCGCTTGTGATGAATTTTGCATTCATTTTCTAAAACACCAACAGTAACATTACAGCCAGAAGCTTTTAATTTGGCTATACCTTTTCCTGCAACTTCGGGGTTGTCATCAACACATCCAATGACTACATTAGGGATATGATGCGATATAATTAAGTCGCTACAAGGAGGTGTTTTTCCATAATGACTGCAAGGTTCTAGCGTAACGTAGATAGTGCTTTTTGATAAAAGCGTTTTATCTTTTACCGAGTTTATGGCGTTAACCTCTGCATGATTACAGCCGTATTCGCTTGTAAAGCCTTCTCCAATGATATGGTCATTATAAACAATAATAGCACCAACCATCGGGTTTGGTCTGGTGGTTCCTAATCCGTTTTTAGCAATTTGTAAACAGCGTTTTATGTAGATTTCGTGTGGTTTCAATTACAATTTTATTTTTACATCTTGGATTTCATCTATAGGGTATGTTGACGAATAGCCCATAATCTTATATTTAATTTCTCCTTTAATATGCACTTTTAACTTTTGTAAAATTAAACTGCCTAATAGGCTTCCGAGATTTTTGTCATTTGTAAAACTATCGGTTTCAACCTTAATAGTCAACGGAATGGTAAATTTCTCTCGTTTAGGGACATCAAATTCTTCTGAAACTACTGATGCTAATTCTAATTCGTTAATATAGACTTTTAGATCGTCTGTTTTTAAAGTTCCGCCAACATCATTTTTATTTAGAAACAAAGCTTCCGCTCTAATCGTTATGTTTTTAGAATTGGAATCGACAACCTCAAAATCCTCTAGTCTAACAAACTCTGGTTTTTTTGTAAAAGAGCAGTTGAAAAGTAATGTAAAAATTAAGGAAAACATTAAGAGTCTTTTAAACATAAAATTGTTTTTATATGTATTTTTGGTTTTGTCTAAAAAAGAGAATTTAGTGCGTAAAGATACTATTGTTATTCGAGAAATTGAAGCCAAGGACAATCCTAAAATTGCTAGAGCAATTCGGAGTGTTTTAATAGAAATGGGTGTTCCAAAAGTAGGTACAGCTTATGAAGATGCGACCTTAGATTGTATGACAGAAACGTATAGTCAGCCTAAGAAAGCGTATTTTGTAGTTGAACGTGGTAACGACATCATTGGAGGTGCAGGAATTTCGCCTTTAGATCATTACGAAGGTAATGTGTGCGAATTACAAAAGATGTATTTTATGCAAGAAGCCAGAGGCAAAGGTTTAGGAAGCGAAATGATGAATACATGTTTAGATTTTGCTAAGCAATCTGGTTTTGAACAATGCTATTTAGAAACCTTACCATATATGGAGGGTGCACGTAAATTATATAAAAAAGTGGGGTTTAAGTCTATTGATAAACCAATGGGAGATACAGGACATTACTCATGTACCGTATGGATGCTTAAAGATTTGTAAATAATGGTTTTAAAAGAGCTTCAACATATATTTCATATTGAATTAGATGCTATTTACGGTAAGCATGAAGTCGATAGTTTTTTCTATTTATGCACAGAACATTATTTGAATGTGCCAAGAATACAGTTGACTTTAGAACCAGGATTAGCAATCACTAAATCTGAAACGGATACGTTTTTTAAAGTTTTAGAGGATTTAAAACAGCAAAAACCTATTCAGTATATCTTAGGTGAAACTGAATTCTTCGGATTACCATTTAAGGTGAATAAAAATGTATTGATTCCGAGACCAGAAACAGAAGAGTTAGTGGATCTAATTAGTCGTTCTGTGATGTCGCTTGTAGTTGATAAGCCTGTGAAAATCCTAGATATTGGAACCGGATCGGGATGTATAGCGATTGCTCTAGCTAAAAACTTGCCTAATGCCAAAGTTTATGCTTTGGATGTGAGTAAAGAAGCATTAAAGGTTGCCAAACAAAATGCAGAAATTAATAAGGTTGACATCAATTTTATTGAAGCTAGTATTTTAGATGATACTTGTCATTTAGTATTTGAAGCGGAATCTAATTTTGATATTATTGTTTCCAATCCGCCATATGTAAGAAACTTAGAAAAAGAAGAAATTAAGCCTAACGTTTTAGATAATGAACCACATTTGGCTCTGTTTGTAGAAGATGATAATCCGTTGTTATTTTACAAAGCGATTACCAATTTTGCGATTAAAAAGTTAAAAGATAAAGGGAGCTTATATTTTGAAATTAACCAATATCTTGGAGAAGAAACGCAGCAGTTATTAATAGATGCCAATTTTGAAGCGATTGAATTGCTCAAAGATTTGAATGGGAATGATAGAATGTTGAAAGGTGAGAAAGGATAATATGAGAGTTTTAGTGTCCTTAATCGTTTTTATAGTTTGCTTTTCTTGTAAAGAGAAAAAAGAAGAGATTATTGGTATAGAAAATAAAATTGTAACAGATACGCATCAAACTTTAAATAAAGAAGACGAAAAACAAAAAATAAAACTCCAAGAATTAAAAGAGCGATTTTATCATGTAAAACTTTATGATGATGAAAAATCAAGAGATACAATTGTAGGTTTCGATTTTTTGGAAAGTGATACTAATGTAGATTACACTTTCGATTATGAGCCATTTATTAAAAGATTATATTCTGATTCTATTCGTTTATATACTAAAAATATAGAAATTGTTTTTCATAAATCTAAGTTCGAAAAAAACAAAGCTAAACTTACTTACGATAGTGATAGCTTAAATGTTACTCAAATTGATAATCATGATGTTATAGGGGCAGAGGGTATTCCGAATAGCTGTATTTCAAAAATGTATTTAGATTTAAGTAATAACCATGTTGAAATTGATAAACGTTATTTTGAAGACCTATACGAACCAAATTTCGATTTAACTGAGGCATATTATTACGATAAAGAAATTATTATAACAATGGGAAATAGTGATGGCTATTTAGGCTACAATGTCACTTTTTTTATTGATGAAGAATTAAACATAAAGCGAATAATTTACATTCCCTAGAAATGAATACAAAACAAAAAATAGAATCCCTTAGAGAAGAGCTACGTCAGCATAATTACAATTACTATATCTTAGATGATGCCACCATTAGTGATTATGAATTCGACATTAAACTCAAAGAGCTTCAGGCGTTAGAAGAAGCAAATCCTGAGTTTTTTGATGCCAATTCGCCAACGCAACGGGTTGGAGGAGCTGTAACTAAGAATTTTAAAACTACGGTTCATGATTCTAGAATGTATTCGTTAGATAATTCGTATTCCAAAGAAGATTTGTTGGATTGGGAAACCCGAGTAAAAAAGATGGTCGATGGTGAGGTAAACTATACTTGTGAGTTAAAATACGATGGTGCCTCTATAAGTTTAACTTATGAAAATGGTAAATTATTAAGAGCTGTAACTCGTGGAGATGGAGTACAAGGAGACGAAGTGACTGCAAATGTAAAAACAATACATACGGTTCCACTTCAATTAAAAGGCGATTATCCCGAGCGTTTTGATATAAGAGGAGAAATAGTCTTACCGATTGAAGGATTCCTAAAAATGAATGAAGAACGCATTGAAAATGATGAGGAACCATACAAAAACCCAAGAAATACAGCGTCGGGAAGTTTAAAGCTGCAAGACAGTGCTGAAGTGGCAAAACGTCCTTTAGAATGTTTGTTATATAGTATAGTAGGGAATAATCTCAATATTACGTCGCAATTTGAAGGCCTAGAAAAAGCGAGATCATGGGGTTTTAAAGTACCACAAGAAGCTAAATTGGTAAGTTCTATAGATGACGTTTTAGAGTACATTAATTATTGGGATGAAAACAGACACAATTTACCGTATGAGATTGATGGAGTAGTGGTTAAGGTGAATAATTTATACCAACAAGACGAATTAGGCTTTACGGCCAAAGCACCACGTTGGGCAATGGCTTATAAATTTAAAGCCGAACAAGTGTCTACACGACTCAACGAAATTACTTATCAGGTTGGTCGTACCGGAGCTATTACACCTGTGGCCAATTTAGAACCTGTGCAATTAGCAGGTACGATTGTAAAGCGGGCTTCCCTTCATAATGCCGATCAAATTGAAAAGTTAGATATAAGAGAAGGTGATGAAGTGTTTGTTGAAAAAGGAGGAGAAATTATTCCAAAGATTATTGCTGTAGATTTATCTATGCGCCCAGCTAATTCGGTACCTACAACTTATATTTCAAAATGTCCAGAATGTGACATGGAACTTGTTAGGCTAGAAGGTGAGGCTAAACATTATTGTCCTAATTATAAAGCTTGTCCTCCTCAAGTCATCGGACGAATTCAGCATTACATTTCTAGAAAAGCAATGGATATTGATGGTTTGGGAGGTGAAACGGTTGCTTTATTAGTTAAAGAGGGTTTGATTCATAATTATTCTGATTTATACGAATTAACTGTAGAACAAGTGATTCCGCTTGAACGTATGGCACAAAAAAGCGCAGAGAATTTGGTAAAAGGGATTGAGCTGTCTAAACAAATTCCATTTGAACGGGTGTTGTTTGCGTTAGGTATTCGTTATGTTGGTGAAACAGTTGCTAAGAAATTAGCCAAACATTATAAATCTATAGACGCTTTAATGTTTGCTACAACATTAGATTTAGTGACGGTTGATGAAATAGGTGAGCGTATTGCTGAAAGTGTTGTTGAGTTTTTTAGCTCAGAAGAAAACAGACAAATTATAGAGCGTTTAAGATCTTTTGGAGTACAATTAGAAATCTCGGCAGAAAAACTAGCTAATCAAACAGATAAATTAAAAGGACTCTCTATAGTTGTTTCTGGTGTTTTTGAAACGATCTCTCGTAATGACCTTAAAAAACTAATAGAAGATAATGGAGGTAAAGTATCTTCATCTATCTCATCTAAAACGAGTTATTTAGTAGCTGGTGATAAAATGGGACCAAGTAAGCTTATTAAAGCAGAAAATTTAGGTATTTCTATACTGACAGAAAAGGCCTTTTTAGCTAAATTGAAGTAAATTCTTACATAAAAAAGGCTATTTATTCGATGAAATGCTTATTTAATGCGTTAAAGTGTAAAAAAAATGTTTATATTTGCTACCGTTAATAAGGGATTAATTAATGTTAATAAAAAAAATTATAAAGGTAGTATTATTGCTCTTAGGTGGCATCTACGTTTTACTTCAAGGTTTTGCTTTAGAAGTAGAAGGAGATACTGTTGGTGCGATATCTTTTATATTACTTACATGGCTTTATGTAGGATGGACAAAACATAAGTCAAAACTGTTTTTATTGTTTTTAGTGGTTTTTACCATTGCGCAAATATTAGGTTATATTGCTTGGTATAGACCAGAGCTCAAGGAAGGACAGACAGATTATTTGTATTACATATCTAATATTCTAAGCATTGCTTCTTATGGTTTACTTATAATTAAAATGTTACTTCAATTGAATCTCAAAACAGTTTTTTCAGAATTAGCTATTCCGGTAATAGTATTGGTTGTTTTAGATGTTTTTTGTGTGTCATTAATATCAAGTACAACAGAAAGTTCTTTTAACTATTATGAGTATGCTCTAGAGTTTACGTATAACTCTGTGATAATGGCGCTTTTATCTATGGCCTTAATTAATTACATGTATAGGAATAATAATAAATCAATGCTGTTTTTAATAGGCTCTATATTTATTGTCTTTTCAGAAATTATGCAATTGGCCTATTTCTATATTTTGAGTGATGATAATAGTTTAGGTTATGTTTATTCCTTTTTCTTAGTAGTTGCATTTGTCTTTTACTATATGCAATCTCAACATATCGTTACTGATCCAACTCCAGCATATTCAGATGATTGCATAGAGGTGTAGCTTTTAAAATGTTATACAATAATTGAAGCTCCTTCAGATGTAACTTTTTTACCTGGTTCAAAATAAAAGTCAATTTTACCGAGATATAAACCATAAGCTCCAACTTGATTAACAAGCACATTTTTTCCTATGCTGTTTTTTTCAATGGTTGGTTTTGGTAAAAAGGTGTGTGTATGTCCTCCAATAATAAGATCAATATCTTTTGTGGCTCTTGCCAAGGTAATATCGCAAACTTTATCTGGAGCATTTTTGTAGTAATAGCCAATATGAGATAAACATATCACCAAATCACACCCTTGTTCTTCTTTTAAAATACGAGACATATCTTGAGCAATTTCAATGGGATGATGATAAACAGTTTCTTTATACATGTTCTTATCTACTAAGCCGTCAAGTTTAATTCCAAGTCCAAAAACGCCAATCTTAATCCCATCTTTTATAAAGATTTTATAAGGTTTAACATGTGTGTCCATTACTGTATTTGAAAAATCGTAGTTGGCTGAGACAAAATCAAACTTTGCATGAGGAATTTGAGCATAAAGGCCGTCGATGCCATTGTCAAAATCATGATTACCAATAGTTGCTAAATCATATTTTAGCATGCTCATTAGTTTAAATTCTAATTCGCCTCCATAGTAATTAAAGTAAGGTGTTCCTTGAAAAATATCACCTGCATCTAATAGTAAGGTGTTAGGATTGTCTTGTCTTATAGAGTCGACTAAAGTGGCACGTCTAGCAACACCTCCTTTATTGGCATTTCTGCCATCGTCTGGTCCAAAAGGGTCAATATGACTATGCACATCGTTGGTATGTAGTATTGTTATTTTTTTTGTTTTGGAAGGACTAAAGGATTGTAAGCTTAAGCCTCCAATACTTGCTAGAGCTGTTGCTGCTGTAGATTTTTGTATAAATTGTCTTCTTTTCACGTGTCTTGTGTTTATTGGTTTTTAACATTCACTTGCACTTTTCTACTGCCTATTTCAAAGGTGATAGCTTTTTGTGTGCAGTTGGTGTCTTAATCCTTTAATTGTATAAAGCGTTGGTCGCGTTTTGGGTTTAATGTGTCTTTCTTCTTAAAATTGTCAATTAAGACATCTCTAATTTTATAATTTAAGACATAAGTGTTTTCATTAGGCTTAAAAAATACCATGCCATCTCCACCATTATAGAGGTAGTCATTAGTAGCTACATAATAGGTTTTTGATTCGTCTATCGGTTCTCCGTGAACTGTAGCAGAACTAATAGCGCCGTTTTTATCTAATACTAACTGTAGTTGATTAGAAACAGGGTGCGCGCGTTTGGATTTAGAAAGATATGTCATCATTTCATTAACTTGTTTGCCTTTTATAGCGGTTACGATTACAGAGTTTTCAAAAGGCATAATTTCGTATGCTGTTCGTATTGTTATATTTCCTTTAGAAATGATAGAACGTATACCTCCGTGATTAAGTAAAACAAAATCTATGTCCTTTCCTGTTCTCTTATTAAATACAAGATTGCTTTCAGTATAAACGGCGTCAGCCATTAAATTTCCAATTGCAGTATTGTATTCACCATCAGTTTTAGTATAGGTTTCTTTAGCATAAGAAATAACACTATCCATATTTTTATTAACGTGTTCACGATAAGGTTTAATAAAATTTTCAATGGCCAGATTAGGTTTAAGCGTGTCGTCAATTTCAAGACGCTTACCTTCAATCTTTGAAATTTTTGTTGATGCACAAGAAAATATGAGCAGCAGAATACCGAGTTTTAAAATATGTTTAATAGTCATTGAATAACTTATAAGGAGTTTGTAATAAAATGTGAGTGCTTTTCTTAAATTTGCACAAAGGCTAAAGATAAATGATTTTAAAAGCATTTAAAGAAAAATCAAATCGAAAATATGTGAACAAATTGTTGACAGAACGTAAACCTACGGTAAACAACAATAAAATAAAGACAATTGCAGTATTACTTAATGCTAGCGAATTTCATGAATTTGAGGTGTTTAGGGTTTATTTTAAAGAATTGGGATTAACGTCTCCAAAGCATAAAATTGTAGCCTTTACTATGGATGATAAGTTAGAGTACAACCAATGGAACGCACATTTTAGTCCAAAAGATTTTGGGTGGAAAGGAAAAATAAAAAATATCGACTTAGAAGATTTTATTAATGAGCCTTATGATATGTTGCTTTGCTTTTATAAAAATCCTGTATTGCAATTAAACCTTATAACTGCAGCTTCTAAAGCCAATTTAAAAGTAGGAATTTCTAATGAAGATGAGCGTTTGTACGATTTAATAATTGACGTAGAGTTAAAGGATATCAACATTTTTAAACAAGAATTAAAAAAATACTTAAACATTTTAAAAAAAATATAATGACCAAATTTATAGGAACTGGTGTAGCATTAATCACACCTTTTAACGCTGATTTAAGTATTGATTTTGATGCTTTAGAGCGTTTGGTAGAATACAACATTGCCAACGGTACAGATTATTTAGTGATAAGCGGAACCACAGGAGAAAGTGTAACTGTTACCGCTGAAGAGAAAAAACAATTAATAGTATTTATAGCTAAGGTAAATAATGGAAGATTACCATTAGTTTTAGGTATTGGAGGAAATAATACAGCAGAAGTTATAGCTGAAATAAAAGCTACAGATTTTTCTACTATTGACGGAATTCTATCGGTTTCTCCTTATTATAGTAAACCAACTCAAGAAGGTATTTATCAGCATTTCAAAGCTATTGCAGAAGTGTCGCCAAAACCAATAATTTTATATAACGTACCAGGAAGAACATCGTCTAACATGTTGCCAGAAACTACTTTTAGATTGGCAAAAGATTTTGATAATATAGTTGCTATTAAAGAAGCGGGTAATAATGTACACCAATATTTAGAATTATTACGAAGTAAACCAAAAGACTTTTTAGTGTTATCTGGTGATGACGATTTAGCATTGGGTGTTGCTTTAGCTGGTGGTTCAGGTGTTATCTCTGTTATAGGACAAGCATTGCCAAAAGAGTTTTCTGAAATGATACGCTTAGGTATTGCTCGTAAAGCAAAGGAAGCTTATGATATTTATTTTAAATTAATGCCTATTACAGGGTTAATATTTTCTGAAAATAACCCTTCAGGTATAAAAGCAGTTTTAGAAGCGTTAAATATCTCAAAATCACATGTGCGTTTACCACTTGTAGAAGCTACAGATCAGCTCAAAGAAATGATTAAAAAAGAGTTGAAGTCATTAGGAAAAAGTTAAACTTTATATAAATAGGTTTTTAGCATAATAACATCACTTACTTTAGCATATAATAATTTTTTTTAAATCCGTTAATAATGCTTACTTTTGCATTCTGTTTAAAATTTATGAAGAGAGGACTTTACATACTACTTGTTAGTGTACTACTTATTTCGTGTAGTGATTTTCAGAAAACATTAAAATCTGAAGATACTGCCGCAAAGTTTGAAATGGCAACTGAGCTATACGATGCTGGAAAATGGAGCAAATCTTTTAGATTATGTGAACAAATTCTTCAGAAGTATAGAGGGAAACCACAAGCTGAAAAATTAACCTATATGCATGCAATGTGTTCTTATCACTTAGGAGATTATTACATTGCAAGTTATCATTTAGATAAGTTTACAGATATTTACCCGCAGAGTGAAAAAGCAGAAGAAGCTGCTTTCTTATCTGCTAAAGGCTATTACTTTAATTCGCCTGTTTATTCTAAAGAACAGAAAGAAACGGTAGAAGCTATTGAAAAATTACAATTATTTGTAAATGTTTATCCTAATTCTAAATATTTAGCAGAAGCAAATGCATTAATTAAAGAGTTAGATTTCAAATTAGAGAAAAAAGCTTTTGAAATAGCTATGCAATACAATTTAATAGGTGGTTATAGTGGCGATTATGGTGCGGCTATTAAATCATTTAATAATATGTTGCTCGAATTCCCAGGATCTACTTTAAGAAGCGAAGTTTTTTATTACAGATTTGATTCTGCTTATAAATTAGCGATATTAAGTGTAGATTATTTGAAGGAAAAACGTTTAAAAGACGCTTTAGCCTATTACAACGCATTAGAAAAAGCGTATCCAAATTCAGAACATATGGAAGACGCGAGGATACAAAAACAAGAATTAGAACAAGAATTAAATACGTTTACTACTAAAAGTTAAACATTATAACGATGGATTTAAAAAAGACAGATGCACCTGTAAGTACTATTACTTACGACAGAAACGAAATTGATGCAGCAACAGATAATATCTATGAAGCTATTTCTGTAATTTCTAGACGTGCTGAGCAAATTAATACAGATATTAGACGTGAGTTAATTGACAAGCTAGAAGAGTTTGCAACTTACAATGATAGTCTTGAAGAAATTTTTGAAAACAAAGAACAAATAGAAGTGTCTAAGTTTTATGAAAAATTACCAAAGCCACATTCTTTAGCTGTTAAAGAGTGGTTAGATGATAAGATTTATCACAGAAATACTGATGACCCTCAGCCATAAATAAAAACCTTAGATGTCTATTCTAAAGGATAAAAATATTTTATTGGGCATTACTGCTGGTATTGCCGCATATAAATCTGCTAGTTTAGTCAGATTATTTATTAAAGCAGGCGCTAACGTAAAAGTCGTTATGACGCCTGCTTCTAAAGAGTTTGTAACTCCACTTACCCTTTCTACATTATCTAAAAATCCGGTGTATTCATCTTTTACAGATGAAGAAGATAATAACCAAGTCTGGAACAATCATGTCGATTTAGCCCTTTGGGCTGATTTGTTTGTTATAGCACCTGCTACAGCAAATACTATGGCTAAAATGGCAAATGGTGTTTGTGATAATATTTTATTAGCAACTTATCTTTCTGCAAAATGCCCTGTCTATTTTGCTCCTGCTATGGATTTAGATATGTATAAGCATCATTCTACCAAAACATCTTTTGACAAGCTAACATCATACGGAAATCAACTCATTCCTGCAGGTACTGGTGAGCTTGCTAGTGGTTTGGTTGGAGAAGGTCGTATGGCAGAACCAGAAGATATTGTTAGTTTTATTGAAAAAGATATTCTAGAGCAATTACCTTTAAGAGGAAAGCGTGTTTTAATAACAGCTGGACCTACTTATGAAGCCATAGATCCTGTTAGATTTATTGGTAATCATTCTAGCGGAAAAATGGGATTTGAAATTGCAAAAGCAGCATCAAAATTAGGTGCTCAGGTAATTTTAGTTACTGGTCCAACACATCAAAAATTAGCAGATAACTTTGTAACAGTAAAACCTGTAGTTAGTGCAGAAGACATGTATACTGAAGTTCATAAGCATTTTAATACTTCAGATATTGCTATTCTTTCAGCAGCTGTTGCAGACTATAGACCAAAGAATGTTGCCACTCAGAAAATAAAAAAGAAAGAAACAACGTTTACTATTGAGTTAGAAAAGACAAAAGATATTTTAAAATCTCTTGGAGAGATAAAAAAAGACCAATTTTTAGTCGGTTTTGCTTTAGAAACAAATAATGAATTAGAACATGCCAAAGGTAAATTAAAGTCTAAGAATTTAGATCTTATTGTACTAAACTCATTACAAGATAAAGGAGCAGGTTTTGGGGTGTCAACAAATAAAGTTACATTTATAACATCTTCTAACAGTATTATTGAAAATGAATTAAAATCTAAGACCGAAGTGGCTGAAGATTTAATGCAACTTATATTAAAACAAACACATGCGTAACCTATTTTTTTTATTTGCTTTTTTATGTACAACAGTAACATTCTCTCAAGAATTAAATTGTACGGTTAGTGTTATAGCTCAACAAACAGGAAATGAAAATAATGTTGTTTTCAGAACATTAGAAAAACAACTCACAGAGTTCATTAATAATACCAAATGGACAGGAGAAAAATTTGGAGCACAAGAGCGTATTAATTGTAGTATGGTAATTAATGTTAAAGACTATAATAACGATTCGTTTTCGGCTTCACTTCAAGTATCATCATCTCGACCAGTTTTTAATTCAACTTACAGTTCACCTGTTTATAATTATAATGATAGAGATTTTAATTTTCAGTATTTAGAATTCCAAAATTTAGTGTTTAATGAGAGCCAGTTTGAATCTAACTTAATTTCAGTATTATCATTTCATGTGTATATGATTTTAGGAATGGATGCAGATACGTTTGAGCTTAATGGAGGAGATAACTATTTTAAACAAGCCCAAACAATTGCAAATTATTCGCAGCAGCTAAGTGGGCAAGGTTGGAAACTAGAAGATGGTTTGCAGTCGCGTTTTGCGTTAATAGATAATTTATTATCACCATCATATAAAGCCATGAGATCTACAATGTATAAATATCATATTGAAGGCTTAGATATTATGAATGAAGGAGCAAAGGACGGAAAGACACAAATTATTTCTGCATTAGATGAATTACAGAAAGTACATAGTATACGACCAAATTCATTTCTAATGCGGGTGTTTTTTGATGCTAAAGCAGATGAAATTATGGATATTCTTTCTGGAGGACCAAGTGTTAACATTACAAAAGCAATGGATATCTTAAACAGAATAGCGCCAATGCATTCACAAAAGTGGCGAAATATTAAGTATTAATATGCTATTCAAATAGTCTACACTGTTATTGCCTATGTAGAATCTTCCGTTTTAAGTTATTGCAGTATTTCAGAATCCTTTATATTTTTACCAGAACATATAAGAGTATAGTAAACTCGAATATTTTTTTACCTATTTCAAAATATGAATAAGTAAACGCTTAAATTTGTATAACAAATTATAAAGTCTTGCTCACATCACTTTACATAAAAAATTACGCACTCATAGATGAGTTAAATGTTGCATTTAATAATGGTTTAACTATCATTACAGGAGAGACAGGTGCCGGAAAATCTATCTTATTAGGTGGTCTATCTTTAGTTTTAGGCAAACGTGCAGATTTAAGTCAGGTGAAAAATGCAGAAGAAAAATGCATTATAGAAGCCGTATTTGACATTGCTAATTATGATTTAAAAGAACTATTTAAGGTTTTAGATTTAGATTATGATGTGCAAACTATTATTAGACGCGAAATTTTACCTTCAGGAAAATCAAGAGCCTTTATTAATGATACACCTGTAACCTTAGAAAGTTTAGTCGCTTTGAGTAGCTACTTAATAGATATTCATTCGCAGCATCAAACACAACAATTAACCCAAGACGATTATCAGTTTAAAGTTATAGATGCTTTAGCTGAAAACAAGTCTAATTTGGAAACATTTTCAAAAGGCTTAGTAGCGTATAAGTCACTTCAAAAAGATTTAGAAGAATTAAAGCTTTCTAAGGCTGAATTGATAAAAGAATACGATTATAATCTGTTTTTATCTAACGAGTTAAAGGAAATAAATTTAGAGAAAATTGATCTTGAAGATTTAGAAAATCAATATGAAGAGCTCAATAATGTAGAAACCATAGGAGAGAAGTTAAGTAGTTCTAAAGTCATATTAAATACCGAAGACCTTGGTGCCATAGATCAATTAAAAGCTGTAAAGCAAGAATTATCTAAAATTGCTGGTTTTGGTAAATTATATGAAAGCTTAAAAGCTCGTATTGATAGTGTTGGAATTGAACTCGAAGATATTTTAGTTGAGTTAGATAATTTAGAAGAAAATTTATCTACAGATCCGCAAGAATTAGAACAAATTGGTAGTAAACTTCAAATTATAAACAATCTATTTCAAAAACATTCGGTCTCAGAAATTGAGGAATTAATCACTATTAAAAATGATTTAAAATCTAAAATTGACAATACCGAAATTTTAGACGATACCATACGCCTTAAAGAAGAGCAGATTTTAAAATTAGAAGAGAAGCTTAATCAAGTGGCTTTAAAAATCCATAATAAAAGAAAGAAAATTATTCCAGTTTTTGTTTCAAAATTAGAGGCTATACTTTCAGATTTAGGCATGCCAAATGCAAAGTTTAAAGTAGAATTAGAAACTACTCGTCATTTTCTTAAAAATGGAAAAGACAACTTACAATTTTTATTTATGGCTAATAAAGGGTCTAGTTTTAACGAGCTTAAAAAATCAGCCTCAGGTGGAGAACTGTCACGTATAATGTTGGCTATAAAATCTATATTGGCTGAATATATTCAGTTGCCATCTATAATGTTCGATGAAATTGATACGGGTGTTTCAGGTGAGATTTCAAACAAAATGGGAGAGATAATGAAGCAAATGAGTAGTCAAATGCAAGTATTTACTATTACACATTTGCCTCAAATTGCAGCCAAAGGCAACTCGCATTTTAAAGTGTTTAAAACAGATATCGAAGAAGTAACACATACACAGCTTAAAAAATTAAATGAAGACGAACGTATCGTAGAGATTGCTCAGATGCTTGGTGGATTAAATATTACAGATTCAGCAATGGCACATGCAAAGCAATTGTTAAATTAATTAATTTTAAAAGATGAAACGGTATTTTATAATTCTATTATTTGCAGGTGGCCTTGTGTGTCTTGCTTGTGATAAAGATGATCCTTGTGAGGTTAATCATGTAATTATAAACGGAGAATGTGTTCCTGACTATATTTTTCCAGATAATAGCGTCGTATTACAAAATGGTGATAAATATTATCATAAAAAATTTGGTCTCATTATATATAAAGACGGCCAATGGACAGATAAATGGAATAATATTATTGAAGAATTATAACCTAAAATCAATTTATAAGCTAACAGTCGCAATTTTTAGACTTTAAAAAACAAACAACTAAAACAATAACCATATGTCATACAATTTACTAAAAGGAAAAAAAGGAATCATATTTGGAGCTTTAGACGAAAACTCTATTGCATGGAAAACTGCTGAACGTGTACATGAAGAAGGTGGTACGTTTGTATTAACCAATGCACCTGTTGCTATGAGAATGGGACAGATAGATGAATTGGCAAAAAAAACAGGTTCTCAAATTATTCCTGCAGATGCAACTTCGGAAGCAGATTTACAAAATTTAGTAGAACAATCTATGGAGATTTTAGGAGGTAAAATTGATTTTGTTTTACATTCAATAGGTATGTCTATTAATGTTAGAAAAGGAAAACACTATACAGATCAAAATTATGCATGGACACAAAAAGGAACAGATGTGTCAGCAATGTCTTTTCATAAAGTTATGCAAACACTTTACAAAGCTGATGCCATGAATGAATGGGGAAGTATTGTAGCTTTAACGTATATGGCTGCACAACGTGTATTTCCTGATTATAACGATATGGCAGATAATAAGGCATATTTAGAAAGTATTGCACGTAGCTTTGGCTATTTCTTTGGTAGAGATAAAAAAGTACGAGTTAATACCATTTCGCAATCACCAACACCAACTACAGCAGGTTCAGGTGTAAAAGGTTTTGATGGATTTATAGCTTATGCAGAAAAAATGTCGCCTTTAGGTAATGCAACTGCAATGGATTGTGCAAATTATACTGTGACACTATTTAGTGATTTAACAAAACGAGTAACGCTTCAGAATTTATATAACGATGGAGGATTTAGTAATATGGGGGTCAGTGATGCTGTTATGGAAACCTTTGTAGATAATCAATAAGCAACTCAATAAACAATATACTTTTAGCCGTTATGTTAATTATTACATAGCGGCTTTTTTATCGCTTTTAAAATTCATGAATTTTGACAGTCTAATTGAAGTAAAAGAGTCAATTATTTTAAAATATAGCCTAAATGTTTTTTGTCGGTATTTTCGACATTTCAACGATTTGAAAGTTAAACTAAAAGTTATTCTAAATAATTAACATATTTTTAAAGAATTACTAACTTAAAAATACAATTTTATGAAAAAAATTACGCTTTGCTTATTTGCACTGTGTTGTTTTGCCTTTTCTTGGCAAGGACAGTCGCAAATATTTATTGACGAGTCATTAGATTCAGGAGTGCCTGCAGATTGGACTAACACTTATTATTATTCAAATACAAATGTAGATTACTTATGTGAAGGTACAGGGAATGTATACAATAATTTATATTATAGTACTTGGACTGAAGAGGCTTTCGATGGAGATTTAACTTCTCCTAATTACGTAGGTGTCTCAAATGAGACAGATACAACAGTTGAATTTCAATGGAATGCTAGACCATATTCTACTAATGCAGTAGATTATATTATTCATGTAGAGTATTCAACTAATGATGGTACAGACTGGAATTTAATTTCTTCTTTTGCGGTTACAGAAACAACAGCTTGTACGCAATACTCTGATGTAATACCTGCGGCTAGTCTACCAAGCGGATCAGATTTTAAATTTAGAGTAAGAGGTGAGTGGGTATCTGGTGACAGTTATTTTTATATAGATAATATTTATATTACTCAGGCTATTAGCTGTCCACAACCTTCTGATTTATCAGTTTCTAACTTAGAATCAAATCAAGCAGTTTTATCTTGGGTAGAAAATGGTTCTGCATCTTTGTATAACGTTGAAGTTGTATTAGCAGGAGATGCTCCAACTGGTATTGCAACTGATACTGGTGTTGCAAACTCATTTACTAAAACTGGTTTAGCTGCAGATACAGCATATGAATTTTACGTGCAAGCAGATTGTACAGGTGGTGATGTAAGTGCATGGGTTGGACCTGGATATTTTTATACAGGATATTGTGTTCCTGAATCTACAAATCCTGGTACCTATACAGATTCATTTACTGTAACAGGTGCTTTAATGGATACATCAACAAGTGAAACAGGTTATACAGGTACTGGATACGCAGATTACTATGATACAAATACAATTGAAAGCTTCGAAGGAGGTGCATTTGATTTTTCAGCTACAATTGTTGGAGGAACAGCTGGTTATGCTGTTTGGGTAGATTGGAATAATGATTTTATATTCGATGCTGACACAGAAACCGTTTACAATACAACAGGTTATGATAATGGTCCATTTGAAGCTACAATAGCCGTGCCAAGTGGAACAGCTATGGGTGACTATAGACTAAGAACTATGGTAGATTATAATGATTCTAATCCTAATGATGATGCCTGTGCCTTTGGTTCTGGAAGAGGTGAGGTAGAGGATTACAAACTAACTATTGTAGCTGCGCCTACTGATGCTATGGATTTTAATAATGTACAGTGGGTAACTGATGGTGTTAATGGTAGTGATGTATCTTTATCGATTAGCGCTGGTACAGCGGTAACAGTGTATGCTAAAGGGTACGAAGCTGGTGTTACCGATGCAGAAGGTGCAGGTGCTGGTGTTGAATGTTGGATTGCAATTAATAACGAGAATACTGATCCTGCAACTTGGGACAACGCGCTATGGAAAGTTGCTACATATAGCAGTGATTCAGGTAATGATGATGAATATGCATATACCACTTCAGATACTCCACCTGGTACAAACTATGTAGCTGCAAGATGGCGTTTAAATAACGCAGCTTATACTTATGGAGGTTTCAATGGCACTTGGGATGGGACTAACAATGTAAGTATTGAGCTTGTTGTAGATCCGGTAGCTAATGATGATTGTGCAGGAGCAATTGCATTAACTGTAAATGCAGATTTTGATTGTGCAGTAACTACTACAGGTACTATTCAATACGCTACTGCATCAGGTGAAGATGAAGCTACATGTTTTGGTACTGAAAATGATGATGTATGGTTTTCTTTTGTGGCAACAGCAGAATCTCATAAAATAGATTTGTTAAATGTAACAGGTGATCCAACTGATTTGTATCATTCTGTTTGGTCAGGGGCTTGTGGGACACTTACAAACATAAACTGTAGTGACTCTGATAACAGTACTTTAACAGGATTAACGGTAGGTGAAACATATTTGTTAAGAGTAAATTCATATAGCACAGCAGCTAATCCAACGACAACTTTTGATATTTGTATTGGAACACCACCACCACCACCAGCAAATGATGATTGCGAAGGAGCAGTAGTATTAACTGTTGAAAATGAAATTACTGATTTAGCTTCTGCAACACAAGTGTCAGGAACTATTGCTAGTGCAACCGACTCAGGTATTGCAGCTTGTGCAGGTAGTAATGCAAATGATGATGTTTGGTATAGTTTTGTAGCTACTTCAACAGCTGCTAATATTGATGTAACTGATGATTTTGATGGGGTAATTGAATTATTTAGTGGAGCTTGTGGTAGTTTAGTCTCAATTGAATGTGATGATTATGATTCTACATATGGTAACCCAAGAATTAGTCGTACTGATTTTGTGGTAGGTGAAACTTACTTTGTAAGAGTATTTTATTATAGTGTAGGCCCAACGTCTACACCAAATTTCACAATAGCCTTATGGTCTCCAGATGAAGCGTTAAGTGTAAACAATTTTGAAACTGAAGCCGCATTCTCTTACTTTCCTAACCCAGTTAAAAATACATTAACATTAAATGCTAAAAATACAATAGAGCAAGTGGCAATGTATAATATGCTAGGACAAGAAGTATTAAGAGTTTCACCTAACTCAGTAGATAGTAATTTAGACATGTCTAGCTTACAAACAGGTACTTATTTTGTTAAAGTAACTATTGCAAATGTTACAGAAACAATAAGAGTGATGAAGCAATAAGCTTAATCAACATATAATTACAGAAAAGCCGCTATTTTAGCGGCTTTTTTTTATTTAAAAACCAAGACTTCAATGCGTCATTTTAATTTAATGGTGGTCTATGCATTTAAAGCTCATGTAACTATTAAAAGTTGCGCTTGGTTTATTTATCTTTGTTACCTATGAATGACATTGATTTTTCCTTTATTATTCCAGTTTATAATAGACCAGATGAAATTAAAGAACTCCTAGAGAGTTTTTTAAATTTTAAAGGTCATCGTAGTTATGAAATTGTCATTGTAGAAGATGGGTCTACAGAAACTTCAGAAAACATAGTTGAGCAATTTAGTAATCATCTAAATATTTCATACTATTTTAAACCCAATTCAGGTCCAGGTGATTCTAGAAACTTTGGTATGACAAAAGCAAAAGGAAGCTATTATATTATTTTAGATTCAGATGTTTTGTTGCCGTCAAATTATTTAATAGAAGTTGAAACGTTTTTAAATGCATCTTATTACGATTGCTTTGGTGGGCCAGACGCGGCGCATTCGTCGTTTACAAATCTGCAAAAAGCCATTAATTTTGCTATGACTTCGTTTATAACAACAGGCGGTATTAGAGGTGGAAAACAAAAGCTTGAAGATTTTCAGCCAAGAAGTTTTAATATGGGATTGTCTAAAAAAGCATTTTTAGCTTCTGGTGGTTTTGGGAAAATTCATCCAGGTGAGGATCCCGATTTGTCATTACGTTTACACCAATTAGGCTTTAAAACTACGCTAATTGAAACGGCTTTTGTTTATCATAAACGCAGGGTCTCTTGGTCTAAGTTTTATACTCAAGTTTACAAATTTGGTATGGTAAGACCAATTCTTAATCAATGGCATCCTAAATCTAAAAGTTTAGTGTATTGGTTTCCTACTTTATTTAGTTTAGGGATAATTGTTTCAATTATATTGGCATTATTACATATAAATTTGCCATTATATCTTTATGGTTTATATTTTACTTTAGCTTTTGTAATGGCTTTAATTTCAACCCGAAGCATCAGTGTAGCGTTTCAGGCTTTATTTGCTATAATTATTCAGTTTGTAGGCTATGGTTATGGTTTTTTAAAGTCTACATTTAATCTGGTTGTTTTGGGTAAGCACCCAGAAGAGGCATTTCCACAACTTTTTTTTAAAGTATAAATGAATTCTAAGAAAAAAATAAACATATTAGACTACTTAAAAAAGAAAAGCGTTAAGCGTTTTAGTCTGTTCTTTGCCATTGCATTTGTGTTTTTAATTATTTCTAAGTTGTCTAACGATTATAAACAGACAATACAACTAAAAGTGAATTTAGTCGATTTTGAAGATGAAATTTTGTTAGAAAATGACTCGATTAATTATATTAATGCGTATGTAGAGGCTAAAGGCTTTTCATTAGTGCCGCTAATGTTTAATAGTTATAGAGGGCTTGTTTTAAACGCAAAAAAAGATGTGACTGTAAAATCCAATCATTTTTTGTTCGATGTACAAAAGCATAAATATTTAATAGAAGATCAATTAGGTCATTCCTATAAATTACTTTCTGTTTTACCAGATACACTTTTAATTTCATTTTCTAAGAGAGCTTCAAAAATGGTTCCTATAACTTTAAAACAGACTATTAATTATGCTGTAGGTTATGATTTAAAAGGGGAACTTAAATTTGATAAAGACAGTGTGAAAATTGTAGGTTCAACTTCTGAGGTCGACAAAATTACTCACATTAATACTGAGAATTTAACCCTTAATAATGTTAAAAACAATATTGAAAAAAACGTAAATTTAGATATTTCAGGTTTTGAAAATATTGAAATATTTCCAAAGTCAATTTCCGTATCAGGAGAGGTTGCTAGATTTACAGAAGGCATTGTAGAAGTTCCTGTTACTATAACCAATCAGCCCAAGGATGTTACAATTAATTATTTTCCAAAAACAGTTAGTGTTTCCTATTATGTAGATTTAGAAAGCTATAACGCTATCAAAGCTTCAAATTTTAAATTAGAATGTGATTATACAGACTTAAATGCAAACCAAACGTATTTAGTACCTAAAATAGTAAAGAAGCCAGCGTCTGTAAAACATGTTAATATAAAACAGAAACGAATAGATTTTATAAAGTTATAAGATGATAGTAGTAGGATTAACAGGTGGAATAGGAAGTGGGAAAACAACGGTTTTAAAGTGTTTTCAATCGTTTGGAGTACCAGTTTATATTGCAGATGTCGAAGCCAAAGCTTTAATGAATCGTTCTAAAATTATTAAAAGAAAACTTATTCAGTTGTTTGGTGACGCTGCTTATGTAGATGATACATTAAATAGACCGTATTTATCTTCAAAAATTTTTAACGACAAGACCTTACTCTCTAAAATGAATGCGATTGTACATCCAAAAGTTGCATCGCATTTTAAACGTTGGCTAAAAAAGCAGGATTCACATTATGTTATAAAAGAAGCCGCTATTATTTTTGAAAACCACCTTGAAAATCAATACAATTACATTATCACAGTAGTTGCAGATGAAGATCTACGAATACAACGTGTAATGAGGCGAGATAATACTTCAGAAGAAAAGGTGAAATCAATTATTAAGAATCAATTGTCTGATAAAGAGAAAATTGAAAAGTCAGATTTTGTAATTACAAATAATGATTTGGAATCAGCAAAAAAGCAAGCTTTAGAAATTCATCAGCAAATACTTCAAGATATTAACAAAAAATAAAAGAATTTCTTTTGTTAATGTAAGGTTAAACCTAATTTGTACTAAATGTTAAAATGTTAAATTTGACTGATGGGTAAAAAATTATTTGTCTTATTGATAGTCTTAATGAGTTTATCTCTCATTGGAATAATTTTTGTGCAATCATTTTTTATTAATAATAGTTTAGAAAATGAAGACAAAAATTTTACACTAAGTGTAAAACGAGCTTTAAGTTTTGTGTCTAATTCAATTGAAGAAATGGAGTTAAGAGATGCATTTTCAAAGCTTCAACCTCACTTAAATAAAGACACTAAAGTAGATTCGGTAAAAATAAGACAGCTTTTTATTACATCAGAAGATGATTTAAATGACCTCACTATAATAAATCGTAATACGGTTTTAGAAGAGCGTCTTAAAGTCCCTTCGTTGTTCTTTGAAATTGATGCAGACAGTTTTAACATTAGTAAATTAACTAATGAGCGTGTTAAAGAAGTTTATAGTAATTCCAGTTTAGATGGTAATACCTCTATAAAACCTATGCAACGATTGGTCGAGATTTCATCTATGCCAATTATTGAAAAGCAAATGTATGAAGATGTTATAAAGGAGTATTTAAAAGATATTCCAATTTATAAACGTGTTACGACTAAACAAGTTGAAGCTTTCTTAAAAAGAGAACTGAAGGATGAAGGCATAGATTTAAATTTTGAGTTTGCTATTTATGATGATGATTTAGCAACAAAGGTGCAAACCCAAAATTTTGAAAAAGAAAAGGCTTATGGTATTCCTGTGTTTTTAGACAATAATAAAGAGAGTAATTATAATCTTTGGGTCGATTTTCCGGATAGAAAAAAGTATTTAATATCCTCTGTACTAAAGATGGGATTTTTGTCTATACTATTTACAAGTATTATTATCATAGCTTATGCTAGTGCGATTTATCAATTAATAAAGCAACGACAAATATCACAGATAAAAACAGACTTTATTAATAATATGACACATGAGTTTAAAACGCCAATTGCAACCATCAATTTAGCATTAGACTCTATAAAAAACCCTAAAATAATTAATGACCAAGAAAAGGTGAAACGTTATTTAGGAATGATAAAAGAAGAAAATAAGCGTATGCATGCTCAAGTAGAAAATGTATTGCGTATTTCTAAATTAGAAAAAAACGAACTTAATATTAGTAAGGAACATATAGAATTACACGACTTAGTAGAAGATGCTATTACACATGTAGAATTAATAGTTGAAGATCGTAAAGGCTATGTGAAAATGCATTTAAACGCTGCTGAGTCATCAGTTTTAGCAAACGAGACACATTTTACAAATGTGATTGTTAATATATTAGATAATGCTATTAAGTATTCAGATGATGCACCAAAAATAGATGTGTATACTGAAAACGTAGGAAATAATATTATTGTAAAAATAGCAGATCAAGGTAATGGAATGTCAAAAGCTGTTGCCAAACGTGTGTTTGAAAAATTTTATAGAGAACACACAGGTAATGTGCACAATGTAAAAGGACATGGCTTAGGTTTAGCCTATGTAAAAAGAATAGTAGAAGACCATCAAGGTCATATATCAGTAGAAAGTGAAAAAGGAAAAGGCAGTACTTTTATTATAAAGATGCCGTTAATATCTTAAAAACGAATTATGGAAGAACAAAACAAGAAAATTCTTTTGGTAGAAGACGATCCAAATTTTGGAACCGTTTTAAAAGATTATTTAATGATGAACGATTACGACGTTGTCCATGCCAAAAATGGAATGGAAGGTTTTGAAAAGTTCAAAAAAGACGATTACGATCTTTGTATATTAGATGTGATGATGCCTTATAAGGATGGCTTTACATTAGCTAAAGAAATTCGCGAAAAAAACACAGACGTTCCTATTATTTTCTTAACCGCTAAAGCGATGAAAGAAGATGTATTAAAAGGTTATAAAGTAGGAGCAGACGATTACCTTAATAAACCTTTTGATAGTGAGGTTTTATTAATGAAAATTAAAGCTATAATTCAGCGTAAGGCAACAGATACGGTTGCAGATAGCAAACAATTTGAATTTAAAATTGGACGTTTTGATCTCAATTCAAAACTTCGTTTCTTAAAATTCGATGGAGGTGAACCTTCAAAATTATCGCCAAAAGAAAACGAGTTGTTACGTTTATTGGCATTGCATGAAAATGATTTAATGCCTAGAGAATTAGCACTGACTAAAATATGGAGAGATGATAATTATTTTACCTCTCGTAGTATGGATGTGTATATTGCTAAATTGCGTAAATATTTAAAACCAGATCCTAACGTAGAAATTTTAAATATTCACGGAGAAGGCTTTAGGTTGGTTATTAACAACAAATAAGTTTTATATCCTTTTTTATACCTCAAAAAAAATCCAGTTTATTACGCTGGATTTTTTTGTGATGGATATTATGTAATTACTCATTCTTACTAACTAAATGGTAATGTTTACTTTTGGTGATTAGATGCAATATATTGTATAATAGCGTTAGCGTCAGTTTTATAATCAAACCATTTAATTGCGTCATCTTTTCTAAACCATGTGAGTTGTCGTTTGGCAAAACGTCTGGTATTCTTTTTAATTTCAGAGACAGCAAAATCTAGAGAGTCATTACCTTCAAAGTATTCAAATAACTCTTTGTAACCAACAGTATTTAGTGCATTAAGATGCTTTTTTGGTAATAGAGCTTTTGCTTCTTCTAATAATCCGTTTTCAATCATTAGATCTACACGTTGGTTAATTCTATCATAAATAACAGAACGTTCAGCATTTAAGCCAATACTAATGGTCTTAAAGTCTCGATTTTTTTCAGGATTGGTAAGAAAAGAAGTATATGGTTTTCCTGTACCAATACAAATTTCTAGAGCTCTAATAACACGTTGCGGATTGTCTACTGCTATAGTTTTAAAAGCCTCTGGATCTAAAAGGTTGAGTTGTTCTTGTAAAGTATTTAAACCCTCTTTTTCTAGTTGAAGATTAAGGTTTTCTCTAATATTAGAATCAACTTCAGGAAAATAGTCTAAGCCTTTTGTTACAGCTTTTACATATAATCCAGAACCTCCAACCATGATTACAATAGGGTTGTCTTTATGTAATTCTTTTATTTTAGAAATGGCATCGCGTTCAAAATCACCAACATTATAATTTTCATCTATAGATTTATGCTGAATAAAATGATGTGGTGCAGCATTTAGTTCTTCTAAAGAAGGTACAGCAGTTCCAATAGACATTTCTTTGTAAAATTGTCGAGAGTCTGCAGAAATAATTTTAGCTTTAAAATGTTGGGCAAGTTTAATACTTAATGCTGTTTTTCCAATCGCAGTTGGACCAACAACGGAAATGACAATTTTGGGATATATTTTAGGCATTATTTAATCTACAATAAAGGATTGAGTTCATTTCCACAATTATAGCAATAATCTGAATTATCTTTGTGGTCTGATGCATGACAATTTGAGCAATGTTGCGAATTGAGGTGAATAGTAATATTGTCAGATGGACTATTTCCATTAGTTTTTAATGCTTCATTTTCGGCATCTTCTTTTTGACCACTTCTAACATATTCTGCAGAAACAATCCCTGTAGGTACTGCAATAATACCGTAACCTAAAATCATGATAAAAGTTGTAATAAATTGTCCTAGAGCTGTTTGTGGGGCGATATCTCCAAATCCAACAGTAGTTAATGTTACTACACACCAATAAATACTTTTTGGTATGTTGTCAAAACCATTGGCTTCTCCTTCTACTAAATACATAATAGTTCCAAAAATGACCGAAGTAATCATTACAGCAAATAAGAAAACCATAATTTTTACACGACTTGCAACTAACGATGCTTTTAGGTGATTTGATGCTCCTAGATACCTAGCCAATTTTAAAATTCTAAAAACTCTCAGTAGCCGTAATGCCCTTAAGGTTACTAAAGCTTGGGAACCAACAAAAAAGAAAGATAAATACATTGGTATGGTTGATAAGAAATCGATGATTCCAAATGAACTAAATATATATTTGAATGGTTTTTTTACTGAAATTATTCTCAAAATATATTCAATAGAAAATAGTATAGTTACAATCCATTCACCAATATGTAAAAGTTCATGGTACTTTTCATCTATGCTTACGACACTTTCTAGCATAACCAGCACAATACTAACCAATATGAATATTAACAACAGTATATCAAAAAGCTTTCCAGAAGGAGTATCAGCTTCATAGATAACTTCATGTATTCTATTTCTCCAATTATGTTTTTGATTCGATATCATATTCTAAATGTACGAAAAGTTAATTTATAGTTTCTAAAGTTTTAGGTTGTGGTTTATTTATTGTGTTGTAAAAAAACCTAAAAAAAAACTAAAAAAGCAGCAAATAATGCTACAATTTTTAAGTTATATGTCTTGTATATATTAGTTTAAATTTACTATTTTAAGTCTTTTATTTCTTCTCATATAACTCTGAATAATATGCTGCGTGTCTCTGTTGTTTTCCATTGGAGTTATAAGAGATTCCAAAATAGCTCTGTTATTTATTTGATGGTTTAAATCAAAAAAGCCCATTCCTTTAAATATACCATTTTCTATTAAAAACACACTTTTTTCTTCTATAGCTCTCCCTTTATCGATAATTAGCATGTTTTTATTAGCATAACTATACTTTTCTATTAATGAATTTACCCTTTTATTATAGGCATCAACAGGCTCTTCATTAATACATGCTCCAGAACATTCTTTTACTTCATATTTAAAACAACTTGTTTTTGTGTTGTATAAACCGGTGAGTTTTTGGCATAGATTAAATTCCTCGACAGCTTTAAAGAGAAAGTGTTTACCACTTGTTCTTGTACTAAAGGTTGTAATAGGCATTTCTTCTCTGTTAGATTTATCAATAAAAAGATTTATATAGCCATTTTTATCTGTAAAACTGTAAAGGGCATGGGTAAAAATAGTTCTTCTTAAAGCTCTATTAAAGATGGGTTTATTTGCTTTTATTTCTGCACTTTCTTTTAATAAAGCCGCAAGTTCGCTTCCTGTTTTTTCGTAGGTAACAGTACTAACTAGTTTTTGAATTTTTTTAGACTTAGAGTTCTTACCTGTAAAATGCTGAATAATTCGTTTTCTAATATTTTTACTTTTTCCAATATAAATAATTTCACCTTCTGTATTATGAATATAGTACACTCCTGTATCTGACGGCAATCCTTCTATAATTGTTGTAAGGTTGGTTGGAATATTAGATTTTTTTTCAATTTTAACAGCATCTCTAATAATAACTTTTTCTAAATCTTTGTTTAATAGCATTTTAAACAACTTTACAGTGGCCATTGCATCTCCATTGGCTCTATGTCTATCACTCATAGGAATACCTAATGCTCGTGTTAGTTTGCCTAAACTATAGGATTCCATATCAGGAATGAGTTGTTGAGATAGCTCAACCGTGCAAAGTGTTTTTCGTTTAAAAGGAAAGCCTAAACGTTTAAATTCGGTTTTAAGAATTCGGTAATCAAAAGAAGAGTTATGGGCTACAATAATACAATCTTCAGTTATTTCAACAATACGTTTTGCAACTTCGTAAAATTTTGGTGCGTTTTTAAGCATATTAGAATTTATGCCTGTAAGATTAACAACAAAAGGTTGAATTTCCCGTTCGGGATTTACCAAAGAAATAAATTGGTCAGTTACTTTATGACCATCAAATTGGTAAATTGCAATTTCAGTGATGCCTTCTTCATTGTACTTTCCACCTGTGGTTTCTATGTCTAGTATTGCGTAGATAGCGTTAAGTATTTTACGTTTTTACGAACAGAGTTAAGCAGTCTTTATAATTCTAAAGACAGCTTTGTTATACTTTCTTCGGGTAACGTGTTAATTATAATTTCGAGAACCAAATATACTACTTCCAACGCGAATCATGGTGCTTCCGCAATCAATAGCTAATTTATAGTCTCCACTCATTCCCATACTAATGGTTTTAAGTTCAGGGTGTAGTTGTTTAAGTTCTGTAAATGTGTGACTTAGGCTTTTAAATTCTTTTTTTATCTGATTTGTGTCATCAGTAAATGTGGCCATTCCCATTAAGCCAACAACTTTAATATGCTTTAATTCAGAAAACTCATTGGATTTTAGTAGGTTAGAAGCATCTTCGGCAGACATCCCAAATTTGCTGTCTTCTTCAGCGATTTTAATTTGAAGTAAACAGTCTATTATTCTATCGTGTTTTTGGGCTTGCTTATTAATTTCATTCAGTAATTTGAAGCTTTCTACACCATGAATTAGGCTTACAAATTCAGCCATATATTTTACCTTATTTCGCTGAACATGTCCTATCATGTGCCATTCAATATCTTTTGGCATTTGTTCATGCTTTTCTGCCATTTCTTGGATTTTATTTTCTCCAAAAATGCGTTGTCCAGTATTATAGGCTTCCATTAAATCACTGATTGGTTTCGTTTTTGAAACGGCTACAAGTGTAACGTGCTCAGGTAAGGTTGATTTAATTTTTAATAGGTTTTCTTGTATAGACATAATTATTTAATCTCTAGTTAGTGCATAGTATATAACATATAGCCAACTGAATATTCCGTGTAAAATTGCCCATAGAATTGATTTATTTCTGTCCCATGAGATTACAACAGCAATAACACTACCTAAGCCAACTCCACTTTTTATAACGGTATCAGAGCCTTGGTTTTGAGAAAAGCAGGCGAAGCTAATACTTATAAAAAGTAATAATAATATATATTTTTTAGTCATAATTTAATATTCATAAATAGTGATTCCACTTCTCAACTTCGGAAGAATGTAAGTGCTTTTAGGTGGCATTGTTAAACCATCGTCTGCAATTTGTTTCATTTGTTCTACATTAGACGGACACATACCAAAACCAATCTTAAACTTTCCGCTATCTACACTGCTTTTTATAGTAATCATGTCGTGTTGCCCATTAACGTATGAAATACGACTATCATCTCGTAAATCATCAATACCTAAAATTGGTTGAAGTATGGTTTTGTATAACAATTGTGCATCTAATTTATCTAAGGATGTTTTAAATTCATAGCTTGTTTTTCGTAAATAAAGGGAGTAAAACTCACCATCTAAATACATACTAAAATGATGTGGTTTAGATGGTTTGTAAGGCATTAGTCCTCTGTTTTCAATACGATAAAAAGTATCTAGTTTAATTAAAAACTCTTCCTTGGTTAAACCGTTTAAATCTTTAATAAGTCTATTAAACTCGTGTATTACTAAATCCGATTCTGGAATTAAATACGACATAAAAAAGTTATAAGACTCACAGCCTTTATGATTGGTGTTCTTTTCTTTTTCATCTTTAAATAATAAGTATGACGACGCAGATCTATGGTGACCATCAGCAATATAAATTGTGCCCATTTTTTCAAATTCTTTTTGAATGGTAGCAATGGTCTCTTTTTTATCTATTTTCCATAAATAATGCGTGTCTCTGTAAGTCATAGTAAACTCAAACTCGGCATGTCGTGTGTTTTGAGTATCTGCTATAATGTGTGCAATAACCGCATTGTCAGGATAGGTGAGTAGCACTGGTTCTGCATTAAAGCCAACCGTTTGTAGATAACTTTTAAACGTTTCTTCGCGTTTGGCTATTGTATCTTCATGCTTTTTTATAATGTCATTTTCATAATCTTCTGCGCTAGTAGCCGCAATAATGCCACTAAATTCTTGTCCATGCCGATTTACTATTTTATAAACATAGAATGATGGCTTTTCATCTTGAACAAAAACACCCTCTTCTTTAAATTCTAAATATCTATTTTTAACCAACCTATAACGTTCTTCACCTGTAACTTCTTGATCGTATTTATAACCAGGATTTACAATATGTAGAAAGCTATACGGGTTATAAGCCATTCGAGATTCTCGTTCATCAACTGTATAGCTTTGATAAGGGCGCGCAGCAACAAGACCAACAATTGCTCTTGTGGGTCTTACGGCTTTGAATGGGACTATTTTTGGCATGTTTTAAGTAAAAAGTGCTGAGTAAAAAGTGAGAGTTCTTTTTTAGGTAATTTCACTTTAAATTAAGATTCGCTTGAACCGAATTTTTAGGATTCAATATCATATAGTTTAATAAATTTGCTATGTCCTGTGATTCTTTCAGTAAGTTGTTGTAGCTTTCATTTGAAATATAGTCACAAGCTAAAGCAAATTCTAGCCAAGTTTGTGTTTCACCATTTTCAGCATCGCAACCTGTAAGTTTACTAATAAAGTGTTTCGGATAGCGTCGTTTTCGATAGGCTTCAGGTAAATTAGCACAAACACTTCGAGAAGACCTTCTAATTTGACCCGTAAGTGAATACGTTTCTTCTTTAGGAAATTTTTTAGAAAGATGAAATATGTCCATTGCTAATTTAAAACCTTTTTTATAAGCCAATAAATCTTGTACTTTCATTAATTACTGTATTAATTGAGTAATCTTACTTCACACTTCACACTTCACACTTCACACTTCAAACTTCAGCCTTTACACTTTACACTTTTTACTTCAAAAACTGCCCAGCAACCTTCTCAGCCTTTCGGCTTTCAGAGTAATCATAAAAACCTTCACCAGATTTAACACCTAATTTTCCTGCCATTACCATATTAACTAATAAAGGACAAGGTGCATATTTAGGGTTTTTAAAGCCATCGTACATCACATTAAGAATGGATAAACAGACATCTAAACCAATAAAATCGGCCAATTGTAATGGACCCATTGGATGTGCCATCCCTAATTTCATAACTGTATCTATTTCTTCAACACCTGCAACTCCGTTGTAAAGCGTTTCAATAGACTCGTTTATCATTGGCATTAAAATACGGTTAGCCACAAAGCCAGGATAATCATTCACCTCGGTTGGTACTTTACCCAAAGTTTTAGAGAGTTCCATAATAGTAGAAGTAACGTCATCACTTGTATTGTAGCCTCTAATAATCTCTACCAATTTCATAATTGGCACAGGGTTCATAAAATGCATGCCAATAACTTTGTCAGGTCTAGAAGTAACTGCTGCAATTTGCGTTATTGAAATTGAAGATGTATTTGTAGCTAAAATGGTATTTTCATTACAAATCTCACTAAGTTGTTTAAAGATTTTTAGTTTTAAATCGATATTTTCTGTTGCAGCTTCAACAACTAAATCGGCATTTTTTACACCTTCTTCTGTATTTGTAAAAGTTGTAATTTTTCCTAAAGTTTCAGTTTTATCTGATGCGCTAATTTTTTCTTTAGCGACCATACGATCTAAGTTTTTGGCAATAGTATCCATGCCGCGTTTTAAAGACGCTTCACTAATATCAATAAGTTGAACGTTAAATCCTGATTGTGCAAAAGTATGGGCAATTCCATTACCCATAGTTCCTGCGCCTATAACTGCTATGTTTTTCATTAAAAATTTTAATTTTTATTCCTGTAAAAACAGGAATCTGTTAATCTAATATTTATCTGATTTGATAAGATTTTTGCTTTAAAGAGTGCTAGAACTGATTAATAATCATATTGGCAACTCTTAAAGCTTCAGTACCATCATGTAAAGTTACAATTGGCTTTGTATTGTTATTTATGGCATCTGCAAAAGTTTCTAGTTCGTCTAGAATAGCATTATTGTTTGCTATATCTGGATTATCAAAATAGATTTGTTTTTTAATGCCTTCTGCATTTTGTAGTATCATATCAAAATCACCTGGATTTTCTGGAGCATCTTTCATTTTAACCACTTCACACTTCTTTTCAAGAAAGTCTACAGAAATGTAAGCGTCTTTTTGAAAGAAACGGGTTTTACGCATATTCTTTAAAGAAATTCGACTTGCGGTTAAATTAGCAACACAACCGTTTTTAAATTCTATACGTGCATTGGCAATATCTGGTGTTTCACTAACTACTGAAACTCCACTTGCAGAAATATGTTTAACAGGAGATTGAACAACACTTAAAATAATGTCAATATCATGAATCATTAAATCTAAAACTACAGGTACATCTGTACCACGAGGATTAAATTCCGCAAGTCTATGACATTCTATAAACATCGGATTTACAATCTGATTTTTAACTCCTATAAATGCAGGATTAAAGCGTTCTACATGGCCAACCTGACCTTTTACTCCGTGTTCAGCAACCAAAGTTCTAATGGTTTCGGCTTCTTCAACAGTGTTGGTGATTGGTTTTTCTATAAAAATATGCTTTCCTTTTTTTATGGCTTGTTTCGCACAATCATAATGCGAAAGCGTAGGAGTTACAATATCTACAACATCTACGGCATCTATTAATTCGTCAATAGAATCGAAGTAGGCATAGCCAAACTCTTTAACTACACGTTCTGCATTTTCTGCATCTGCATCATAAAAGCCAACAAGGTCATATTTATGGGATTGGTTAAGTAGTCTTAAATGAATTTTACCAAGGTGACCAGCACCAAGAACACCAACTTTGAGCATGTTTTTCTGTTTTTAACAAAAATAGTCGTTTTCGTTCAGAAATTGAAAAAAGAAAATATAAAATACTACGAAATTAATAAGTGTCTAGATTTCAAAGATGAATTGAATCAGGAGAAAAAAACAGGAACTTTCATTTTGAAGTTTGAATAGTTTTGAAGTATTTTTACCTTAAACTAAACTACGCTTTGAAAGACACATTTAAGCATCAAGGGATGCGCCAACAACTCGTTGAAACTCTAATAAATAAAGGCATAAAAGATAAAGCTGTTTTAAAAGCTATAGGTAAAATTCCTAGGCATTTTTTTATGGATTCTAGTTTTATAGATCACGCTTATCAAGATAAAGCATTTCCTATTGCTGCAGATCAAACCATTTCTCAACCTTATACGGTGGCTTTTCAATCTGAATTATTACAAGTAAAGGCAGGCGATAAAGTATTAGAAATTGGAACAGGTAGTGGTTACCAAACCGCTGTGCTTTTAGAGCTAGGCGCAAAGGTTTTTAGTATTGAACGTCAGCAAGAATTGTTTAAAAAAACGTCTAAGTTTTTACCAAAAATTGGTTACAGAGCAAAAAGTCTCATATTTGGCGATGGTTATAAAGGAATGCCAGACGAAGCTCCGTTTCAAGGTATTATTGTTACTGCAGGTGCTCCGTTTGTTCCAAATCCATTATTAAGTCAATTAGCCATAGGAGGTCGCTTGGTCATTCCTGTTGGTGATGATGTTCAAGTGATGACTATGTTTATTAGAAAAGGACCAAAGGAATTTGAAAAACATGAATTTGGTGATTTTAGGTTTGTTCCTATGTTGGAAGATAAGAATTAAGACTCTAAAGTTACGCTTCTGTTTAGAAAGCGTAGCAAATGAGTTCTAAAAATTAAGCCTAAAGAAAAGAGTGTAACGTGCTTAAAACAAAATCTTAAAATATAAAAAAGCTATTAATTAGTGGCATTCTTATAAGATGCTGACCCACCAACAATTGGTAAGGTTAACGACGTTTTGTCTAATTTAATAGTTAGCTCAGTTCCTGCTTTTGGGTGTAAGGTAAATTCTTTATCACTAGAAAAGATCATAAAACCAATTTGTTGTCCGGCTTTAATGATTTGGTCATCGGGTTGTAAATCGAAATTTACAGTGTAAAATTTTCCGGGTTCTAAATCTTCTTCATCTGTTATTGACTTATGATTTTTTGGATCTGCCCACCCACGTGTTATAATATTTTCAGTGATTTTTTTAGCATCTTCATCCCAAGGTAAGGATACTAACCAAACCGACAGATTCGCTGCTTTCGAACTGCTTGATAGTGTAATACTTACTTTAGGGACTCCAGAGATATGAAGATCCTCAGTTAAAATAGGTGATACGTATAGCAAGCGATGATCTTTGTGCTCTGATTTTGCTAAATCAGCACCACTGAATTTCACATTATCAGTAAAAGTATCTGAAGCTAAATGTTTGTTCTGGTTTGTGCTCATAGTGCCAGATACAGAGGGATATAAGGTTACATCTTTTGCATCTGGATTTGGGTAATCTTTATAAGCTGTAGGTTGTTGTTGATTATCGTATTCTCTTACGATATAAGCTTTGTTTTCTACTTTTTCAATACCATTATCTATACCATGAAGGTATTTGGTAAACCATTTGTTCATCATAGAAGTTGGAGGTGGTCCTCCATGTCCGTTTTGATGATAGTAAATCATAGCTGGTAAGCCTTTTTCTTTTGCGGCTTTATAAATTCGGTAGCTGTGTTCTGGCATTACATTCCAATCGTTAAAACCATGAGACATTAATAAGGCAGCTTTCATGTTATCCATTTGGTTGAGATAATCTCTACCTGCCCAAAAATCATTATAATCACCTGTTGCTCTGTCCATACCATTTTTCATTTCGGTATCTCTAACAGTTTCATTATTATAAGGTCTATTTTCTTCTTTACCACTATGTACAAAATCGTATAATACATCAATATCTTCACCTAAATAGCCACCTGGCGAGCGTACCAAACCATTAGAGCGGTAATAATGATAGTATGACGTGTTTGGAGCAATAGGAATGATAGCTTCTAAGCCTTTAACTCCAGTGGTTGCTGCTGCTAGAGGGAGTGTTCCGTTGTAAGAAGTGCCTGTCATGCCTACTTTACCTGTAGACCAATACGCTTTTACTTCTTCATTGCCTTCGCGTTCTGTATACCCTTTTGCTCTGCCACATAACCAATCGATGACTGTTTTTGGCGCTAAAGATTCGTTTTCTCCGCCAATAGTTGGTGCACCATCAGACAATCCTGTTCCAGGAGAAGAGGAATGTACAACGATATAGCCTCTTGGTACCCATTTTCTGATATGTGAATTTGAAATAATTGGGCGTTTTCCACGACGTGTAACTTCGGGATGAACACGTTCTTTTGCCATTTCCCCTAATTCTATATTAACGTCCCACATTACTCCGGGTAAATCTGCTGCAACACCAGCAAAGTATGGACTTGTAACGTAGACTATTGGTAGTTTTAAACCTTCAGTTTCCGTTTGTTCAGGACGTGTTACAGACACATGCATACGGTCTGGCTTTCCATTACCATCGGTATCAAACGTTGTTTCGACCCATAAATCGTGACGAAGCCATTTTTCCGGATTGTTAAAAGCTTCTACAATTTGGGCTTCTCCATCTTTAAAAACTGGTGTGGCTTTTTTATTGGCGACTTGAGCGCAACTAGCGATTGAAATTGATAAGGCTATGATTAGTGTTGCAATGAATTTTGGAGAAGTCGTCATAAAAGAAAAAATTTGTAATATGTTTTGATAAAAATAGGTGGAATAAATCAGAACCCAAATAAGTTACATCTATTTTTGTGAGCGATAGACGTTTTTGCTTTAGAAATTAACAAGGAAAAGAAACTCCTAAAGACCAGCTTTAGGAGTTGAATTGTGATACCTCTATTTGATTATTTGATGTTTCCAGCTGGCTCCACTAATGTCTGTTATTTTTAATGTGTAATTTCCTTTTGGTAAATTTTTAATTTGTGAAGCGTTAAATTTTAGTTTTGCTTTAGCACCCAATGGTACAATTAAGCTGTGTTTTCCGGGTTTAATTTTCGCTATATAATAATTGTCTATTGTATGTTTAGGAAGTGCTGCTAACTCATTTTGTGTATAATGTATCACTACATTGTTTTGTGGGTCTATAAGCTCTATACTAATAATCCATGCTCCATAAACATCAACTCCTTCAACTCTAAAAATATCAAAGGAAAGTTCATCATTTTTTAATTGTCCTTCTGTAATTTCAAGTTTTGGCTTTACAGATTTGTTGTGTAAGGTTCCCCAAAGTCCCCCGTGAAATACTTGATTGGTATATAAGGTTAATCCTAAAATTAAAAATGAGCCTATGATTACCACTTTAGAAAAGACATGGTCTTTAATAGGGATTAAACCAGATCCTAGCAAAGCAAACCATTTCTTTTGGGTAAAAGCGAAGTTTTTCTTCATTAAATAATTATCTAAGGATAATCGACCACTTCCTGTTAAGAACAAAAGAAATCCTGTTGCAATACCAAGTACTCCAATTTGCCATTCGTCTAGGCAGGTGGTACCAATCCAACCAGAACCTAAAAGGATTCCCATGGCTAGACTAAAAACCCCAATACTCATAAGTCGGGTAAATAGTCCGAAAATAATAAATAAGCCAACAATACCTTCAATAATAGTGAAAGCGACCATGTTATACCATAGTATATCTGGATTTTCAACCAAATATTGAATAATAGGTTTTATACCTAAAGCGTTGGGGAGGAAGTGATTAAATTTTACTCCAATATATCCTGCAAGTTCAGGATCTAATTTATCGGCTAAAATAGTGCGTCTAAAAAAAGCAGAAAAATAAGTCCAACCAATGACCATTCTGACTGCAAGGGCTAAGAAACCCGAATCGTTTTTAATATGTAAATTCATTTTTTTTGTATCTATAATTGTATTAATAATTTTCTACTAGCTGAGATTGCTAGATTTAAGTCTGAAGAAAATTAATTATAGATAAGCTTTGTTATTTTGAAAGAGAATATAGTAAGGGGCTAAAGGCGGAATTTCAGCTCTAGCATTATAATACTTTGCTATTGGTCTGTCTGAAAGCGCAATAGTTGTTGTGTTAAATTGAGAGGTGTTAATCCCTAAATCTTGCGAAAGTTGTAAGCTGTAATTTGCTTTTGAAATTACAGAATTAACGTCTGAATACACATTACAAGTCCCATTTTTTAAAGCAGACCTGCTTTTGTTTGAAACCTCTGTTTTGGTAACATCAAAAACCTCTTGAATAGAATTGCGAACTTTGCAAGGTGAAAAAACTAATAGCACAACTAAGCCTGTTACGGATAGGAGAGCGGTAAGTTGTTTTATTTGACTTTGAAATTTCATCTTACAAATATGATGTATAGAAATTTAAAATTTTTAAAAGATCTGTTAATTTTTGTTATGCTGTTATAGAAGGTTAATTGCGCAGCGTTAAAATAATGATGCCTCAATTAATTTTGGGGTAAATAAGCTTCAGGTATAGGGTTTTCTTCAGATTCTTGTTTCCAGTATAAGTTTATAATCCACCAACGTTTACCATCATTAAACAATTGAATACTGTTAATGCCGCGCATTAATGGTTTTTCGTCTTCTTTGCTCTTGTAAGATTCGTATGTGCTAAAAATATGAGCAAAGTCTCCAAAAACTTGAGTTTCACGTTTTATTTCTAGGTCATAAAAACCGTTATTTACAAGCCATTTTCCAGAGGTTTTAATATAATCTTCAGGAGACATGTAACGTACAGTCGTTTTTTTGTCCTTTTTGCCTATAGGAATGAGCTTAGCGTCTTTTCTAAATAAGTGTTTAAATAGCTCCCAATTACGTGCTTCACCTTTGTCACCAGAAATTACGGAATATAAAGTGGTAATTGTACTGTCTATAGTAGTGACTTTACTTGAGTAGTCTTTCTTCTCTTGGGCTGAAAGATTTAAAGTTAACAGAACTATAATAGCTATAACTTGTTTTTTCATCACTGTTGATTTTGGTTTTCTGTAAATTATTTATTCTATTCGTTTATAAAAATAAGAATAATTACCACTAACAGATGTTACTATACGGCCTTCTTTTTCATTTCCAATATAACTTGCAGATATATACGTTTTTGTGGTATCAATGGTATAATTCCAAGCGCGTTTGTCTTTATAAACTAAAGTTGTAAGTCCCGAAAAGGAATCTATAAAGTCGCTAAATTTTAAGGTTTCTTTTGAAACGATATGTTTTTCAGAAATAGCATCTTTATAGAAAATGATGTGTTTTTTGGTGATTTCAATATATTTTTTTGTTTGTTCTTCTGCTTTAGATATGATACAGTCTTGACAAACTACTTTTACAAATTCCCATTTACCTTCAAGCTGTGATAGGAGCTCAATCTGCTTGTCTATTTTTATTGAATCGAGTTTCTGTTTTATTTTAAACGTTTTAGAATTGAGATAATCAAATTCAGAAAGTAAGGCTGATGTTAGTGAGTCTTTTGTATGCGTAAATTCTAGATCATCAATATTCTGACTAAAAATTGTAAAACAAACAATAAAAGCTATACCAGCTAGAACCTTTTTTCTCATCTTACTATCATTAAAAGAATTTTAAGCCAAATACAATAGCATCACTCTGGAATCCACTTTGATAGGAACGTAAATAATCTACGCGTAACAACCTCCATTTTCCCCAACCAATATTATCTATACCAACAGAATACTCTTGATAAGGTTTAAAATCAGGTATTGCTAATACATGTGCTCCTACAACTAAATTAAAATTAAGCTTATTAAGTAAAGGTACTTTTCCTAGTAAAAAGCCATTAAAATCGTGTTCTATATGGCCTTCAAAATAAGCGTCGTTTGTGCTTGCAGAATAATAGTCTAAGTTGTTAAAAACGTTGGTATAATTACCGTCTAAGTTTACGTGTGTTTGGTTACCATTAAAGTGTTGGTAATCTATAAACGCAATATCGTCGGCATTAAAAAACGTTCCTGCTTTTAAGTTATACATTAGTCTGCCTTTATCTTTTATAGAGAAGGACTGCGTAAGACTTGCTTTAATTTGATCAAAATTGTAATCACTATTTGTTGCACCAAAGCCTTTTTCGTAGCCTAAATATAAGGTAGGATAATCGTCATTACTGACATTGTATTTGGCATCAGGATAGCTTAAATATTCTTGACCAAAATTAATGCGTGCCGTAATGCTTCCTTTTATAATATGGTGCGTTTCAAAAGGAGCAACACCAAAAGCAGTTTCGTCTAACGGATTGTTGCTGGTATACGCATCATTTTTGTCGTTGAAAAACGTTTGATCTGTGGTGTTAAAAAGTGCTTTTCGTCTTTCGTAGCTTAAGCCTGAATACAATCTAAAGCCATTAAATAGTTCTTCGGAATAATTAAGAGAGAGATGACTCTTGTCGTACAATTTCATGTAATTATCTTCAAAGAACAATGTGCTTACCGAATTAATTAATGGAGAAATAGGGTTTGAAGGATTAAATTGTTTTACTGTAACTCCTCCAGATACTGTTAAAAACGCATTACTAATGCTGTTGAACTTATACGTTAATGCGCCTGTGGCACGTAGACGCTCGTCTGAAAATCCGTATTGAATATTTCCACTAGCTCTAAAAAAGCGGTTATAATCGTCGTAATTTTTAGTGTAAAACACATTGGCATTAGCCGTGTAACCTTGAACAGTATTAAACTGTACACTACCTAAAATAGGAACATTATAACCTAAGCGGTAATCTTTATGCGAATTTTGATATGTGTAGCCTAAAATATTGCTCAATTTAAATTTGTTGTTGGCACGATCTAAAGAATCTAAATACGGTTTAGACTCATGAAGCGTTTGTATGCTGTCTTTTTTAATGTAATCTGTACGTTCTTCGAGTGTTAGTGGTACAGGTCTAATGGTATTCCAAAAGATAGAGTCTTTTTTGTTGGCTTCTTTTTCAAAAGCGACAATTTCTCTGCTAAAATCTTTTCTAGTTAGTCCTGTATTAAATTCGTAATTACTATAGACAGCTGTAAAGCGTCCATCCCCTTTAATACCAAACATACCAAATCTAAAATCGATACTTTGTGAAATAATGGCCCAAATATCTTCTTTTTCAGAATAAGAAAAACTCTGTTTTAATGTTATTAAATCTGCCACAGGAATTCGTGCTTGCACACCTGTAACACTCAATTCAGTAGCATAAATAGACCATTGGTCTTCAACAATATAAATTGCTCCAGAAAATACGGGATCGTTTTTACGTTTTGGAATTACGTTGATTTTATTGATAAGCTGACCTCTATCATCGTAAAACACGCCTTCTAATTTATAACGGTAATAACTAAAAGCATTATTTGCAATAGGTGAAATAATTTTGTTACCCAATTCAATGGTGTTATTATAGAAATTAAAATCGACATCTAAAGCGCTATTAAAACTAAACCCATTATCATCTCCACTAACTTTTGATGCCGTGATTTTTTCTTTCAATTTATCAGGATTTAAAAACTGAATTTTAGAAATAGTTTCAGATAAGTAGATTATACCACTACGTGTAGAGTCTAATGCGCCACCTAAATCTCCAACATCTTGGCCTAATATTTTTTCGGGAGCGTCTTTAATTTTAATTAAACCACGAGAGTAAAAATCTGCTTTAAATGAGTTTATTTTTTTTAAGTTTTCCTCTCGCTTTGCAATCGCTTGTCGCATGATTTCATTTGCAGGGTTGTCTTCTGCGCTAATTACAACTTCGGTAAGCGAAACGGACTCTTCTTCTAGAGTAACATCTATTTTATACGGGAATTGGTCTATAGTAACGTCTTTTTTTACGGTTTTATACCCCAAATAGCTATAGACTATAGTATACTTTTTTGGTGTTGAGATATTGAGCTCGTAATAGCCATCGTCATTACTTGTAGTGCCTTTATAGGTGTTTTCAATAAGAATGTTTACAAATGGAAGAGGCGCGTTGTTTTGATCTGTAATATGTCCTGTGATTTGAGCAGAAATAAAAGTACTAAAAGCAATAAGGAAAATACTGAGTAGTTTTTTTATCATAGTGTTTTAATTGATGACGTTTGGTTAAGACACGAGTTTTTATTACAAAATGTATGCCTTTATATTCTTGTAGACGTAATTTTATAATAAAAGGTTGCCTAAGTGGTTTCAAACTTAGAATAAAAAGGCTAATAAAAGTTATAGGAATCTTAAAAAATTATCGGAAATCTTTTTTAATTCGATCTAAATTGCGCTTGTTATCACGATCTTTAATCGTTTCGCGTTTGTCGTAGAGTTTTTTACCTTTTGCAATAGCAATGACTAATTTTGCTAATCCTTTTTCGTTAGTAAATAGACGTAATGGAATAATAGCAATGCCTTTAACATCCATTTCTTTTTTTAGCTTTTTTAACTCTTTTTTGTTGAGTAGCAGTTTACGTTCTGCTTTAGGCCTGTGGTTGTAGTGGTTACCGTAAGCATATTCTTCAACAGTCATGTTTATTACAAATAGCTCGCCTCTATCATTAAACTCACAGAAACTTTCAGCAATAGATGCCTTGCCAGACCTAATAGATTTAATCTCGGTTCCAGTAAGTACAATTCCAGCGGTATATTTATCTAATATTTCGTACTGAAATTTTGCTTTCTTATTTAATATGTTAACTGTTTTTTGCATGGTTGACAAAGATAGTTTTTTAGTTATTAGTTGGAAAGTTTCAAAGCGGTAAAAGTTTTGTGAAAATATAAGAAGTTTAATTGTAATCTTATCTTTGGTTTTGCGACTCTATATATTTAAAAACGATGCTCTAATGAAAAATTATCTCATAGTCCTATTTGTGTTTATGCTTTTTAGCTGTAAAAACGAAACTTCAAATGATATTAAACCTCAAATTGAAACGGTTAAAACGGTATTAACAGCTGATGATATTATTGATAAATCGATTGAAATTTCTGGAGGTGAAAATTTTGAAAAGTCGAGTCTTAAATTTGAGTTTCGTGATATTTATTATCAAGCCTTACGTAAAAATCATGAATTTCTTCTAGTCCGAATTACAGTAAAAGATAACGATTCTATTTTTGACATGTTAAGCAATGTTGGTTTTGAGCGTTATAATAATAAAGCCTTTGTAAAGCTTGAAGATTCAATAGCTCAAAACTATGAGGCTTCAGTTAATTCTGTACATTATTTTTCGGTTTTACCTTATGGTTTAAATGCTAAAGCAGTGAATAAAACACTCTTAAAAAATGAACAGATTAAAGGTAAAGACTATTATAAAATTAAAGTAACATTTAATAAAGAAGGTGGTGGTGAAGATTATGAGGATGTTTTTGTTTATTGGATTGGGGTAGAGGATTTTAAGGTAGATTACCTAGCGTATTCATATAATGAAGATAAAGGCATTGGAATGCGTTTTAGAGAAGCTTATAATGAGCGTTATGTCAATAGTTTACGATTTGTAGATTATAACAATTACAAACCTGAAGACACCTCTATTCCTTTAGAGAATTTAGGAAACGCTTTTGAGAATAATCAACTAAAATTATTGTCTAAAATTGAACTTAAAAATGTGGAGGTTAAGTTAATTAACGACTGATAATTCGGAAGTTTTTTCTTCTTTTTTTATTGTTACTTTGTATAAATTGGCATTGTTGTCATCAGCAATATCTGCGTATTTTTGTTTACTTAATAAGCTGTTTGCAAGCTTTGGGATGGTGTTACTGTGACCAACAATAAGTACCGTTTTTCCTTTAGTCTTATCTAAGAATTCTTCAGTCATAAGATTAGAGGGATTATAAAATTGAATATCAATATTATTCAATTTTGCAGTTGGTATAGCGGTTTGTGTAGTTCTATTATACTCTGTAGAATAAACAGCATCAAACTTCACATTTTTGAGATGTTTTGCCCAATTTTCTGCTCGTTGTAAGCCTTTTTTTGTTAAATCTGGGTTTTTATTGGTTTTATCTGAGCGATCTTTTTCTGCATGTCTAATTAAATAATAAGTTGTAACAATGTCTTCGTTTGTCTCTACTTTTTCTTTACAAGAAGAAAATACAACTAAAGAAACTAGTAATATTGTAATTAGTTTTTTCATGATAAGTGGAATGTTTATAGATTTTAATTAGCTACAAGTTACTAGAAAATAATTTAGGCCAATTCTAAAGCAACTTCAATCATACTTTTAAAAGTTGTTTCGCGATCTTTGCTCGTTGTTTGTTCTCCTGTAACTAGTGAATCTGAAATGGTTAAGATAGCCAATGCGTTAGCGTTATGTTTTGCAGCAACGGTATATAATCCTGCGGCTTCCATTTCTACACAAAGCACTCCAAATTTAGACCATTTTTTAAAGGCTTCTTTGTCGTCTTCGTAAAATTCATCTGAAGATAAAACATTACCAGCTTTAATTGGAATATTTTTAGCACGAGCAGCTTCTACAGCTTTCATAAATAATCCAAAATCTGCTGTGGGAGCATAATCTGCACCACCAAATCGTAGTTCGTTAACTCCAGAAGTAGATGAAGCAGCCATGGCTAAAACGACATCTCTAATTTTTACATTTTCTTGGTAAGAACCTGCGCTACCAACTCTAATAAGATTTTTTACGCCGTATTCTGTGATAAGTTCATTGGCATAAATAGAAATACTTGGAACTCCCATACCTGTTCCCATTGTAGATATACGCTTACCTTTGTAGGTTCCTGTATAACCCAACATACCTCTAACTTTGTTAAAGCATGTTGGGTTTTCAAAAAATGTTTCGGCTATCCATTTTGCTCTTAAGGGATCACCCGGAAGTAGTATAGTTTCTGCTATCTCTCCTTTTTTTGCTTCGATATGTACACTCATATCGCAAAGTTAAGAAAAGTGTTTCAATTAATATGAAGCATTTGAGGGTATATTATTCATCATGGCTACACCTGAAGAAGTGCCAATTCTATCGACACCAACTTCAATATATTTAAGGGCTGTTTCTGTGTCTCTAATACCACCTGAAGCTTTAATTTTAAGCTTATCTTTAACCGTTTTTCTCATTATTTTAACGGCAGTAAGTGTAGCTCCACTTTTAGAAAATCCGGTTGAAGTTTTTACGAAATCGGCTTTAGCATCTACGCATATTTCACAAGCTTTTACAATCTCATTTTTAGAAAGTTCACTTATTTCAAGAATAACTTTTAAAGGAGTTAAGCCTATAGCGCGTTTTAAATTGGCAATATCTTTTAAAACGGCAACATAGTTTTTACTTCTAAGACGGCCAATATTCATTACCATATCTATTTCAGTAGCACCTTGCTCTATAGCATTCTTGGCTTCAAATATTTTGGCTTCAGTAGACATGGCTCCAAGAGGAAAGCCTACAACAGTACACACTTTTACTTCAGATCTGCCAAGTGCTTGTTTGGCAATAGCTACATAACAGCTATTTACGCAAACAGAATAAAAGTTATATTTTAAAGCTTCTTCGCAAAGTCTAAGGATGTCTGATTCTGTTGCAGAAGCACTTAATAAGGTGTGGTCTATGTATCGATTTAATTCCATTGTATAAGGTTAGGGGTTTAGGCAATAATTAACTATAGTAATTCTCTAACAATTAGAGAGTTTACTAACAAGATTAATAATGTCTTAAGTCGTGTTGGAATTTAATAGCTCGACAAAACTAATGATTTATCCGTTAAAATGACTATTGAAAAATGAAATTTTATTATGCATTTCATCGAATAATTGTTAATAACTATAAAAGTTATTCATTTTTAGAATGATATAAGTTTCATTTTTGTGAAGAATAACTGTATTTTTTACTAAAAAATAAAATTTATCTAGTTTTTAGAATAGATTTATGCCTTAAAAAAGGAAGAACAACACTCCTTCCAAGCGCTTGGAATTTGTGTTGTTCTTAACCAACCAATCAATATATAGACTATTTCTGTCCAAAAATGTTACGGTTAATTTCAAAATTTATTTGAATTGTATTTTACAATTCTTCCGTAACTAAGTCTCCCTGATTTCTAAAGACGAGTTGTCCATCGAATTCATCAAGTAAAATGATACTATCTGTAGTTACTTTTCCTGCTAATATTTCTTTACTTAGCTGGTTTAAAACATCTTTTTGTATCACTCGTTTTACAGGTCTTGCTCCGTATTCTGGATTATACCCTTTTTCAGCTAAATAGTTTACTGCTTCAGGTGTTGCATCAAACGTAATACCTTGTTTGGCTATCATTTTAGTGATACCTTTAAGCTGTAAGCCTACAATGTCAACAATGTTTTCTTTAGATAAAGGAGTAAACATTATGGTGTCATCAATTCGGTTTAAAAACTCAGGTCTTACCGTTTGTTTTAATAAGGCTAAAACATCAATTTTAGCAGCTTCCATAGCCGAAGGGATATCTTTAGTTGCTTCAAAACGTTCTTGTATAATATGACTTCCCATATTAGAGGTCATAATTATTATCGTGTTTTTAAAATCTGCAACACGTCCTTTGTTATCCGTTAAACGACCTTCATCTAAGACTTGTAATAAGATATTAAACGTATCAGGATGTGCTTTTTCAATTTCATCTAGCAATACTACAGAATAGGGTTTTCTTCGTACAGCTTCTGTTAACTGACCACCTTCATCGTATCCAACGTATCCTGGAGGTGCACCTACCAAACGACTAACAGCATGGCGTTCTTGATATTCACTCATATCTATACGTGTCATTGCATTTTCGTCATCAAAGAGATACTCTGCTAAAGCTTTAGCTAATTCCGTCTTACCAACACCTGTTGTTCCTAAAAACAAGAAGGTTCCTATTGGTTTTTGAGGATTTTGAAGTCCAGCTCTAGAACGACGTACTGCATCACTAACCGCTTCAATTGCTTCTTCTTGTCCGATAACACGTTTGTGTAATTCGTTTTCAAGTTTAAGTAATTTTTCACGATCACTTTGAAGCATTTTAGTTACAGGTATGCCTGTCCATTTTGCAACGACATCTGCAATATCTTCATAGGTTACTTCTTCTTTAATTAAAGATGTTTCGTTCTGTTCAGCCAATTCTTTTTGGAATTTTTCTAACTGTTCAGTAGCATCTTTAATTTTTCCGTATCTAATTTCGGCTACTTTACCATAATCGCCATCACGTTCGGCACGTTCGGCTTCTAGTTTAAAGTTTTCAATCTCTTCCTTTATATTCTGAACGTTTTCTACCACTTCTTTTTCAGATATCCATTTGGCATTCAGCTCATTTCGTTCCTCTTTGAGATTAGCTAAATCAGCTTTTAGACTTTTTAATTTAGTTTCATCTTTTTCACGTTTAATGGCTTCATGTTCAATTTCAAGCTGCATGATTTTACGGTCTAAAACATCTAATTCTTCTGGTTTAGAATTAATCTCCATTCGTAATTTTGAAGCAGCTTCATCCATTAAGTCAATCGCTTTGTCCGGAAGGAAACGATTAGTAATATAACGTTGTGACAATTCTACAGCACCAATAATGGCTTCATCTTTAATTCTTACTTTGTGATGTGTTTCGTATTTTTCTTTAATTCCACGAAGAATAGAGATTGCACTTTCTGTATCTGGCTCATCTACCTTTACCATTTGAAAACGACGCTCTAAAGCTTTGTCTTGTTCAAAGTATTTTTGATACTCATCTAAAGTCGTTGCTCCAATAGCTCTCAATTCGCCACGTGCTAAAGCAGGTTTTAAAATGTTAGCGGCATCCATAGCACCTTGTCCACCACCAGCACCTACAAGTGTATGAATCTCGTCAATAAATAATACGATATCACCATCGCTTTCGGTTACTTCTTTTATTACGGCTTTAAGTCGCTCTTCAAATTCACCTTTAAATTTTGCACCTGCAATTAAAGACCCCATATCTAAAGCAAAAATTTGCTTGTCTTTTAAGTTCTCAGGAATATCACCATCTATAATTCTATGAGCTAAACCTTCGGCAATAGCGGTTTTACCTGTTCCTGGTTCACCAACTAAAATGGGGTTGTTTTTTGTTCTACGCGATAAAATTTGTAGAATTCTTCTAATTTCTTCATCACGACCAATTACAGGGTCTAATTTACCATCTCGTGCTAATTGATTTAAGTTTTTAGCGTATTTACTAAGTGAATTATACGTTTCTTCTTGACTTTGAGATGTTACTCTGTCTCCTTTTCTTAGTTCTTCAATAGCTGCATTTAAGCCTTTTTCAGTAACGCCTTGGTCTTTTAAAATTTGGGCAATTTTACTTTTAGATTTAAAAATAGCTAAAACTAAATGTTCAATAGACACATAATCATCATTCATCTTTTTAGCAATGATAGATGCTTCGTTTAAAGCTTTGCTTGCTTCACGAGAGAGCATAATATCTCCTCCTGAAACTTTCGGGAAACTTTCGAGGTCTTTGTCTAGTATTTGTTGAAGCATTGGAATATTAACATTTAACTTTTTAAGTAAAAATGGTAATACGTTTTCATCAACATTAAAGAGCGCTTTAAAAATGTGCTCATTTTCTATTTGCTGATGACCAAAACCTTGGGCAAGTTGCTGCGCTTGTTGAATGGCTTCTTGCGATTTAATGGTATAGTTATTAAAATTCATCTTTTATTGTTTTATAGTTAATTTGAAATCTTTACAGTTTTCAAATCCACCTTGTTTTATTGTTGTGTTATTGTGTTTGACTATCTTTAGACAATTATCTTACCATTTTAGAAATGTAAGAAATAAACGACAAAATGTCTGTTTTTGTGTTTTTTAATGGTGACGTTTTGTCGCTATGTAAGATTACGAATTAGTTTCGACTTAAGTAATGACTTTGGTCAGTTTAGGGTTTTATTTCAACTTTATCCAAATCACTAAAACTGTTGGTAGACAATTTAAAAAAATAATATGTTTAAAAAATTATTCGGTTCCTCAGAGCCAAAAGAAAAGAAGGTGTTGCCATGGCAACCGCTAAGCGATGTGTCTCAATTAAGTACTATTGCTAGTAAATCCAATACTAAAACGCAGTTTATATTTAAACACTCTACACGTTGTGGCATTAGCAGTATGGTAATGAAACAGTTTGTGTCTGCTTATGATTTAGAGATGAATGCCGATTTGTATTATTTGGATTTGTTGAGTTATAGAGATGTGTCTAATGAAGTGGGATATAAGTTTCAAGTTATGCATCAATCTCCTCAGCTTTTAGTTATTAAGAATGGAGTAGCGGTGGCACATGCTAGTCATGGTGGTATTAACGAGCTAGATTTGGAAAGGTTTCTGTAAATCTAGGCAGTTCTATGTGTTGAATTTCTACTTATCATCACTTAAAAGCGGAGTCTTACTATTGTTCTTGTCTTTAAATGAGAATAACAGAATGCGAAAATGTTTGAAGTGTAGGTTTGTTTTTAGAACGTTACCATAATTATTAACGAATAAATTTAATATAAAAAAACCTCTCAATAGGAGAGGTTTTTTTATATGTAAGAGTACCTATTATTCTTTTAGAATCTTCACGATTTTTTCTCCATTATCACTCATTATTTTTAAAAAATAAACACCATTAGAAAATTCACTTAAATCAATTTTAGTAGCTAAGGCGTCCACAGATTTTGATAAGATTTGTTTGCCTAAGATTGAACTAATTTCAATAGTAGTAATCATAGAGGTATTACTAATTTGAAGTATATCTTTTACTGGGTTAGGATAAACCGTTAAATTGTTATACTCAGATTCTTCAACTCCTAAAGACTCAACGAATTCTGTTTCCCAAGTGTTGGTTATTATAGCAGGATTAAAATCGAAATAAATTTCTGCTGTATTTGGTATTATATCACCAATGGCATAATCTGGAAACGGTTTTATTTTAAACGTTATAAAACCATGACCAATTGGTGAATCTTCAACATCTTCAGAAGGAGGTAAGTCTATAGCAAAGAAATTCCATTCTAAATTTTTACCAACACGCTCTAAGGAGTAGGTATGGCTAGCATCTACCATTTTCAATGTAGATTCGTCTAATTTTTCATCTAAAATGTCTTCAACTCTTATGTTAATAGCATTTGCCGTTCCTGTATTTTCAAAACGAATGGTATAGGTTAAATAGTCATCTGTTGTAAATGTAGAATGTACAATGTCTTCACCATGTTTTTCTGTAACATCATTAGGATCGTAAGAACCTACAATAGTTTGTGTTAAGCTAGAGGTGTTGTTTAGAGGTAGAACATCTCCAGCGAGTAATTCAATATCTACTGTATTTATTACTAATTGTCCTAGGCTTACTGTTGGTAATGTTGGTACTTGCATTTTTACCCATAAGTGTTTGGTTTGGTAAGGTTCTAAGTTGTTAAAAACGTAAGTGAAGCCTGTAGCTGTAGTTGCAAATGAAGCGATATTATTTCCTGCGTTCCAATATTGTGGTGCTTCGTATACATTAAGTAAATTTAAGGTATCATCCATAGTAAAGTCTATAGTACCAGAAGTTACAGTTTCGTTAGAATTGTTGGTGTAACTGATGTAATTCCAATATGTAAAACCAGGCATTGGTGGTCTCCAAGACGCTGAAACATTAGCAGACAAATCATCATAGGTTGTTACTGAAATTGGGAAATCGTAAGTTGTGATACCTGAACCTACAGGAACTGTGACGTTAGAGTAAGTTGTTGCTGTTGTATTATTAGTAGCGTAATTAGGATCTACTGTATATGAGAGTTCATAAGTTGTTGTTGGGTTAGATTCATATAAATAATGAGGAGATACATATAGGTTGTTGATGACTCCATCATTATTTATTTCATAATTAAACTGACCTAAAGGAAAGTTAACTTCTCCTGTTTCTTGAGTGCCGTTACCGTTAGTATCTACAAAGGCATTTAGTTTTATGCCATCGGATTGTTGTAAACTAAACATTTGGTTTTGGTCATACAAATATGTTTGATGTTCAATTCCGTAGTAAGTACCATAAAAATAAGCTCCTTCTAAATCACCTGCGTAATATCCAAAATTAATATCATTTTGTGTTATAATATATAAGGCTGTAAAGGTTGTACTATCTGTTAATCCTGCATCTAAGGAGGCTAATGGTCCACCTACGATGTCTAAATCTTGAAATTGCACTTCGGCATCAATATCTGTAATTGGAGCATTTCCATTATTGGTTACAGTAAATTCATATTCAACCGTGTCACCGACACTTATAAAACCATCACCATTAAAATCAACATACTGAGCTATGTATGTTACTTCTAAAGGAGATTCTACTCTAACGATGATGTTTGCAGTATCACAATTGCTTGGATTTACAGAGTCGCATATTTCATAATCCATAGAGTAATATCCCATTGGTACATTAGCAGGAATTGTTAAAACACCTGAGGCACTAAGTGTAATGCCTAATGAATTCGTATCGAGTAAAGAGACATTTAAGTTTTCTGGAACAACAGGTAAACCTTCAAATGTATCGTTATCTAAGACTTGAAAAGTTGTGCCAACTTCGAGTATAGAAGTTATTTCGTCGTGTTGAGCATTTAGATGGTAATTGTCTAAGATAAAACCTTCTAAAGTATAATTAGAATTATAGGTGTTTCCTGAAGTGACAAGGGCGTTGATAAAAATATTTTCATCGTCTTCATCCAGTTGATCTAAAATGGTTGGGTAACTGTAGGTTTCGTTATAATTATAATATTGACCAGCAGGAATAGTAACGAGTATAGTAGCGGTTGTATAATCAGAACTATCGGCAGTTCCATTGGTTGTTGTGATTTCAATCTCTGTATCAACAGCGCTAGGATAAGTTAATCGAGGTGTAAATTTAAGATCAAAACCTTCTTCGGCTACTAAGTTATCTCCTGATTGATTGCCTGGTTCATTATCATTATATACAGCTTGTAGGCTAAAATCGGGTAAGCCATCGTTATCTATAATATTAAAAGTTCCTGTTTCGGAAGTATTTGTTGTGTTGCCAGAAATTACTGTTGCAGTATAATTTACAGATTCTACAGGTTCGTCTAGTGTGTCGTCAGTTGTATAAACAAGGAAGCTTGTACCGTAATTTCCAGCTTCAATAGTTTTGGTTTGTGATAAGTTTGTATAATCAGAATTATCAGCAGTTCCATTAGACGTTGTAACTTGTATTTCTATATCTGAGTTAAAAGCTCTATCTAAATTAGCATATATATACGCTGTATTACCTTCATTGGTGTTATATGAACTTAGGTTTAATGTAGGCTCAGTGTCGTCGTCTATTATTGTAACCAACATGTCAATACTACTATTTGTAGTGTTTCCAGAAGTGATTGTTGCTGTAATATTGTAGGTTTCATCTGGTTCTGCAATGGCATCTTGTTGTGTGCTAATTACAAAGGAGCTAAAGCGTTGGCCTACATCAATAGTAACTGTTCCTGTTGTAGGATTGTAGTCTGAAGCATCTGCTGTTCCGGCTATAGTAGCAAAATCTATGGTTACGCTTGAATGAAAATAATTACTCAGACTAATATTATAATTTGCTGTTTGACCTTCAATTTTTCTTGGAGTTGTATGTGCAATTACAGTTGGGATTATATCATTATCCCAAATGCGTATGGTTCTGGATACATTAGAATTAGCTGTATTTCCTGAGGTGACTGAAGCTTGAAGAGTAAAATATTCATCACCTTCAATATCAAAATCATTTGTTGTTGGAATAATTAATGTGTTGCTGCTTAATTGTCCTGCAGGTATAGTTACTGTTGTAGACAGAGCAACAAAATCAGTACCATCAGCAGAGTTGTTGATGGTGCTAACATCTACAATGACATCAGTAGTAGCGGCACTATACATGCTTACTGTAAATGTGTATACATTACCTTCAATTACAGAATAATTAAATTGACCATTATTGGTAACGTACACTGTTGGGTCTTGTGAAAAACAAAACATAGAATAAAAAGTGAGCAAAATAAGAAGTGTAATTTTTTTCATAGTAGATAGGTTTTGTTTTTACAAGATGTAGATTTTTACAACGGTTGCGTTACGTTAAGATCTTTATCTCAATTTATTGGTAAAATTGATTCTATTACTAAAACAGTTATAAAGAAAAAACTCCTACCTAAGTAAGAGTTTTTATAATTATAAATGCTATGGCTTTAACTTCTTCTAATGTGATATGAGCCTATTATCTCTTTTAGTTTAAGTTTTAAATCTTCACCCGAATCAAAAACCATTTGTTCATCACTTGGAAAATGAAGTTGTCTTTGGTTTAAAAGATTTAGGTCGTCTTTAACTAAAGCTCTTTTGTCTCCTTTATATATTCCAAAAATATTTTCAAATATAAATCCGCTATCTATAGAAAAGGTATCAATTGTTTGATTTTGTTTTAAATCTGTATAAACAACATCGGCAATTACTTGTGTAGATTTAGTTTGTAAAACTTCAGTAAACCTAGCTTTTACAGTTATGATTTTATCAATCTTAATGTCATTACCAAGACTATCTTTTTTTACATTTCCGTTTCTGTCTAATTGGTATTCCCAACCATCAACGATTTGTTTTTGTCTTAATATTTGACGCTCACTAATACGCTCTGGTGAAACATTAATTTGCTTTAATTGTAATTGCATCGCAAAATCATAATCTATAGAATTATTAGCATTTGCGTGATAAGTTGTCCAAAATTGATTCAGTCCATATGTGTTAAAATCAAGTAATTCGGCTTCTAATTGTTGTGGAATTATTTGATGTGTTTGATTTTGGATAGACACATGTACATAATCCATTCCTTTTAAGTGTGCTTCATTAATTAGATTTCTTGTGTCTTCAAAATTTGGATTTATTTCTTCTATATAACTAAATATACTATATGCTTTTCTCGCATTAAACTTATCGCCAGAATCCAGTAACGTAATTCCTTGACTTAATAAATAATCCGAAGTTTTATATCTGTAATCTACAATTTCAGAACTGTAGTCGTTAAAATCTAAGTCTAATGTTTTGCCGTTTATTTTTAAAGGTAATACACGTTTAATCGCATTTTGTCTTTCCTCTAAATCTAAATAGATATTGTAGATGATTTTAAATTGTTCTGGATTACCGTCTTTCTTTAAGTGAGCCAAGTCATTTAAATCTTCATCTAAAACTTTATAGTAGGCCTCTTCAAGCATTACAATATAGTCTTGCTTACGGTTTTTATCTTTGTTGTTTTCAAGTTTTCTTAAAGCTTCAGAGATTGCTTCGTCGTAATTTCCGTTGCTAATTGCGCTTTCAATTTGTTTTTTGGCACTACAAGATGCTAGTACCGAAACAAGGACTGTTAAAAGTAAAAATCGTTTCATAATCTTGTATTTTATTGGTTATAAAATCCAATTATGATGCCAAACTTTTTTTTTGTATGTTGACTACTTATATTTTCGTTTCTTTGTAAATTAATTGAAAGTCTTATGTTTTATACGGAAAACGGTTGTTTTCATCCTCTAAAATCATATTCGGAAATATTGCCAAAACAGTTTACTTTTCCGTTTTATTATACACCACATGTTCTTTCTATTAAAGCTGCAGATGAGGTAAAAACGTATTTGTCTTCTCAGTCAGATTTTGAACATAACTTTGGATTAGATGAGACGAAAAAAGGTCTAAAAATTGGAAAAATGTTTGGTGTAATGATTGTTGAAACTAAAGACGGACAATTAGGTTACATCACGGCATTTTCAGGAAAATTAGCAGAAAGCAATTATTTGAAAGGATTTGTACCTCCAATTTATGATACATTAAATAAAGACGGATTTTATAAACAAAATGAAGCTTATTTGAATCTTTTAACGGCTAAGATTGAAGCATTACAACAAAATCCGGAATTAGAAAAAGCCGAAAAAAACTTAAAACAAACTAAGCTAAAAAATATCCAAAAGCTTGAAGACTTTAAAAGGAATGCTAAAGCTGAAAAACAAAAACGCAAACAGCTTAGAGTAGAAGCAGAGCAAACTCTTAATGACTTAGAGAAAAGTGTATTTTTAGAACGCTTAAAGCAGCAAAGTATTCAAAGTAATATTGATTTAAAATATATAAAGTTAAATCTTGAAGCTGAACTTAAAAAAGCTGAAGATTTATTGGCAGAATTAATTCAACCTATTGAACGTTTAAAACTTGAAAGAAAAACATTATCAGCAAGTTTGCAAAAGCAAATCCATGAGCACTATCAATTTTTAAATGCCAATGGAGAAACCCAAAACTTAATTGATATTTTTAAAAAAACAGATTTAGGAAAACCGCCAGCTGCAGCAGGAGAATGTGCAGCTCCTAAATTATTTCAGTATGCTTATCAGAATGATTTGAAACCAATAGCTATGGCCGAATTTTATTGGGGAATATCTCCAACAGCAGAGGTTCGGAAACATGGTCAGTTTTATCCCTCTTGTCGTGGGAGGTGTGAGCCTATTTTAGGTCATATGATGCAAGGTTTAGATGTAGAACCCAATCCTATAGCTTTAGCTGGTGTTTTTAAAGGGGAATTAGAAATTATTTATGAGGATGATTTTCTTTTAGTCCTTAACAAACCTCACGAGTTTTTATCAGTGCCAGGAAAAACGATTAAAGATTCTGTTTTAACTAGAATGCAAACATATTTACCAAAAGCAACAGGACCATTATTATTACATCGTTTAGATATGTCAACGTCCGGATTGTTATTGGTGGCAAAAAATGAAAGAACTCACAAAAAACTTCAAAAGCAATTTATTGAGCGTAAAGTAAAAAAACGTTATGTTGCTTTATTAGATGGAGTTCTAGAAGCAACTAAAGGTACTATTAATATACCTCTTCGTGTAGATTTGAATAATAGACCAAGGCAATTGGTTTGCTATGAACATGGAAAAAAAGCAATTACAAATTATGAGGTTATTGCTATTGAGGGAAATAAAACTAGAATTCACTTTTATCCAATCTCAGGAAGAACGCATCAATTAAGAGTACATGCAGCACATCATAAAGGCTTAAATACGCCAATTGTTGGCGATGATTTATATGGCACTATTTCAGACCGTCTACACCTTCATGCAGAAACGTTAAGTTTTGAGCATCCTGTAAAGAAAGCGTGGGTTAGTTTTACTTGTAAAGCTCCTTTTTAGTCTTGAGAAGAGGTTTAATTGTGTTGTTTTAGTCTTTAACTTTAAAACAAAAAAAAGACCAAAGTAATTAACTTTAGTCTTCTTTTTCTATTTATGAGCGTTTCGTTTATTTCTTTTTCTTAGGATTAAATACAGGTAATAATTGTGTTTTTACTTGTCCAAAACCAATACGGATGTCATCATTTTCACAATAACCTCTCATTATAACAGTATCGTTATCATTAATAAATTTACGTTCAGTGCCATCTTTCATTTTTAATGGTTTTTCACCTCTCCAAGTAAGCTCTAACATAGAACCGTAAGAATCTGGTGTTGGACCAGAAATGGTTCCACTTCCCATCATATCGCCAGAATTTACAGGACAGCCATTAACAGTATGATGTGCTAATTGTTGTACCATATTCCAATACATATATTTAAAATTAGATTTACAAACTGTAGTTTCCTTAGAGCCTTTAGGCTGAATTGACATTTCTAAATTAATATCGTAACTCTTTTTACCTTTATATTGTAAATAAGGTAATTGTGGTTTTACAGGTTTTGGGCTTTCTACTCTAAAAGGTTCCAAAGCATCCAATGTTACAATCCAAGGTGAAATAGAGGAAGCAAAGTTTTTAGCTAAAAATGGGCCTAAAGGTACATATTCCCATTTTTGAATATCACGAGCAGACCAATCATTCAATAAAACCAATCCAAAAATATATTCTTCAGCTTCATCAATAGGAATAGGTTCTCCTAAATCGTTTGCATCTGTAGTAATAAAGGCCATTTCTAATTCAAAATCTACCAATTTACTCGGTCCAAAAACAGGAGTGTCAGAGCCAGCAGGTAGTGTTTGTCCTTGCGGACGGTGAATAGGAATTCCTGATGGAATAATAGAAGAACTTCTACCGTGATAACCTACAGGTAAGTGTAGCCAATTAGGCATTAAAGCATTTTCTTCGCCTCTAAACATTGTGCCTACATTAGTAGCGTGTTCTTTACTAGCATAAAAATCTGTAAAATCACCTACTTGTATAGGTAGTTGCATTTCAATTTCATCTAAACGAAATAAAATAGTTTCTTTATGAGGTACGTTGTTTTTTAAAGTATCATTTTCAGCATCAAAAATCTCAGCGATTCTATTTCTAACCAAACGCCAAGTTTTTCTACCATCTGCTATAAAGTCATTTAATGTATCTTGAAGAAAAATATCATCGGTTAATGGAATGCCTTCAAAATAACCTAGTTGATGTAAAGCGCCAAGATCAATAGCTGTATCTCCAATACGTGTTCCTATAGTTATAATGTCGTCTCTAGTTAAGAAAACACCAAAAGGAATATTCTGAATTGGAAAATCTGAGTTTTTACCGACATGTAACCATGAGGTGCGATCTGGATTATTGGCTGATAATGGCATAGTATAATTGTTGATTAAATGTTCATTAATTTCATTCAAACCTACATAATTTTTGATATTTAAACTAATGTATTCACTATTTTTGTATCGATTTAACAAACTCATTATATATGCAACGCGACGAACAAATTTTTGAACTCATTAAAGCCGAAAAAGAACGCCAACTCGATGGTATTGAATTAATAGCATCAGAGAATTTTGTCAGTGACCAAGTAATGGAAGCTGCTGGTTCTGTGTTAACTAATAAATATGCTGAAGGTTATCCTGGTAAACGCTATTATGGTGGTTGCGAGGTGGTTGATGAGGTTGAAACTATAGCAATAGACAGAGCAAAAACATTGTTTGGTGCTGCTTATGCTAATGTACAGCCGCATTCTGGAAGTCAGGCAAACACAGCTGTTTTTCATGCTTGTTTAAAACCAGGTGATACAATTTTAGGTTTTGATTTATCTCATGGAGGCCATTTAACACATGGTTCGCCTGTGAACTTTTCAGGAAAATTATACCGCCCTACATTTTATGGTGTAAAGAAAGATACAGGTCGTATAGATTATGATATGTTGGCAGACCAGGCCCAAAAAGAACAGCCAAAATTAATCATAGCTGGTGCTTCTGCGTATTCTCGTGATATTGACTTTGCGAAGTTTAGAGAAGTTGCCGATAGTGTTGGTGCTGTTTTATTAGCCGATATTTCACATCCTGCAGGTTTGATTGCTAAAGGTATTCTTAACGACCCAATGCCGCATTGTCACGTGGTAACAACTACAACACATAAAACACTGAGAGGCCCAAGAGGGGGAATGATTATGATGGGTGAAAATATTGATAACCCATTTGGTATTACCTTAAAGAGTGGTAAACTTCGTAAAATGTCAGGCTTATTAGATTCTGGTGTGTTTCCAGGAAACCAAGGTGGACCATTAGAGCACATTATAGCAGCTAAAGCAATTGCTTTTGGTGAAGCATTAACTGATGAGTTTATGCATTATATGTTACAAGTTAAACATAATGCCGATGCTATGGCTAAAGCATTTGTTGCTAAAGATTACAATTTAATTTCAGGAGGAACAGATAACCACATGATGTTAATAGATCTTAGAAATAAAAATATTACGGGTAAAGATGCTGAAAATGCTTTAGTAAAAGCAGATATTACAGTGAATAAAAACATGGTGCCTTTTGATACAGAATCTCCTTTTGTTACCTCTGGTATTAGAGTAGGAACACCAGCAATTACAACACGAGGATTAAAAGAAACGGATATGGCTTATGTTGTTGATTTAATTGATGAAGTGTTAACTAATCACGATAATGAAACGGTTTTAGCAGGTGTTGCTGAAAAAGTAAATGCATTAATGGGCGGACGTGCGTTATTTAATGCTTAAAAATTAAAAACCGTTCAGGTTGAAATTTATATTTAAAAAGCCTTTCAATTTAGTTTGAAAGGCTTTTTTGTTAAATTGAGTAAAATGTAAAACTTATAGCATTGCAAATAAATCATCTAATGCTTTAAAATCTCGTCGCTTATAATTTGTTCCATCTCTATCGTTCAGATAATTTATTAAATCCTTTTTTGGGCCTGAAGTCCAGAAGTTCCAAGTATCAGTTATACTGTTATTTTCTTTAACATAAACTTTTCCAACTAAAGAATTCTCTTGCGGATTATCAGAAGAGTCATAGACACTGATGTTAGAATCTTTTTGATGAACTAATCTATATAGTCTATTGTCTTCACTTATATTTTGAAATTTTGTTTCTTTAGTTATTTGATTTTCATCGTGACGTAAATTTACGTCTTTAATTATTTCGTTGTCAATTGGTTCATACTGATCATTATTATTGAAAATCGTAATTAATCTATTTTGATAATATTGATTAACGCTTATTTTTCCTACCAAAACAGTACTATCCTTTAAGGTGATTTTACCTTCAAAGAAAGGGTGATTAATATCTAGGGTATGTATGCAGTCACAGTTACAATTGCTATTAACACTATTCAATAACTGAAGACTTGTATTGATAAGTTCTAAATTTTGAGCTTTTAAATTAGGTGAACTAATTACTAAAAGGAAAAGAATTAAAAGGGAGTGTAATTTTTTTGAAATCATGACTTTTGAGATTTAATATTTTACGTATTAAATGCATCAAAAATGATTCCAAAGCTAACTTTTTTAAACTAAAAACTAATTGTTTTTAAAGTAACAGAAATAAGTTAAAAACGATAATACAGTTTACAATAAAAATTGTACGCACCATTATTGTTTATAGCCCCAAAGTCCCCTCAAGGAGGTTTTAAGGTTTCAATAATTTATTAGACTTCAATAAAATCAATAGTGATTTAATCTTCAAAAGTTGAAAAATTATAAGCACCAGCATCTATTGCTCCAGATCTTGGTGATCCAAGAATATCATTTGATACAGAAAAATCAGAACTACCAATTCCTTTAGCTTTTGAATCTGAACCAATTTGCATCCTGTTTTCAAAAGGATCTTTAAAATCAGGATCTTGGTTAAAGACATTGTCTACATAAAATAAAGTGTTATTAAAGTTGTAATTTCCTGTGCCTTCAAGATTATCGTTGTCAAACCTTAGTAAACAGTTTGTGAATTTGTAATTAAATACGCTGCCCTCATTTTCTAATAAAAATTCAGGATTATCATTTCCGTAGATAATACAGTTGTTAAAGTTAGCTTCTGTTAAATCGTTAGTAAATAAGGTATTGTTTTCATCTACAATAAAATCATTTAAAAGTAGCGCTGGAAATTCTCTGTAACTGGTATCCCAATAATTAGCAATAGTGCAATGTGTAAAGTTATATTTTCCGCCATAGGTACCAGCAAAAGCGGATTGTCCGCTATTATTAATCACTAGGTTTTCTGCAGTTATAGACGTTGCTGTTCCTCTAATTCCAAAACTGCTAACATTATATATTTGTGAATTAGTAATGGTTAATTTATCGTTTGGTGCGTCTTGGTTACCATCGGCTATAATCCCAATAGTTGCGTTTTTAATGGTTGCGTAGTTAATGGTATTATTTTTACTGCCGTTGTACAACCAAATAGTTCCCCATTGTCCGGGAATATCTTCGTAAAGTGGTTCTAAACGATCACCTTCTAAAATTACTTCGTTTTCTAAAAGATCTTGATCTGTGCTAAGTGCTCCATTTATATTTAAAGTGCCTTCGTTGGTGATAATAATTCCAGAATCGGCATGAAAGTGAACGCGTGCACCAGCTTCCATAGTTAAGGTTTTACCAGCGCCAACACCTGCATAGCCATAAACAACGTAAGGTTTTTCATTAGTAAAGGTGAGCTCGCTATCTTCTAAAAAGCGACCTTGTAGTGTGGTTTCGTCTGGTGTGCCATCTCCATCGACATCAAAGGTTAGGGTTTCAATAATATAATTGTCATCATCATCAATTGGTGTTCTATTAGGATAAATAAAAACGGCATCTTTAACTAAAGTAACAACATCTATATCTTGTTGATTACTACCAGAATCAAATAGAATACGGTCTGTGTATAAAAATTGGTTTTCTAAAGCTCCCAGGTCTGGATTTGCAATATCTATAGTTGTTTCAATAAAAATATATAAACTATCGTTGGCTAATAATTCAACATTTTCAAAGAATTTACCAATTTGTGTATCATTTTGTAAGCCCGTAGAACCATCGACATTCATTCTGTATAATGAATTTTCGCCATTCTCAAGTTGTATCGTTGGAATTACGATATCTTCATCACTACGATTATATACTTTTAAATTATAAGTGCTAGAACCTATATTTGTAAAAACAGTATCTAAATAAATGGTGTCTTTTGCAAACTCTAGTTGTCCTTTGCTTGGAGTAAATTCAAAATCGTTACGACAAGAACTCCAAAAAATTAAAATTCCGAAACAGAGAAAAAATGATAGCAATCGCTTCATAAGTAATAAATATAATTAAGGCTTAAAAATATAACTTTTGAAGTTAGGATTTATTATGAAATTGTAGAATTATAATTGTTTCATTTAATCTTTAGTTAGATTCTCTTGTCCATACTGTTCTAATAATATTAAAAAAAGCTGACTATTTAAAACCAATTCTTCTAATAATTGCATCTTATTTTCTTCTTTTAGTAATTCGGAACTGATATATTTTGCTTCACAAAAATCATAAAATAGATAAACTTTGTCTTCAGGAATTTTTAAATTTTCTGTTATTAAATGCTTATTGAAGAATGAACTTTTTTCAAATAAAGAGTCCATTTGCGTATATGTAATAGGTTGGTAAGTAGGATCTTTTCCTTTGCTTTTTTTGAAGAGTTTTGCTACTGTTTTAATGAGATAAACAAAATCTACACCATAATTTGCTCCTGAAGGGGCGTAAAGATGAGGATTGTTTTTAATGTCTTCTTTAATGATGTTTTGAAGGTCTGTATTGTAGGTTTCTTCTTTAAAAACGGGTTGCTCAGGTTCTGCTTTAATCTCTACTTCGTCCAGTTCAGTTAGTATTTCTTTGAGCTCAAAAACAGCAATGTCTTCAAAGTGAATGTCTTTAAGTATAACAACTTTTGGATGGTAGAATAGAGATTCAAACAAAATGGTATCATTTACTTTGGCGTTAATAGTAAAATCTCCATTTTTATCTGTTGCTGTTAAACGGTTTTGGGTGTCGTTAAAGACTTTAATGTTTTCAATTGTGTTTTTACTGTTATAGACTTTTCCTCTTAAAACTTGAGCTTTTAGAGCTAATGGTAAGCATAGCAATAGGATTAAAATACTAAGATGACGCATGGTTGAGTTGATTGATGCGTTAAAGAAAAGTGATTAAGTTGAAAGAAATCTGTGTTTTAAAAAAACTTTAACCTAAATATTAATCAAAAAGCTCGGCAATTTCTTGTGTTAAACGTGTAGGACGTTGTGTTTTAGAATCCATTAAACACCATTTTGCTTTGGATTTTACAATGAGTTTTTTGGTGTTAATATTGATAATTTCTACATGTCTTATGGTGCTAACACCTGCGACTTCTGAAACATATGTTTTTAGTAAAAGTTGATCTCCTAATAGTGCCGGACTTTTATACTCTATATAATGATTAACTAAAAACCAAGAATACGCTTCTAGTATATCTTTTGTAGCATAGGCAAGCCAATGTTCTTTAGCAATATCTTGAACCCATTGTACATAACGCACGTTATTTACGTGGTTAAGATCGTCGATATCTTCTTCTGAAACGGTTATGGTTTTTTCAAATATTTGCATCTTCAATTTTTGATGCTTAAAGATATTATTTCTTAATAAATAACCTTTTAATTCCGTAAAATAATTTACCTACAGCAGTTCTTTTTTGTTCACCATTTTTTATGGCTTCTTGCTTAGCTAGACGTTTTAGTTTTCTCTTTTGTCTTTTACACTTAGTATTGCTTTTATAATTATAAGAGACATAACCAGCTATTACATAATTTTTATTACACTCATCGTCTTTCAATGCTATTGTAATGTTATTTTTAGTACTTAAAATAAGGTTTTGAGTAAACATACCAAAATACTTAAATTCAAGTGTGTCGCCTGGCTTTGCCTTCAATGAAAAAATGCCGTCAAAATTGGTATAAACTTGATGTTTCGTTCTTTTTAGAATTACAGTGGCACCAGGAAGCGGCAAACCGTCTATAGCTGTTGTAACCGAACCCGTATATATATGCTCATTTAAAATAGAAGTTGCTACTTTTCCTTTTACGATGGGTTTTAGTATGCTATCTGTTTGAATGGTTTTTGAAGCAATTTGAGTGTAAATCTCTTGAGTTCCAAATGCAAAAAAAGCAAATAGGCCAGAGGCAAACCAAGATCTATAATTGTTTTTGTCTTTTCGAGCTATAACAAGGTCTCTATTGATTTGTTGAGTTTTAAAGCGACCACAAAGATGGCCATGAGATTCTAAAGTTTTAATAATTTGTTCGTCGGTTTGTTTTGTGAAATCTATAACTGTTTTTTGGCAAGCAGAGCAATGACGCCCTTGGTGTGTTGGAGTCATTTTATTCCAATCTTTATGGCAAGGTTTTGGAATGTTGATGGTTATAACTTTTCTCATGGTTAGTTTGATTGTTATATCAAAGAACCAAAAGTTATAGGTTTAATAAAAAGATGAATGAGTGACTTACACTTTTCAGTGAGTAAAGTTTATTGTTTTTTTATTTTAACCTCAAAAAGTTTGTCCCAATTTTTCCCTGTTACAAAAATGGTTTCACGTTCTGGGTGGTAAGCAATACCGTTTAGAACGTCTAATTCAGGATGTTGAGTTACGAGTTTTCTTAAAGGTTTAAAATCTATAACTCCTTCAACACCTCCTGTGTTAGGATTGATAATTACCACACCATTACGTTGGTAAATATTTGCATATATTTTGCCATTAATCCATTCAAGTTCGTTTAAACTTGGAATTTTTCCTTTTTCGGTATAAACTTCAAGATGACCTTCCTCAGTTAAGTTATCAGGATTTAAAAAGTAAATTTTCTCTGTACCATCAGATTTAAATAATGTTTTTCCATCGTTACAAATTCCCCAACCTTCTTTACTCGTTCCGTAATTAAAAGTTTTTAATTTTTCAAAGGTATTTACATCGTAAACAAAGCCTCTTTTGGCTTGCCAAGTAAGCTGATAGATTTTATCGTTAAGAATGGTTAAACCTTCTCCAAAATATTGATCTTCTAAATTGATGTTTTTTAGAACTTCACCAGTTTCAAAATTTACTTTTCTAAGTTTAGATTTTCTTTTCTGACCTGTGCTTTCATACAATTCGCCATTGTAAAACTCTAAACCTTGAGTATAAGATGTTATATCGTGAGGGTAGGTGTTTACAATTTCATAAGTATAAATAGTTGGAATAATATTATTAAAGACTTTAATAGATTTTTTAAGAGTTTCAGTCTTTTCACCAACAGTTATTGTTGCAGTTATAATTTTTTCGCCGAGCGTAATTTTATTTAAAACCGAATTATTATCAACAGCCTTTCCGTTAATTTTATAGCTAATATTGCTGATTTCTAATTGTTTTGGATTATTTATGGATAATTTTAACGTATCGCCAAGCATTAAAGATTTTACGGTCGTATTAATAGATAAGCTAGATTGTTTTGCTGTGTTTGTGTTACCACAATTAGTTACTATTAGACTTAAATATAAGAGAATGAAATATTTATAAAGTTGCATAAGGTCTGTTTAATTTTTTAGCAAGTTATTAAATAAAATTCAGTTTAAAAATCATTGCGAAAGTAATTAAAGATTGTATCTTTGCACCTGGCAAGTCCTACACAACCAGCTCCTGTTGAACCCTCCAGGGCGGGAACGCAGCAAAGGTAAATGGTCGTAGCGGTGTGATGTAGGTAGCTTGCCTTTTTTTGTACCCTAAACTCAAATCTTGAACGCCTTGGCGAATCGAGATTTTTTCAGTTTATAGAGGTTCTAATCGAGGTTAGTGTCTTATTAAAAGCGCTACTAATTTCATAATTTGTATTTTCGATATTATAATATATAAAACAGTATGTCTAAAGTTGTATTAATAACAGGTGGTTCTTCTGGAATAGGAAAATCTGTTGGTGAATTTCTTCAAGCCAAAGGGTTTAAAGTTTATGGTACAAGTAGGAATCCTAATAGGTATCCTAATAGTAAATTTCCAATTGTAGCTTTAGATGTTACTAAAGCCGAAACAATTTCTAAATGTATTACTGAGGTTTTAAAGCAAGAATCTAAAATAGATGTGCTTTTAAATAATGCAGGAGCGGGAATTACAGGACCTATTGAAGAAATTCCTGATGCAGAAATTAAGCGCAATTTTGAAACCAATTTATTTGGTCCAATTAATGTCATTAAAGCGGTTTTACCTACCATGCGCCAGCATAATTCTGGTTTAATAATTAATGTAACATCTATTGCTGGTTATATGGGTTTACCATATAGAGGTGTATATAGTGCAAGCAAAGGGGCTCTCGAATTAATTACTGAAGCTTTTAGAATGGAATTAAAAGGTTTTAATATTAATATGACTAATGTGGCGCCTGGAGATTTTGCAACTAATATAGCTGCAGGTCGTTATCATGCTCCTGTTTTAGAAAATTCACCTTATAAAGCCACGTATGGAGATACGTTGCGTATGATGGATGACCATGTAGATAGTGGAAGTGACCCTAAGCAAATGGCAGAAGCTATTTATAAAATCATTGAAACTAAACATCCAAAAATCCATTATAAGGTTGGTGCTTTTATGCAGAAATTTTCTATTGTTTTAAAACGAATACTTCCAGATAAAGTTTATGAAAAGTTATTGATGAATCATTATAAATTGTAGACCGTAGTTGGTAATGGCTATTGTTAATATATTCTATAAAATCATTTCTTTAAATGAGGCTTAAAGTCGTAAATTCGCGACAATCAAAAACACAACAATTCAAAACAAGTTTTTATGAAATTTTTTATTGATACAGCAAACTTAGAGCAGATTAAAGAAGCTCAAGATATGGGAATTTTAGATGGTGTTACCACAAACCCATCACTAATGGCTAAAGAAGGCATTACAGGGACAAACAATATTTTAAAACATTATGTTGACATCTGTAATATTGTAGATGGAGATGTTTCTGCAGAAGTTATTTCTACAGATTTTGATGGTATGGTTAGAGAAGGTGAAGCTTTAGCAGAATTACACGATCAGATTGTTATTAAGTTACCAATGATTAAAGATGGTATTAAGGCTTGTAAATATTTTTCTGATAGAGGAATTAAAACTAATGTTACTTTGGTATTTTCACCAGGTCAGGCATTATTGGCAGCAAAAGCAGGAGCAACTTATGTGTCTCCGTTTATTGGCCGTTTAGATGATATTTCTACAGATGGTTTAAATCTTATTGCTGAAATTCGTCATATCTACGATAACTACAGTTTTGAAACGCAAATATTAGCTGCTTCTGTACGTCATACAATGCATGTGATAGATTGTGCTAAATTAGGTGCAGATGTTATGACAGGACCTTTAAGTTCTATTACTGGATTATTAAAACACCCTTTAACAGACATCGGTTTAGAAAAGTTCTTAGCAGATTATAAGAAAGGAAATTAAAATTAATTTTACCCCATATTAAAGAGCATCTTGTTTAACAATAAGATGCTTTTTTTGTAATAATTCTTCAAGTGTTTCTTTAAAATCAGAGCTAAAAATATTGGCATTTGGATGTAAAATCATGGCGTTCTCATCTACAATGATAGCCTTATTTAAGTAGTTTACAGCTAGAGTTTTACGTGCTAGTTTAGAATTTTTAAACTTAAACTCATTTATTGTAGGGAAGCTATAGTTATTAATGATTTTTTTCCAGAATTTATCGTCATTATCATTGACATTAATAGAAATAAAATCCATTTGTGGAAAATTAGATTTTAACTTATCTACCATAAAATGACTATTTCTATATTGTGATTTAGAGTTAGAAGTCCAAAAATAAATAATGGTTGGTTTGTTTATTATAGAAGTAATTAAATGTTCTGTATCGTTATAATTAACAAGTGCTATATTTGGTAGAGGATTACCTTGACGTAAGCGCTTTAATGATGATACCAAGTCTTTCATGTAACGTTGATCTTCATCATTAGTACTTTTTGTTAAATAATAATCTAAAAATTTATTCGCTTCAATTTCAGTATGATTATGACTGATATAATCTATAGCTTTATACTTTAAAAGATTGTTCTTAATCGTTTCATTAGTAATAATACTATCAATTAAATCGAGTTTAGACATATTATAGTCCATAGTATGCCTATTAAATTTGCTGTGAAAAGCATTGTGTTTGTAATAGGTATGTGTAGCTAAATTTTCTATATGTGAAGATAAAAAACGGTTATAGGCAAAGAAACGGCTTAAGTGGCTAGCGTTATAATCGATATGGTTTCTGTGTTCAAAAAAGTCTTTAGGTAAGTCTTTAATATGAATTAACTTATTATTACCAAAGTATGCAAAAGGGTAAATCTCTTTATCTGCATAAGCATTATAATTAATATTAGCTTCAATAATGGACTTAAAGAACTCAGATTCTTCGTTTTGCATTAAGAATTGATGAAATTCATCCAGTTGAGAGTTACGTCTTTTTTCAACAAAATCATTAAAAGCTTCGGGTTCCATTTTAGAGTACTTAACTAACTGTTTAGCTTCTTTTTCGTTAGATAAGTAAGTTTTAATAAGATAGTTGTTCTTTTTAGCTCCTTTTCCTGTAAATACTAAAGATTCATCAAAATCATATGTATTTAGTCGAAACATAATACTATCATTAGACTCTAACAATAACATTTGATATTCTCCACCATGTGTAATAGAATACAATCCTGGTTCTAGATTATCTACCTTGTAAATAAATCTATTATTGGTGTCTAAAGTGATAGAGTCTAATATTTTACCCTCTGTATTATATAAGGTGACACTATTGTTCTTTGGATTAATAATTTCTCCACCTAGGTATGCATAATCGCTCGTGTTATTTCCTTTGAAATGACATCCAAAAACAGTAGATAACAAAGTAATAGCAATAACTATACGTCGGATTAGCATAAGATTTTTTTATAAAAGATTAGTATAACAAAAGTATGTGATGCATTACTGAACTCTTGTTAAGACCTCGTTAAATATTGTTAAGTGTGTATTTATTTCGTTTACAGGTGATAAAATAATGCTTTTATTAATAATTATTGTTCCTTCTATAGAGTTATAAGTCATATTAGGTTTTTATTTTTTTGTTTTGGATAGGAAAAAAGATTTGGAAGTGTTTAAAAATATAAAATTTTATGATTTTTTAAAATTGATAATATAGTTATATGGTTGAGTTTGGCTTAAATTTTCTACTTTTGCACTCTCAAAATTTGGTCTTAGTTAAGCTTAAGGCAAATACAATAAAGTTTTAAAATATGTTATCAGTTTCTAATCTATCAGTTCAATTCGGAAAACGCGTACTTTTTGATGAAGTAAGCACCACATTTAATAATGGTAATTGCTATGGTATTATTGGTGCCAATGGTGCCGGAAAATCTACTTTTTTAAAGATTATAGCAGGAAAAATGGATCCGACTTCAGGAAGTGTTCATTTAGAGCCAGGTAAGCGTATGTCTGTTTTAGAGCAGAATCACAATAAGCATGATGAAGACACGGTTTTAGAAACCATCTTAAAGGGAAACAAACCTTTATATGAATTGAAATCTCAGCTAGATGCTCTTTATGCTGATTATACGGATGAAAATGCTGAAAAAATAGGTGAGCTTCAAGTGCAGTTTGAAGAAATGAATGGTTGGAATGCAGACAGTGATGCTGCAGCTATGTTGTCTAACTTAGGAATTAAGGAAGAATACCATTATACCTTAATGAAAGATTTAGATGGAAAGCAAAAAGTACGTGTATTATTAGCACAAGCTTTATTTGGTAATCCAGATTTGTTAATTATGGATGAGCCTACCAACGATTTGGATTATGAAACAATTTCGTGGTTAGAGAATTTCTTGGCTAATTATGATAACTGTGTGATTGTGGTTTCTCACGATAGACACTTTTTAGATTCTGTTTGTACACATATTTCGGATATCGATTTTGGGAAGATTAACCATTTCTCTGGTAACTATACGTTTTGGTACGAGTCGTCTCAATTAGCAGCAAGACAACATGCACAGCAAAATAAAAAGGCTGAAGAAAAGAAGAAAGAATTAGAAGATTTTATTCGTCGTTTCTCTGCTAACGTAGCTAAATCTAAGCAAGCAACGAGTAGAAAGAAAATGATTGATAAATTAAATATATCAGAAATTAAACGTTCTAGTCGTCGTTATCCTGCTATCATTTTTGAACGCGATCGTGAAGCTGGAGATCAGATTTTGAATGTTCAAGGCTTATCTGCTAGTATAGAAAATGAGGTTTTATTTAATAATATTGATATCAACTTAAATAAAGGAGATAAAGTTGTTGTGTATTCTAAAGATTCTAGAGCAACAACAGCTTTTTATCAAATACTTAATGGTAATGAACAAGCGGATTCTGGAAAATTTGATTGGGGAGTTACTACCACACAATCGTATTTGCCATTAGATAATAGCGAATTTTTTAATAATAAATTGACTTTGGTCGATTGGTTACGTCAGTGGGCACAAACAGAAGAGGAGCGAGAGGAAGTGAATATTAGAGGATTCCTTGGGAAAATGATTTTTAGTGGTGAAGAAGCTCTAAAAACATCAGATGTTTTATCTGGAGGTGAAAAAGTACGTTGTATGCTTAGCCGTATGATGATGATGAGAGCTAATGTATTAATGTTAGACGAGCCAACCAACCACTTAGATTTAGAGAGTATTACAGCGTTTAACAATTCGTTAAAAAACTTTAAAGGCACCATTTTATTAACAACACATGATCACGAGTTTGCGCAAACCGTTGGTAATAGAATTATAGAATTAACACCAAGTGGAGTTATTGATCGTTATATGACGTTTGATGAGTACATGAGTGATAATAAGATAAAAGAACAACGCGAAAAGATGTATAATGTAACGGCTTAATAGCATCTTATTTCTTTAAAATAAAAATGCTGATATTTTTTAATATCAGCATTTTTTTTGTTTTAACTCGAAGTATCTATTCATACTAAGTCAAGGTTTTAAAAACCAGACTAAGTATTTTAGGTTGTACATTCTATTCATGGGAGAGCGTTTCTTATCATTATGAAGCAGCTTCCATTTCTGCTTTTACTCTATTAATAATCGCCATAGCTTTATCTAATTCATCATTATGGACAAAAACTTCTTGAAAGCCTTGATTCATTGATGCATAACCTGCTAAACGTTGCGATTCTCCTTCATCTTTTATGATTGGTATTATGCCAGAGGCTTCCAATTCGTCTTTAACTCGTGTAACTAAAATAAAATTACCGTAGTAAACTTTTGTATATTCTGTAGTGCTCATAATTATAGGTATTAATTCATATAGAAAAGTTACGATTTTTTTTTTGAGATTATTTACTAAATAAATCATAATTTTATTTGTGTTGGCTATAATATTTTGTTTTTGAATAGTTTTTAGCTATTGAAAAATTAATTAAAAAAATGCGTAACTTAAGCCTAAAGCGCATTAATGCATAACTTTATAAAAAATTAAACACATAAAAATTGTAATACATGGAAAAGAATCCTCACGAAAACGATGCTCCTCAAGGGAAGAATTTTGATATTAATGAAAGCGCTGCTAAATGTCCTTATTTAAGCGGTACAGTAAAACACACAGCTGGAGGTGGAGTTAAAAACCGAGACTGGTGGCCAAACGAATTAAAACTTAATATTTTACGTCAACATGCAACGAAGTCTAATCCTATGGGAGAGGATTTTGATTATGCTGAAGCGTTTAATAGTTTAGATTTTGACGCGCTTAAAAAAGATGTTACTGATTTAATGACCGATTCACAAGATTGGTGGCCTGCAGATTATGGTCATTATGGAGGCTTAATGATACGTATGGCTTGGCATAGTGCAGGAACCTACAGAGTAGGTGATGGTCGTGGAGGTGCAGGATCTGGAAACCAACGTTTTGCTCCTATAAATAGTTGGCCAGATAATGGAAACTTAGATAAGGCCCGTTTGTTATTATGGCCTATTAAACAAAAATATGGGAATAAGATTTCTTGGGCAGATTTAATGATTCTTGCAGGAAACTGTGCTTTAGAATCTATGGGGTTCCCAACCTTTGGTTATGCAGGTGGGCGAGAAGATGTCTGGGAACCAGAACAGGATATTTATTGGGGAAGTGAAACCGAATGGGGAGCAAACGAGGATAGATATAAAGAAGGCGATTTAGAAGATCCGTTAGCAGCGGTAATGATGGGATGGATTTATGTAAACCCAGAAGGGCCTAATGGACATCCGGATCCTATGGGCTCTGCACGTGATGTAAGAGAAACTTTTGGTAGAATGGCTATGAATGATGAGGAAACTGTAGCGCTTGTTGCTGGTGGACATACCTTTGGAAAAGCACATGGTGCAGCAGATCCTAATACATACGTTGGAAAAGAACCACATGGTGCACCAATTGAAGAGATGAGTACAGGGTGGAAAAATTCATTTGGTACAGGTGTTTTAGATGATACCATTACAAGTGGTATAGAAGGAGCATGGACACCAAATCCGACGCGTTGGGATAATGAGTATTTTGATGTCTTATTAAATTATGATTGGGAATTAACTCAGAGTCCGGCAGGCGCTCACCAATGGAAACCAACAGCAGCGTCTAATGCGCGAATGGCACCAAAAGCAGGTGATGCCAATGGTAGACAAAGTTTAATGATGACTACAGCAGATATTGCACTAAAAGTCGACCCTATTTATTTAGAGATTTCTAAACGTTTTCATACCGATCATAAAGCCTTTGAAGATGCCTTTGCCCGTGCTTGGTACAAATTAACACACCGTGATTTAGGACCAACATCACGTTATTTGGGGCCTGAAGTGCCCAAAGAAGAACTATTATGGCAAGACCCCATTCCTACAGTAAACTATACGCTAAGTGATACCGATATTGAAACACTAAAAGGTATGGTTTCAGATTCAGGATTAACTATTGCTCAACTTGTTACTACTGCTTGGGCTTCTGCCTCAACTTTTAGAGGTTCAGACAATAGAGGTGGTGCTAATGGTTCTCGTATTCGATTAGAACCACAACGCAGTTGGGAAGTAAATAATCCAGCAGAATTACATAAAGTATTAGCCGTTTTAGAAGGTATTCAGAATGCATTTAGCGGAGACGTTTCTATGGCAGACCTTATTGTTTTAGCTGGAAATGTTGGTGTAGAAAAAGGATTGAAAAATGCAGGTTATAATCATACTGTTGCTTTTACACAAGGTAGAGGAGATGCCACACAAGAGCAAACAGATGTAGAACAGTTTGGCTATTTAGAGCCATTAGCAGATGGCTTTAGAAATTACATAAAAGGCGACTTAAAAATTGCAGCAGAAGATTTATTAGTAGATAAAGCAAATTTATTAACACTTTCTGTACCCGAATTAACCGTTTTAGTTGGTGGTTTACGTGTGTTAGGAGCTAATTATGATGGTTCTCATTACGGTGTGTTTACAGATACTGTTGGCAGTTTAACTAACGACTTCTTTAAAAACATACTTGATTTTACCTACACATGGAAAGCTACTTCAGAAGACGATCGCTATTTTGAAGGCCGTAACCGTAAAACAGGAGACGTGACCTTTAAAGGGACGCGAGCCGATTTAATTTTTGGGTCTAATACCGAATTAAGAGCAATTGCAGAAGTGTACGGAGCTAACGATGGTCAAGAACGCTTTGTTAAAGATTTTGTTGCGGCTTGGACTAAAGTGATGAATTTAGACCGTTTTGACTTAAAATAATTAAAGGAATTCATATAATATATAAAGAGGAGTGAGCTTAAAAACTTATTCCTTTTTATTTTAAAAAAGAAAGATCATGAGAGATATCGATGTGTTTTTTGAGGCGATTAGATCTGGAGATAAAGATAGATTAGAAGCCTTAATACATATAAACCCTAAATTAATTAACGAAAAAGATGCTCGTGGATTTACTCCACTTATTTTAGCGACCTACTTTGATAATGACGTGGCCACGCAGATACTTATTAATCATAAGGCGGATCTTAATGCTAAAGATGCTTCAGGAAATACGGCATTGATTGGTGTTAGTTTTAAAGGGAATGTTGCCTTGGCAACCACCTTATTAGAACATGGAGCCGATATTAATGCGGTGAATACTAATGGTATCACAGCTTTGATATTTGCTACGCAATATAACAAGGTTGCTATTGTAAAATTGCTTATAGACTATAAAGCAGATACTAGCATTAAAGACAAGGATGGTAAAACGGCTTTAGACTATGCGAGAGATAAACAATTTCATGAGATTGTGGAGCTTTTAAGTTAGTATATATTATTGCTTTAATTAAAAACTGAGTTTAAAATTAGCTTGTTAAAGCTTTTTAAACTCAGTTTTTTTGTTTTAGATGCATACTATTATAATGTTTTTTGGTATTATTATACTTGTATAGCGCTATTGGAAGTTAGAAATAACCAAATTTCCAATTTGTAATTAATCCATCACAAACTTAAATCCTGCTGTAATAATACTTGAAGAAAAAGAGGTGTCTCTATCATATTGATAGAACTTTAAATCAATACTCTTTAGTCCAAATTTCCCAATATGAGCCTTTGTGAAAATATCTGTGTACGAGACACCAAAACCAAATTGGTTCGCTGAATATTCAGAAAGATCATAATCAGAGGTATAATACTCGTCCGTAGATAAAGCCGTCTCATAAGGTTCAAAATAATCGGCTGCGGTTTGATTATAGAACCTGTAGGATGGATATAGGGTGAATTTATCAGTAATTTTTATTGGGACTTCAATACTAGCTGTATGTGAATTAATGCCCCAATCATCAAAATAATAACGATAGAATGTTCTGACGGTAACCGTTTCATTTAAATACCAGTTTAAGCGACCACCAGCAGCCACTTTAAATCTTGAATCTGGTAAACTTTCATTCGCATCAGCCAATTGAAAATCATCAATAAATGAATCTGCTACATCACTAAAATATACGCGTTGAAAAGGTGTAGATAATAAACCTTCTTGCTGTACAAAATCTAAAGCTAACGATCCTTGTACGTTTTTATGAAGAATTTGAGAGAATCCAAATCCTAAGGCATAAGAATTACGTCCTTCATCTTGAAACTCGTTAAATATGGGGTTATAATTTGGGTTACCTGTTATGGTGTTTTGCGTAAACAAACGATTATTTATCCCATTGCCATTGTCACCAAAAGGTCTTAATTCAATTGGATAAATAGCATCCCAGGTGTCGATGTATACATTAGCGTTAACACTTACTTCGGTATTCTTCTCGTTGAATAGTTTTGTATAGCTTCCTCCAACTCCAGCTGAAAAATAATCGTACTCAGAGGATACAGATATTTTTGCCGACCAAATATCATTTCTATCGTCCGAGCTGTGCGTATAACTTCCTGTTAAATTTGCCCAAAGATCACTACTTGATGCCCCAGAGGATGCTTGAAAAGGATCTGCTGTACCATCATCAAAAGGATCAATATTACTTGATGAGGCTGACGTATACGCTGAAACACCTGCATCAATAGTTAAGACGTCATCATCATTTAAAGGGATGGACACCACAAAGGTTCCTGTAACATCCGTTAACTCTTCTGTTCCAATGCCGCCACTTACTGCAGCATTATCTCCATCTTGAGCATAATAACTGGTTAAAAAATCTACTTCTGTAGTTTCTAACACACGTTTTTTATACACTTTAGTTGAGTCTTGCGCATAAGATTTAGCAAAAGCAAATACGCAAACTATTAAAATTATCTTTTTCAATTTTATTGATTTATTAGTTACAGCCGCAGCCACCTCCAGTTTTCCCACCATTTGCTCCTACAGCTGCCTCACGGTAAGAATGCATCGTAGAGGTATTACGATCAGCTTTCTTATCTGATAGTGCCATATCAGGGTCGTTAATATTTACTTTTTCATATTCCTTCACCACAACACAACTACTAAGAGAAGTTGTTATTAAGGCAGCATATATAAATTTTTTAATCATAATTTATTGATTTCTATGTTCTTTGATTTTGAAATATTTCCGTTATCATCTATGATAATACATTCTATTTTGGGTAATTGATTAATACGGTCTAAACCCGCTTCTTTTCCCATCACAAAAACCGAAGTTGCAAGGGCGTCTGCCAATTCAGCTTTTGGTGCAAATACAGTCACACTTATAATTCCGGTAGAAGGATAACCTGTTCTTGGATCTATAATATGCGTGTAGCGTTTGCCGTTAAAGTTGACATACTTTTCATAATTTCCAGATGTTACTACAGATCCATTTGTAATAGGAAGCAATGCAAAGACTTTATTTTTATCCATTGGGTTGGTGATGGCGACTTTCCAATCTTCACCATTGGTTTGTTTGCCCCAGGTATTCATGTCACCAGACGCATTAATTATCCCAGATGTGACCCCTTTAGACATCAGTAATATTTTTGCTTTATCAGCCGCATAGCCTTTTCCTATTGCGCCAAAGCCAATTTTCATTCCCTTTAGTTTAAGGTAGATGGTGCTCTTGTTTTTATCTAGAACGATGTTTTGATAACCTACTTTTTCAACAGATGCTGTAATTTCTTTTTCCGAAGGCATAGTGGTCATGCTACCATCAAACTTCCAAATTTTATCCATTGACGCATAGCTAATATCAAATGCTCCATCGGTTAATTTTGAAATACCAATGGCTCTTTCAATTAGATTAAAGAGTTCTGCATCAACCTTAACAGGTTTAATTCCTGCGTTACGATTAATTTCTGAGGTTTGAGAATTCTCATCCCAAGAGGAGATTAACTTTTCAATTCTTGAAATTTCTGCGACTGCTGTATCTATATATTTGTTGGCTTGTGTAGAATCGTTTGCCACAACTGTTATGTCAAACCGACTCCCCATAAGTTTAAGCGTGCGCTTATAGGGCTCTTGCGCTGTACTAACCATCATTGAGATTAGCAATACTATGGCGAATGTATGTTTCAAATTACTTTATAAAAGCGTTTAATTCTTTAATATAATTCTCGGGTGTCGTTTTTTTATAACTATTTTCACCTAGCACTTTACCATTAGAATCTAAGACTACTACGAAAGGGAAGAACCCTTGTTTATTGTATATTTCGGCAAGTTGTGCGTTTGCTTTTGTTTGCGCTTCGGATAATGCATTTTTCTTTCGTTTCGGAAAATCTGCTTTTAGCATTACATAATTTTCATTGGCATAGGCTTTAAATGTATCTGTACTCCAAATTTCTCGGTCAAGCTTAATACATGGTCCACACCAATCTGAACCTTGAAAGACTAATATGATAGGCTTACTTTCTTTAGTGGCAATTTCTTTTGCAACTGCAAAATCGGTTTGCCATTCTTGAGCGCTTGCGGTATTAACACCAACAATCATTAGAACTACTACTGCAATTATTCTTTTCATTGGACTGTATATTTAATTCTGATTATTCCTTAGTCAAGTATTTGACCAATACCTATCAACGCATGTAATATTTTTTTGTTGCAGGCTGGGTCTATATTTTATGTAATTAAAAATAGAGTGTAAAAATTGCTCATTAGGGCTTTTTTTGAGCTCCTTTGTTTTTTTACTTAAGTATGGCGTGTGCTTTATTAGTGTTTACAGGGAGTTTACCTTTGTTTGAGCTGAATCTATCATGCTGTAAGGTTATCATAACTATAGTATAAGCATGCTATAACCACGCTATAACCTATATTTTGTATTTGCGTTTTTTTGAGTGAAAATGGATCTCATTTATGATAAACCTATCTTGATTGGTTGCTTTAGTTCATTACTCTTTTAGTTTCATTACCTCTTCCAACAATGGTGCGAGTCCGTTTTCTGTTATTGTGTCATTATTCCAAAAGCTCAGAACACAACTCATATAATTTCCTCTAACTTCAGTTGCGACATAGAAAATGGTCAACGTTTTGCCACCAGACATGCTTGCTAAAACAGAAGTCAATCCGGTAAAATCATAAATCACTTTTTTGGCTTTAGTTTCTGTTCCTTCAAATTCTATATCAACTATGGCTTCCGAAATTACTTTTCCATTTTTTCTTGATTTAGTTATCGCAAACTGCTGTTCAACTGTGTTTTTTGCATCCTCTAAATCTTTATGTACAGACCAATTCATTTCACCGTAATATGGACATTGCACGGTATTTACATTGGTCCAATTACAACCCGTTCCTAATTTTATTTTTCTACCAGCAAAATTGATACTATCAATTTTCATTGCGGCATAATTTTCTTTTGGTACTTTATCTTCAATTATAAGTTTTATAAGTGTTCGTTCGAATTCCTTGTCTCTTTTATTAATTGAACTGAATTGAATAATTGTAATCCGTTTTTCATGATTTTCAATAAAATAATAGGAGTTGTTTTGAACTAAACTCTCGGTAATTTTATCTGCTTTCTCAACGTAGTAATTATTATAAGGCAACAGTTCGTCTTTCGTTTTCTCTTCGTTCTTTTTTATGTCATATTTTCTGTAGACTTTTTTAAGCCCTTTTTCGGTAAATGGATAATTTAAAGTTTGACTTGTAATTGTATAACCGTCAATATTAAAAAACGATGTTCCATTATTATAAATAGCTTGTAACCTACTGAAAATACTATCATTTTGAGCGAATGAAACTGTAAATGCAAGAAGTAAAATAATTGTAAATCGTTTTTTCATAGGTGCAGAATTAAAGCTAGATTAGGTTTGAATTATAAAACCAAAATCTTATGCTGTTAAAAGTACTAAATTTTAGTTTTTCTTCCTCTTGAATATATGTTTCTAAAACTGAATTTGAAAACAAGACTCCTCTTTTGTCTTCTAACCCTTGTAATTTATGGCTGCCATTTAGTAAGTGCGGTAACCATTGTTTTTGTGGTGAATGTTTCGTGTCTTCAATGGCATAATGCTGATGTGATGGTGTCATGTAGAATTGTGTTGGGGAGAATTGTAAGTCGTATGGATTCTTACGGTTTTTTATGTGTTGTCGTTAGGTGTTTTGATATCTAATTTAGCAAATATAAATCTAATAGCGTATCTGATCGCATTTTAGTGAACAGGTTAGAATTACGAAATTATGTATATAGCTTTTAAGGTTATTAGCATTAATTACTATTCTGTGTATTGGTATTATTTGTCACTCTATGTAATTTATGATACTATAAGCTTGTTTTAAGCACATTATAAGCACGCTATAACCACGCTATAACCTGTATTGTAAAATTTTGTATATTGCTGTTTTATAGGTGTTTAACTTAAAATTTGATATTATGGCACAACAGACCGGAATTATCCCTTTAGTAGGCACGTTAAATGGTATTAATTTTTATTATTTGAATGGCAAGCCGATTGCACGAAAAGCAGGTGGTGGATTTACTAAAAAAGCAATAAAAAGCAAGTCTAGTATGCAGCGTGTGCGTGAAAATGCCAATGAATTTGGCCATTGTTCTGCGGTGAATAAAGCGTTTAGATTTGCATTGTCCCCGTTTTATAAGGGGCACAAATTCACACATTTTCATAGTCGTTTGATGGGCTTGTTTACGCGTATAAAGGCCTTAGATACGACGCATAAACGTGGTGAACGCTGTGTTTTTGAGGGGATAGGGCAGGTGCAAGGTCTTCAACTATTGCAACAGTTTAGTTATACGCCAGCTTGTGATGTGAGGCGAATTTTGCCTTTTGAGTTTCATGTTTCTGATACTGATTTTAGGTTAACCATTAGTGATTTTGATATTACGCAGGTGGGCTTTGCAGATGGTGCTACCCATATGGCGCTGACTTATGGTGTTTTGGATTTTGATTTTGAGCATTTGAATTATGCTCTGCATTTGGCTCCTTCGTTAGTTTTAGATCGTGCTAATGCTAGTTCTACTTTAGTTTTAGAACCCGATACTTTACCCAATGGTCTTGGTACTGCGCTATGTGTACTTGGTGTGCGGTTTTACCAAGAGGTTGATGGGGCTTTGTATGTTTTAAATGCTAAAGATAGTGTAGGTATTACGGTTTTGAAATGTGTATAAGACGTTGGAGGTTACGATTAGGTATGCTCTAAAGCGTCTGTCTGTGCACGTTACTCAGTAAGCATATAAATATTTAATAACTCTTATTTTGATAATTTATCTTTGTCCTTAAATTCTTTAATACATTTTTGTTCTATAGTGCTTTGCATATGATATCTTTTCTATGTCTACGATATTTGATTATTATAAGTAAATTCTAGCAATGAATTATATAGGTTGTTGGCTGTAGTTCCTTTAATTGGTATATTTTTTTATTAATTCTTTTTCTTTCTCAATCAGTTTGGTTCTTGTATGTCCAACAGGTTCATTTTCCAACTTTTGTCTCAATTCAATAAATTTATTCGCAAAGTCATAAAACGTTTCGCTTGTGGTAAAACGCTCTAGCCATTCGCCGAAATCAATTAAGTCGTCTTGATTTTTGGTATAATCAAAATATTCAATTAGTTCTTCTAGCTGCCAATTTGAAGCTTCAGATTTATTGAATTGAAGTGAGTCTTTTTCAAGAAATTTGTCAAAAATATAAGTATTAGACATAAAAGTTTGAATGGCTTTTTTTTCGGCTTGTTCAGTTCTTTTGGTTTTAAAAAGCGTAATGGTCCATTCAAAAAGGAAGATGGGATAGCCAATGTCTTCAGGGAAATTTTTTGTAAACCAATTGAAGTATCGTAAGGCCCCAGTGAAATCTCCTAATTTTAAGTATAATTCCGGTGGTAAATAGCGTAAGCCGCCTCCATCGTGATAAAATCCGCCCCAATGCTTTTTGTCTGCTTGAAGGTCTTGTTTAATTTTCTTGATTTTATTTTTTAGTCTTTCTTCCTGTTTAGGTGTCATTATTTTCTTTAATTATAGTCAGCGGTTTTGTTTGTGATTTGCTTTGCCAGTTCGCTGCGCTCGGGTGTTACGTGTTTAAGTATCTAATTTACTAAATAAAAACGGAATGGATACTCTGTGAGGCTTTTTGGAAGTAGGCTAGCACTTACGATAAATTACAATATTGCATGTTGTAGCTTTGTCATTCTAAATTTATCGTGTTTTTGCATTTTGGATAATTTGTACAACCTAAAAAGTTCCCATATTTACCAATTCTCTTTGTCATAAAGCCACTTTTACAACTTGGACACAATAAGGTGTCCTCTAAAATTTCTATATTATTAAATGTCTGGTTGCAACTTGGATAATGTGAACACCCTAAAAATTGATTGTTTCTATATGTATTTTTTCTAATTACAAGATGTCCTGTTTGGCAATACGGACAATTTGTTTTGCTGAGCATTTCGTTGTTTGCAATACATAAAGCATCATTATCGGTTTTTAGTTCCTCTGCAAATAGCGAAACATCCTTCGGAATAAGTAGCACCACTTCATTTTTTGTTCTTGTTAAGGCCACATAAAACAATCTTCGCTCTTCTGCAAAGCGAAATGCTTCATCATCACTTAGTAATAACGACAGCATTGGGTCGTCAGTCATTTTGTTAGGAAAACCAAGTAAGTGATTTTTAAGGTTTATAACAATGACGTTGTCTGCTTCTAGCCCTTTTGATTTGTGTACCGTTATGTATTTAATGTCAATAGCTTCAAAACCTTTTATTTCTAGTTTATTACTGCGTTCGTAGTACTTTATTTTACTATGCGGTGTGAGTTTAATAAATTCATTGATGTCAAAGCTATGACGCCCTAAAACCAAAATAGGTTTGTTGCCGTTTTTGTCTATAATGGATTGCACTTCATTTATGAACATAGCTTCGGCATTATCTTGTGAATAATAAACAAGCTTAATCGGGTTTTCTAAAGGATCTTTTATCGATTTGGGATTCTTTTGAATTTGTTTTTTATTCTTTAGAATGTATTTAGAAGTGATATCAACGAGTGCTTGTGAGTTGCGGTAGGTTTGTTCAATGAATAACTGTTCATATTTGCCCACATATTTTTGAAAATTACTAAACAACGAAATGTCGCTACCCGCAAAACGATAAATGGATTGCCAATCATCGCCAACACAAATGAGTCTTGCGCCAGATAATTCCCTAATTTCTTTAATGAGATTGAAACGCGCATATGAAATGTCTTGATACTCGTCAATGATAATATGTTGATACGTGTATTCTGGTTTATTGGCTTTAATGAGGTCAGTGGCCTGATTTATCATATCATTGAAATCAATTTCACTTTTCTCTTTTAGTGTATCGTCATATTTTTTTAGAATAGGCATGGCAAATCTTAAGAAGGTTTGTTGTCTTTCGCGCATAAACGTGTTTGTCGCTCTACGTTTATCTGAAAATAAGGCTACTATGGCACTGTAATCTAGTTGTCTCGATTTACAGAGGTTGATAAAAGTACTTAATAGATTCGTTATTTCTTTACCAAAGTTTTTGTCATTGGCACTGACCTTTGAGTAGATGTTTTGAGGATCACGTGGCTTGAAAACTACATTTTCGGTTTTCAATAGGTTTTCTAGTTTTTCAAGTAAAACACGGTCTCGGTTGTAATAGGAATAGGTTTCTAGAAGTTTAGTGTTATATAATTTATGGTTGTCTCTTTTTAACTCCATTTCTTCGACGTATGTCTGCTCATTAAGTGGAGTTAGCCATTTCGCTCTATTGTTTTCGTCCACACCAAAATGTTCTAAATAAATGTCGTAATCAGATAGGTAAAAGTCTGGTTGATACAAGATATCTCCATATGGATACGGTTTTTCATATTCGTATGCAACACCATTTAAGTACAAAAAGTTGGCGATAGTTAACTCTTCAACGCTTTTGACTTTTTCACCTTGAATGGTGTCTAACGACGCTTTGGCCACTTTATTTAGTGGTTCAGGTTCGCACTTATCTTTTAAAGTTTGAAAATCAATACCTTTTTCCATGTCTAATTTTTCACCAAGTGAATCAAAGCTATCATGGCCTTCAGGAATATTCATGTAACAAGCCACATAGACAATGTAGGCCTCTAATGCCTTTGCATCGTTAAAGATGTCTTTTTCTAAATAGGCTTTGATAACATTATACAGTGTGTTTTCATTTGTTATAGCAGGAATAGTTGTTCGGTGTTTTTTTATAGTATCATATCCAAGTTTATGGAAGGTTGTAGCTCTTGCACCAAGTCCTATGTTTTTTAGTCTTGCATTTAATTCTTCGACCGTTTTTCTGGTAAAGGATAAGAGTAAAATGTTCTCAGGTTTTACATTTTTCTTTTCTAAGAGGTATTTAACCTTACCGATAATGGTTAGTGTTTTCCCAGAACCAGCACCTGCAATAATGAGGTTTGAATATTCGTCTGTTATGACTGCTGTGCGTTGTTGGTCGTCTAATTGTTTCCCTTCTATATCATCAAAAAAGTGGCGAAGCTTTTCTTTCTGCGTTTGAACGTAGTTTTTATTGTAGTTGCTAATATAATTATCAAATTCTTGAAAAACAGCATTAAACCGTTCTACACGCTCCTCTTTTTTGTAGTAGCGCGATTTGCCTTTAAAGTATTTCCCTGCCGCAGAAAACTTGGTTTTTATTTGGTCTCGCTGTACCCAAGTTACATAGTCGTCAAAGTTTTCTATAGTATCAAAAAACAAGGTGATTTCTTGTAGATGAGATACGTAAGTTGGTTTTTGGTATTTTTTGTTTTCTATTATTTTTAGATAAACAATTATAGCACTGGCTAGTATTATAAATAGGATAATCAGGAGCCAAGTCATGTTTTTATGTTATGTTTTTTAGATTGAGTATGTATGTGTGTGTATCAAAGATAAGAAGTCTTTACTTTTGATTTTTAAGTAATTAGGTCACTAATTTAGTGAATAAAAATGGAATAGGAATATGTACGGATATTAGTAAGTAGCTTGAACTAGCGTTAAATGATATAAGGTGTTAGCTGCAATTTTTTCATTTAAAAAGTAACTAATGGAGGGTTAAGACCTTCTTAACTTAATGGAGAAAGGGGAATTGTATTCTTAGTTTCATTCCCCGATCTTTTATTTGTCGGATTTTTCCAACCCATTAAGATGACTATTTATAAAAATAGTTTAGCTAAAATGATGGCTAAAGTAGACAAAGCATAAATTAGCTTTGTTAGCGTTCTCACGAACCGCGAGGATACTTTTATCTCAACCTTAAAATTCATAATTGTTTAGGTTTAGTTAAGTAATCCTCCAAATAGTTACATAATTTAAATAGTTTTTATTATATCATCTAATTTTTCATTATCAATCATACATAAATTTATGGTAGTTAGCTTTATAAGTACAAACTAAACTGAAAATCTGAGAGGATTTTTAGAAATTGGCAAGAACAAACAATTACTTAAAACCATTATAGTTTGCCGTTTTTATATTAATCCGCCACCTTCACTTTTTATCCAATCTCTAATTATATATTCCTTAAAATCATCTTCCTTAGCGTGTTCTAATACTATAATTTGAGGTTTAACTTTTGTGTTTTTATATATTAATTGAATTTCCTCATTTAAAACAGTAAATATGTTGATTACTTGTTTAATGTTTTCATCATATTCTTCTATGTCTTCAGAGTCTAATTCACTTTTTTTAGCTGTTCTAGGAAAATATACTTGGCTTGGTTGATCGATCATTAAAAATGACGGAATTATAGATTCAGAATTGCTACAAGATAAATGCAAGAAAGATAAAAACAAAGAAAGATGACAGGCTAACCAATTTGCTCCACTTCCCATTTCATATAATCTTATTTTGTCTGATTTGTGTTTATGATAAAAACTAAAATCATCAATATTAAAGTGAAAATCAATAGGTTTAAGTTCTTTCTCAAAATCTAGTTTGCTTGCAATCCTATCCATTTGATCTTTTATAAATCGTTCCGTTTCTGCTTTGAATTGCTTGATGTTCTTATATTTTGAAATTCTCTTATTGTACTCTTTTAATTGTTCTTTTAAAGCATTTAAATCACTATTGAACTTAGATAAATCGTTAGATTCCAAAAGATGTTTAATTGTCGTTTCTAACACACCTTTTTTGTGTATTATTGATTCTCGTTTTCCTTTTATTTTTTCTATATTAACATTTTCTTTTGTAAGTATTTCAATGTTGTTGGATATTGATTTTATTTTAGTTGTTATAACTTTTCTATCTTTTCTAAATTTCTCAATTATCTGAGTACTGTCTTTTGAAAATGTATTTACTTTAGTAAGTTCTTCAATAAGTTTATTTTTCGATTCATTTAACTTATTGATATTTTCACTGATATGCGAAACTGAATTATCACAAAGAGGGCAAGCTAATTCATCAATTGAAGTGTTATACTTTTGCTTAGCATTGGTTTGTTTTAGATGTTTTGCATAACCTAAACTATCTTCTGAATTTGATAGAAGACTGGAAATAGCATTTTCAATTTCATTTTTCTCAACATAGAGCACTTCTCTTTCATTTTCTAATTGAGTTAGTTTAGTAAATGATTTTGTTTGGTCTGTGAGTATTTTTGGTGGAATGGGCAGATTAAGACCTATCTTTTTTAATTCATGTAATGAAAGTCCTTCTTCCAGAGTAAGGTCTAACATTGTATAGTAAATTTGTATTTGGTCTCTAATATTATCTATTTGGTTTGATTTTTTTTCTTGAATACGAGCTAAAAATTTATCTTCAGCTGTTATTTTTCTTTCAGTTTCTTTAATTAGTTTTACTAATTGATAATATTCACTATCTACTATACCTAATAATACAGGTAAGGCTTGAATAACTCTTTTACGTTTGGCAATTTCATCAAATCTATAGAATAGTGAATGTTTATTTGCAATTAAGTTTTGATGCTGGAAAAGAAAAGAAACAGTATCTCTAATCGATAATTTACCGAAATTCTCGTAATCTGATTCCAAATTTTTTAATGACAAACCAAGTATTTCTTCAAATTCAGTTTGAACATCATTTTTAATTGGTTTTAATGATATGTCATTAAAATAATCATACGTAATATCTTCAATTGTTTTATAATCAGTTTCAATATTTAGATAAGCACTTCTCATATTCCCTGTGTTTGGTGCAGGACGACCAATAACAATGTAGAACTCATTTACTTTATAAATAACTACAAATAACTTTGCAAAATCAGTTATCTTACCAACAGGAACACTTGACCTTGATGAAAATAAACAATAGTCAATTATTTCGATAAGTGCACTTTTACCAGTCTTAGAATCTCCAGTTATAATATTTAAACCATCTTCAAATGGAATGTGACGCTTATCACCAGTATTGTTAAAAATAGCTATTTGTTTTATAGTTGTACTCATATTTCTGTAATTCTAAGTTTTTTAAATACTGATAAATATTGTTCCTTTCCTAATATAACACCTAAATTATACGCTGATTTATAAATAGGTTTTAAGTAAATATCTTTTTCTTCTCTATAATGAATTTCAATATTTGGAATTAAAAACTCATTTATATCTAAATCAATTTCATTTGCTAGAATAATAATAGCCGTATTTGTTGTTTTACGATAATCATTTATTCTTTGATTTAGCGAACTAATGAAAATATCAAAATCTGTGTTGACAATAAAAGCATTGAATTTAGAATTTGTTTTTAAATTTTTTAGTTTACTTTGAATTTGATTATTATAAATAAAGGGTAATAAAAGATATACTAATTCAGTCTTTATACATTTTGAATTAACAGATTTGGCACCACTTAAAAAGTGATGTAAAATTTTACTAGTATGGAAAGGTGAAAATACTAACCTTTCAATATCACTCGCTCTCATCTTCTGGTTTTAGGTTAATATCAATAGCTTTTATCTCTACATTATGTAATAAACGACCTTTCGGGTAGTATGAACGTGTATTTGTAACTCCTTCTATTTTTGTTTTAGAAGATACTTGTATAATACTATCGTCAAAAAAACGTTTCGATTTTTCATTAGTATCACACTGTTCAGTTATTTGATCTATATGGCTATCTTTAAGCTCTAAAGTAAAATCTTTAATATCATCATCAAAGCTGTCAAGATTTTCACATAAACTTGTTCTTGTTTCAATCATTTTGATTCGACTTTCGTTAGCTCTTAAATAATTATCCATTGACCTTCCAATTTTCCTATCGTAACCAATATCCTCTAAAGCTTTTACAAAATGAAAATTATTTTTAGAAACACTATCTTTTGTAGCATTAGATATTGGAAAACTTAAATCTTCTATTTGATATTTTTTCGCACAAGAGCGAAAATTTTCTTTGAATGAATCTATGTCAATCGTCCAAGTATAGTCATTACCAGTTATTAGATGAAATGATAAATATCCGAAAATTGAACAAATAAACTCTTCTCTATCCTTTGGTAATATAGGATTTGTAACAACTGGGTGCTCTAATAAAATACCTTTATAATATTCTTTGGCTGATAATTGCTTATCTTTTATTTCAAATTTATCAAGAAGGTTTTCTAACTCTTTTTTATCGAATGCTTTTACATTATTATAATACGCTTTAATCGTGTCATTTGATGTTACAGCTAATATTTTCTTTTTTTTATCGGTTTTATTTAACTCTTTCCACTTTTCAAATATTGAGCCTGTTTTTATTTCTGCAGTAGTATGAAGTATAAATTTGTCATAAAAACGGAAAGTATCATATTCTGTAATTATATTAGAAAGAGTTTTCCAAAAGTCAGTATGTGTATCAATTAATTTTTTGTCATCTTTAATCGAATGTTTAACTTCTGTTGATGTTTTTCCATCTGAAACATCGCCCAAACATTCTAAATAAATTTTTGTACCATCTTTTGCTTCAAGGCATTCTTTTAAAGCAACCATTTCTTGGTATTTAAATCCTAATATTTTAGTAGAAGCATCAGATTTTGAATTCATAGTTGATTTTTTTTTAATGACATATAATGCGATTATGTATAGTTATTTACATGGATAAGCACCTAATTTAGCAAATTAATTAGAGATAGAATATTCCTTAGAAATATTTACAAATGGTTCGAGTCTGAAATTAATTTTTAAAAAATGTTATTCACAATTATTTATTCCATTCTGCCAAAGTTCTACTTTCTCGTCTCTAGGCATCATGTAACCATTCGAAGGTGTTACTAAACATGAATGATGAATTCCAATTTGATTACATAAGTTTTCAATTTCTAACCAACGTTGATTAAATATTCCATTTTCATTTAATGTATGACAATAACGAGTTAGATATACACCGCATAATGTCGCTGAGTTTTCTTTAATTATATTAATAATGTCTGTTAGTTGGATATCATTGAAATTTTCAAGCTGGTCATCTAAAAAGTTAATGATTTGATTTTGATGCTCTTGTTCATTTGCATCCAGGATAGTTTCAATCATATCAGTTAAGCCAATACTATTTTCATAACAGTATTGTTTCCATGGTTCTGGATTTAATCTGTTTTCGGGATTATTTAAGGAGGGATGATCAAAAGCCCTTGGCATGATATTCCAAAAGCTATTAGTTCGTCTGCCGTAAAACCAGTTTGCATTGTTTCCGTTTGGATTGTCCCACTCTGGATTGAATGTTCCAACAAAAAGATATTTTAATTTGTGTTCAGGATATAAGTTTGCTTGAAATCTATGGTTGCATGGCATGTTATTAATTGTTTTAATTAGGCTTAGACTTTCGTATAATAACTTTTACGACATTTAATTTGAAAATAGGACAACTTAAATGATATGAAGCGATCAACAACAAATCTAATTATATTATCTTAAAAATCTATACGTAACTTTACGTATAAACCTCACAATCAATAGCCAAGTTAAAACCTTCTACTCAAAATAACTTACGGTAAACCGTAACAACCAATTTTTAACTACCAAAACCCTATAAAGCGCAAAAACCACCAAGCTTTCGCAAGGTGGTTTTATACTTATTAATTTTTCTTTTTCTATTTATCAATAGACCCTAAGACACGTTTCATAAAATTGTTAACGGCATCTTTTTTAGTAGCTCCTTCTTTGATCATTTTGTTGACTTCTATGGCACCATACATATTAGAGATTAATTCTCCGATAACGTCGAGCTCTTCATCTTTAAGCGATGGTACTTCGGTTAAGGCTTCTAAGCTTTCAATGGTTTCAATGATATAATCTTTATCATTGTCTTCAATGAATTGTGTTAGGTGTTTAATTACAGGTAGTTACTATTAAATGTTTGTCAACGGTTTTTTTATGATGAGTAGCGTGGTTAAGCAGCGAATTAGCAATTAAAATCCGAACAGAAAATCTGCAAAGATTTTCGTAAGCAAGCTAAAACTAGCCATTAATTGTAAATAGTGTTACCCTACTAGCATTATTTTAGAGCTAAAAATTCTTTAGCAGTCAAAATAGGAATTTTTGAGTTTTTAAAGTCTTTTTTATTTCTTGTAATTATTATTTCAATTTGATTTTCTATAGCCGAGTAATACTGAAGTCCATCTTCAAAGTCAGGAAAATTATCGTCACTTAAAGCTAATTCAGTTATTTTATCATCTAAACTTAATACTTCTACAAGCACTTTGAATTTCCTTAATATTTCTCTCGCTTCTTTTGCTGATTTTAATTTAGTTAAGATATAGTTTGTGTTGGCGAATGTTAATGATGAAATCGCTAAAGTTAATTCTTTTTTATCCGCACGAGAAAACAAATCGGCAGCCTCGTCATAGAACTTTTCTCTTTTTGAAAGAAGGTCAATAACAATATTTGTGTCAATTAATAATCTACTCATTTGTATTTTTCAATTAAATAATCAGTGTAGGCATCTTTGACGTCAAAATCTTTGTCAAGTGAAATTACACCACTTAAACTTTCAACAAGAGGTGTTATTTCGGCATCATTTTTTTTGCGATTTGTCAGCGTCGTTAAATATGATTCGATAAGTTTCGACAAGCTAATATTATTTGATTTAGCATAGTTTTTTGCACTTTCGATAATTGTTTTGTCTAAACTTAATGTGAGTTTTTTATCCATAACATTTTTGTTTACGTACAAATTTAATAAATTATTACGTGGGTTTAATCAGTTCCCGATGTTTTTTTTGCTTATGGCTAACGTGCTATATAATGACTTTTATTACTCATATCTCGTAAATAAAAAAGGTTATTATATCTTTTACAGTCACGAGCCACGAATTTAATTCTATTTCTGTTAATATCTATACGTAACCTTACGTACAGGTCTTGTAAACAACAACCAAGTTAAACCCTTCTATTAAAAATTACTTACGGCAAACCGTAATGCAAAACTCATCAAACCCCAAACTCTATAAAACGCAAAAACCACCAAGCTTTCACGAGGTGGTTTTTAAAAGTATTAATTTTTCTTCTTCTATTTACTTATCAATAGACCCTAAGACACGTTTCATAAATCCGTTAACGGCTTCTTTTTTAGGCGTGCCTTCCTTTATCATTTTATTCACTTCAATGGCACCATACATGTTAGAGATTAATTCTCCAATAACGTCGAGCTCTTCATCTTTAAGCGATGGTACTTCGGTTAAGGCCTCAAGTGTTTCTATAGTTTCAATGATATAATCTTCGTCATTGTCTTCTATAAACTGCGTTAAGTGTTTTATTACAGGTAGTTTCATATGCATTTCCTGCGAAAGCAGGAATCTATTAAAAGGTTAAACAAATTAAGCTACTTCGTCAACCAGTTCTTTTAAAACATCGAACTTATTGGTTTGTACTTGGCTTTTAAATTCGCCATTCTTAAATGTTGCAAAGGTTGGTAAATTGTCTACCGTTGCTAATTTTCTACTTTCAGGAAATTTTTCAGCATCAGCAATAACGAAAGTTGCTCCTTCGTGTTCTGTTGCTAATTTCTTAAACTTAGGTTTCATTATTCTACAATTTCCACACCAGGTCGCTGAATATTGTACGATCACTGTATCGTTACCATTGATAATCTCTTGCAGATTATCTTGTTCTAATTCTTGTATCATAGTTTTTGTTTTATACGTCATTGCGAGCACTATGAAGCCTTCTGCATATTATAATGAGATTGCCGCGCTTTGCTCGCAATGACATAAATTTTAAACTTTTAGATTAGTGAGATGCTAAATACTCAGCAGTCCCTTTAGCATTGGCTTGCATTGCTTCTTTACCTTCTTCCCAGTTTGCTGGGCAAACTTCACCTTTTTCTTGTACGTGTGTTAAGGCATCGATAATTCTCAAGTATTCGTTAACGTTTCTACCTAAAGGCATGTTGTTAATACTTTCGTGTTGGATGGTTCCTTCTTCGTCAATGATGTATGTTGCTCTGTAGGTTACGTTATCACCTTCAACTGTTACTAAACCAGTTTCTTCATCAAATTGCTCATTGAAGATATCTAAGATTCCTAATGCTGAAGCTAGGTTACGGTTAGAATCGGCTAAGATTGGGTATGTTACCCCTTCAATTCCACCATTATCTTTAGGTGTGCTTAACCAAGCAAAGTGTACTTCGGCAGTATCACAAGATGCACCAATTACAATAGTGTTTCTTTTTTCAAATTCGCCTAAAGCCGCTTGGAAAGCGTGTAATTCTGTAGGACATACAAAAGTAAAATCTTTTGGGTACCAGAATAATACGACTTTCTTGTTATTGTTTTTTGCTTCTTCTAGAACGTTCACTTTAAAAGTGTCGCCCATATCGTTCATTGCGTTTACGTCTAAATTTGGAAATTGTCTTCCTACTAATGCCATGTTTTTATAGTTTTAAATTGATTATTAATTTTCTACTACAAAGATACTTTTCATTAGGGAATTAATACGTTAAGCAAATTTTAATTTTTTATAAAGCAATAGATTTTAGCTATACTGTATTTTATTTTTAATAAATAAAAACTATTTAGCTTTTAGCATCTTAATTTTAAGATTTAAGGCTGCAAATATTAAGGTGGTAAAAGGACTTAACCAGTTAAAGATGGCATACATAAAGTATTCGCCCACACCAACACCTAGGACGCCACTTTGGTAAGCTCCACAAGTGTTCCATGGGATTAGTACAGAGGTAACGGTTCCGGAATCCTCTAGGGTACGACTTAAATTTTCTGGTGCTAAGCCTTTATCGATATAAGCTTGCTTAAACATCTTTCCAGGAATGACAATGGCCAAGTATTGATCTGAGGCAATGATATTTAAGCCTAAACAGCTTACCACAGTACTGGCAAATAATCCAAAAATAGAGGTGGCTATAGAAAGCAGTGCTTTTGTGATTCGGGATAGTGCTCCAATGGCGTCCATAATGCCTCCAAAAACCATGGCACATACAATTAAATAGATGGTCCAGAGCATGCCCTGCATACCTTTAGCAGAGAAGAGGTCATTTAAATTTTCATTATCTGTAGCGATAGAGGTCTCTGTGAAAATAGAGTTAATAACGGCCGAGAATTTAGATTCGGATAAGTTTTCTAGTACTGGAGCTTGAAAAATGAATGCAAATACGATGGCTAGAACAATTCCGGATGCTAAAGCTATTAGTGGTTTTGTTTTGAGTAGTATCAAAGCCACTACTGTAACAGGTACCATAAATAACCAAGGTGATATGTGAAAGGTGTTTTTAATTGAAGCTAATAAATTGCTAACATCTGCAGTTCCTGTAGGGTCTATATTGGCACTAATTATGGCAAATACAATTAATGTTATAATAATGGTAGGCACGGTGGTGATGGCCATATATCTAATATGTGTAAACAAATCCGTCCCAGCCATAGCGGGAGCTAGGTTTGTGGTGTCGCTTAATGGTGACATTTTATCACCGAAGTAAGCTCCAGAAATTACAGCACCAGCAATCATCCCAGGATTAATGCCCAAAGCAGTACCAATGCCTACTAAAGCAATACCCACGGTTGCCGAGGTGGTCCAAGAACTCCCTGTGGCAATAGATATTACAGCGGCAATAACGACGGATGCTGGTAAGAATATTTCGGGACTTAAAACTTGTAAGCCGTAATAAACCATGGCGGGAATGACTCCACTGACTAACCAAGTTCCTGCTAAAGCACCTACTAAGAATAAAATCATTATAGGCACAAATACACTTCTTAGGTTTTCCCAAACCTCTTTGAGCATGATTTTGATATTCACTTTATTAAAAAAGCCAACAATAGCAGCAATGCCACCACCTAATAATAAAATAATTTGATTGGTGTAGCCTCCAAACCATTCTTGATCTTCAACAAAAAAGATGTTATAGGCTAGCATGGCCATGAGCATAACAACAGGTATAAGTGCTTCAAAAAAACTAAGTGCTTTATTGTCTATAATTACTTGATCTTCTGTTTTAATCTCACTTAGGTTGTCGTTTTCTTGCATTTTTAGTCCGTTTAGTTCTGTAATGTTACGATTTTGTTAAGCCATTTGCAAATGGAATGCAAATCCTAGAATTTGAAGCAAAAAAAAGGGTTAGACCCTTAGTGTTACCTAAGCATCTAACCATTAATTATATAGCTGTGATTTTAGCTTAAAGAATGTCTAATTCTTTCATGCAAGTTTTCATCATATCGTAGGTGCGTTCTATATCGGCATCAAGACCAATAGAAAAACGAATTAAGCCATCACTTAAGCCCATTTCTTTTTGTTCATCTTCAGGTATTTCTGAAGAAGTTGAGCTTCCTGGTGCGCTAAATAGGGTTTTATAGAATCCTAAACTCACGGCTAAATAGCCTAAGTTACGCTCTTGCATTAATTCCATTAAGGCATTGGCTTTGTCTAAAGATCCTACATCGACAGTCATCATACCTCCAAAACCGTATTTTTCATTCATCATAGATTTGAATAATTCATGCGATGGGTGAGAGGCTAGGCCAGGGTAAACGGTTTTTAAACCGTCATTTTCAAATTTTTCAGCTAAATAGGTGGCATTATAACTGTGTTGCATCATTCTAATGTGCAAGGTTCTCAAGTTTTTTAATACTGAAGCCGAACGCATACTATCCATAGTAGAACCTAATAACATGGCTGCACCACTGTTTACGTTTCGTAGGTCGTCAATTAATTCTTGTGTACCACATACTACACCACCAACAGTATCTGAAGAGCCATTGATAAATTTAGTTAAACTGTGAACTACGACATCTGCTCCTAATTTTATAGGTGAGATAGATAATGGAGAAAAGGTATTATCTACTACCAATGTAATGTTGTGCTTTTTTGCTAATTTGGCTAAGCTTGCGATGTCTGCCACTTCTAATAAGGGGTTACTTACCGTTTCGCAAAACAACACTTTTGTTTTTGGAGTAATGGCAGCTTCTACAGCCTCTAATTTAGTGATATCAACAAACGAGGTGTTAATACCTAAACGCGGTGTAAAGTTTTTTAAGAAGGCATAAGTACCACCGTAAATGGTTCTGCTGCTTACAATATGTTCGCCAGCACCACACAGTTGTAATAACACCGGAGTAATAGCACCCATACCTGAAGCAGTAACGGTTGCCGTTTCTGTACCTTCCATAGCTGCTAAAGCTTCTCCTAAATATAAGTTTGAAGGAGACGAATGACGTGAGTATAAATAACAACCATCTGCGTTACCTTCAAAGGTATCGAACATGGTTTTTGCTGATAAAAACGTATAGGTTGATGAGTCTGAAATAGAAGGGTTTACGCCTCCGAATTCGCCAAAGTATTGTAAATCTTGAATATTGTTTGCGGGTTTAAAAGCCATAATAATTTGATTTTGATTAATTCTTTCAAATCTCGTTAAATTTAGATTAATAATCAACCAACAAGACAGTCTTTAGATTATTTATCTAAAATAGGTGCTATTTTTAGTTTTTATAATTATAGATTTGGTTTTTGTATTATTTTAACCGAAAAAAGATAAGCATGATTTTTGACGACATTGATAGAAAGCTGCTTCATTTGCTTCAAAATGACAGTAAACAAACCAATAAAGCCTTAGCATACCAGTTAAATTTATCGGTAACTGCCGTTTACGAGCGTATTAAAAAACTCGAAAAAAATGGTATTGTAAAAAAGTATGTCGCTTTAATAGATAAGAATAAAGTACAAAAGGATTTTGTGGCGTTTTGTCATATAAAGTTAGTGCAGCACACGCAAGATTATGTTGTAAGTTTTGAACGTGAAGTTAAGCAGTTTAATGAGGTTTTAGAATGTTACCATTTAAGTGGAGATTACGATTATTTGCTTAAAGTCTTAGTAAAAGATATGGAGGCGTTTAGGGAATTTATGGTAGAAAAATTAACTAAAATTGACCATATTGGTAGTACGCACAGTATGTTTATGATAAATGAAGTGAAGCATACCACTGTAATTTCACTGAAATGATTATTTTTTAGATTAAATTTCTAATTTTACATTATGAAACAATCTCAAATAAAAGATTTATACCGATTCATATTTAAATCCTATGATAAACCATTTCTAAAAGAACACATAAAGAAGTTTATGGAGCTCGATGAATATTTACCATATAGCTCTACGTTTTTTTGTGTTACAAATACTCAAGACTTAACATTTGAATACATTAGTAAAAATTATACTGCTTGTCTTGGGCTTGATGCTAAAGTGCTAAAGACTCATGGTATGCGTTATTTTTGGAATAGGATTCATCCAGATGATATTGATGCTTGGTTAAGCGCACTTAATAAGTTAATGGAATTTACACTTGGTGAAATATCAAAACCAAAACGAAAAGACACAAATTATACATGGAATTTTAGAATTAAGAATGGTGATGGTGTTTATGTAAATATTATTCAGAATACTACACCATTGGTTTTTGATTCAGACGGTAAGCCTATAATAGGTTTAGCACATTACACAGTTTTAGATCCTAATATAAAAATGGATATAACGGCATCTGCAAAGCTGTTAAACTCTAAAAATGAATATGAAACGCTTTATTTTAACAACTTTTCTCAAAAGCTATTAAATGAAGGTGTTAGCAATAGAGAGCGTGATGTTATACGATTACTCGTTTTAAATTACACGAGTAAAGAGATTTCTAATAAATTAAATATCAGTTCTCATACGGTAGATACACATAGAAGAAATATATTGAAAAAGTTTAACCTCTCGTCAACAGGAGAGTTGGTTGGCATGATAAAAATGAATCAACATTGGTTGTAAATCGTATAAATACTCAAATTGAGTATTGCCCGCTTATTCTTTAATACGGAACTTTGACAAGCTATTAGCAACTTTAGGGTAGAATACGTCCATTCTCTTTAGATTATTTTTATAGTCTAAAGGTTTGGACTATTTTTTTTAATGCAAAAAACGATAGCATTTCTTTTTTTAATTGCATTATAAAGCAACCATTCTTAATATTTTTACGTCTATATATAATATAGCATATCATTTTGTTAAAATCCATATTTAGAACCCCTGAAAATAAAGTTAATATGAGTTATAAATTGTCGTTTACCTTATGTTTAATCCTATTGCTAACATCTTGCTCTAGTGTAGAAAAGTACAATCAACAGATTTCAAAATTACATTCGGTTGAAGATATACATGAAGATATCGATAAGGTATATGAGCAATTACAGCGAAATCATCCCCATTTATATCAATTTACCTCAAAAGCCGTTTTAGATTTTAAATTTGATAGTTTAAAGAAGGCTATTGACAAGCCTATGGATAGTCGTACATTTTATAAGCAATTGTCTGCCGTTACTAAATATGTTGGTCAAGGTCATTTGTCAATGTCTCCACCCAGTCAAAGGTTTGACAGAAAAGCACGAAAAGCATTAAGAGGATCAAAGTTTGATATCACTAATTTAGATTTTGAATATTTAGACAATAAACTTTTTGTTACCAATGCAAGAGGGAAGGACTCTGTTTTAATTAATGCAGAAGTTTTAAAAGTAGAAGATGAAAGCCCACAAGATTTAATTAAAAAATATAAACGCCTTATAGCCTCAGATGGTTATAATACCACTTTGCATCAGAGGGTCGTTGGTACTCGTTTTATGAGCTATTATGTAAATGACAAAGGCCGTTTTGATAGTATTAGTCTCACTTTTAGAAATTCAGATTCTACGTTTGTAAAACAATACAAGCGGATATTAAAAAAGGATCTAGCGCATTTGAAGCAAGATTCTTTAGCGAAAGATTCCGTTAAACTTAAGGACGTCAAAAAAATAAAACTTACAAAAGCAGAGCGAAAGGCTAAAAAGAAGGAGCGCAAGGCAGAGCGAAAACACAATGAAAAATATGGTTTTATTCCCGACAGAAACGAGTACACTAGAAATCTAAATTTTATAGGAAAAGACAGTGCTGTGGCGTTGTTAAAAATTAGAGGATTCTCTAGATATGATTACGAGGACTTTTATGATGAAAGTTTTAAGCTAATAGATTCTCTTAAAGCAGAAGCATTGGTTATAGATTTGCGTAATAATTTTGGCGGACGCTTAAAGGAAATTACCTATTTGTATTCGTATCTTACTGATGAAAATTTCAGAATGATTAATCCGAGTGAAGTAAATACACGCTTTCCTCTTTTAAAGAGCCTTATGGCTAATTCAAGTCCCACTTTAGTTAAAGCCATTGCAGGTATAGCGTCACCAGTGCTAATTACCATAGACCTTTTTAAAACTAAAAAAGAGGATAACAAATTATATTATAAGTTTAAGTCATCTAAAGAACAAGAGCCAAAACCTTTAAATTTTAAAGGCAAGGTTTATGTGTTAATTAACGGTAACTCATTTTCGGCATCGTCTATATTATCTACGCAATTACAAGGTAGTAAACGCGCTACTTTTGTTGGAGAAGAAACCGGAGGAGCTTATAATGGTACCGTGGCTGGATATTATAAAATGTACGAGATGCCTCATACCAAAGTACGTGCAAGAATTGGATTGGCATTTATTGATGCGCCTTACAAAGTAACACCAGATGGTTATGGTGTAAAGCCAGATGTAGAGCTATTACCAAGTTATAAGGATCGCTTACAATCTATTGACCCAGAATTGGAATGGATTTTAGAAGATTTAGGACAAAAGAACTAAATAATTTTCTTCCTTAATATAGGGTTTTAAAATTCGTAAATCATTAATCAAAATTGTACTTTTGTAATCGTTTTTTTAATCAGACAAAAAAGTATTCTTATGAAATCATACGATGTAGCAATAATAGGTTCAGGACCTGGTGGATATGTAGCAGCAATTCGTTGCGCACAGTTAGGGATGAAAACAGCTATTATTGAAAAGTATTCTACACTAGGAGGAACCTGTTTAAATGTTGGTTGTATTCCAAGTAAAGCCTTATTAAGTTCTTCGCATCACTACGAAGAAGCAACAAAACATTTTGAAGATCATGGTATTGAAATCCCTGGTGAGATCAAAGTGAATTTAGAAAAAATGATTGGTCGTAAACAAGCTGTTGTCGATCAAACTACAGGAGGTATTGATTTCTTAATGAAGAAAAACAATATTGATGTTTTTGAAGGTTTAGGGTCTTTTGTAGATGCTACTCATATTAAAATTGAAGGTAAAGACGCTCAAGAGATTGAAGCTAAAAAAATCATTATCGCCACAGGAAGTAAGCCAAGTAACTTACCGTTTATTACTTTAGATAAAGAGCGTATTATTACTTCTACAGAAGCTTTAAAACTTAAAGAAGTTCCTAAACACATGATTATTATTGGTGGTGGAGTTATTGGTTTAGAGCTTGGACAAGTGTACCGTCGTTTAGGTGCAGAAGTTACTGTTATAGAATTTATGGACAGAATCTTACCAACTATGGATGCTGGCTTATCTAAAGAACTAAATAAGGTCTTTAAGAAAGCCAAATGTAAAATGATGTTGTCTCATAAAGTACAGTCTGTAGAGCGTCATGGTGATGAGGTCATTGTTAAAGCAGAAAATAAGAAAGGTGAAGTTGTAGAATTTAAAGGAGATTACTGTTTAGTTTCTGTAGGTCGTCGTCCTTATACAGACGGCTTAAATCTTGACGCTGCAGGTGTGAAAATGACAGATAGAGGACAGGTTGAAGTTAACGAACACTTACAAACTAATGTGTCTAACATCTACGCTATAGGAGATGTTATAAAAGGAGCGATGTTAGCGCATAAAGCGGAAGAAGAAGGTGTTTTTGTAGCCGAAACTATAGCGGGACAAAAACCACATATCGATTATAACTTAATTCCAGGTGTGGTTTACACATGGCCAGAAGTAGCTGCTGTTGGTAAAACAGAAGAAGAATTAAAAGCAGACAAGGTAGAGTATAAAGTTGGTCAGTTTCCATTTAGAGCTTTAGGTCGTGCTAGAGCAAGTGGAGATATTGATGGTTTTGTAAAAATCTTAGCCGATAAGACCACTGATGAGGTTTTGGGAGTTCATATGATTGGTGCCCGTTGTGCCGATTTAATTGCAGAAGCTGTAACCGCTATGGAATTTAGAGCATCAGCCGAGGATATTTCACGTATGTCTCATGCCCACCCAACATTTGCAGAAGCTGTAAAAGAAGCTGCTTTAGCAGCCACAGACGATAGAGCTTTACACGTATAGAACATAAAATATGATAATAGAACCAAAAACTAGAGGATTTATATGTTTAACATCACATCCAACAGGCTGTGAAAAAAACGTATTAAATCAGATAGATTATATAAAATCAAGACCAACAACTAACGGTCCTAAAAACGTTTTAGTTATAGGGGCTTCAACAGGATTTGGCTTGGCATCAAGGATAACAAGTGCTTACGGCTCTAATGCTTCAACTATTGGTGTGTTTTTTGAAAAACCACCAACAGAAGGGCGTCCGGCTTCACCAGGATGGTACAATAGTGCCGCTTTTGAAACCCAAGCTCATAAAGATGGTTTGTACGCTAAGAGTATTAATGGTGATGCCTTTTCTAATGAAATTAAAGCACAAACTTTAAAATTGATTCAAGACGACTTAGGTAAGATTGATATGGTTATTTACAGTTTGGCTTCACCGGTAAGAACGCATCCAGATACTGGAGAACGTTTTAAATCGGTATTAAAGCCTATTGGCGATACGTTTACCAATAATACGGTTGATTTTCATACAGGAGTCGTAAAAGAAATATCAATAGCACCATGTTCTGGTGATGATATTGATAATACCATTGCTGTAATGGGTGGTGAAGATTGGAAAATGTGGATTGACCTATTAAAATCTGCAGATGTTTTATCGGAAGATTTTAAAACGGTTGCCTATTCTTATATTGGCCCTTCATTAACTGAAGCGGTTTATAGAAAAGGGACTATTGGTCGCGCTAAAGATCATTTAGAAGCCACTGCTTTTGAAATTACCGATTCACTAAAGGCTATTAATGGAAAAGGTTATGTTTCTGTAAACAAAGCTTTAGTAACACAAGCGAGTTCTGCAATTCCTGTAATTCCGTTGTACATTTCGTTATTGTATAAAGTGATGAAAGAAGAGGGGATTCATGAAGGTTGTATTGAGCAAATAGAGCGTTTATTTAACGAACGTTTATATGCTGAAGATTTACAATTGGATGAGCAAGGACGAATTCGTGTTGACGATTGGGAAATGCGTGATGATATCCAAGCTAAAGTGTTAGAACTTTGGAAAGAAGCTACAACTGAAACGTTACCAAACATTGGTGATTTAGAAGGTTATAAAACGGATTTCTTTAACTTGTTTGGCTTTAATGTTGAAGGAGTTGATTACGATAAAGATGTTAACGAAATGGTTGCTATTCCTGGATTACAGGAGTAACTAACGGTTTGTAAATAAATAATAGGATAAAGCGAAAATCTATTTAGGTTTTCGCTTTATTTTTATAGTTCATTAATTAAATCTTCGATTCGCATTCGTTTGCTATAATCGTATTCATTGACATCCTTTACAAAGCAATACGCACTAATCTCACCAGATTTTACTTTTTCAGCTAATGTTTCTACTGTAAAAGGCCCGTATTCTTTTGATTGTTCGATGTAATAAAATTCGTGATCGTAAATTATGGTGCTGACTTTCTTTTTGTATTTTTCTTTTAAAAAGGTGTTGATGTCTTCAATAGAATTTAACTCAACATCATATTTGGAAGTATTTATGTAAAGTGCAAATTCGTCTTTGTTTTGATTGTTAAGGACTAATATATCATCGTCCTTAAAATAGGCTTTAACGGTAATTAAGCCATCTTCAGTTTCAATAGAAAATATATTTTGGATGTTAATATTCCATGAGGTTTGAATCACATTGTCTTTTTGTGATATTTCAAGAATATTGTCTTCTTTAAACGTATAAATTGATTTCTTCTTAGAAATGCCATTCACCAAAACCCATCGCTGATTTATAAAATGCGAATCGTGATGACGCTCATAGCTAAAAGGTTTTAAATTTGGAATAGTTTTGTGTAGATAATCACTCATTTAGCAGGTTTTCAAAAGCATAGCATTTGCTATACAACGTTAAGATTTGGGTGTTTATTTTCTTAAACCTGAGTTTGATATAATATTTGTTTCAGTTTGAATGAATTTTTATTCAATTCGCAGATATATTTTTGAAGGACTAACTTGTTAATTTAAAAAAATCATATCAAGAATTGGGGAAAATTCATCAAATCCTGCGGAAAACCTAAAAAAATGCAATCTATTCGTATAAAATTATTGAAATATCTCGATATTACTTTAAATTTTATACTTCAAATCTCACCTTTTTTTAGGGTTCTGGAAATTAACTCTTATATCGAACTCAGGTTTAAAGTTAAAAATTTTCTAGACGTTTCAAAACTTCTTTCTTATAACTTCGACTAATGGAAAGCGCTTTTCGATTAACTGTAATATGTTCGTTAGTAAACGATTGAATTTTGGCAATACAGACGATATAAGACCTATGAATTCTTAAAAATTGCGTTTTAGGTAATTTTGCTTCAATAGACGTAATGGTTTCTCTAGTGGTTATGGTTTCATCTTGAAGATGGATTTTTATATAATCGCTATAGCTTTCAACATATATAATGGCATTAAAATCTACTTTTAGCATGCGTCGGTCTGAGCGTACAAATATAAAGTCGTTAGATTCTGTGGCGGTTAAAGTCGTATCAATAGTAGTGGAGGCGACTTCAAAATAACGATTTACAGCTTGCAGTAAACGTTCAAAAGCAATGGGTTTTAAAAGGTAATCTACGGCTTGTAAATCAAAGCCTTCTACAGCATAATCTCTGTAGGCTGTGGTAAAAATAATCTTGATGTCTTTGTTTATGGCTTTGGCAAATGATATTCCTGAAATCTCAGGCATATTAATGTCTAAAAAGATTAAGTCTACTTTGTTATTGCTAATAAAATTAAAGGCTTCAATGGCATTTTTGCATTGCGCTATAGCTTTAATAGTTTCAATTTGTGCCACATGAGATGCAATAATTTCTCTAGCGATAGCTTCATCGTCAACTATAATGCATGTTATGGATTTAGACATCTGTTAATTTAGATTTTAGATTTAACGATAGTAAAACTTCAAAATCATTGGTGCTGTTATTAATTTCTAGTTGATGCTGGTTGGGGTACAAAAAATCTAACCGTTTTTTTATGTTTTCTAAACCAATACCTTCTTTAATACTTAAGTCTTTAGCATAACTATTTCTAATTTTGAATGTAATGTTTTCAGCATTTGCCTTTATATAAATAGAAATGTCTAAACTGCCGTTTCTAATTTTTCCGTGTTTAAAACTGTTTTCAACAAATGGAATTAATAACATTGGTGCCATCTCAATATTATCTAAACTTATGTTTTTGGAGAATTCTACATTTAAAGTATCGCTAAAACGCATTTGCTCTAGACTGATATAGTCTTCAATATGATTTATTTCATCCTTTAAATTCACAAAAGGTTTGTCGGCTTGATACAGTAGATAATCTAATAAATTAGACAGTTTTAATATCATTTTTGGAGTTTCATCTGCTTTCTTTAAAGCAAAACCGTACATGGTATTTAGTGTGTTAAATAAAAAGTGTGGATGAATCTGCATTTTTAAATACTTCAGCTCTTGTTCTTTTAATTTAAGTTGTGTTTCAAGAATTTTGGTTTCGAGGGTTTTAGTCTTTTGGGATGCTTTTATGTTTAACTTCATAAGTTTAAAAGCACTCACAATAAAGGTAACAAGATAGATGCCTGTCATTACAAATAGGATGTTTCTTGTTAGTGGATTCATGTCATTATATTCGAAATTAGAAATATAAATCAAACTAAAAAAGATAGAAACCATCACCAAATAGGCCGAAATAATCAGTGTATAACTACTGTAAAGAACAAATAGGAAATAGCGCTTTGTTACAAGGTAACCTGGGATTAATTTGTAAATAGATACATATGTTGTTGCTATAGTAATTGGCATTAAAAACAATGAGAATACAAGCGTGTCGTTAAAATTATTGCTGCCCACACCAAAAAAATAGGTGTAGAATAGGAGTACAGCACACCAAAAAAGCGCATGGAGTAGTCCTTGTCCTATTTTTTTTAATATGAATTCCTTTTTAAGCATATACAATAATCTTAATACAATAATACTGCATTTTTGTAGTGTATAAGGAGTTTATAGACGAATGACGGATTTAGTGATGGATTTAGCAATAGGTTTAATCGCAAGTTAAAACGGTTATTCGTCGCAATTATAATTATTGAGTGTGTATATCATTTAAGTTTGGCCTATGTTTAATTTAAAATCATCAATCATGAACGAACAGTTAGTTTTAAATCACTTGATAGTATCAAATCCATTTGTAGATCGGTTTAATGAAGGCGGACCATTTTTTATGTCCTTAATCTTAATCTGTCTTTTATTATCTGTGTTTTTTTTGGTAAAAGGTTTTATCGCCTTAAAAAAGAATAGAGAACAATCTGAAAAAATGCTGAAACTAACTGTAGATTCTAGTTTATTAGGTTTAGTATTAGGATTTTTAGGTTCTGTTATTGGCTTAATAACAGCTTTTGACTCTGTTGAGGCTATGGGAGATCCTGATCCCTCAATTTTTGCAGGTGGACTAAAAGTGTCGCTATTAACAGCAACCTTTGGTTTGTTTTCATTTGTTATTGCAAGATTAGGTATTTTACTATTGCGATGGAGTTTAAAAGACGAAGGAAAGGAGTAATGTTCCATTACTAATTTTTTGTAAAAAGCGAACTTAATAAAGTTCGCTTTTTTTATTTGTAATGTTTTTATTCTTTAATTTTGTAAAATGGATTTAAGGAAGAATTAAGGCTAAGAATACCAGCACTTTTATTCTTTAATTTCGTTAATAATGCTTGCTTATGCCAAGCGATTTTTAGTGTATGCTGCTTTAGTTAGGAGTTGAAGTAAAAAAATATATATTTGAGTATCAGGAAGCTTTTACTTTTAGGCAAATCAATACCCTGAAATAGAGCGTAAAGTTGATGAAATATAAGTAAATCGTAGGGCATAGCTGTTTGAGCATTTGGATTTGGGCTTATTATGTCTTTACTATTTTTAATAGGGGAAATTCAAATATCAGCAAAAGTATTACAGTATCATTTAAATGGTATTAAAGATCATTTAAAAAAGTAAGAATTTTATTTAGAATAAATGTGACCTCTTAATTAAAGGAGTGTCTTAATACCAATAACCAACTAATTAATAGACTAAAAAAGTACCTTGACTAAAGACGCTATTCATAACCTAACCGATGAAGCGCTCGTAGAAGCAATCGTAAAAACTAATGACACTATGTTGTTCGAGGTGCTGTACGATAGATATGCGAATATGGTCTATAATAAGTGTTATGGATTTGCTAATGGAGTTGATGAGGCTAAGGATTTAACACAAGATGTTTTTTTAAGAGTCTTTGTAAAATTAGCGAGTTTTAAAGGTAAGTCTAAATTTTCAACATGGTTATATGCATTTACTTATAACCATTGTGTAAATTATGTCACTAGAAATACAGCGAAGAAATTTGAAAAGAAGTCTGTAAGTTCAGAACTTGTTGATATTGAGAATATTGGTGAAGATGTAAGTTCTACTGTTGAGTTTGAAAACATGAGAGTAGAGCAATTAAAGAAAGTGATGGAGTTGATTTCACCAGAAGAAAAAATGATTTTATTATTAAAATACCAAGATAATTTATCAATAAAAGAATTAGCTGACGCTTTAGAAATAGGAGAAAGTGCAGTGAAAATGCGATTAAAAAGAGCAAAGGAAAAACTAGTACGTAAGTACGCAAATTATACGAAAGATGGAAAATCCATTTAAGAACATCGATAAGCCTTTACAGGAAGTTCCGCAAGAACTGAAAAGCAAAGTTATGCATGATATTGCTCTTGCCAAGCTTCTTATGGAAATAGCTGAGTTGTTTTCGTATAATATTGCTCATATCATTGAGAGTGTAACAAATAATAGAGAAAAATAGTAGATAAATCCTAGCGTAATATTATTAGTATGGAAAAAATGACAGAATTTAAAGATATTGCAACGCAGTCCTTAACCACTATGTGGTTAGAGATAACTAAAATATTTCCGAATATTATAGGTGCGCTTATTGTTTTAATTATTGGATGGATTGTAACTAAATTAATTGTTAAGCTAATAAAGAAAGTTTTAAAATTAGCGAAAGTCAATAAATTAGATGATAAACTTAATGAAATTGAAATTTTAGAAGGTAAAAAACTCAATTTTGATACTGTAAAGATTGTTTCAAGTTTTGTGAAATGGTTAATGTATATCGTGTTGCTAATTACAGCATCTGATATCATGGGCTTAGAGATTATATCTAATCAAGTTAGCGCTTTACTCGCTTACTTACCTCAATTGTTTGCTGCATTAGTGATATTTATATTAGGGCTTTTGTTTGCAAATTTTGTAAAGAACGGATTAAAGTCTCTTTTTGAGTCAATGGACTTGTCTGGTGGTAAAATGATTAGTAACGTTGTTTTCTTTTTACTGCTTACTTTTATTTCTATAACAGCTTTAAACCAAGCCGGAATTGACACCTATATAATTACCAATAATATAAACATGATTATTGCAGCTTTCCTAATAGCCTTTGCTATTGCTGTAGGTTTAGGTGCAAGAGATGTCGTAGGTAAATTATTAAATACGTTTTATGCGCGAAAAACATTTGAAGTTGGACAAAAAATAATTTTTAACGAAAAAGTATACACTATAGATGCCGTGCAAAGCATCTCTGTAATCTTAAAGAATTCTGAAGGAAGACTTATTGTTCCTATTAAGGATTTAATAGAAAATCAAGTACAAATGCAGGATTAACTGTGAGGTTAGGGTCATAGATTTATGTTTCCATAAATACAATCCTGCATGTACTTGACATATTTAAAACCCTTTTCATTAATTTGATTAGGGTTTTTTTATGGTAATATTTAAGATAGGTAATTGTTTTGGTTGTATCCTAAAGTTGGTTTACAGCAAATAAATATACGAGAATAATTATTAGTGTTATTTTACACTAGTACTTTATACTAAGTGACAAAGTGATAGTGTGTACTATTTCTTATTTCTACGGTTGTAATTTTTATCTCCTCGTGTTTTAGGCTTTTTATATTTTGCTGCAATCTTAAACTTATAAGAGCCACCCAAATTTTCTTTAGAGTTTTTTTCAGATTTTTCATGAAAAGCAGGTCCTGGCGCATCTTCATCGCGTCGTTTTATTGGATTGTTTCGTTCTCTAATCTGTGGACGTTCTTCTTCTATTAATTCGGTTGAAATAGCTACACGCTCAGGAATTGATAATGTTTCAATTTTCATTTGCATTAATTCCTCAATGCGCTTTAAGCTTTCTTGTTCTTTTTCTGTAGACAATAAGATGGTGTGTCCTTGTTGTTCTGCACGACCAGTTCTACCAATTCTGTGCATATAATTTTCAGGATAGTCTGGGGTGTCAAAATTAATAACATGCGATACTCCTTCAATATCTAAACCTCTAGCCATTACATCTGTAGCAACTAATAATCTGTTTTCACCTTCTCTAAATTGCTCAATACTACGCAATCTGTAGTTTTGAGTTTTGTTAGAGTGAATAACACAAGATTGACCTGGAAATAATTCTTCAAGTTTATCAAAAAGGCGGTCAGCCATTTTCTTATAAGCCACAAAAATTAAGACTCTTGAAAAGGTTTCTTTATCGTGAAGTAAATGTTCTAATAAATTTACTTTGGTGTAAAAATTAGGAACATCGTAGCGTTCTTGTTTTATGTTTTCTAAAGGTGTACCAGAAACAGCAATTGATATTTTTGCAGGACTCGTAAAGAAATCCGTAATTAAATCGTCTACATCTTTTGTCATCGTTGCAGAGAACATAATGTTTTGACGACGTTGTGGTAGGATATCAAAAATATTCATTAACTGATGTCTAAAGCCTAAATCTAGCATTACATCGACTTCGTCAATCACTAATTTCTGAATGGATTTTAACTGTAAAACTCTACTCACAGCCAAATCATACAAACGACCAGGTGTGGCTACAATGATATCTTGTCCTTGAGCAACAGCTTGTTTTTGTGTATTTATGTTGGTGCCACCATAAACACCTAACACACGATTATTAATGTATTTAGAGAATTTTTCAATTTCACTAACAACTTGTACAACCAATTCTCTAGTTGGTACCAATACTAAGACTCTTGGGTTGTCTTGTTTTGAGAACTTAAGATTACGTAGAATAGGAAGCATATAGGCCAGTGTTTTTCCTGTACCAGTTTGTGCAATACCCACCACATCTTTACCAGAAGCTACCACACTAAATGATTCTTCTTGGATTGGAGTAGGAGTTGTAAATCCTAAATCGTCTAAGGCGTTATATAAAGGTGTGTTTAAATTAAGATCTTTAAAAGTCACGTTGCAAAGTTTTGCTGCAAAGCTACTATTTTATTACTCAACTTACACTAAATGGCTTTGTTCTATTTCAATACTGTAAGAAGCGTTAAAAACAGCACCTGATTTGAGGCTTAAAATGCCTTCTTTGGTTTCTATGTTTTGGTCCGTTGCTTCATTGTCTGCAATACCTAGCCAAGGTTCAATACATACATAAGGTGCATTTGGTTTTGCCCAAATGCCTAGTTGTTTAAAGTCTTTAAAGCTTACAGTTAATACTTTTCCTTTGGTTTTATGGGTTAAATTTACTCTTCGTGACTTTAAATCTTTGAAGATTAAAGCATCTTTATTAAATAAATCTGGGCGTAAATGTATTTTGTTTCCCTCTTTAAATACAGGTATTGACTCTGTCGTTAATAATCCGTTATTGGTGTTTAATATATACGATTGGCTGTTTTCTGCTTGTTCAAATTCTAGATAATAATCTGTGTAATTGTCATCTTTAGAAAGCGGACAATTAAACGCAGGATGACCACCTAAAGAAAAGAAAAGTGTTTTTGCGTCTGAATTTGTAATTGTATGGTTAATTGTTAAGGTGTTACCCGAAAGTGTATAAGTGATTTCGAATTCAAATAAAAAAGGATAATGTTTATACAGTTCGTCATTAGATACTAATAAAAACGAGAGACTCGTATCGGTTTGGTTTTTGACAACAAAATTATCGTTATGCCTTACAAAACCATGTTTGGGCATGTGGTATGTTTTGTTGTTGTAGATATAGCTGTTGTCTTTCATACAGCCAATAATAGGGAACAAATTTGGCGCATGGCTTCCCCAAAATTTTGGATCTGCTTGCCAGATAAATTCAGTATTGTTTTCTGCAGAAGTGATGTTGCATAATTCTGCACCTTTAGATTTTATATTGATTTGTAAGAGGTCGTTACTTAAACTATACATGGCGTTTTAATTTTTTTTGAAATATACAATTCTAATCATTTATCCTGCAAGGTTTTTATATTACCTATGTTAGGTAAAGTATTTAAAAGGAATTAAAATTTAATTTTGAAAACACCCCTTAAGTCCCCCAAGGGGACAGTCTCACTGTTGCGTTTTAAGAAATATGAAATATGTTTTTAAGAATTGTCCCCTTGAGGGGACTTTAGGGGGTGAATTCTGATGAAATAAATTTCTTTCCATACCTCAAACACAAAAAAGTCAATTAAAAAAATCATATTATTTCAGTAAATTGCAGCAATTATTTTTCTATTGAGAACAACACAAAATCATCAACCAAAAAATATTGAGGCCTTTAAGCAAAACCTATTGCTTTGGAGTCAGCAGTTTGATGATGTTGTGTGGTTAGATTCTAACAATCATAACGATGAATATAGCAGTTATGATGCGGTTTTGGCAGTAGATGCGTTTACGGCCATACGTACCGATTATTTTGATGCTTTTGAGCGTTTAAAAGATTATCAGTTGTCTGTTAACGATTGGATTTTTGGCTACTTGGCTTACGATTTAAAAAACACTACAGAACGTCTAAAGTCTGAAAATCTTGATGGTTTAGATTTTCCTGATTTGTATTTCTTTCAGCCTAAAAAACTTTTTTTGTTTAAAGGCAATCAGGTTGAAATTCAGTATTTAAAAATGGTAGATGATGAGATAGCAGATGATCTATTGTCTGTTAATTCTTGTGTCTCTTTGAGCGCAGTTGAGACGTCTCAGAATCCTATCAAAATAAAACTAAGAATACATAAAGACGACTACTTCGATAAAGTCACTAAAATGCTAACTCACATTCATAGAGGAGATATTTATGAGGCTAATTTTTGTCAGGAGTTTTATGCGGAAAACAGTGAAATAAATCCGTTGGAGACATTCAAAAAATTGAATGCTATATCACGGCCACCTTTTGCGAGCTTTTTTAAGTTTGAAGATAAGTACATGATGTCTGCATCACCAGAACGCTATATTAAAAAGACAGGAACTAAAGTCATCTCGCAACCTATAAAGGGAACTGCAAAGCGTTCAGAAGATAAAGCAGAAGATTTAAGGCTGGCAGAAGAGTTATCTAAAGATCCTAAAGAGCGCAGCGAAAATATAATGATTGTAGATTTGGTTAGAAATGACCTATCACATACAGCTTGTAAAGGAAGTGTAGAGGTAAAGGAGCTGTGTAAAGTATATTCGTTTTTGCAAGTGCATCAAATGATTTCTACCATACAATCTAAAGTACAACCAGAGACCTACCCTGTAGATATTATAAAAACAACATTTCCAATGGGAAGCATGACAGGTGCTCCTAAAATATCAGCCATGAAAATCATTGAAAACCTCGAAGAAACAAAACGAGGATTGTACTCTGGTTCTGTTGGTTATTTTGCGCCCAATGGTGATTTTGATTTTAATGTGATTATTAGAAGTATCCTTTACAACGAAACTAAAAAATACATTTCATATTCTGTAGGTGGAGCCATCACGGCAAAAAGTGATCCGCTCAAAGAGTACGAGGAATGTTTGATTAAAGCAAAGGCTATGCGTGAAGCACTTGAAGATTAAGCTTCAGCTTCAATTTCTAATTGTTTAGAGGCTCTGTGTGCTTTTATTCAATATGTCTTCTAAATGTACGCTTAACCTTGTCAAAAATAGCTTCAACACGTTTTTGCTCAATCTTCTTAATCTTAGCAATAGATTCAAAATCTAGTTTTCCTATAATATATAAATCTACTATATTAGAAACGTTAAAAGGTAGCCAACTATAAAGTTGTCCAAAGGCCTTATGCGATTTTGAAGCAGGTAAGTCTTTGATGTCAAACGCCTTTAAAATTGATGTTTCTTTATTGGCATACAATTGCAATGGCTCACTCTGATCTTGATGATAAGAAATATCATTAAGCTCGGTATTTAAAATAAAATCAAAATCGGCATCAACGGTATAATCTTCGCTAAGTTTAGATAATTCCTTTTTAAGAAGCTCGTCTGTGCTTATTGTGCTTTTATGAAATGTTTCATTTTTAAACAGCACATTCATATAGTTGTCTACAATTTTAAACAATTCAAGTTTTATAGCCATAGGCTCTGCATCTACATTAAAGCCTTTATCGTAAAGTATAATAATGCTTTCGTCAATAATACCATTAGAAGAAAACATGTTCTTTGGTAAAATACCTGAGGTTTCAGCAATATAAATTCTGTGTTTTACATAAGGATGAAGGTGTGGTAATGCCGAAAGGACCTTTTTGTCAAAGGCGGTTCGTGCAGATTCTGTTGTTGATTTTTCTGTTACACTCATGACCTAATAATTTTAAATTCTTTTAAAGTTAAATAAAAAGAAAACAGGTTGATATGATAAATGTCATTTTAACATCCGTATTTATAGTTAAGAAATTGAAAAACTTTGATTCTTTGTGCCTCTTAGGAAATGAATAATTTCAATACCTTTGAGATGTGCAAAAAGACTTCAAAATCCATATTAACAATAATCTTTCGGTTTTAAACGAAAGCAAGTTGCTTATTGCTGTTTCTGGCGGAATTGATAGTGTGGTGTTAACACATTTATGCCACGCATTAGGTCTGAATTTTTCTTTGGCACATTGTAATTTTAACTTAAGAGCAGAAGAAAGTCATAAGGATGAAGCTTTTGTGTTGGAATTGGCTGAAGCGTTAGATGTTGAAGTTTTTATTCAAAATTTTGATACAGAAGCATATGCTAAAGCGCATAAACGTTCTATACAAATGGCAGCGCGTGAGTTACGCTACGATTGGTTTAAGGAATTAGCAGAGCAATTACAGTTTGATTATATCTTAACAGCACATCATGCAGACGATAATTTGGAAACGTTTCTTATTAATTTTACAAGGGGAACTGGGTTAAATGGGTTAACCGGAATTCCGATGATTAAAAATAATATTGTTAGACCGTTGTTGTCCTTTTCCAGAGCGCAAATCGAAACTTTTGCAAAAAAAGAAAATATCCTTTGGCGGGAAGATGCGAGTAATGCTTCTAGGAAATACTTGAGAAATAAATTACGACATGAGGTTGTTCCAATCTTAAAAGAAATTAATCCGCAGTTGTTAGATAGTTTTCAAAACACACTAGTGAATCTTAATGATACAGCTGATATTGTTGAGGAAAGTTTGGATGCTTTTTCAAAACGAGCAATTCAAAGTATTGATAAATTTGGGATAACTTATAAAATTTCTGAATTTAAAAAAGTCCATAATCCTAAAGCTTATTTATATGAAATTTTTAAGGGTTACGGATTTACAGAGTGGAATGACATTGTAAACTTATTAGAGGCACAATCGGGTAAATTGGTGAGGTCTCATTCACATCGTTTAATAAAGCATCGTGATTTTTTAATTTTAACCGATTTGGGGAATTCAGCGCAAAGCAAAGAGGCGCTATTCATTAATGAACTAGCTAACGACATAGAAACTCCAATAGGAGAGCTTTCTTTTGAGAATGTTGAAGGCCTTTTTGATGTGTCTAAAAGCACCATTTTTGTCGATAAAGATGTATTGAGATTTCCATTGGAATTTAGATTATGGAAAGAAGGAGATGTTTTTCAGCCTATTGGAATGACAGGTAAAAAGAAAATTAGTAAATATCTTAAAGACGAAAAAGTGTCGTTAGTGGAAAAAGAAAATACTTGGATTTTAGCCTCAGATAATAAGGTGGTTTGGTTGGTGGGTAAACGAGCAGATGACCGTTTTAAAGTCACTAAAAACACCAAAAATATAATTAAAGTTACTATTTAATAAGTTGTATGCAGTTGTTTTGAAATAAGATAGTTGTATGTGTTTGTTAGGTGGTTTTGTAACATAAATAAATTTAGTAGTTTGATATTAAAAGGAAACATCGTAGATATTTGTAATCGAAACATCTACAAAGGAGAAGTAATCATTGAAAATGGTAAAATAAAAGCCATTGTAAAAAAGGATTGTGAAGAAAATCATTTCATTTTACCTGGTTTTATAGATGCGCATATTCATATTGAAAGTTCTATGTTGGTGCCTTCTGAGTTTGCGAAGATTGCTGTAAACCACGGCACAGTTGCTACAGTTTCTGATCCGCATGAAATTGCCAATGTGCTTGGTGTAAAAGGTGTGGAGTTTATGATTGAAAACGGAAAGAAAACGCCTTTTAAATTTAATTTCGGAGCACCTTCTTGTGTGCCAGCGACGAGTTTTGAGTCGGCAGGAGCAGTGATTGATTCTGATGCGATTAAAACTTTAATGGCGAATCCTGATATTAAGTATTTGGCTGAAATGATGAATTATCCTGGAGTTATCTATGATGATGCTGAAGTGCTGAGGAAAATAGAATGGGCCAAACATTATAATAAACCTGTTGATGGTCATGCGCCTGGTTTGCGAGGCGATGACTTAACAAAGTATATTTCGGCTGGCATCTCTACAGATCATGAGTGTTTTACTTATGATGAAGGTTTAGAGAAGCTTCAAAAAGGGATGAAGGTTATTATCAGAGAAGGTAGTGCTGCTAAAAACTTTGATGCGCTTATAGATTTGTTAAATGAGCATTACAGAAATATGATGTTTTGTAGTGATGATAAGCATCCTGATGATTTGCTTTTAGGTCATATTAATCAATTATGTGCTAGAGCTGTTGCAAAAGGTGTAGATGTATTTAAAGTGCTTCAGTCGGCTTGTGTAAATCCTGTAAGGCACTATAGTTTAGATGTTGGTTTGCTAAATGTTGGTGATAATGCGGATTGTATTGTTGTAGAAGATTTAAAAGATTTTAAAACGCTTCAAACATACATTAATGGCGAGTTGGTTTATGGTGATGGAGTGTCTAAAATAAAACATGTTGAATTTGAAAACCTCAATAATTTCAATACCAGTAAAAAAGAAGTTTCAGATTTTAGATTAGAATCACAAGTGCATAAAATTCGAGTAATTGAATGTGTTGATGGGGAGCTGGTAACCAATGAGCTTGTAGAGGATGCGACTATTGAAGCCGGTAATTTGGTGTCAAATACTAAAACAGATGTTTTAAAAATGACGGTTGTTAATCGTTACCAAAACGATACGCCAGCAATTGCTTTTATTAAAAACTTTGGGCTAAAAGAAGGTGCGATTGCGAGTTCTGTTGGTCATGATTCGCATAATATTATTGCTGTTGGTGTTTCTGATGAAGCGATTTGTAAAGCGGTAAATTTATTGGTGGAAAATGAAGGAGGTATTTGTGCTGTATCTAATTTTGAAGAAAAAGTGGTGGCACTTCCTGTGGCGGGAATTATGAGTGATAAAAGTGCAACTATCATTGGAAAGCAGTATTCTGACTTAGATAAAATGGCAAAACAATTAGGAAGCGCGCTTCATGCACCATATATGAGTTTATCTTTTATGGCATTGCTGGTAATTCCAGCTTTAAAATTGAGTGATAAAGGACTTTTTAATGGAGGGACATTTGAGTTTACTTCGGTAGAGGTTCTTGATTAATTTTGAAACACGTGTGTTTTTTGTTGAAAGCTGTTTTTTGAAAGCTGATACTGATAAGTAACTATAAAAGTTAAACCAAATGCCAATAATAGAATCTACTTATAAACCGCCTTTTTGGGCTAAAAAAAGCTTTGTGTCTACTGTGTTTTCGGGGTTAGCCCGAAAAGTTGATGGAGTTAAGCAAACGAGAGAGCGTATTACGTTGTTAGATTCAGATTTTTTAGATTTAGATTGGAGTTATGCGCAAAATAAATCTAATAAGGTTATTATCTTGCTGCATGGACTCGAAGGTAATGCGCAACGACCGTATATAACCGGTGCAGCAAAATACTTTAATGATAATGGTATTGATGCTGTTGGAGTTAATTTTAGAGGGTGTAGTGGTGTACCTAATTTGTTGTTTAGGAGTTATCATTCTGGTGCTACGGAAGATTTAGATGCTGTTGTAAAGCATGTCTTGTCTAAAGATATTTACGATGAAATTTATATAAAAGGTATTAGTCTTGGTGCTAATATGACTTTAAACTATGTTGGAGAAGGGCGTGATTTGCCAAACGAAATTAAAGCTGTTATTGCTATTTCTACACCTTGCGATTTAAGAGGTTCTTGTGGTGAATTGATGAGTTTAAAAAACAAGCATTATGCTATTCGGTTTTTGGCGCATTTAAAAGATAAATTAAAACCTAAGCTAGAACAATTTCCTGATAATATATCGATTGAAGACTTTAATTCAATAAATACTTTAATTGATTTTGACAACGTTTATACTTCAAGAGCGCATGGTTTTAAGGATGCTTTTGATTATTATGCGAGGGCTAGTTGCTTGCAGTTTTTGCCAAACATTCAGGTGCCTTCGTTAGTTGTTAATGCACTTAATGATTCCTTTTTGTCGGCAGAATGTTATCCTGTAAAAGAAGCTAAGCATAATCCTAATTTGTTTTTAGAAATGCCAAAGTATGGTGGGCATGTTGGGTTTATTGGTAAGGGGAACGTGTATTATAATGAGCGTCGTGCTTTAGAGTTTGTGACAGCTAAGAAATAGTATCTCAACTGGTTTTTTAGGTCTTTTGGGGTGGTTGTTTTTGAGTTTAAGTTTTAAAATATCAAATCTTTTCATAACTTCAAGAATCCTTTTAAGTTCTAATTAGTTGTTAGGGGTTTTTGGGAATTGTTATCTCGTAAGGTGAATTAGTATTGTGAGAGGTCGTGCTTTTGTGTGATGCTAGGGCGCTTGAAGTGTGGTAAAGTAATAATCTAAATAAAAAACATATGAAACCAAGTCTTTCGTTTCAGTACTTACAGGTAAAAAGAGCAATGTTATTCAGGTTGTCTTTTTTGCTGCCGTTGTTAGTTTTATTTTTTGTGTCGTGTAAAGGTCTTAAAACAGCTGTTTTTGATCAGTATTCGTATCAGCAAGCTATTTCTATTAAAGTAGAAGGCTTGAGTCTTATGGGTGATGCTACTGAAGCTTATGTTGAAAACGAGGAAGATGTAAGGGTGTTTTTGTTAGAGCTTGATAAAATTGTGGAATACGAAAAGAATAAACCAGACAATGCTGTTAGTTATGCAATGTGGCAAGCTGTGGCTAATGAAGATCGAAATCTTTTGGCAGGGTTTTTTAAACGTTGGAGAGATAAAGGGCAGTTGTCTAATGTTTTTATAGATGAAGCTAAGCTTCAGATAAGTGAGTCTTTAGATTTGATTATTAGATATGAGGCAAATAAAAATAAGACAAACGAAACTAATATTCTTAACTTTTTAAGCGCTAATTAATTATGGATATCGAAGAATTATTAAAGTTGTTAAAAGATGAATTGCTTTTGGTTTTAGGTGAGAGTTATGGTGATTATAAAAAAGAAACTAAAGCGGATATTGAAGCGTTTTTGACTCTGTCAAAAGTAAAATTAGAGCGTTGGACAAGCTTATTGCAGGCTGGGGAATTAACTGTTGAGGATTATGAGTGGCTTTTAGTAAGTCAGAAAGATTTATTAATTCTAAATGCATTGTATCAGGCGGGAATTTCTAAATTGCGACTAGGGCATTTAAAGAATAAGATTATAAAAACCATTGTAAATACAGTTGTGACGGTTGTTATTTGATTGGTATTTAGGTAAAACCTTGATTTCTATTTTTTTATAAAAGATTTATTTCTATTTTTAAGAAAATAACAATTCATGCTTAAAAAAGTTTTCGCAAGTGCTGTTTTTGGTGTTGAAGCATCGACTATTACTGTTGAAGTCAATGTGGATAAAGGTGTTGGTTATCATTTAGTCGGGCTTCCGGATAATGCTATTAAGGAAAGTAATTATCGTATTGCTGCGGCACTTCAAAATAACGGCTATAGAATTCCGGGAAAAAAGATTACAATAAACATGGCTCCTGCCGATTTACGAAAAGAAGGTTCGGCATACGATTTGACCTTGGCTATTGGTATTTTGGCTGCGTCAGATCAAATTAAAGCTGAAAACCTAGAGGATTATCTTATTATGGGAGAATTGTCCTTAGATGGGAGCTTACAACCTTTTAAAGGGGCTTTGCCTATTGCTGTAAAAGCTAGAGAGGAAGGTTTTAAGGGGTTTGTATTGCCTGTTCAAAATGCAAAAGAAGCTGCTATTGTAGATGATTTAGAGGTTTTTGGTGTGGAAAATATTAGGCAAGTTATTGATCATTTTGATAAAGGCGAGCCTTTAGAGCAGACTGTTATAAATACGAGAGAGGAATTTTATAAAAAGTTGGATTTTCCAGAATTCGATTTTGCAGATGTTAAGGGGCAGGAGTCTATTAAGCGCTGTATGGAAATTGCAGCAGCGGGAGGTCATAATATTATTCTTATTGGTCCGCCAGGTTCAGGAAAAACGATGTTAGCAAAACGTTTGCCTAGTATTTTGCCTCCAATGACATTGCATGAGGCTTTAGAAACCACTAAAATACATTCGGTAGTGGGAAGGGTGAAAGCACATACGGGGCTTATGGCGCAACGACCATTTAGAAGTCCGCATCACACGATATCAAATGTTGCACTTGTAGGTGGTGGGAGTTATCCACAGCCAGGTGAAATCTCTTTATCGCATAATGGTGTTTTGTTTTTAGATGAGTTACCTGAATTTAAACGTGAAGTTTTAGAGGTTATGCGTCAGCCTTTAGAAGATAGAGAGGTGACGATTTCTAGAGCAAAATTTACGGTAACTTATCCGTCGTCTTTTATGTTGGTGGCTAGTATGAATCCGAGTCCGGGCGGTTATTTCAATGATCCAGGCTCGCCAATCACATCATCTCCAGCAGAAATGCAGCGTTATATGGGGAAAATTTCAGGGCCGTTATTGGATCGAATAGATATTCATATAGAGGTTACGCCTGTTCCTTTTGAAAAATTAGCGGATGAGAGGAGTGGTGAATCTTCTGTAGATATCAGGAAGCGGGTTATTAAGGCTAGAGAGCGGCAGACTGTGCGTTTTAAAGCATTAGAGCATATTCATTACAATGCGCAGATGAATACGAAACAAATACGTGAGTATTGTAAGTTAGATGAAGATTCATTGCAACTGTTGAAGTCGGCAATGGAGCGTTTAAATCTTTCTGCTAGAGCTTATGATAGAATTTTAAAAGTAGCGAGAACGATAGCGGATTTAGAGGGTTCGGAATCTGTTTTAGGGGCTCATATCAGTGAGGCGATTCAGTATCGTAGTTTAGATCGTGAAGGTTGGTTGGGTTAGAGTTTTGGTTTGGAATGGTTTGCTGTTTTAGGTGTGAGTTAAATGTGTTAAGAAAATATATCATTATATGGGAAAAATATACGCTTTGTTGTTGGTGTTGTTGGTGTTGAGCTGTGGTAATGTAGAGGAAAAAGAGGTGTTGCCTGTGTCTACTTTGAAAAAAGTAGAATTAGTGGAGCGGCCAGTGTTGAATTTGAATCAGGCAAATCGTTTGTCGCAATTGCCTTTGCATTGTATGGATACAGAATATCCAAACAAACTGGGGCAAACTATTGGAGGTGCGTCAGATTTAAAAACACCAAAAGAATTGCATCCGGCGTTTTATGGGTGTTTCGATTGGCATTCTGCGGTTCATGGGCATTGGAGTTTGGTGTCGCTTTTAAAACAGTTTCCGAATTTGGAGCGTAAAGATGAAATTCAGCAAAAATTACTTCAAAACATCTCTAAGGAGAATATAGCGCAAGAGTTGCTTTATTTTGAAGGGCAGTATAATGCGTCTTTTGAACGCGCTTATGGTTGGGCTTGGTTGCTTAAATTGGCTGAAGAGTTGCATACGTGGAATGGTTCAGTGGTAGCAGAGGAGTTGGAAGTGAATTTGCAGCCATTAACAGATTTGATTGTTCGTAAATATTTGGAATTTCTGCCTAAATTAAATTACCCGATAAGGGTAGGTGAGCACTCGAATACGGCTTTTGGGTTGAGTTTTGCTTATGATTATGCTGTTGCTGTAGGGCATGATGAGTTAAGGGTGTTGATAGAAAATAGAGCTAAAGATTTTTATAATGACGATCAGGATTGTCCGATAGAATGGGAGCCTAGTGGATTTGATTTTTTGTCTCCTTGTTTAGAGGAGGCTGCTTTGATGAAGCGTGTGTTGTCTGTTGAGGATTTTAAAGTGTGGATTGGTGGTTTTTTGCCAGAGCTTAGTGATGAAAGTTTTGACTGGTCGGTTGGCGAAGTTTCTGATAGAACAGACGGGAAGTTGGTGCATCTTGATGGTGTGAATTTTTCGAGGGCATGGAGTTTGAATTATGTGGCAAAGGGCTTGTCTGAGTATCAGCATCTTCAGAATTTGGCGAATAAACATATTAATTATTCTTTGCCGAGTATTGTTGGTGATAGTTATGAGGGAGGGCATTGGCTTGGTAGTTTTGCAATCTATGCTTTGAATTCTGTAAAAGAATGATGTGTAATATTTGTTTCTGATTTCTGGATGGGATCGTGTGGTGATTTTGCGTGATAAAGAGGTTGGTTTTGGTTCTGTTTTAAGTGTGGTGAAATATTAAAAAAAGAGAAGTCTTTAAGAGGTGTAAAGGTAGAGGTGGAAGCATTGGTAATTTGTGTGCGTGATGGTGCTGAAAATGCGGTTGACTTTTTGAAATATTTAAGTTTTAATTTTAATAAAAAGAACGTCTGGATTTAATTAGTGATATGTGTTGTGAGTTTCAGTTTTTGTGGTGTAATGAGGTTTTTGTTTTGGTGAAATAGCTAGTTGTTATTGGTGAACATGTGCTTCGGGATGTGTTATGTTTTAAAATAAAACCTAAGATAATGCTATTAAACTAATTGTTGATGTAAAATAGGTATATAGTTCAATATTAATTTTTTACGTATTTACTATTGATAATGTCAATACTGGGTTTTTAAGATTGTGAGAACTGTATAAGGTTGAAAATGGCACTAGGATATTGAAATCAAAAATAGTTAAAATTTCGGTATGTTATGATGATGGATTTGCTGTTGGTTTAGAGCCTTATTCAGAAGACGTAAAACTGTTGAAGCTTGAAAGAATTAAGTTGCATTCTCAAACTATTTACACGGTTTTTTTAATCGGTTTTTTGTATTTAGGAGGGAGTAATTTCACTTTGTTTTTAGATTGAAAAAACAACTCCGAATTTCTATGTAAAAAGGGGGCGGTTGCTATAGGATGAGAATAAACATAACTTTATTTGTAAGACAGCTCTCGAAGTTGGTATGTGATTGGGAATTCTCTATTGGAATTATTTAATCCTAAAGCGCATTCATCTATAAAAATAATTTAGAGCCAATTTTAATAGCTCTAGTTTTATCAAGAATAGTTCAACTTACTTCTTTAGGCTAACTTATTGTTGGGGTTGTTAAATTATAGAATGCTGTCCTGTAATTCTTCAATTAACAGAAAAGGCCATTAATATATGAAGTCAGAAATAGCGTCTAATTGCTTGACAATGAGAAGGCGTGATTATTAATGTAAGAATAGGTTTAATAAAAATTTTATATGTAAAATAAAATTAATAATTTACAAAGGCTATTTAATTAAATTCAACCAAAATATTATGAAAAATTTCAGTCTACTAATACTTGGAATTATCCTAGGCGTAGTTGCCGCGTCTTTTTACTATAACTCTAATGATGTAGGTGCGCCAACAGAACAGTTGCCGCCAAAACCTTATGGGTACATTACTTCCGAAACGGCAAAAAAACTAGACGAAGCTTATAATGAAAGGTATAATATAATTAATGATTCTTTGTTTAAAGATCCTAAAGAAGAAGATAACAGGTCGTCTTGGTATAAGTTGCAGGCAATAGAAGAATATTTGGCTTATACAAAATATGAAGCTAAACAAGGGGGGTATACGTTAGATGGTTTACGTTTGTATTTAGGGGCTTATCCAGATTCTAAAGAAGGGAGAGGTTTAACAACTATGTTTTTTGTTCCCACCGGTTATAAGACTGTTTCAGATGGTAGTATCTTTTCGTTGCAAGGTGGTGGTAAAGATTTACCAGGTTTTGGTGGTTTAAATTTAGGAAGTCAAGGTACGCCTCCAGGTGCTAATTATCCTCAGTAAATAGATTTATGCTTCATGCTATAGTTACTAGTTTATTAGAGCTAATCGCTGCATTTTCAGGGTTCTACTTTTTAAGTAAAAACAGAGACTCTAAACTGAGGCCTTTTGTGTATTTTTTAGTAATTACTGTTTTTACTGATGCTATGGGGAGTTATACTAGCTTCATAGATAGAATTGAATTTTTACATGGTTTAAAAACAACTCCTTTTGTAACCAATTCTTGGTTATTCAACATATATATAGTAGGGTCATTGTTCTTTTATATTTATTTTTATAAAACACAATTGATGTATCCTAAGCATAAAAAGATATTGAATCTATTGTGTGCTATTTCCGTCCTGGTTGTTATTATTAATATTTATTTTGGATGGTCTATTTTATTTGGGATGCTATTAAAATATAATATTCTATGGACTACGTTGTCTGTTTTTATATGCGTATCCTTATATTTTTATGAAGTTTTGATGAGTGATAAAATATTAATTTTCTATAAGTCAACTTTATTTTATATAAGTATTGGTTTGTTGCTTTGGTGGCTCATAGTGCCTCCTTTGGTATTTTATATGCCTTACTATAAGAAGATTTATCCAAACTTAGTAAGTATGAGAAATGGGATGTTAATTATGGCAAATATTTATTTGTATGGTTGTTTTACAATAGGGTTTATATGGGGCAAGGAGTAGTAGAAAAAGAGATTTTAGATTTAACAATATTGATTTACTCGGTGGTTGTATTAGCGATTCTTGCAACGACTATAATCGTGTTTTTTATTATTTTTCAAAAACGAAAAAATCAACTTCTTTTAGATAAAATTAATCAGCAACAAAAGTTTGATGAAGAGCTCATTAAAACCCAGCAAGAAATTCAAGAGGAAACCTTAAAACATATTGGACGAGAGTTGCATGATAATGTTGGACAAATGCTTGTATTGGCAACGATGCAAATGAAAACTGTTGCATCTACCGTTACAGATGACATAAAGGTTAAAGTAGATAATACGGCAAGTGTATTAAAAGCATCATTAGAAGAAGTTAGGGCTTTATCTAAATCGTTGAATAGTGATGTTATTTTTAATCTTGGTTTTAATGCTACAGTTGAAAATGAAGTCTTACGCCTAAATAAATCAGGACTTATTGCTTCTAGTTTATCTATTAACGGTACTAAGGTTAGTTTTGAAAATAAAAAAGATGAAATAATTCTTTTTAGAATTCTGCAAGAGTTCTTTTCAAATACCTTAAAGTACGCTGAGGCAGAACACCTTAACGTGGTCTTAAATTACGAAGATGAATTTTTAAATATTAGAGTTGAAGATGATGGTAATGGTTTTGAGCTTGAAGGTGTACAAAAAGGTTCAGGGCTTATTAATATGGAAAAACGAGCCGAATTATTGAATGCTAAATATGAATTAGTGTCTCAACTAAACAAAGGCACATCGCTTAACTTAGTATATCCTTTTAGAGCAAATTAAACCTTACAAGCATTCCAAAGTGAATCATTGGGCAATGGTGCTGTAATTATCACTTCTTCTTTTTTAACAGGATGTATAAAGCGTAAGGTTCTAGCGTGTAAGCTAATACTTGCATCTTTATTACTGCGGTCAAATCCGTATTTTAAATCGCCTTTTATTGGGCAACCTATAGAAGATAATTGCGCTCTAATTTGGTGGTGTCTTCCGGTTTCTAAATCAACTTCCAAGAGATAAAAATTATCTAAAGTTTGTTTCAGTTGGTAATGAAGAATAGCTTTTTTACTGCCTTCAACTTCTTTAGTATAAGATGTAGACTTGTTATTTTTAGGATTCTTTTTTAACCAGTGGATTAACGTGTCTTTAGTTTTTGGTGGTTGGTTTTTTACTAAAGCCCAATAGGTTTTTTTAGCTGTTTTTTCGGCAAATAATTTGTTTAGCCTAGGTAGCGCCTTACTTGTTTTTGCAAACATCACAATGCCCGTTGTAGGTCTGTCTAAACGATGAACAACTCCTAAATAGACATTACCTTCCTTATTGTATTTATCCTTTAAATACGACTTTACAACGTCGCTTAAAGGTTTGTCTCCGGTTTTGTCTCCTTGAACAATATCTCCCGCACGTTTATTAACCACGATGATGTGGTTGTCTTCATGAAGTACCTGAAGGTTGTTTTTATTAGATAGGATTTTATTAGACATTTTAGATCTTTAGATTTATAGAAAATATTAGATTAATGTAGATTTGAATTTTGAAATCATTTTGATAATTTCACCTAATTCAGAAAGGCATGATTGGAGTTCTTTATCTAAAATAAAATTTAAATCAGCGGAAATAAGAAGCTGAGTTTCTATTTCGTAAGCAGAACCTATTGATATTTGTAAAAACCGAGCAAAATCTTTATTAGAATTTCTAGAAGATCCTTCAGCTATATTTGAAGGAATTGAAACCGATGCTCTTCTCAATTGATTGGTTAGACCAAATTTTTCTGAATCAGGAAACTTTGAAGTAATAGCATAAATTTCAGAGCAGAATAACCTACTTCTTTTCCAAATCAGCAATTCTTTAAATTTATGAGCCATATTCTAGGTTCAGTTATCTAACAATCTAATAATGTCTAGTTGTCTAACAATCTAATAATGTCTAGTTGTCTAACAATCTAATAATGTCTAGTTGTCTAAACAATCTAATAATGTCTAGTTGTCTAAACAATCTAATAATGTCTAGTTGTCTAACAATCTAATAATGTCTAGGTATCTAACAATCTAAATTAATATTGTTCCTCATTATTAGGGAAATCTTGAGTCTTTACATCGTCTACATATTGTGAAATTGCAGAAGTCATTTCTTCATAAAGGTTCATATAGCGACGTAAAAAACGAGGGTTAAACTCGTGAGTCATCCCTAACATATCGTGTAAAACAAGTACTTGTCCGTCAACACCGTCTCCAGCACCAATACCAATTACTGGTATAGAAACACTGTCGGCAACTTCTTTAGCTAAAGCCGCAGGGATTTTTTCTAAAACAATAGCAAAACAACCTGCTTTTTCTAGCATTAAAGCATCTTCTTTTAATTGATCGGCTTCTTGTTCTTCTTTTGCTCTTACTGTATATGTTCCAAATTTATAAATAGATTGTGGAGTTAGGCCTAAATGACCCATAACAGGAATTCCTGCATTAAGAATACGCTTTACGGATTCTTTAATTTCTTTACCACCTTCCATTTTAACGGCATGTCCACCGCTTTCTTTCATAATTCTAATTGCAGAACGTAAGGCTTCTTTAGGGTCGCTTTGGTAGGTTCCAAAGGGTAAATCAACAACAACTAAACAACGATCAATAGCTCTAACCACAGAAGACGCATGATATATCATTTGGTCTAATGTTATTGGCAAGGTGGTTTCGTGACCAGCCATAACATTACTAGCAGAGTCGCCAACCAAAATAACATCGATACCTGCACCATCAACGATTTTAGCCATGGTATAATCATAGGCTGTTAACATCGATATTTTTTCACCTCTAGATTTCATATCTACAAGGCTCTTTACGGTAATTCTTTTGTATTCTTTTTTTGCTACTGACATTGTGTATTTTTTAATGGATTGTAAAAATACTGAGAATTGTTAAATTACTAGCCAATCTTAACTATAAATGCTATGAAATCTGTAATTAAATAGCGATTAAAAAGTCTAATGGTTTTTTAGTTTTAGCAATCCGTCAGGTTAACACCAACAGCTAAACCACCTTCAGAAGTTTCTTTGTATTTAGAACTCATGTCTTTTGCGGTTTCCCACATCGTCTGAACCACTTTGTCTAAAGGCACTTTTACATTATTAGGATCTGTTTCTAGAGCTAATTCAGCGGCATTGATGGCTTTTATAGCTCCCATAGAATTACGCTCTATACAAGGAATTTGTACTAAACCACCAATTGGATCACAGGTTAAACCTAAATGATGTTCCATAGCGATTTCAGCAGCGACTAAAACTTGCTCAGGAGTTCCTCCTAATAGTTCACATAAGGCACCAGCAGCCATGGCAGATGAGACTCCAATTTCTGCTTGACAACCTCCCATTGCAGCACTAATAGTGGCATTTTTCTTGAAAATACTACCAATTTCACTAGCTACAAAAAGGAATTTTTTGATGTGTTCAAAATCAGCGTCATGATTTTCAATTACTAAATAATACATTAATACAGACGGAATAACTCCTGCGCTACCATTAGTAGGTGCGGTAACAACACGGCCTAAGGATGCATTCACTTCATTTACCGCTAAAGCAAAACAGCTCACCCATTTTAAAATCTGACGGAATTTAACTTCCGTTTTTCTAATGGTTTCAAGCCACTCTTGTGGATTGTCGTAGGTGTTATCTCCAATAATATTTTTATGCATATCATAAGCACGACGTCTAACATTGAGGCCACCTGGTAAATTGCCTTCGGTATGACAACCAACATACATGCATTCTAGCATGGTATCCCAAATACGTTTTAATTCAAAATCTATAGAGGCTTCATCGCGTATCGATTTTTCATTTTCTAATACAACACCAGAAATAGGGAGTTGTAATTGATCACAAAACTTAAGAAGTTCTTCTCCGTAAGCTACAGGGTAAGGAAATGTGCAATAAAAGATGATTTTGTTTGCTTTAGAAACTTTTCGCTCTTCTTGTACCACAAATCCGCCACCAATAGAGTAGTAGGTAGATTTGTAGTTCCTACCATTGATAAGGGCACTAAATACCATACCGTTAGAATGAAATGGTAGCGATTTTCGATTAAAAACGATATTGGTTTTAAAGTCAAAAGGAATGGCTCTTTCGTTATTAAAGTTTAAAACATGATTTGTCTTAACACCCGAAATAATGGTGTCTATATCCTCAATAGGCATACGTTCAGGATCTGCTCCAGTTAAGCCTAAAATTACAGCAAAGTCTGTAGCATGACCTTTACCTGTTAGTGATAAAGACCCATAAAGATCTACCGTTATTTTTTCAACTTTATCAAAACGCTTTTTAGCTTTTAATTCTTTTATCCAACGTTCGGCAGCTCGCCATGGCCCTAAAGTGTGAGAACTCGATGGTCCTACGCCAATTTTAAGCATATCAAATACAGAAATACACTCCATTTATGAAATCATTTTTGTTAAATACAAATATACATCTTGTTGTTTCATACTTAGCAAATATTCACAAAAATGAAGACATAAAAAAAAGCCCAAACATAAGTTTAGACTTTTTATAAATTTTAAATAGTTAGTGCTTATTCTACAAACTCCATAACAGATTCGTAATCATTAATATCTATATCTGAACTGTTTACAAATTCTATAGGTAGTATAACAATTCTAAAGGTTTGATTAATTCTTTCGTCGTCCAATAATAAATTAAAATCAAATGTGGGATGAGATTCAATAAAAATAGTAACGAAATCAAAGTTGTGTTCGTAGTTATACTGAAATTCCTCTTCAGAGTTTACATAAACAGTTTCTGGAAGCGATTTCCATACATCAAAACCATCTACCTGACCTTTAAGATGGTAAACTAATACCATGTCGGAATCATCTAAATAAAGATCAAGAGGGATTTCTATTGTTTCTTGATAATTGTTGGTAGATGTAAAATCTATAGTTCTTTCAAAGGATTGGCCTTCAAAGATAGCTCCATCTTGTCCGTCAAAACCTGGAGGGCCTTGCTCGCCTTCGCAAGCAGTTATTAAAAATGTAAGTGTAAATAATAAATAGGCTATTTTTTTCATGAGGATATAAATTTTAATTAATTACTAATGTATTGTTATTTTGTATCAAACAACATGCCTTTTTTATAAAAGTATAGGGATTTCCATGTTAAAGTTGATTTTAGTAATGTATTCTTAAAAAGAAAGTCATCTAAAAATTACTTTTTAGACGACTTTCAAATGAAAAAAATTAGCAGAATTATTTAATTAAAAGTTTTATGCTTTCACCACTTTTTGTTTTTAATATATAAGTGCCAGCAGTTAAACTTGGGAGTTCAAAACTCATTGTATGCTCCTTTGATAAGATTTTACGACCTTGAACATCAAATAAAGCAACAGAAACTGATTTATTAAAATATACCGTTTGGTTTGATTTGGATGGGTTAGGGTACATTTTTAAAGTATTTGACGCTAATGTAGGTTCTTCAATACTTAAAGAGTTATTGTTAAGCGCATAGAAACTCAACGTAGAACTTACTTCGTTAGCCATAATTACTAAACCTTTGTTGTTAGGGCTGTCTTCTGGCTTTACATAAATAATGCCTTCAGGACCTAAATCTCCACCTTCATCGTCACCTAAATCTCTATTGTTAATGTATTTTTCAAAAACAGCATTATTTGGGTCGGTAATATTGTAGGTCATAAAACCACCAACACGCTCTAAAGTTATAAAGGCATAAAATTCATCATTAATTTCAGCCACTGTTACACCTTCTGGCTCAGGCCCTTTATTATCACTTCTGTTTTTAAAGTTGTTGTTACTATTACTAACATTAAACAAATCGCCATAAGTTGGGTCATTTGCAGTAATGCGTTCAAAATCGTCACCACTATCAAATACTAAAGCACCTGTCGCTGTATTCCAAATACTAAATGAACGTGAACCAAATACGTGAATTTCATCGAAATCACCATCATTGTCTAAATCACCATTAGCATTGGTAACCGTTAAGCGGCCTAAGTTGCTTTCTAATTGTAAGAATTCGGCATTAGGAAACACAGTTGGGTCTAAGTTGAGATCACTAATACGTTCTTCTTCCTCAAATGTATCATATTCTCTAGCATCACCTTCGTTAGCTGTTACTAAATAAGTAATGCCATTAACGTTGTAAGAAGCCATAGCATCTGGCATATACATACCTTTTATAGGCCAATTAGATAAGAATACGAAATCTGTTTTATCTGACGTATCAATTGTGTTTCCTGCTAAAGCATGGTCTTTTAAACCTAAAGGTAAGATGTCTGTGATAGTGTTTGTGGTTAAATCAATAACTCCAATAGCATTGTTTTCTTGAAGTGTCACATAAGCAGTTTGAGAGTCACTAGAAAACGTAATGTATTCTGGTTCCAAGTCTTGAGAAACTGTGGCATTGGGACCAACTACTCTAACACCTTCTGCTTGTAATGATGCTAATTGGCTATCAAAACTATTAAAGTTTATTGGCGTAACGTTAGTTTGAGAAATATTACCCAATCCACCTGTAACATCAATCACAGAAATACTACCTTCAGGATCTACAGAATAATCATCATTAGGTTGACCTTCATTGGCAACTAAAAGCTTTGTGCCGTCTGGTGTAAATCCTACCATATCTGGAAGATTTCCTGCAGTAACAGTAGAAGAGATAGTACCATTGACATCACAAAATACAACTACACCATCTTCTAATGGGCCTTTTGAAATACCAAGAGCGACTATATTATTCATATAAGCAACACTGGTTGGGTCGCCATACATAGATAAATCGATAGTATTAATTGTTGTAATGGCATTAATGTCAGAGAAATCTATGATCTCTAATTTTTGACCTGTTGAATTCAATACAAATAAACGTTCAGACATTGGATCGTGAGCAACAATTTCGGCAGAACCAGCAGCATCTACTAAATAACTAGATATGTATTCAATATCTAAGGCGTCAGTTGGTGTAGGGATAGTATTGTCATCATCTAAAATGTAAACTCCAGTTGTTTCGTATGCACCAAGAGTAGCATTAACAGGATTAGACAGTTCTAAAATAAAAAGTTCATCCATTTCAGCTAAAGCATCATTCACTACAGGAATAGAAAGCGTAATTGCATTTGTAGAATTTGCAGGGAAATTTAAGGTTTGGTTAGAAAACGTAAAATCCTCTACGGTTGTAGCTGTTAATAATTCCGTAACTAAACGCACATCTATAGAAACGGCATCACTTGGTGTGGCAGATAACTCTACAGTAATGTTTACAGTTATTTCGTCTTCATTAATAACATAGGTGCTTTCAGAAAAACTTATTTGCGGAATAACATTAGTTATAGGTGTATAGCTTCCTGGTGAGGCAAACACACCTTCGCCTATAGATTGACCAACTAAATTTGTAGCAGGAGTCCAGTTAGTACCTTCGTTAAAATCAGCATTTGGATTTAATAATTCTAAAGAAGGGCCATCTCCATCTACTGATGTTGGCCAAGGAGCATCGTCGCTATATTCAACTTGTGATATGACATCTCCGTTAGAATTTTTAATTTCAAGTAATTCTCCTCCATTACCTAAGGCGTTTGAAATAGCTTGTGGCATATCTAAGAACGTCACGCCATAAAAAGCGTCTGCTGTAGCTTTGTCAGTTGCTAATAATACCATATCACCTTCTGCAAGTGACATTTCTGGAAATGTAAAGATAAAATTACCTTCATCATTAACTGTTATACCTCCTAAATCTATAGAAGCTGTACTGTTATTATAGATTTCTAAAAACTCAAGAGCATTAGAATTATCAGAAGGAGCATTGTACATTATTTCTGTGATAATTAAACCAGAAGTTAATGCATTGTAATATAAATCTTGACTTACATAAGCTGTTGTTTGAATGTTGGCAAATAGATCTTCGAGATTATTAACGCTTACATTATATGCTATACCTTCTGTAAAACCAGAATGTGTCACGGTTGCTGTTAAAGTAGTATTGTCATATACGACAGAATTAACGGTCAACGTAGGATTGAAAACATAATTTGTTAATGTTTCTGCAGTAGTTTGTGTTATCTCTTCGGTAAAAACCACTTCTAATGTAGTTTGGTTTAGTGCATAAACGTTAGCAACGCTTGGAGGATTAGTATCTGTCGTTGCAATTACAAAAGGAGTCGTGTTAAATGGTAAACTAGCATTGTTTTCAAAATCATAGTTATTCATATTGTTTAAGGTAACATTATATCCATTAGCCGTATAACCCGTTCTTGGTCCATTATAAACAGCCAATGAAGTTCCGTTAGAATAAGTTATAGCAGTAGAGCCTTCTGTAAGTCCGGTACCTGTTAAACCTGTTCCTGTGCCATCATCGTATGCCGAAGATGAATTTGCAACAGCAGTAATAAATGTAGTAGGAGTGTCTATATCTGTACCTTGATATACAAATATAGCTTCTGATGATGCCGAAATTCCGCCAGGCGAACCAACAATAGTTCCATGTGATACGTTTGGTGTGGCACCGATGTCGTAAAATGTAATAATTGATCCCGCAGTAATAATATCTGTTCCAGTTTGCCATTCGTAATTAGCTTCTCCCGAATTGAATGCAGTGCCTGTCCATTCTTTGTCAGAAAAATAGATAATGCTATTTGCAGGTATGTCAACAAATGTCACCATAGCAAAATCGTCATCGTCATTGGCATGAAAAGCAGTAAATGCCATATCTCCACTATTGAGCTGAGCACTAGAAGCGCACGAAAAAAAGAGTAATAATAATCGTAAAATGTGTTTCATAATATTTTGGTTGTTTTAGTTGGCGTGAAATTATCAACCAAACATTTCTTAATTATATACTCTATATTATATATGGATGAAGAAAACTTTAAGAATGTTAAGTAGAAGTGTGCTTAATGTTGCGGGCTGTGATTATCTCATAACAATTAATTAAAGTGACATCATGTCATATTTTTTGCCGTGGCATAATCATTGACTATTAGTTATCGAGTTAAAAAAATAATAACACGACACTTTCCGTGAAAGCGGAAAACAAATAACAAATATAATTATGAGTAAGATTATTGGAATTGATTTAGGTACAACTAACTCTTGTGTTTCTGTAATGGAAGGTAATGAGCCAGTTGTAATCCCAAACGCTGAAGGTAAAAGAACAACACCTTCGGTTATCGCTTTCGTTGAAGGAGGTGAAATTAAAGTTGGTGATCCAGCAAAGAGACAAGCAGTGACTAACCCTACAAAAACGATTTATTCTATTAAGCGTTTTATGGGTAACAAGTATTCTGAGTCTAAAAAAGAAGCAGAGCGTGTACCATATAAAGTGGTAAAAGGCGACAACGATACTCCAAGAGTAGATATCGATGGTCGTTTGTATACACCTCAAGAATTATCGGCAATGATTCTTCAAAAAATGAAGAAAACAGCTGAGGACTATTTAGGTCAAGATGTGACAGAAGCAGTAATTACTGTACCAGCATACTTTAACGATGCACAACGTCAGGCTACAAAAGAAGCAGGTGAGATTGCAGGTTTAAAGGTGAGAAGAATTATTAACGAACCAACTGCTGCAGCATTAGCTTATGGTATGGACAAAAAAGGTACTGATCAGAAAATCGTAGTATTCGATTTTGGTGGTGGTACGCATGATGTGTCTATCTTAGAGTTAGGTGATGGTGTATTTGAAGTATTATCTACAGATGGTGATACACACTTAGGTGGTGATGATGTTGATGAAAGAATCATTGATTGGTTAGCTGAAGAATTTATTGCTGACGAGGATATGGATTTACGTAAAGACCCAATGGCTTTACAACGTTTAAAAGAAGCTGCTGAAAAAGCGAAGATTGAATTATCGTCTTCTTCTCAAACAGAAATTAACTTACCATACGTAACAGCTACAGCTAGTGGTCCTAAACACTTGGTACGTACATTAACACGTTCTAAATTTGAGCAGTTAATTGACGACTTAATTAAAAGAACGATAGAGCCATGTCAAACAGCATTAAAAGCTGCAGGTTTAACAAAATCTGATATTGACCAAGTAATTTTAGTAGGTGGTTCTACACGTATTCCTGCTGTACAAGCAGCTGTAGAATCTTTCTTTGGAAAAGCGCCAAGTAAAGGTGTAAACCCTGATGAGGTTGTGTCTTTAGGAGCAGGTATTCAAGGTGGTGTATTAACAGGTGATGTAAAAGATGTTCTTTTATTAGATGTAACACCATTATCTCTTGGTATCGAAACTATGGGTAATGTAATGACTAAGTTAATTGAGTCTAACACTACGATTCCAACAAAGAAATCGCAAGTATTCTCAACAGCAGCAGATAACCAGCCATCGGTAGAGATTCACGTATTACAAGGTGAACGTCCTATGGCAGCAGATAACAAAACAATTGGTCGTTTCCACTTAGATGGTATTCCACCAGCAAGACGAGGAACACCTCAGATTGAAGTAACGTTTGATATTGATGCTAATGGTATCATTAAAGTATCTGCTACTGATAAAGCAACAAATAAAACGCAAGATATCCGTATTGAAGCATCATCAGGATTAACAGAAGAAGAAATCCAAAAGATGAAAGCAGATGCAGAAGCGAATGCAGAAGCTGATGCTAAAGCAGCAGAAAATGCTAAGAAATTAAACGAGGCAGATTCTATGATTTTCCAAACTGAAAGTCAACTTAAAGAATTTGGTGATAAATTATCTGACGATAAGAAAAAGCCAATTGAAGATGCTCTTGAAGAATTGAAAAAAGCATACGAAACAAAAGATATCGCAGTTATAGAACCAGCTTTAGAGAAAATCAATGAAGCATGGAAAGTAGCAAGTGAAGAAATGTACAAAGCACAAGCAGAAGCTCAAGGTGGTGCAGCAGGTCCTGAAGCAGGAGCAGAGCAACCAGCGGATGAGTCTAGCGATGTAGAAGATGTAGATTTTGAAGAAGTAAAGTAAGCAGATAACCAACTTTCGCTCTTTGCGAAAGTTGTATGAATCGCTTATGACAACGAAGATTAGTATTTCACGAAGAGCACAAAGCTCGGAGTAGTGGAAGACTAAAATTATATAGAAAAAACGCAATCATTAATTTGGTTGCGTTTTTTGTGTTTTAGAAAGTTGAATTAATATATATTTAAAGTCTAACTCACCAATCGACATGAAAAAACTATACCTTTTTTGGACTTCAATTCTTATATGTTTTAATAGCTATTCTCAGAACCCAGAAGATTTTATAATTACCTATGAAGTAGATAACGATAATGGGCTGTATGTAACCTATCCATTTTATGGTGGACAATTTACTATTGATTTGGGTGATGGTAATTTTTTAACAGAAGATGATATCAATTCCGGTATTCATCATGTATATGACGCACCAGGAGTTTATACAATAGTAGTGAGTGGAGATTTCAATAGAGTAGTGTATGATAATCAAGGTTATAATATGCATTTAAAAGTAAAATCTATAGAACAATGGGGAACTGCGCAATGGATATCTATGGAAAGAGCTTTTAAAGGTTTGAGGAATTTAGTTGTAAACGCAACAGATACACCAGATTTAAGTTTAGTGACTAATATGGACGAAATGTTTAGTGGTGCAAGTTCGTTTAATTCTCCCATAAATGATTGGGATGTTTCTAATGTTACTAGTATGTACGCTTTATTTGAAGAAGCAACACTGTTTAATCAAAGTCTTAATGAATGGGATGTCTCTAACGTAACAAATATGAGTGGTATGTTTAGTAGAGCGTCTTCATTTAACCAAAATATTAATGATTGGGATGTCTCAAATGTAACCAATATGGTTGGTATGTTTGGATGCTTTACTGAGGATAACAGTAGCTTTAATCAGCCCTTAAATAACTGGGATGTGTCTAATGTTACAGATATGTATTGGATGTTTAGAAATGCAGTTTCTTTTAATCAGCCTTTAGACAATTGGGATGTGTCAAATGTTGAAGAATTTGGGAATATGTTTGTTAATGCTACGTCTTTTAATCAAGATATTAATGCTTGGGATGTCACAGGAGCTTTAAGTATGAACAGTATGTTTAAAGATGCAACGGCATTTAATCAACCTTTAAATGATTGGGATATGTCTAACGTTCACACAATAAGTGAAATGTTTAGTGGCGCATCATCTTTTAATCAACCTTTAGATAATTGGGATATATCAAATGTTGAATTAATCAATGGGTTATTTCATCACGCCACATCATTTAATCAAGATATTTCAAGTTGGAATTTTGAGTCGGTAATAGATTTGAATTCTCCTAGTTATGGTAAAACGTTCTTAAGTTATACTGCTCTAGATACTGCAAATTATGATGCATTAATTCTAGCTTTTGCACAATCGGGATTACAAAACAAAACGATTATAGCAGAAGATGTTTTTTATTGCGATGTAGCAGTGCGCTCTTATTTAATTGAAGAAGCAGGTTGGAATTTTGTGGATGATGAACTCAGTAGTGATTGTGAAAATTATTCAATTTCTGGCGCTGTTTTTTTTGATGCAGATAATAATGGTTGTGATGTAAGTGATATGGTTGCTAATGGTATTGTTGTAAGTGCAATAAATAGTGATTTTGATTATGGTACTATGGCTTTACAGGGGAGTTATGATTTAAGTTTAATAGATGGAACGTACGATTTAAATCTTATAAACACACCTTTTTATTTTGATGTATCACCTGTGACAACATCAGTGACATTAAATAATACTAATCCTACTCATATTGTAGACTTTTGCTTAACAGCCAATCAAACGGTAGAAGATTTGAATATAAAAATTCTACCTATTAGTGATGCAAGACCAGGGTTTGAAGCCAACTATAAGCTAATAATTGAAAACATAGGTACAGAAACTATTCATAATATTACAGCGCATGTAACTTTTGATGCTTCAAAACAGTCTTTTATTTCGGCAACACTCGCAGAAATTGTGACTTCTACTAATAGTCTAAGCTTTGCTATTTCTGATCTCAATCCTTTTCAAACTCAAGAAATCGATATTGTAATGCAAACCTTTACACCACCAACAGTAAATGGAGGTGATGTTTTAAGTTTTACAGCGTCGGTTATACCAAATACAAATGATTATACTCCAAATGATAATACATACCAACTAGAACAAACTGTCGTTAATGCTTACGATCCTAATGACAAACGTATACTTCAAGGTGCATTTATTACCGAAGATGACACTGCTAATTATTTAGATTACATAATTAGGTTTCAAAATACAGGAACGGCTAATGCTACTTTTGTTAGAATTGAAGATGATTTAGATACAGATTTAGATTGGAGTACTTTTAAAGTGACAAGTGCAAGTCATGATTACAATGTAAATATCACAAACGGAAATATGATAGAGTTTGTATTTGATGCTATAAATTTACCATACGAATCTGTTGATGAAGTAGGAAGTACAGGTTTTATTGCGTACAAAATTAAACCTAAAGCAACTGTTCAATTGGGAGATGTAATGAGTGGTAATGCTCGTATATATTTTGATTATAACCTACCTATAATAACAAACACGGTTTCTACGGAAGTTGTAAATAATTTAAGTGTTAATACGTATTCATTAGAATCGTTGGTAACAATTTATCCTCATCCTACAAAAGGAGGGCTTCATTTAAAGGTTAATAATGGAGTCCATATAAAGTCCGCTAAGTTGTATAATGTTCATGGAAAATTACTAATAGATGTTAAAGGAGATATCGCTTATTTAGCTACAGAAAAGCTTTCTTTTGGAGTTTATCTGTTATCTATGGAAACCAATAGAGGGCTAATACGCAAAAAAGTAATTGTAAATTAATAATTAGAAATTTATACAGAGAAAACGCGGTCATTAATTTGATTGCGTTTTTTTATTTGCATTTATTTTTAACTTTTTTTATTTCTCATCCAACCTTTTTTGTTTTAAAAGCGTTTTTATTAATAGAAGCGAAAACATAAGTGCGCTTTAAACAAAATTAATAATCATTTAAAAACAAGTATTATGAAAAAAGTAAACTACATTATTATTTTAGTCTTAATTTTCAGTGTTAATTTAGTTACTGCTCAGGATGAGAATGCAGATACATCAAAATTTACTTTCGGATTTACATTAAGTGAGCAATTGGTTGCTAAAGATTCTGGAGAAAACTTAGAAGCATATTTAGGATATGCTATTAGCAATGACATAGGTATTGGCTTATTAATATCAAATGCAACTATGAGAAGTAAAGCATTGGATACAAATTATAAATTAGATAAATACGCCATTCAAGTTACTTATGATTTTGCAAAATCAGAAAGCACTAAACTCGAATCTATATTTGGATTTTCGTATATTAATTTTGATAAAAAAATTCTTGAGGACGATAACAATGGGCTGGGTATAGATTTAGGTATTCAAACCACGTTCAATTTAAAAAGCAAATTAAATTATGGTTTAAGAATTGTTTCTACTTTCAGTAGTTTTTCGCCAGGAGGTATATTAAATGCCGGTTTAATATTTGAATATAGAATTTAAAATTGAACATAATTAAAACATTACTTTATAATTAAATCCGTTTGCCAAATTAAAAATTAGACCAGCATATACAATGTCAAAATTAGTATCTATAAATCAAAACGTGAGTGAGCTGGTTGGATTAGCACAAAAATCCAACCAAAAAGCTCAACTGGCACTTTATGATACCTTTTCGGGTAAGATGCTTGGCGTTTGTAGACAATACATAAAAGATTTACAATTTGCAGAGGATGTAATGATTACATCATTTCATAAAGCGTTTCAAAATATTAATAAATACGAACCTTATGGTAGTTTTGAAGGTTGGTTAAGACGGATTATGGTTCGCGAATGTATTTCGTATTTGCGTATTCAGAAGAATAAATTTAATGTGGTTGAAATTGGGGATTACTATTTTTCACAACCAGCTTCAATAACTGATAATTCAACTTCTGAAATTATACAAAATGCCGTAGATCAGTTACCCATTGGTTGTAAAACCATTTTTAATCTTTATGTCATTGAAGGTTATAAGCATAGAGAGATATCAGAACTATTAAATGTAAGTATAGGAACTTCAAAATCGCAGTTAGCACATGCTAAAAAGCTTTTAAAAAGTAGTCTTGCTAATTTAAATACTAAAGACAATGGAACCCAATAATATAGAAAAGTTAATTCAAGATAACTTTAAAGACAGAAGCATAGAGCCATCTTCAGAAGCTAGAGAACGCTTAATTATGGCTTTAAACACTAAGCCTAAAAAGAAGAAAAAACTTTGGCTAAATTATGCTGTAGCTGCGTCTTTAGTTTTAGGATTGTTCTTTGTTGGAGGTAAATTACTATTTAACCAAGGAGTCGTAGAACAACCTATTGAAATCGGTTTTGAAAAAGAATTACCAGAAGAAATTCAGCAACAAAAATTACCAGATTCTGTAGGTGAGACTAAAGCTATCGTATTAGAAGAGTCACAAGATTCTAATGAAGAACTTAACATAAAAAAGCAGTCTAAAGTCGTTTCAAGTCCAAAAGGAATAGGGGCTAAAAATAAGATTGTAAAACAAGACATTCAAACGGATGAGGACGTTAAATTACCAACAGAAAATTCTACAATTATTATAGAAAAAGACCTTGTAAAACCAAAAGAAACCGAAGATTTAGCAGTTGTAAAGTCGCCTAAACAATTTCAATACATAACAGCAGAGCAACTTTTAGAGTCAACAGAAGACAATAGTGGTATAGATTTGATTCAGAATACAACACAGTTGTCAGATTCTTATTTGGATTCTCATCAGCTTTTACTTGAAATGGAAAAGGAATTATTTGACGAAAAAAACAAAAGTATTTTCAAAAGAGCAGGCAAAGAATTTAAAAGAATAAAGGAAGCCGTTGCTAATAGAAATTACGAGCATAACATTAATCACTAAAAAAACGATCTTATTATGAAGCATACAATTTTAATATTTGCCATGTTGTGTTGTACGTCATATGTAATGGCACAATCTAAAAATTTTGAAGAAAAAGCAGCAATTATCGCTTCTAGAATTGATTCTATTACAACCGCAGAAAAGAGCACTTTAAAAAAAGAACTCAAGAAGCTAGATAAAAAGGTTGAAAAAAACGAGATGACTTCAGAAGCTGCTGAGGTCGAAAAAAAGAGACTAGCAAGTTACCATGCTAAACGTATAAATAAAGCTGTTTTTATTGAAGAACAAAAATTACAGGCTTTAATTAAAGATAAGGTTAGTGGTCAACAAGAAGTAGAGAAGGAAGACATTCCGATTTTTACCTCACTTTCTAAAGAAAATTATTATCAAGATTCAATAAGTGGAATTAAAATTGAAAAACGATTTACAACACAATTTGTAATTGCATTTGGAATGCATACCGCTTTGAATGACGATGGAGGGTATTATGGAGACGGATTTAAAGTGAACCCGTTAGGTTTTGGAGAAGTTGGTTTTACTTTTAAATATAGACTAAAAGAAACTACTAATCTATGGAATCTTAAATTTGGATTATCTATATATTCGGATGAAATAAAACCAGAACATGATAACGCTATATTAGTTATTAATAATGACGAAACAACTTTACAAGATGCTGGTTTTAAAATTGATAAATCACGATTTACAAATATGTATGTAAGTTTGCCTGTACATTTAGAATTAGACTTTTCAAAACCACAATATCATGGTAAAACAGAGCAGTCTTATTTACGCTCGCAACGTGGTTTTAGAATGGGTTTAGGTGGTTATTTAGGAGTAAGAATCTATACACAGCAGTTTATGAAATTTGATGATGAAAATGGTTTACGAACAACCTTAAATCAACAAGATAGGTTTAATATGAATAATATTAGTTTTGGTCCAAGTGCATACGTTGGTTATAGAGATTTAAGTCTTTATGCTAAATATAGTGTAAGTCCTATGTTTAAAAATAACCCTCAAGATATAAATACCCTTTCAATAGGCTTGAGATTGGATCTTAATTAATAAGAAACCTTAATATTGTAGCATAGAAGAACGCAACCTCTTATATTAAATAGGATGGGTTGCGTTTTTCTTTTATCATATATTTAAATTAAAAATGAATCATAATTCAAAACTCTTTCAAATTATTTCTATGTTTGATATGAGATACTCATCTGGATTTTAAATTAAAAGCACCTAAAATGAATGTATATAACTCGTTAAAACGATTATTGATTACACATGTTTTGAATTTCAAAAAACGTTTTATGGAGTTTAATTTAAAAATGAACACCAGAAAAGCTATAAAAGAGACGAATAGAAAAAACAATACAGCACAATTAAAACCAGAAGAAGTTCAGCAGGCAAAGGCTTATTTTAAATCTAAAGGCTATAACTTACAAAACACCTATTGGCACAGTTATTATAAGAGTATAAGTGGCGAATTTTACCCTAATTATATTCCCGAAGATATATTTAGTGCCATTATCTCTCCAAAGTTTAACGAAATGCGACAATGGCCAGCGCTATTAGATAAAAATTTGTCTTATGCTTTATTTAAAGAGGTTAATCAGCCTGTAAAAGTTGTACAGAATATAAATGGCTTTTACTATGTAGATAATAAGATTGTAAGTGAGGCTATTGCGGTTAAAGTTTGTAATAACCATAATAAACCCTTTGTTATTAAACCAACTATTGATTCTGGTAATGGAATTATGGTTGAATCGTTTCGTATTAAAAATAATAGGACGACATATAAGAATCTTGAAACCATAGAGTTGTTTAGATTATATAAAAAAGACTTTATTGTTCAAGAGCTTGTAGAGCAAAGTTCTGCAATGAAAGAGCTTAATCCGTCATCTCTTAATACGCTGAGGTTAATGAGTTATCTTAAGCCAGATGGTGTACATATTTTATCTTCCGTAATACGGATAGGGCAACCAGGACATCATACAGATAATTTTTCTGGAGGTGGTATTGTCTGTGGAATTGATCCTAAGGGAAATTTAAAACATAAAGGCTATTCTAAAAATGGCAATGTTTATACAGAAACCCATACTCATGTCTCTTTTAAAGGTTTTCAAATACCTAATTATTCAAAAGTTTTAGATATGGTAAAAACAATGCACCCTAAAGTGCCATATTTTAAATTTATATCTTGGGATATTGGTATTAACGATAATGAATTCCCTGTTTTTATTGAATACAATACCTATTATCAAGATGTAGATTTACATCAAATTACAAATGGTCCTTTATTTGGCGAATTTACAGATGAGATCCTGAGTTTAGGTTTAAAATAAGACTAACTCTTCTTATAATTGTTAATTACCTTACGGCGTTTTCCTGAGGCTAAAGCAGGAATTTCATCTACATAAATAATATGTATTACAGCATCTTCTCCGAAATCAGATTTAATATCAGCGATTAAGTCATCTTCAAATGGAAAAGTGTCTCCTTGAAGATTTAACTTGATATCATATGTTTTTTCTCCTTGTTGAATGAATTGATACTGTTTCAATAAGTGGTAATACTTATAAAATTTAGTATACACCACAAAAGATGACATCATGTTACCTTTAGAGTCGTATATAAGATCCATTTTCCGACCTTCAATTTGAGTAAATACTTTTATGCCGTTTTTATGCTCACCTAATTTTGCAATATCTCCAGTATCGTATCTAATTATTGGCATGGCATAATTAAATAAATCGGTAACTATAATCCGACCAAAGTCTCCACGTTCTGCAGGCAAATCATTGTCTAATTGCAATAATTCAATATGGTAACTAGCTTCATTAATTACAAAGCAATTTGGAGAATCTATAGTTTGTTGTGCTATAATACCTATTTCTTCACTTGAATATCTTGAAAGTACAGTCGTATTAAGATGTTTACCTAAGGTTGTTTTGGTGTAAGAATTTAAATATTCTGAGTTTGCTATAGCAGAAGTAAGGCCTAAATCTTTCAATACGAGATTGTTTTTCTCTAAATATTGCGCAATCATTTCATAAGCAGAGGCAAAGCCTAATAGTGTTTTTTTAGATTGTTTATCTAATTTTAATAGTTCTAAAAATGTTTTAATTCTATCTTCTGTAAGTCTAGAAACATCAAACTGAACAATATTTTGTAACCAAGATTTAAGTGCGTCTTTTTTATTGTGATTTCGCCAAACTTCGAGTTCGTATAATTTATTTCCAATTTTAAAATCGGACTGGTTGTAAAAATAAATGGCGTCCGCATGGTTTCTGTGGCGTTTATTTTTATTTTGAAATAAGAAAAAGGGAACTCCTGTTGAGCCGCTTGTAGAAACCTTAAAATTAGTTTTATCTTTAAATTTTTTTGATTGAAACGCTTTAAAATTATCTTGAATTGTTGTTTTCCTAATTACAGGGAAATCAGAAATGTCTGTTGCATCTCCAAACGGTTTATAATATGGTGTTGTTTTTACAGAATGGGCAATCAAGCGTTTTAAATGTGCATCTTTAACTTGTTTTGCTTTAATAGAGTTAGGATTCTCAATACAAAACGTTATCTCATTTAACAGTTTTTTTATAGTATTTCCTTTTATACGGTCTAATAACCAAAATAAATTATGACGTGTATAATTTAAAATCATGTGAATTTTAACCTAAATATTTAGAATCAACAGCTCTGCCTTTTACTGTATTTATAGGACTTCCAAAGGCTTGTTTTAAATTACCTATAGATTTTAAAACTAAAGAACCAGCTCCTACAACCGTATTATCTCCTATAGTTATTTGCTGTATTACCAATGCACCAAGACAAATAGCAGAACAAAATCCTATTTGTACATTACCAGCAATAGTAACACCAGATGCTAAACTAGAGAAATCTGCCATTTTAGAATCGTGACCTAATGATGAGGCTGTATTTAAAATGGTTAGTTTGCCTACTTTGGCATTTGCATTAATTACAGCATTTGCCATTATTACTGTACCTTCTTCAATAATAACGTCATTTGCAATCACTGCATTAGGATGAATTATTGAAACAAATTGTAATTGTGGCGCAATCTCTCTTATTTTATAATATGCAGATTGTCTTGTGAAATTGTCTCCAACAGCAATAACAATACCTTCAATATTTAACGCTTCTATTATGCTAGAAAGCTGCTCTAAATTACCAAGAATTTTATAACCACTAATCATTTCATTTTTGGGCTTAAAACTGTCAATAAAACCTTTAATGGTATAGTTGTTTTTCTTGTGAATAATATCTATGATCATTTTTGCATGACCAGAAGCACCATATATTAGTATGTTTTTCATTAACTTGTAATAGGGTTTGGAAACAGTTTCTAAGAATAGATTTGGTTTGTTTGTGACAAAGATAGGTATTCAAATTATAAATATATAAATAAGTAAAAACAAGCTCGTTTTTACTTGTGGAATAATGAATCTTTAGTTTTTTTAGGCTTATTTTGCCTTTTTTAAAACTTTACCTTCAATTAGCTTAAAATAGTTATGACATTTAATATGACATTCGTAAAAAAGGATACTAAAAATTTAGCCGTTAAATTAAACGCTAAAGGCGAACAATTTGTTGTTAAAGGTCATCCTTGGGTGTTTTCTAACAGTATTGTTAAGATAAATGATGATGCCAAAACAGGTGACTTAGCTATTATATTTAGTAAAAATAAAAACAAAGTTGTTGGTTTTGGCTTATACGATGCTAATTCACCTATTCGTATTAAAATCATTCATAATGCTGAAACTAAAGTTAAAATTGATGCTGCTTTTTTTCAGCATAAAATAGAATTGGCTTTTGAAAAACGTTTAGAATTATTGCAAACCAACACCAATAGTTATCGTCTATTATTTGGCGAAAATGATGGTTTTCCTGGGTTAATTGCCGATGTATATGACACCGTTTTAGTTGTAAAACTATATTCCGAAATTTGGTTACCATATTTAGAACCTATTTTAAAAAGTTTACAACAAATTTCAAAAGCTGAAACTGTGGTTATGCGTTTAAGTAGAAGCTTACAGAATAGTACAAATCATTCATTAAAAGATGGTGAAGTGATATATGGTACACTAGACAATGAAGTTGTTGAGTTTGTAGAGCATGATGTGAAATTTTCTGCAAATGTTATTAAAGGTCATAAAACAGGTTATTTTTTAGATCATAGAGACAATAGAAGACGCGTTGGAGAAATGAGCAAAGGCAAATCTGTATTAGATGTGTTTTCTTATGCCGGCGGATTCTCTGTTCATGCGTTGGCAAAGGGTGCAACGGAAGTCACAAGTTTAGATATTAGTAAACAGGCTTTAGATATGGCGCGCGAAAATGGAAAGTTAAATGCTTATACTGGTCAACATAAAACCATTTCAGGTGATGCCTTTATAGAAATGAAAGCTTTAATACAAAAAGGTAAAACCTATGATGTGGTGGTTATAGATCCTCCAAGTTTTGCAAAACAGCAATCTGAAATTGATTTAGCAAAAAAGAAATATGCGCAATTGGCAGAACTAGGAGAGAAGCTCACTGCTAAAAACGGGCTCTTAGTGTTAGCATCATGCTCATCTAGAGTATTGGCCCAAGCATTTTTTGATTTAAACTCTCAAGTCTTAAATTCTAAATCAAGACTTTTTGAAACAGAATTAAAAACCAAACACGATATAGACCATCCTATAGCATTTCCAGAAGGAGCCTATTTAAAATGTGGCTATTATCGGTTTTTGGAATAAAAGTGTTATGCGTGCATAATATTTATTACATTTGTATTATTAATAAATGTCACACTAAGCTTGTCTAAGTGTTGTTAAAATTAATTACATATGTCTACAAAACTCACAGAACTTTTAAATATAAAATACCCAATCATACAAGCACCAATGTTCTTGGTCTCTAATGTTGCTATGGTTACAGAAGCAATGAAAGCCGGAATTGCAGGTTGTATACCAGCATTAAATTACAGAACTTTAGAAGAATTAAGAACGGCCATAAAAGCCCTTAAAGCCAATAAAGTTGAAGGTGGTTCATTTGGATTTAACTTAATTGTAAACAAGTCTAATGTTAAGTATAAAGGACAATTAGAAGTGCTTTGTGAAGAAGGTTGTGACTTTATAATTACATCATTAGGTAGTCCGGAAGAAACCATTAGACAAGCACATGCTGCTGGTATTAAAGTGTTTTGTGATGTTACCGATTTAAGATTTGCCAAAAAAGTGGAGCAATTAGGTGCTGACGCAGCAATCGCTGTAAATAATGAAGCTGGTGGACACAGAGGAAATTTATCACCAGAAGAATTGACCAAGCTGTTAAGTAAAACATTAACTATTCCTGTGATTTCTGCAGGTGGAGTAGGTTGCAAAGCCGATATTGATAAAATGTTAAGTTACGGAGCAGAAGGAGTTTCTGTTGGTAGTCCGTTTATAGCTTCAAATGAAGCTGGTGTTACAGATGATTACAAACAAGCCTGTGTAGATTATGGAGCCAAAGATATTATAATGACAGAGCGTATTTCTGGTACACCATGTACAGTAATTAATACACCTTATGTTCAGAAAATAGGAACAAAAGCGACTTGGATTGAAAATCTTTTAAATAAAAACAAGAGCCTAAAAAAATGGGTAAAAATGATTCGTTTTTCAATAGGTATGAAAGCGACAGAAAAAGCAGCGAAAAAAGCGACTTATAAAACAGTTTGGGTAGCTGGTCCTAGCATTGAGCATACTAAAGAAATCCTTCCAGTAAAAACCATTGTAGAAAAATTAGTTAACTAATGGCTATATCATCAAAGACCATAAGATATGGTGTTATTACTATAGGTTTTTTAGGTATTCTTTTTTTTGCAGCCATATTTGCTTTCATTTTGTATAAATCTAAAAAAGACATTTCAAATGAAGAACCTTATGTGTCTTTTTTAAACAAACCACATCAATTAAAAACTGTTAGTACGCTTCGTTGGCATAAAGACAACTTGCGTTTTAGTCATTACAGTTTAGAGGTTAATGATGATTCTAATTATAACGATGAAGATGTGAAGTCTGTAAAACAATACCAACCAGGTGATGTAATTACATTTCATGCAGCGAAATCATATTTTAGTAATCATATTGGAGAAAGCTATTATCTTATAGGTCGCGATACTTTAGAGACAGGTGAAGTCGTAGAATTTCAATATTACTACACGCCAAATGCCTTACCTTTTGATTAATACTATTCTACTTTAGAAAAAAGTCTATATATTTATTTCAAATTTTTATGTAATAATTGTCCTCTTTTATCTTTTGGTAAACGTCATAAGGATATAACTATTAAATTTTAAAAATTATGAAAGATTTTATGATGATTTTCGTTGGTAAAGAGTATGTTGATTTAGGCATGTCTCCAGAAGAGTTACAAAGCCGAATGGAAAAATGGTTTGCTTGGGGAGCCAAAATGGAACAAGCAGGTATTTTAAAAGGAGGTGAAGCCTTAACACCACAAATTAGACGTATTACTGGTAAAGACAGAACTGTTACCGACTTAACTTCTGCGGAAGTCAAAGAAATAGTCGGTGGATTTTATTTGATAAAAGCCAAGGATTTTGATGCGGTTCAAGAGATTGCGAAGGATTTTCCTGATTATGATTTAGGAAACACAGTAGAAATTCGTGAAATTATGGTATTCGATCAATAACCGTTAATGGAACCAAAACTAATAGACCATCTTTTTCGCCATCACAGTGGAAAGATGGTCTCTGTTTTAACACGAATATTTGGACTACAACATCTCGATATTATTGAAGATGCCGTTCAAGATACCTTTATAAAAGCAAGCTTGTCTTGGAGAAAAGAACAGCCAGAATATCCTGAAGCATGGTTAACAAAGGCCGCTAAGAATAGAGTTCTAGATATTTTTAGAACCTTAAAAGCTAAAAAAAATAACAGTCTTCATATTACGCAAGGCACTGATGCTATTGCTATTAATGAGTTGTTTTTAGATGCAGAAATAGAAGATGCACAGCTTAGAATGATATTTACGGCTTGCCATCCCAAATTAGATCCTAGAGACCGCATTTCATTTGCTTTAAAAACCGTTTCCGGATTCAGTATTAAAGAAATTGCTTCCGCATTACTCACCAAAGAAGAAACGATTAAAAAACGATTATTACGCGCTCGTAAAGCGATTAAATCAGCCAATTTACAATTCAATATTCCCCAAGGCAAAGACTTACAAGAACGCTTAGATAGTGTATTAGAAGTATTATACCTTATTTTTAATGAAGGGTTTCACTCTAACAGTAAAGACCAATTAATCAGAGAAGATTTATGTGGTGAAGCCTTGCGTTTATGTAAATTATTGCTCAACCATCAACAAACCCAATTCCCAGAATGTTATGCGCTATTTGCTTTGATGTGTTTTCATTCGGCAAGATTAGAAGCCAAAACAAACGTAAATAACGAAGTACTAGATTTAAAACAACAAGATAGAAGCTTATGGCATTTGCCGTTAATACAACTTGGAAATTCCATGATGTATAAAGCCGTTGAAACCGAAGAATTCTCTTGTTACCATTATGAAGCTGCTATTGCAGCCGAACATTTAAAAGCTAAAAGATTTGAAGACACCAATTGGAACAAAATTTTACAGTGGTACCAAGCCTTGTATACTTTACAACCTATGGCTTCACATTTGTTAACTATGGCCGTTATTGCGATACAGACTAAGGATTATAATAAGGCAAATGCGTATTTAAAACAGTTAAAACCGAAAGATTTAGAGCAGCGTGCCTATTTATATTATGCTGTAAAAGCAGATTATTATGCCGAAACCGATAGTTTTGATGAAGCCTTATTGCAAATTAACTTAGCTTTAGAAACAGTAACAAATACTTTAGAAAAAGCATATTTGAACAAGAAAAAGATTTATTGGTCGCAAAAGTAAACACTTGTATTCTGTTATAATTATTGTGAATAAAAATTTATCTTCGTCATAAGTACTAATTTTAGTATCTAAGTTGCATCCTATTGATTAATAGTTATGAGTTTTTTTAAAAATCTATTTTCTTCTAAAGATAAAGAATTTCAAAAAGCAGAAGTTCTTTTGGAATTGAAATCGCCTTCTTGTCCGATTACAGCAATTGTAGAACAAGATAATAGAGTTGCTTATTTTTATTTGTGGGGAAACGAAAATTCTAATTTTGGTGTTAAATCATGTTGGATAAGAAACTTGAAAGAAGCACCTAATACATTAGAAAAACAGCTTATGGAAAAGGGAGTTCCACCTATGTTGCCAAAGCAGTTTTGTAAATTTCCTAATGGTCAAGAAAAACTAAACAAAGAGGATTTAAAAATCATTTGGACAGAAGAAGGAGATGCTGCAGCACTTTTGTTGAAAGATGATGTTATTGCTATTATTCCAATTTGGAGTGGAGACAATGGTTTTAATGGTTATGCAAAAGATTGTATTGGAGAAGGAAATTTTGCGTGGGAACTAACGGAATCGAATGTTTTTATAGAACGCATTGAAGAATGTAAAGCCTATTGGGATTCTTGGGATAATGAAATAAACCCATTTCACCTGCAACAGCCAAAAATTATAGATGCTTATGATAAAGCATTTGGAACACATGATAAATATTATGCTATAGATGGAAATAATTGGCCTCCAAAAGGACTTTATTTAAGACAAGGAGAATCTCAAGTTGTTTTTGCAACCGTTGGGCTTTCTATAATACCTATGCCAGTAATTGAGATGTATGTTGAAGATCGGTATAAAAAAAATAGAATTGAACTTGGTCTTATCTTAGATTCTGTGTTTTCTGAAAAAGAAATTCAACAATTGGCAGAATGGATTAGTGGTCAATCTACAATTCCTTGGCATAATGTTACGTTTTTAGGGGAAGGTCATACTATTGATTTTCCAACGATTAATTCAACTAAATTTAATTCAGTAATCCTAACAAATAAATTAGATCTTATGCCTCAACCAGAGCTTGATGATTATAGATTGTCTAAAGTTAATTTTCTCTGGATGGTTCCAATTTCTGAAAAAGAAAGAAATGAGATTGTTAATAATGGAAGTGACGGTGTTTTAGAGAAACTAAGAAATATAGGAGAGCACGTTTTTTCTTTAGACAGGCAAGAAGTTATATGAGTAGATTGACCTATAATGAAATTATACAATGCCTTTATGACTTAGAAGACAAGGATAAAGTAGCTTTTAAAGCGAAGAAATTCGGAATTATCTCAAATAATTCATTAGGCATTTATCATAAGGATTTAAAAGTAATAGCTAAAGAAATAGGTGTAGACAATACACTCGCTTTACAGCTTTTTGATAGTGAAATTTACGAAGCGCGCTTATTATGTAGCAAACTATTTAAACCCAAAGATATTACAGAGGAGCTCATGGAAAAATGGGTAAAGACCTTTGAGAATTGGGAAATATGTGACAGCTTTTGTATGGGGTTGTTTTCAAAAAGTAATTTTGCTCTTGCAAAAATATTAGAATGGTCACAAAGAGAACCAGAGTTTGAGAAGAGAGCAGCATTTGCTACTTTAGCATCGTATTGTATGGCAGATAAAACTTCAGATAACGCCTTATTTGAACAATTTTTATCAATTATAAAACGCGAAGCCCATGATGAGAGGCTCTACGTGAAAAAAGCCGTAAATTGGGCCTTAAGAAACATAGGAAAACGAAATGTAGACCTCAATCGTAAAGCCATAGAAGTCGCTAATGACATTCTAGAATTTGAAAGTAAATCTGCTCAATGGATAGCCAAAAATGCGTTAGCCGAATTGCAAAAGGAAGGCATTAGAATGTCCGATTATCCGAGAGCTATTTATAGGTTTTAGATTCCTAAAGTTTAATGACCACTTATTATCCTATAATATAAGATATATGACACTAAAGCCAAAATCCATAAGACCATTCATAGGTTCAAAAGCTTACAATATTTCTAGAGAATTTTATAAAGATTTAGGGTTTGAAGAATTTGTTATTTCTCATAATATGTCGGTATTTAAAACAGGAGAATTTGCCTTTTATTTACAAGACTATTACGCAAAAGATTGGATAGATAATACTATGGTTTTTCTTGAAGTTGATAATGTTCAAAACCATCTTCAACATTTGAAGCAAAGTGGATTAATAGAAAAGTATGAAAATGTCAGGTGCTCAGAGATTGTTTATAATGATTGGGGAAATGAGTTTTTTCTTCATGATCCTTCGGGAATCCTATGGCATTTTGGAGAATTCAATGCACAAGTTAAATAACCGTTTTTAATAACTTAATGTTTCCATAAATGCTTGGTAATAAATTTGTTTGTAACAAAATAGTCTGTTTTACGACGTATAAAGTAGAACATATGTTTAATAAAAAAAGAAAAAGTTATGATTCATAAAGGAGCATTAGTATTAGGAGCATTATTAGGAGCTACAGCAGGCGTTTTATTTGCGCCAGAAAAAGGAAGCGTTACAAGAAATAAACTAAAAAAAGAGGGAAAAGTAATTAAAGATCAAATTACTAACGATTTTACCGAAGTAAAAGAAGATTTATCTAAAGCAGCGGCTTCAGGTAAAGAGAAACTGAAACAAGATTTAGAAGATTTTGCTTCAAAATCAAGTTATAAAACAGAACAAGCTATTACCTTTTTAGAAAAACAATTAGCTATTTTAAAAGATAAGAATAAAACCCTTCAGAAGACAAGTTAATGTAATATTATAAATGTAATTTTCTTTTAAAAATGAGTCTTTTCAAATCTTGAAAAGACTCATTTTTTTTTGTTTTTATTGAAAAGAATTATTGAACGTGTTTTTTAATTAATTCATATTAACTTAATCTAGACATTTAAATACATTAACATTTTTTTTGTATTTTACACACTTTATCTATGTGTATTGCTCCCAAGTCATATTCATCTTTTTTTTATTTATAAGTGACTCTTAATGAATTGAATGTGTCTCATATACTATATATGGGAAATATTATAGTTAAAATATTTTTATAGCATATGTATCTCAATGTATCTGTTTCTTTTTAACAGGCGTATTTGATTATTTAAAAACTGTTAATGAATAGATTAGAACATTCAATTAAAAAAAGATATTTACTTTTTATATCTACAATTATATTAATTATTATAGCTGCATTAGTTATTCTACGAAGTAGCGTTAATAATCAAAAAAAAGTAGCTTTATTAATTAATAAAGCATCTGATCAGTGTTTGTTAAATGAGCGCATGAACAGCCTCGTATATTCTTTTGAAAGTAATAATAGTGATACAATCAGTTCAGATATAATAGATTCGTTTAAAGGTTACGTTGATAAATTTGAAAAGACACATCGTTATTTAGATTCTGTAAATAAGCAAGAAGGAAGCAGTAAAGTTTTAGATTCTTTGTTTAAGGTTACAGGGACGCAATCACAAAAAATAGTTTCTGCCAGTAAGAATATTATAAATACTTCAAATAGAAAATTAATTGCCCAAGATGTAGATATTATAGCAGACTCAGAATTACCTTATTTTTTAACAATGCAGTCTGTAATAAGTGAATATCAAAAAAGTGCAGATCAAAATCTTCATAGCCTTTTACAAACAATTTATATTCTTGCATTTATTGCAATATTAATATTAATGGGAGAGTTCCTATTTATTTTAGTTCCTGCACAAAAGCAATTATTTAAGCAAAATGATAAACTCTTAGAGGTAAATAGTGATTTAGCAAAATCTGAAACGAGGATAAAGGAGAATTTATTAGAACTAACAAGCCTTAAAACAGATTTAGAAAAAAAAGACGCTTACAATAAAGTGTTTATAGAACAAGCTCCAACAGCGATTGCCATGTTAGATAACGATATGAAATATATAGCGGTATCTCAACGATGGATTGCTGATTATAAAATGGAGAATGAAGAGATTGTGGGTAGAAGCCATTATGATTTATTTCCAGAAATAGGAGAAGAGTGGAAAGAAGCACACCAAAAATGTTTAAACGGTGCTATTGATACTTGTGATGAAGCACCCTTTGTTCGTGCAGATGGAACAGTACAATGGATTTTTTGGGATATACGTCCTTGGTATATTTCTGAAAGTAAAATTGGAGGTTTACTAATGCATACGGGTGATATTACACACCTAAAAGAAAAAGAAGATGAAAAAAATCGAATAGAAAAAATATTAGAAAAATCTAATGAAGTGTCTCGCCTTGGGACATGGGATATTGATTTAATTAAAAACAATATTTTTTGGAGTAAAGTGGTTTTTGAAATACATGAAGCGCCTGAAGGTTTTCAGCCAGATTTAGAAACAGCCATCCAATTTTTCAAGGAAGGAAATAGTAGAGATACTATTGAAAAAGCCGTAAATGAAGCTATAGAAAATGGTACACCTTATGATATCGAAGTTGAGTTAGTAACCTTAAAAGGTAATATTGTTTGGACACGTGCTATTGGTCAGGCAGAATTTGTAGATGGAAAATGTGTACGAATTTTTGGAGTGTTTCAAGATATTAACGAGAAGAAGCTTTCGCAAATAGCTTTAAATAAGGCGCATACAGAATTAAAAGCCATATTTGATTCTAACGCAATTGCTATTGTTGCTACAAATAGAGATGGTATCATTAGTAAATTTAATCCTGGAGCAGAAGTCTTAACAGGCTACTCAGCAGATGAAATGATAGGCATAGAAAGACCTATCTTATACCATTTAAGAGACGAATTGGATGCTTTTAAAGAAGATATAGCTAAACAATATGGTAAAAGTTTAACGGGTTTTAGTGCGCAAGAAGAATTAGCAAAATATAATGCTTACGATACTCGAGAATGGCATTATTTAAGAAAAGATGGGTCTGTTATACCTGTTCAATTAACCTTAACGTCTATTAAAGATGAAAAAGGAAAACTTATTGGGTATTTGGGCGTGTCTACAGATGTCTCAGAAAAAAGAATGGCTCAAGATGAACTCTTGAGAAAAAATTACTTATTGAATTTTGCAGAAGAGATTACCTTAATGGGGAATTGGCAATGGAATGTAGCTACCGGAGAGATTGAAAGTTCTAATAATCTGTATAATATTTTTAACCTTGATAAAGATGCTGATAACTTAAATTTTGATACGTATTTTAATCTGGTTCATCCTGATGATAAAGATTTTGTCAAAGAACACATAAATAAAATAATAGAAGAAAAATCGTTCCATAAGTTTACGCATCGAATTATTACAGATGATGGCGTATTAAAAACCATTCAGGTTTTAGGTGAAGTTATTACTAAAACTAATGGAGAGGTTGTTAAAATAAATGGTACGAGTCAAGACATTACTGCTGCTAAGGCTGCTGAAATGGAATTAAATAAAGCCCACATGCAGTTAAAGGCAATCTTTAATTCAGGACCTATAGCTATTGTATCTACCGACAATAATGGGATATTAAACCATTTTAATAGTGGAGCAGAACTTTTACTAGGTTATTCAGCTTCAGAAATGATAGGATTAAAAGAACCAGAAATTTATCATTTAGAAGAAGAACTAGACCAATTTCGTATAGATATAGCAGAAAAGTATGGTGTAGATCCAGAAGGATTTGATCCTTATTTAGAGTTAGCAAAGCGTAATGAATACGATACACGAGAGTGGACGTATAAACGAAAAGATGGTTCTACGTTTCCTGTAGAATTAACCTTAACAGCAATTAAAAATGAGGAAGGCGAGAAAATCGGGTTTTTAGGAGTCGCATTTGACATTACCGAAAGAAGAGTCGCTAAAAATGAACTCATAAGAAAAAATCAATTATTAAATTTTGCTGAAGAGATTACCTTATTAGGTAATTGGCAATGGGACACGGTTGCCAATAAGGTAGAGTGGTCTATTAACATGTATAATATTTTTGGACTCGATAAGGAGGTCAATGATTTAAGCTTTGATACGTATTTTAGTTTTGTTCATCCTGAAGATAAAGACATTGTAACCAATTATTTTGATCAAACTAGAGTAGAGAAAAAACTTAAACGATTTACACATCGTATTATCGCTGGTAATGGCGAAATAAAAATAGTACAGCTGTTAGGTGAAGTTATTACCGATTTATTTGGTAATATTATTGAAATGATTGGTACCTGCCAAGACATTACAGCAGCTTATGTTGCCGAGAGAGAATTGTTTGATGCTAACACACAATTAAAAGCGATATTTAATTCTGGTCCACTCGCTATCGTATCGGTTGATAATGATGGAATCATTAACCACTTTAACCATGGAGCAGAAATTTTGTTAGGTTATTCTGCTTCAGAAATGATAGGAAAAAAGAAACCAAATATTTATCATTTAGATGAAGAGCTTTTAGAATTTAAGGAAGACATTGCCAAAAAGTATAATAAAGACCTTGATGGTTTTAGTCCTTATTTAGAGTTGTCAAAACAAAATGCACACGACACAAGAGAATGGACATACAAAAGAAAAGATGGTTCAACATTTCCTGTAGAATTAACCTTAACGGCTATTAAAAATAATGAAGGCGAAAAAATAGGCTTTTTAGCAGTAGCCAATGATATTTCAGATAGAAAAATTGCACAAAACGAATTACTACGTAAAAATCAAATCCTAAATTTTGCAGAGGAAATAACCTTGATGGGGAATTGGCAGGCAGATATGGCAAATGGCACGGTTAAATGGTCAGCTAACCTGTATCGTATTTTTCAATTAGATGAAAGTAGGCATATAACTTTAGAAACCTATCTTGAATATACACACCCAGAAGATAAAGAACGTGTTGCAGAGCATATGCGTAAAACTGTTGAAGATAAGGCTTTTACAGATATAGTACACCGCATTCAATTAGCAGATGGTACCGTAAAAATTGTACAACTCTTAGCGCAAGTGGCTACAAATGAGTTTGGAGATGTTACTGAAATCATAGGAACATGTCAAGATGTGACCGCTCAGAAAATGACAGAGATAGAACTTATACGTAAAAATCACTTTCTAAGTTTTGCCGAAAGAATAACTATGATGGGTAATTGGCAATGGGATGTTGTTACAGATAGCCTAAAGTGGTCTACTAATTTGTATAAAATATTTGAACATGATGAAAGCTTAACAGATTTAAAGTATGATACGTTTTACAGTTATGTTCATCCAGAAGATAAAGAATATATTACGGACTATGTAGAAGGTTCGTTCCTAGAAAAAAAGTTCCCAAGTAATTTTATACACCGTATTATTACAGGTAGCGGAAAAATTAAAACCGTCCATTTCTTAGGGGAAGTTATTCTAAATGATAAAGGCGAGGTTATTGAAATGATGGGAACTTGCCAAGATATTACCGAACAAAAGATGGAGGAAAATAAGTTTAGAGGCTTATTAGAATCAGCTCCAGATGCTATGGTAATTGTAGATGAAAACGATGAAATCCAATTAATAAATAAAGAAGCCGAAAGATTATTTGGTTACCATATGGACGAGTTGATAGGTAAGAAGGTAGAAATGCTTATTCCTAAACGATTTGAAGGTATGCATACAGAGCATCGTGCTAGTTTTTTTAGTGATGATCCTGAGAAACGATTAACATCAGCGAGAAAAGAATTATATGGCTTAAATAAGGAAGGTAAAGAAATTCCTATTCAAGTAAGTTTAAGCCCTCTTGAAACAGAACAAGGCCTATTGTTATCTGCAGCAATACGAGATATAACTGCGCAAAAACAAGCCGCAAATGAAATTTTGCGTAAAAATCAGTTATTAACTTTTGCAGAGAAAATAACGATGATGGGGAATTGGCAATGGAATCTTATTACCAATGCTGTAGAATGGTCTGCCAACTTGTATAATATTTTTGGAGTAGAAGAAAGCGTAGCAATATCATACGATACCTATTTTAGCTTTGTTCATATTGATGATAAAGAAAAGGTAACTGAGTATATAGAGAAGTCAATTAACGATAAAAACGATGTTGATTTAATGCATCGTATTACATTAAGAGATGGAACAGTAAAAACCATACAACTTTTGGCTGAAGTTGTGGTAGATAGTATGGGCAATGTGGTTGAAATGGTAGGTACTTGCCAAGATGTGACAGCGCAACGTATGGCAGAAAACAAATTTAGAGGCTTGTTAGAGTCAGCACCAGATGCCATGGTAATTGTGAATGCAGAAGGGAATATTCAACTGATCAATAAACAAGCTGAAAAACTATTTGGATACACTGCAGAAGAATTAATAAATAAATCCGTTGAAATTCTTATTCCTAAACAATTTTCAGAAGATCATGTATTGCATCGTGATGGATTTTTCGCTAATCCTAGAGTGAGAACCATGGGAGTTGGAAATGAAAAAGAATTATTTGCCAGGAACAAAAATGGTATGGAAATACCAATACAAATAAGTTTAAGCCCACTTCAAACAGAAGAAGGCTTATTAATTTCAGCGGCTATAAGAGATATTACCATACAAAAAACCGCACAAGAAAAAATAATAAATGCTAAAAATGATTTAGAAATTTTAGCACAGAAATTAATTATTCAAAACAGTCAACTTGCAGATTTTGCGCAGATTACCTCTCATAACTTACGGGCGCCAGTAAGTAATCTAAATTCGCTTTTAGGTTTTTATGTAGAATCTGATGATGCTGAAGAAAAGGACTTTTTGTTTAAAAAATTCGAGGCCGTTATTAACCATCTTACCGTAACCTTAAATACCTTAGTAGAAGCATTAAAGATTAGAAGTGATAACTCTAGGGAGAAGGAAGATATTTTGTTTGAAGATGTATTAAAAACAACAACAGATATTTTAAGTGGAGAAATATTAAAAACTAATGCTATAATTAAAGCGGATTTTTCTAAATTGCCATTAATAAATTATGATAAAATTTATTTAGAAAGTATTTTCCTCAATTTGATAGGTAATGCAATAAAGTATAGGTCTAATGATAGAGACCCAGAAATTAACATTAGATCAGAAAGAGACAACGAAAAAATTAAATTAACGATATCTGATAACGGTTTAGGTATAAATTTAGATAGGCATGGTAATAAAATTTTTGGTTTAAATAAAGTATTTCACAGACATCCTGACGCTAAAGGAGTGGGGTTATATATGACCAAAACACAAATTGAAGCTATGGGTGGAGCTATTAATGTATCGAGTAAAGTTAATGAAGGGACAACATTTACAATAATTTTTTAATTATGAACAGTAATTACAATATATGTGTGGTTGATGATGATGATATTTATCAATTTACTATTGTTAAAATACTTAAGTCCATTGATTTAGATAAAAAAATAAGTCTTTTTTCAGATGGTGAAGAGGCCTTAGAGTTTTTGATAGATAATCTTTATAATAATGAAGAACTTCCAGATATCATATTTTTAGATATAAATATGCCTATTATGGATGGTTTTCAATTCATGGAAGAGTACGTTAAGATAAAACCAAAATTAAACAAGAAAATAATTATCTATATGGTGTCTTCTTCTGTAGACCCTGTGGATATTGAACGTGCTAAGAATATTAGTGACATTTCTGACTATATTATAAAACCTATAAAGGCGGGACAGTTACAAGAAATTATGGCTAATCTTTAAATGGCGGTTTGTTGTTGAAGTTTGGCTTAGACCAATTTTTCAATAAACTCAACATTTACAACATGTGTGCCTTTAAAAGGCATAAAGCTAACCTTGTCTCCAAATAGATCTGTGGCTCGTGCTGACTCAAGTACAATTCTTTGCTCATCTAAGTATTCATCTTCAGTGCCATACATGAGTTTTACCTTGGTGTCTTTAGATAGATACTTATAATCTTTAGCGGTTAATTCTTTTGGAATTCCACCAGAATGAAGAACAAGCTGATCACATTGCAGTTGGCGTTTTGCAATATATCGCATGGCTACACTAACGCCTTGAGAATAGCCAAAAACGATTAAATGAACACCTTCAGGAATTTTTTCAACTTCTAATACCGCATCAATATAGTTTACAATATTTTCCATTCCGGCTTCGGTATTATCACGCGTTAGCCAATTAGCACCAACATGCATTTTAGGTTGAATATAAAATTTGCTGGGAGCTTGTGGCGCAATAATGTAATTGTCTTCAGCATTTAAACCTTTGAAGTATTTAAGAAAATAACGACTCATATAGCCCATGCCATGACACACCAACCAAACCGTTTTTGTGCGTTCCGTAAGTGTATTTAAAGTAGAGTAGGAGTTGGTACTGGTGTATGAGATTTCTTTCTCTTGTGAATTCATTTTTCTAGGCGGTTTCTGTATCTTTGTAATCGATTCAAAAATACTATTTTTATATGCAAATGACTAAAGAGGATTTCCTAGCCAAAGCGAATGCAGCAAGCAAAAACACCTTAATGGAAACCTTAGATATTGAAATGGTGGACTTTGGAGATGATTTTTTAGTGGCCAGAATGCCTGTAACATCCAAAGTGTACCAACCAGATGGAGTATTACACGGAGGAGCGACAGCAGCTTTAGCAGAAAGTGTTGGTAGTTTTGCATCGCATATTTTTATAGATACCGAGAATATGTTTGTACGTGGCTTAGAAATTACAGCGAATCATCTAAAAAGTGTAACCGAAGGTTATATCTATGCTAAAGCGACGTTTTTGCATAAAGGACGTACCACACAACTGCTAGATATTAGAGTGACAGACGAAGCCGATAATCTTATCTCAATATGTAGATTATCTACCATTTCACTTCCAAAAAAGAAATAAGTAATGGATGCGATGTCCTTTTTTGATGCTCTAGAGCAGCAATACAAAAACAATTTACCTTTTGTAGTTTATAGTAGACCAATTAATTCAATCATTAAATCTTGGTTGCAAGAAGATGATACTGTTCATAAATCGGAAACATTTACTGAGAGTGGATTTTTATTTGCTCCTTTTGATCTTAAACAAAACAGTATTCTTTTTCCAAAAGAACGCTGTCTATATTCTGAAATAACGACGGATAGTTTAGACGTTGAAGATTTTGAATCTACCGCAATCATTCAAAGTGAAACTGAGAGAATTCAACATATCGATTTAGTTTCTAAAGGTATCCAAAGTATTAAAAATAACGATTTACAAAAAGTAGTATTATCACGCTGCCAAACAAAATCACTTCAAGATACGAATCCATTAACCATTTTTAAACGCCTTTTTAATACCTATTCAAATGCGATGGTGTACTGTTGGTACCATCCTAAAGTAGGACTATGGATTGGAGCTACGCCAGAGTTATTATTAAAAGTTGAAGGCAAACGACTCACCACCATTTCTTTAGCAGGAACACAGCCTTATCAAAGCCAGTCAGTGGTAACTTGGACAAACAAAGAGTTTGAAGAACAGCAAATTGTAACGGATTTTATAACTGAACAATTAAAACCATATACGTCAAACATTAATGTATCAGAAGTAGATACCGTAAGAGCCGGAAACTTGTTACATCTTAAAACGAGAATCATCAGTGTTTTAAAAGACGATGCAGATTTAAAAGCTATAATCGAAGCCTTACATCCAACTCCAGCAGTTTGTGGGTTCTCTAAAGCTAAAGCAAAGGATTTTATTCTTAATTATGAAAACTATAATAGAGAATATTACACTGGTTTTTTAGGCGAATTAAACCTAAAACAAAGCAAAACCCGGAACACTAATAGACGTAACGTAGAGAATAACGCTTATGCAGTTGTAAAAACACAGTCTAATTTCTATGTAAATTTACGCTGTATGCAACTCAAAGATGCCAAAGCAAACATTTATGTAGGTGGAGGTATTACCAAAGCTTCTAACCCAGAGAACGAATGGGAGGAAACTGTGAATAAAACAGCCACAATAAATATGGTACTTAATTAAGTGTAAAATGTAATCGTTATTAGTTATATTTTTAGTTGAAGCTCTATTTCATTATCTCCTTTTATTAGGTAATTTTGTATTTATATGAAGTACTCAAAAATACCTTTGTCCCAAACTATAGTTACTTTATGCAAAACGCATAATATAAAACACATAGTTATTTCTCCAGGCAGTAGAAACGCCCCTTTAACCATTGGTTTTACTCACGATGATTTTTTTAACTGTTATAGTATTGTAGATGAGCGTTGCGCAGCATTTTTTGCTTTAGGTATTGCTCAGAAATTACAAAAACCTGTTGCAATAGTTTGTACATCTGGAAGTGCCTTATTAAATTATTATCCTGCAATTGCAGAAGCGTATTATAGTAATATCCCATTAGTGGTTTTGTCTGCAGACAGACCAAAACATTTGATAGATATTGGAGATGGACAAACTATTAAACAAAAACGAGTTTATGGAGAACATGTTTTATATAGTGCCAATTTAAAACTCGATTTAAAAAAGACAGATAATACACTTCCAGAAAATGAATTGCGTATTTTTAAAAATATTGAGAATAAATTAGAACGATTTTTAGGGTTACAGAAAGATATTCAGACGTATAATGAATCTGAAATTCATGATGCATTAACAATGTCTAAGTTAGATTCAGGTCCTGTTCATATTAATATTCCATTTGACGAACCTCTATACGATATTGTAGATGAGTTATCTATAAATCCAAAGCCTTTCAAAATTCAAACAAGAATAGATAAAGTAGACGAATTTGAAATTAAGAGTTTAGTAGATGTTTGGCATAACGCTAAGCGAAAAATGATTTTAGTAGGTGTCTTGCAGCCCAATTCTATTGAAGAAAAATGGATACAAGAAATTGCAGACGATGATAGTATCATTGTATTTACAGAAACGACATCTAATTTACATCATCCTCATTTTTTCCCAGGAATAGATAAAATGATAGCACCTTTAGATGATGATGGTTTTAAAAATCTTCAGCCAGATATCTTGGTTACTATAGGTGGCTTAATTGTTTCAAAAAAGATAAAAATATTTTTAAGAACCTATAAGCCAGAACATCATTGGCATGTTGGTTTGTCTAGAGCAAATGATACTTTTTTCTGTTTAGAAAAACATATTAAATTAAGCCCAAATGCATTTTTAGCTGCGTTTTTACCACAAGTAACACATCATACAAAAAGTACTTATAAATCGACTTGGCTTGGGTTGCGTCAAAAGCGAAGAAAGCTACAAGAAACGTATTTAAGTACACTACCATTTTCTGACTTTACGGTTTTTAACTCAATTGTAAAAAGTGTACCAAAACAAAGTCAATTACACGTAGGAAATAGCTCTGCAATTCGTTATGCCCAATTATTTCAAATACAAAAAAGTGTCGATGTATTTTGCAATAGAGGAACAAGTGGTATAGATGGTAGTACAAGTACAGCTATAGGTGCCGCAGTTGCCACAGAAAAGCGAACAACATTTGTAACGGGAGATTTAAGTTTCTTTTACGATAGTAATGCACTTTGGAATAATTATATACCCAAAACATTTAGAATTATAGTGGTGAATAACCAAGGTGGTGGCATTTTTAGAATTCTTCCAGGTCATAAAAACACAGAGAATTTTGACACTTATTTTGAAACTAAACATGGTTTAAACGCAAAACACTTATGCGAAATGTATGGTTTTGAATATCATATGGCTTCAGACGAAGTGTCTTTAGAAGAAAATTTAAAATCATTTTATGCTATTTCTAAGCAACCTAAATTATTAGAAGTCTTTACAAACTCTCGTGTTAATGATCAAATTCTATTAGATTATTTTAAGTTTATCAAGTAAATTAAGGATTAAATTAAAGTTAAGATGTGACTTTTTCATTTTAAGTGTTTCTAAAAAATACTTACCTTTAGGAAAACTAATTTATTTAACTTAAAAACATAGTGTAACATGAGTAAAAGAGATGATTTAATTGTAAAATACGCGGCAGATTTAAAAGATAAATGTGGTGTTGATGCTGATATGGATTTATTAACAAAAGTAACTGTTGGTTTAGGTCCATCTATTTATAATGCAGATTCTTCTACCGTTTCTGGTTCAGATGAAAAAGAATTAGCGACAGTGAAAAATAACTATTTAATCAAGAAATTAGGATTAAAAGATGGAGCTGATTTAGATAAAGGAATTGATGCTGTAATGGAAACATATGGAAGATCTAATAGATCTAAATATAGAGCTGTAGTTTATTATTTATTATGTAAGCATTTCAAAAAAGAGTCTGTTTACTAATAGCTAACTTTTTAAAGTATAAAGAAGCGTTATAATTAAATAATTATAGCGCTTTTTCTTTATATTAATATGAATATCTTTGCAACATGATAAATTTAGGCGAATACAATACATTAGAAATTTTAAGAGATACAGAACCAGGCTTATTTTTGGGTGATGGAGCAGAAGGTGAAGTCCTGTTACCTAATAGGTATGTACCAAAAGTATTTGAAATTGGTGATAAAATTGAAGTTTTTGTTTATTTAGACAATGAAGAACGACCAGTTGCAACCACAGATCATCCTTACATTAAAAAGGATGACTTTGCCTTGCTGCGTTGTAATCAAGTTACAGATTATGGTGCCTTTTTAGATTGGGGACTGGTAAAGGAATTGTTTTGTCCTTTTAGAGAGCAAGCCTTTAAAATGAAAGCAGGTGGTTGGTATTTAGTACATTGTTATTTAGATGACGAGTCTGAACGTTTAGTAGCGTCGAGTAAAACTAATCGGTTTTTAGATAATAAAGAATTAACAGTTGCACAGTTTGATGAAGTAGATTTAATTGTTTCACATCCATCAGAGTTAGGCATGAATGTCATTGTCAATAAAAAACACTTAGGCTTAGTCTTTAAGGATGATATTTATAAAGATATTAGTGTTGGTGACCGACTTAAAGGTTTAGTAAAAAAAGTACGACCAGATAACAAGTTAGATATTTCATTAAATCAAATAGGTTATAGGAATATAGAACCAAATGCAGAGTATATTTTAAATGAATTACATGATAATGGTGGCTTTATACCACTTCATGATAAATCTAACCCTGAAGATATTAAGGATCAGCTTCAAATGAGTAAGAAAAGCTTTAAAAAAGCGATAGGCTCGTTATACAAAGAGCGTCAAATAGAAATAAAAGAAGACGGTATTCACTTATTGTAAGAATCGGGATTTTGTAGAGACAAAGTGTCTTCAATCCAAGTAATAGCGTTTTCAAAATCTTTAAATACTTTTCTGTTGAATTTGAAAAAGAGACTTTCGATTTCAATGATACGTTCCGTAAGATTGCTATAAACAATTATAGCATAAGCTTTTAGGTTTTTAAATGTTTCGTTAAATATTTTTGCGTCATTGAGGTTTATAGAATAAGAATTTATTCTATTAGCAATAAAACCAAAGGGTCTATCCTTAAAATGTGTTTTTACTATAAAAGAGAGCTCATCAAAGTTTTTAAAAGTTATATCAGCTCCTTCTATAAACTCTGCAACCATAAAATTTTGGTAAAGATATACAGTTCCTAATTTTATTTTATAGGTCTCAAATGGTTTATTATATATGTTGGGATTATAATGCATTGTAAATTAATAATATACCCGCAAATATACTATGCTTGCATAACAAAATAAAGTAAAAAATAGAGTTTAGCGTATTATTATTAATTTCTTACTTTTGCGCTTAAAATATTGATAAATATGAGCCATATAGATTGGAAAGTTGCCAAGTCTTATGAAGATATAACCTATCATAAATGTAATGGCGTTGCCAGAATTGCATTTAATAGGCCAGATATACGTAATGCATTTCGTCCAAAGACCACTTCAGAACTGTATGATGCATTTTATGATGCAGGTGAAGATGTGAATATTGGTGTCGTGCTTTTGAGTGCAGAAGGCCCTTCTAGCAAAGATGGTATTTGGAGTTTTTGTTCGGGTGGAGATCAAAAAGCCAGAGGTCACCAAGGATATGTTGGAGAAGATGGTTACCATCGTTTAAACATCTTAGAAGTGCAACGCTTAATTCGTTTTATGCCAAAAGCAGTTATTGCTGTTGTACCAGGTTGGGCTGTTGGTGGAGGTCATAGTTTACATGTCGTTTGCGATTTAACTTTGGCAAGTAAAGAACATGCTATCTTTAAACAAACTGACGCAGATGTTACTAGTTTTGATGGAGGATATGGTTCTGCATATTTGGCAAAAATGGTCGGTCAGAAAAAAGCAAGAGAAATCTTTTTCTTAGGAAGAAACTATTCGGCTCAAGAAGCTTTTGATATGGGAATGGTAAATGCGGTTATTCCTCATGAAGAATTAGAAACGACAGCTTACGAATGGGCTCAAGAAATATTAGCAAAGTCACCAACATCTATAAAAATGCTAAAATTTGCAATGAATCTTACAGATGACGGAATGGTTGGTCAGCAAGTATTTGCAGGTGAAGCGACCCGATTAGCATATATGACAGATGAAGCTAAAGAAGGAAGAGATGCCTTTTTAGAGAAAAGGAAGCCTAATTTTCCTAAAAAATGGATTCCATAATTTAACCAAGCTTAAATGAAGAAAATTAAACCGTGGCTTTTAGCCATGCGCTTAAGAACATTACCACTTTCTGTCTCTGGAATTATTCTTGGTAGTTGTTTTGCTTATTACAATGGCCATTTTAATCCTTGGATTTTATTTTTTGCAATTCTAACCACTATAAGCTTACAGATATTATCTAATTTAGCTAATGATTATGGTGATGGAATAAAAGGAACAGATAATGATGAGCGTGTTGGGCCACAACGTGCCATACAAAGTGGTGCTATTACTCCAAACGAAATGTTTGAAGCCATACGATTTAATGTTATTGTCGTAATTATATTGACTTTATCCCTTTTGTGGGTAGCTTTTGGGCCTAATAATTTTCTTTATATAATTTTATTTGTAATTCTAGGTGGACTGTCTGTTTATGCCGCTTTAAATTATACCATGGGAAATTCTCCTTACGGTTATCGTGCACTTGGTGATGTTTTTGTATTTATATTTTTTGGATTAATAAGTACCATTGGAAGTTATGTCCTTTATATGCAAGTTTTAGATCATGTAGTTGCGTTACCAGCCATTGCATTGGGCTTGTTAAGCGTTGGTGTATTAAATTTAAATAACATGCGAGACATAGAATCTGATACCAATGCAGGTAAAATTACATTAGCTGTTAAATTAGGATTATCACGAGCTAAAAAATACCACTTTATCCTTATCATAGGAGCCATGCTAATTACCGTAATATTTTCAATATTATATTATGTAGCACCTTATAATTTTATGTATTTACTTGCTTTTATTCCGTTAATAATTCATGTTAAAAAAATAAAATCAGCCATAGAACCTGATGATTTTGATAGCCAATTAAAGGTTTTGGCATTGTCTACATTTCTGTTTTCACTGCTATTAGGAGTTGGCTATATTTTGTATTAATTTTAAAGAATATTTCAGCTTTTAAATTACAAAACTGTATAACATTAATAATAAAAACATGAAAATTACATTCTACGGTCATGCTGCATTAGGGATACAAATTAAAGATATTAATATTTTAGTCGATCCTTTTATTTCTGGAAATGAAAAAGCATCTGCGATAGATATTGATGCCTTAAAAGCCGATTATATTTTAGTGACCCATGCACATCAAGATCATATTTTAGATGTTGAAGCGATTGCTAAACGTACAGGAGCAATCATTGTTTCTAATTATGAAATTGTAACACATTATCAGAATAAAAATTTAGAAGGACATCCTATGAATCATGGTGGTTCTTGGGATTTTGAATTTGGAAATCTTAAATACGTTAATGCTATTCACACGTCGTCTTTTCCAGATGGTAGTTATGGTGGGCAACCTGGTGGATTTATTATTGAAGGAGAACGCAAAACCATTTATATTGCCGGAGATACAGCTTTAACTATGGATATGAAGCTCATTCCTATGCAAACTAAATTAGATTTAGCCATATTGCCAATAGGGGATAACTTTACAATGGGCATTGATGATGCTATTCTTGCTAGTGATTTTATAGAATGCGATAAGATCTTAGGTTATCACTTTGATACTTTTGGATATATAGAAATTGATCACGAAGTTGCGAAACGTAAATTTTTTGATAAGGATAAGGATTTGATGCTTTTAGATATAGGTGAAAGCGTTGAGTTATAAAATCATTTTTTTAGTCATAAATTTTAAAGTAAAAATTCAAATATGAAAAACTTAGCTTGCCTTCTGTTTTTATCTATCCTTATGTTAAGTTGCAAGAATGATGTACCACAATACAATGACTCAGTTCCAGTACACGATGATTTTAAAATAGAATCAAAATTTGTAAACGAAACCAGAGTCATCAATGTATGGACACCACCAAATTACAAAGCGACTAATGATTCTTTTCCTGTTTTGTATATGCCAGATGGAGGTATTGTTCAAGAAGATTTTCCGCACATAGCAAACACAATTGCTAAACTTGTTGAGAATAAAAGTATTCCACCAATTATTCTTGTTGGCATTGAAAATACGGATAGAGGAAGAGATTTATCAGGCGCTTCTGTAATAAAAGAAGATGAACAATATTGTCCATTAACAGACGGAGCTAAAAATTATAGAGCATTTATTTTGGAAGAATTAGTACCTGAAATAAATAAAAAATATAGAACAACTGAAGAAAGGGGAATTATTGGAGAATCATTAGCAGGACTTTTTGTTGTAGAAACCCTTCTTTTAAATCCAAATACGTTTGATTTTTATATTGCTATGGATCCCTCTTTATGGTGGAATAACCGTCATTTAGTACGTAAAGCAAAAGTTTTTTTAGAAAATACATCTAACAAAAAAATAAGATTTTGGTTTGCAGGTTCTGCTAACGAGACCATTTCTCCACACACCAACAATCTTGCAAAAACATTAGAGAATAAAGCCTCAAAGAACTTAGTGTGGAAATATTCTGATGAACCTAATGAAAAACACAATACCATTTTTAGAGCAACAAAAGAAAAAGCTTTGACTTGGATTTTAAATGTTAAATAACAATTATTTTACCATTTTAATCATTGATAAATCTAGTATCCTATCTGTAAAACTAATTTAGCCGTATCTTTGCCACGTTATGAAAGTTAATAAACTCACAGATTGGTTACCAACCACAAATAAAGAAGTTAAAATTAGAGGTTGGACAGAACTAGATGTTATACTATTTAGTGGCGATGCCTATGTAGACCATCCGTCTTTTGGACCAGCAGTTATTGGTCGTATTTTAGAAAGTTATGGATTAAAGGTTGCTATAGTGCCACAGCCTAGTGTAAATGATAATCTGCAAGATTTTACGAAGCTTGGAACACCAAAATTATTTTTTGGAGTCACAGGTGGTTGTATGGATCCTATGGTGAGTAATTATACCGCAAGTAAAAAACGTAGAGATAAAGATGCTTATACACCAAATGGTGATAAAGGATTTAGACCAGATTACGCTACATCTGTATATTCAAAGATTTTAAAAGAAAAATTTCCAGACGTCCCTGTTCTTATAGGTGGTATTGAAGCGTCCTTACGTCGTGTTACACATTACGATTATTGGAGTGACAAACTTATGCCAACTATTTTAGAAACCTCTAAAGCAGATATGTTGGTATACGGAATGGGAGAACAACCTTTGCGAGAAGTTGTTGAATTGCTACAAAAAGGTGTACCATTTTCAAGTTTAAAAACTATAAAACAAACGGCTTTTTTATTAGATGAAGATGAAGCACTTCCCAAAAATAAAAATTGGGATGATGTCGAAATTCACTCACATGAGATTTGTTTAAAGGATAAAAAGAAATTTGCGTCTAATTTTAAAGTGATTGAACAAGAATCAAATAAACTTAAGGCAAATAGAATCTTACAAGAGGTAAATAACCGTAAACTGGTAATAAATCCACCTTTTCCAACGATGTTAGAAGAAGAGATTGATGCTTCTTTTGATTTACCATACACACGTTTACCACATCCAAAATATAACAAACGAGGACCAATACCTGCGTTTGAAATGATTAAGTTTTCAATTAACATTCATCGTGGTTGTTTTGGAGGTTGTAGTTTTTGTACCATTTCTGCTCATCAAGGCAAATTTATTGCTAGCCGAAGTGAAGAGTCCGTTTTAAGAGAAGTTGATAAAGTGGCAAATATGCCAGATTTTAAAGGTTATTTATCAGATATTGGCGGGCCTTCTGCTAATATGTATAAGATGAAAGGGAAAGTGCAATCCATTTGTGATAAATGTGTCGCTCCTTCTTGTATTTCGCCTGTAATTTGTAGTAACTTAGATACATCTCACAAACCGTTAACGCAATTATATCAGGCTGTAGATAAACATCCTAAAGTAAAGAAATCTTTTATTGGAAGTGGTATTCGTCACGATATGTTAGTGCCAGAGTTTAATAAAAATGCCGACCCAAAAGAATTAGATGCTTATACTGAAGAAGTCATGACAAAGCATATTTCTGGTCGACTAAAAGTAGCACCAGAGCATACTTCAGATCCTGTTTTAAAATTGATGCGTAAACCTTCGTTTAAGTATTTTCATAAGTTTAAAGAACGTTTCGATAAAATCAATATAAAGAAAGATTTAAAGCTTCAATTAATTCCTTATTTTATTTCAAATCATCCTGCTTGTGAAGTAGAAGATATGGCAAATTTAGCTGCCGAAACAAAAGATATGGGATTTCAGTTAGAGCAAGTACAAGGATTTACACCAACACCAATGACCGTTGCAACTGTCATTTATTACAGTGGTTATCATCCATACACTTTAAAGCCAACTAAAACACCAAAATCTAAAAAAGAAAAAGATGAACAACATCGTTTCTTCTTTTGGTATAAAAAGGAAAACAAAGACTGGATTAAAAAAACGTTGAATAAAGTTGGTCGAACAGATTTAGTAGAACGATTATTACCAGAAGATAAAAAAGACAAAGGCTGGAAAAGTGTAAATCTTAAAGAAGTAAAAAACACATTTGATGATGCGGTTCCTGCAACATATGCTCGTCGAAAAAAGAAACACAAACCTCGAAAGAAGAGACGTTAGACTTTAGATAGATTATTTTCTAGAATTATTTTCTAACCATTCATTCCGTAGATCATCCGAAACTTTTCCTGTACCATCATGTTTCCAACCTGGTGGTTTAATTAGGTAAAGGAATCTATGCTTTATAGATTTTTGACCTGTAAAAGCATCTTTCAGCATATGTAGCCATTCAATAAATGCAATTTTTACGGGGTTGTAAGTGTTTATATTTGTCACTAAACCGTATCTAACTTTTTCATCTTTTAATTCGGCTTGAAACGTTCCAAATAATTTATCCCAAATAATCAAAATTCCAGCATGATTGCGATCTAAATACATAGGGTTACTTCCATGATGTACTCTGTGATGCGATGGTGTATTAAAAATAGCTTCAAACCATTTAGGCATTTTGTCTATAGTTTCGGTATGAATCCAAAATTGGTACAACAAGCTAACAGACATTTGAAGTAACAACATTGCAGGATGAAAGCCTAATAATGGTAACCATAACCAAAAGATAAAGGTGTAAAATCCTCCAGACCACGTTTGCCTTAAAGCAGTACTCAAATTATAATGCTCAGAAGAGTGATGTACCACATGAGACGCCCAAAATAAACGACATTCATGAGATACGCGATGAAACCAATAATAAGCGAAGTCATCTGCAAAAAATAATAGTATAAAAGACCACCAAGCTATAGGAATAGTAAACAATCTAAAATTGTCATATATCAAAAAAAACACGAATAATACTACAGCTTTACTTGCAAAACCTAAAATAACATTACCTAATCCCATAGCAATAGAAGAGAAAGCATCTTTAGCTTCATAGCTCTTAATGCGCTGTTTCGTAGTTAGATATAACTCTAGTAACATTGCCAAGACAAAAAAAGGAATAGCGTACAAGATTATATTAGGAAAATCAGGCATTATGAGTTGTTATTTGAGCTCTAATTTACGAAATTAATTGACTATTTTTGAATACTCTTATGAAAGCAGAATACAAACAATATATCTTAAATTTTAAGCGGCCAAGTGGAACATCGCGTGGAGTAATGACCACAAAAGAAACGTGGTTTATAAAATTAGAGCATCAAGGTAAAACGGGAGTAGGTGAGTGTGGTATTTTAAGAGGTTTGTCTGTTGACGATAGACCAGACTATGAAGAAAAATTGAAATGGGTTTGTAATAATATTCACTTAGGTTTAGACAACCTTTTAAGCGAACTTACAGCGTATCCAAGCATTCAATTTGGATTGGAAACGGCCTACAAATCTTTAGGTAGCTCAGATTCGTTTGAATTATTTCCTTCTGAGTTTTCAAGAGGAAAAGATGGCATACCCATAAATGGTTTAGTTTGGATGGGCAACGAAGATTTTATGCGAACCCAAATTAAAGATAAAATTGAAGCCGGTTTCAGTTGTATTAAACTAAAAATTGGAGCAATAGATTTTCAAACGGAATTAGACATTTTAAAATCGATTAGAAAGGAATTTTCAGTTTCAGATATTGAATTACGAGTTGATGCTAATGGAGCATTTTCAACAGAGGATGCTTTAGAGAAGCTAAAACAGCTTTCAGAATACCAATTACATTCTATAGAACAACCTATAAAAGCACAACAATTTGAGGCCATGTCTAAGCTTTGTGATGTAACACCTTTGCCAATTGCCTTAGATGAAGAATTAATTGGAGTATTTTCTAAAGCGAACAAGCAAACACTATTACAAACAATAAAACCTCAATATATTATTTTAAAGCCAAGTTTGGTTGGTGGATTTGGAGGGAGTAAAGACTGGATTAACGCTGCAGAAGATTTAAATATAAAATGGTGGATAACAAGTGCCTTAGAAAGCAATATTGGTCTAAATGCCATATCGCAATGGACTTACACTTTAAAAAGTAAAATGCCACAAGGTTTAGGAACAGGAAGTTTATTTACAAACAATTTTCCTTCGCCTTTAATTGTAAAAAATGGTACTTTGCATTACAATTTAAAACAACATTGGAAATTTAATTTATAACATGAATTATATACAACAAGCCTACAAAGGACAACGCGAACTTTGGATGTTTTTCTTAACTACATTCTTAATTGCTGGTATTTTTATTGGGAATTTTATTTATTTTTTAATCGCTGATCCAGCAGATTTAGAAATGGCCTATGAAATGATGAAGCAAATTCCGGCTAACTTGTCATTAATAATGAATCTTTTGCCTTTTGCTTTTTTATTAGGACTATTATTTGTGTTGGTAAAATATGTACACCAAAGAAGTCTCTTATCGTTAACAACAACACGACCTAAAGTAGATTTTAAGCGTATTTTATTTTCGTTTTTGATGATAACAATATACACCATTGTTACCTTTTTTATAGGCTATTCAATAGATTCCTCTGAAATTGTATTTCAGTTTAATCCCGTTAAATTCGCAATCCTATTTCTAATAAGTATACTCTTGTTTCCATTTCAAATTGGTTTAGAAGAATATTTATTTAGAGGTTATTTAATGCAGCATATAGGTGTTTTAGTAAAGAATAAATGGTTTCCATTAATTTTTACGTCTGTATTATTTGGCTTAGCACATAGTGCAAATCCAGAAGTTGGAGCCGTAGGGTTTTGGCAAATGATGATTTTTTACGTTGGTACAGGATTATTATTAGGAATAATGACTTTAATGGATGAAGGCTTAGAGTTAGCTTTAGGATTTCATTTAGGAAACAATCTTATAGCATCTTTGTTAGTAACTGCAGATTGGACTGCTTTGCAAACAGATGCCTTATTTAAAGATATGTCAGAACCAGGATTAGGTTCAATATCAGAAATTATATTACCCGTTTTACTAGTTTATCCACTAATGCTCCTCATTTTATCTAAAAAATATGGTTGGACCAATTGGAAAGATAAATTATTCGGAAAAGTAACAGAACCTCCAAAAGAAAATTATAAAATAATAGAATAACCTATGACACCAACATACGACAAAGTACATAACCGTTTTAAGTTTAACGGCTTACATTTTAGTCATGAAGAATTAAAAGAAGTTGCTTACAGTCTTATTAAGGAAGGTAAAGCCTACGAAAAAGTAACTGGAGATTTTTTAATAGATTGGTTAAATAAAGATGATTTTTTAATTGTAACAACGTCAGGTTCTACAGGTTATCCTAAAGAAATTAAATTAAAGAAACAAGCCATGGTCAATTCTGCCATTGCTACAGGTAACTTTTTTGGATTAGAGCCAGGAGATAAAGCTTTACATTGTTTGCCTAGCCATTTTATTGCAGGTAAAATGATGTTTGTAAGAGCTCTAGTTTTAGGTTTGGAAATTGATTTTGTAGAGCCTGCAGCTCATCCTGTTTTTGATTATGAAGTGCCTTACGATTTTTGTGCGATGATTCCGTTGCAGTTAAAATATTCTATTGATCAAATTCACAATATTAAAAATATCATTGTTGGTGGATCTAAGGTTACAAAACCATTATTAGAAAAAATTAAAAATTGTAAACCTAAGTTTTTTGAAACCTACGGAATGACTGAAACTGTAACTCATGTTGCTGTTAGGTCCTTAGAATCTAAATCAGGTAAAAAAGAGCCTTATTTTACGGCTTTACAAAATATTAAGTTTAAACAAGACGATAGAAACTGTTTAGTTATCCACGCCCCAAAATTGGTAAAAGAAACTTTAGTTACTAATGATATTGTAGACTTAAAATCTGAAACTAGTTTTCAGCTTTTAGGCCGTTATGATAATGTTGTTAATTCTGGTGGTGTTAAGTTGTTTCCAGAACAAATAGAAGATAAACTACAACCCGTAATTAGTAAACGTTTTATTGTTGCTGGTGAAGAAGATGTTACACTAGGAGAAAAATTGATTCTTATTGTTGAAAACCCTTCAGATTCTATTGCTGTTATTCAAAAAAGAATTGAAGAATTAAAAACACTGGATAAATTTGAAGTCCCTAAGAAAATTTATACAATAGATAAATTTCCTGAAACTAATAATGGGAAAATTCAACGTAAAAAGACTTTAAAAGCTGTAGTTGGTAGTTAAGAATAGTGCTTCAACAATAAAATTTGAGAAACGATTAATTAATTGTTTTAAAATACAGAACTATAAATAACCAGTATTTAATTCTACCATTAAAGCCATACGTTAACTCATTCAAAGCAGTACTTCACTCATTGTACGTTTAGTATCATAATGTTTGTTTATAGGTTTACACAAACTTATAAATCAACTATTATGAAAAATCTAATACTTATGTTATGTCTTGTATTGTCATCTTGGCAAATACAAGCACAAGAAAAAACAATTTCAGGAATTGTTACTACAGCTTCAGATGGCACGGCATTACCAGGTGCTAATGTTAATATTAAAGGGAGTAAGAAAGGAGCTTTAACTGATTTTGATGGAAAATTCTCATTAAGTGCTCAAGTTGGCGACATTATTATTGTTTCTTATGTTGGAATGCAAACAGAAAATGTAATAATTGGATCAAAATCGGTCTATAATATTGCATTAAAAGCAAGTGTAAATACACTGAATGAGGTTGTTATTAAAGGCTATTCTGGCGCTACTAAAAGGACCACTGTTAGTAGTTCGCTTTCAACAGTTAGTGCTGAATCTTATGAAATCAGTAATAAACGATTAAAAAAGCGTGCAAGAAGAAAAAATAAGAATAAAACGTCTGACCAATTAACAGGTCAAGCAGCAGGTGTTAATGTGAGTACGGGTTCTGGTAAGCCTGGTCAAAGTGCTACTATTATTATTCGTGGTAGAAATTCAATAACTGGAGATACAGCGCCATTATTTATAATAGATGGTGTTCCTGTAGATCAAGATAATTTCCGTAATTTAAAACGAAAGAATATAGCTAATATATCTGTATTAAAAGATGCTAAAGCAACTGCTATTTATGGTAATAGAGGCAAAGGTGGTGTTATACTTGTTACGACTAAAGCAGGAAAGAAAAGAATTCCAAATAATGAAGACTATGCTAAAATTATAGAAAACCCATTTAAACGCGCAAATTTAACACCATTATCAACGTTTTCAATAGATGTAGATAAAGCAGGATATTCTAACGTAAGACGAATGATTAATAATGGACAAACAGTGCCACCAAATGCTGTAAAACTTGAAGAAATGGTTAATTATTTTAACTATAATTATCCGCAACCTACAGATGAACATCCTTTTTCTATAAATACCGAAATTGTAAAAACACCTTGGCATAAAGACACGCAGTTGGTTAGAATAGGCTTGCAAGGAAAAACTTATGAGAACGATAAACTTCCGGCTTCTAACTTAACCTTTTTACTAGATGTTTCTGGGTCTATGGGCTCTCAGAATAAATTACCATTATTAAAAAGAGCTTTTAAGCTACTTGTAAACCAATTACGCGAAAAAGATAAGGTATCTATTGTTGTTTATGCAGGAGCCGCCGGAGTGGTTTTAGAACCAACATCTGGAGATCAAAAAGAAACCATTTTAAACGCTTTACAGAATTTGAATTCTGGCGGTTCTACAGCTGGTGGTGCGGGAATTGAATTGGCTTATAAATTAGCAGAAAAGAATTTTAAAAAAGACGGTAATAATCGTGTTATTATTGCAACAGATGGTGATTTTAATGTTGGAGCTTCAAGTGATAAAGCGATGCAAACATTAATTGAAGAAAAACGTAAATCTGGTGTGTTTTTATCGGTTTTAGGTTTTGGTTATGGAAACTATAAGGATTCAAAATTAGAAACCTTAGCCGATAAAGGCAACGGAAATCATGCCTATATAGATAATATGCAAGAAGCTCAAAAAGTTTTTGGAAAAGAATTTGGGGGAACACTTTATACAATAGCAAAAGATGTGAAAATTCAAGTGGAATTTAATCCTAAAAAAGTCCAGGCTTACAGATTAATTGGGTACGAAAATAGATTATTAGCAGATGAGGATTTTGTAGATGATACCAAAGATGCTGGTGAGTTGGGAAGTGGACATACCGTAACTGCATTATATGAAATTATTCCAGTGGGAATAAAAAGTGATTATCTAAAAAAAGTTGCAGATTTAAAGTATACCCAATCTAAAATAGCGTCTAATTATGAAGATGAACTATTTACGGTAAAATTCAGATATAAAAAACCAAATGAAGATAAGAGTATAGAAATGGTTCATGTTCAAAATAATAATATAACAGAAGCATCAAACGATATGAATTTTGTTTCCGCTGTAGCATTATTTGGAATGCAGTTAAGAGGTTCTAAGTATTTTAATCAAGCCTCAGTATCTCAGGTTATTACTTTAGCAGAACGTGGAAGAGGAGAGGATACAGATGGTTATAGAGCAGAGTTTATAAGACTGGTAAAGTCTTATGATAATTTTAATTAATATGTTTGGAAAACAAATAATAAAAAACCCAATGCCTTTGCATTGGGTTTTCTTATTTTAAAAGCTACTAGAATTAATTTTCAGTAGATAAGTTTTTCATTTCTGTTTCAACCATTTCATAGAATTGGTCAATTTTTGGTAATACAACAATACGTGTACGTCTGTTTTTTGCTCTATTTTCAGCAGTATCGTTATCTACTAAAGGCACATAAGAACTACGACCAGAAGCAATCAATTGTTGTGGGTTTACGCCTAAGCTTTCTAAAACTCTTACTACAGAAGTAGCACGTTTAACACTTAAATCCCAGTTATCTAATAATGGAGGCTTACTGTAAGATACGTTGTCTGTATGCGACTCTACCATAGCTTCAAAGTCTGGTTTACTATTAATAACTTTAGCTACTTTTCCTAAAATTTCATTTGCTCTAGTAGTTACGTTATAGCTGCCACTTTTAAATAATAATTTGTCAGCAATAGAAATGAATACAACACCTTTTTCAACATTTATTTCAATATCTGGATCGTTGATTCCAACTGCTTTTTTAAGGCTTGTTACAACGGCCAATGTTACACTATCCTTTTTCGTTAGTGCATCTTGTAATCTTGTAATTTTTAAATCGCGTTCTTTTAAGCTCTCTAAAGATTTTTCAAGGTTTTCTGCACCTTTTTGTGTTAAGGTTGTTAAATTTCCTTTGGTATCAATTAAATCTTGATTTGCTTTACGTAAATCATTTAACTGATCTTTCATTGTTTCTACTCTTGCATTAGCTGCAGCAACATCAGAAAGACAGCTATTTAATTTTACTGTTGCCGTATTTAATAAGTCTTGAGATTTCTCATATTTTTCTTGAAGTGCAAGATGTTCTTTCTTTGCGACACAAGATGCTAATAGCATCATTGAGCAAACACTTAATAACATTATTTTTCTCATAATTGATTTTTAGTTTTAATCGTTAATTACAACATTCAAAATTATGCAAAAGAATAACGGCTATGACAAGGATTAACAAAAATTTTAACAGTTTTATAAACAATTAAAATTTAGTCTTCTTTTTTATAAAATAAGACCAAACAATAGAATTGATTTTATAATATCCAAAACGTTTAGGTAATTGTTTCCTTTGCTTTAAAAGACGTGGTAAATTGTAGTAAAATGAGAGGTGTGCTTTAAGAATAGCAACTAAAAATGCGGGTTTGAGTTGAAATAGAAATCTAGCAGATGCTACACCATCAAGTACCATTCTAATGCCAACTCTAAAAAGGACATTAGAATCTGTATTTTTAAATAGTGTAAATAAACTATTTCTAAAATTGAGATATGTTTTCTTAGGATTAGTATTATTTAATGTCGCACCACCAACATGATAAACCGTAGACGTACCAACAAATTTTGTGGTATAATTTTTATTAAATGCACGCCAACATAAATCAATTTCCTCCATGTGAGCAAAATACGACTCATCAAAACCTTCTAATGCTTTGTAAACGAAGTTTCTAATAAAAAAACAAGCACCAGAAGCCCAAAATATTTCGCTATTATCGTTGTATTGTCCTGTGTCTTTTTCAATGGTATCAAAAATGCGACCACGGCAATAAGGATAACCATATTTGTCAATAAATCCACCAGCCGCTCCAGCATATTCAAATTGCGATTTGTTTTTATAGTCTAATATTTTTGGTTGAATGATTGCCGTTTCAGTATTTGTATTAAATTCTTCTAAAATGGGTTGAAGCCAATTTTTGGTCACTTCAATATCACTATTAACTAAGCAAAGTAACGGTTCTTCTACTTGTTTAAGTGCCTCATTATAACCTTTGGCATAACCACCATTAGTTGTGTTTTGAATTAGTTGTACTGTCGCAAAATGTTCAGAAACAAAAGCAACAGAATTGTCTGTTGATGCATTGTCAGCAACATAGATTACAGCATCATCGGAATAGTTTATTACTGAAGGGAGGAATTTTTCGAGTAATGATTTCCCATTCCAGTTTAAAATAACAATAGCAATGTCTTTGGTTTGAAGCATTTAATTGGATTTATAATCAGGAATAGTTTTTAAAAAGGAATACCGTTCATTTTTCATATCCATTTCGCAATAATAATGATTTAAACCGTTAGTTACCATTAAATACGTGGCGTTTAATATCAAATTATAACGCGCAATTTGGTCAAAAGTAGTTTGGTCTATTTTTATGTTGTGCGATTTACATTCTACAATTAAGTGAATACTACCATCTAGATTAAATACCACAACATCATAACGTTTCTTTAAGCCGTTTATAGTCAGCTCTTTTTCAACATTAATTAAAGATTTTGGAAACTTTTTAGTATTAATTAGATAATGAACACAGTGTTGTCTAACCCATTCTTCGGGTTGAAGAATGATGAATTTTTTCCGAATGACATCAAAAATAGAAACTTTATTTTCTGTACTTTTGAAACGGTATTCAAACTTTGGAAAGTTGAGTTCTTGCAACACTTAGAGACGCTAATTTTTTTCAAAGTTAAAGTAGAATATCGCAAATCACAATTTTCATTACTAAAATCCTATTTATTTAATATAAACGGGCTTGTAACTATTGAAATTTGGAATTTTAAACTTGGAATTTTAAACTTGGAATTTTTAAAGCATTGGACGACGTAAAACAATTAGTAGCTACAATTAAAAAGGGAGACCTTAAACCTATTTATTTTTTAATGGGTGAGGAAGCGTATTATATTGATAAGATTTCAGATTATATTGAAGAGAACGTTTTAGATGAGGCAGAAAAGGGATTTAACCAAATGGTGCTATATGGAAGAGATGTTTCTATAGACGATATTGTGAGTAATGCCAAACGGTATCCAATGATGGCAGAGCGTCAAGTGGTTATTGTTAAAGAGGCACAAGATTTAAGTAGATCTATTGAGAAGTTAGCAGAATATGCAGCTAATCCTCAGCCTACAACGGTTTTGGTGTTAAATTATAAGTACAAAAAATTAGATAAACGTAAGGCTTTATATAAAGCTATTAATAAGGTTGGAGTTGTTTTTGAGAGTAAAAAAATGTACGAAAACCAAGTTGCCGACTGGATTAGACGCGTTTTAGCTGGACAAAATTATAACATTTCGCCAAAGGCAGCTCAGATGTTGGTAGAGTTTTTAGGAACTAACCTCAGTAAAATAGATAACGAACTTAATAAGCTTAAAATCGTTTTACCAGAAGGTACACAGATTACACCAGAACATATTGAAGAGAATATTGGAATAAGTAAAGATTACAATAATTTTGAATTACGAAAAGCGGTTGGACAGCGTAATGTTGTAAAAGCACATAAAATAGCTAAGTATTTTGCAGACAACCCTAAAGACAATCCAATGGTGGTTACGGTTTCGCTATTATTTGGATTCTTTTCTCAATTATTGCACCTTCATGGTATGTCTGACAGAAATCCACGTAGTGTCGCATCAGCTCTAAAAGTCAACCCTTATTTTGTAAATGAATATCTAGATGCTGCCAAGAATTACCCTATGAAAAAGGTAAGTTATGTTATTGGTGTACTGCGCGAATTTGATGTAAAAAGTAAAGGTGTTGGTTCTAAGGCAATGCCAGAAAAAGACCTTCTTAAAGAATTATTGGTTAAGATTATAGGTTGATTTACTGTTTTTGGTGTTTTATGATATACCAGTTGCATAAATCTCCTTCATACTCAAAAGTGCCAGAAGGTTGCATTCCTACTTTTTTAAGTATGGTATTAGAGGCTATATGATTAACGTCTGCAGCCGCTCCAATTTCTTCTAATTTTAAAGTATTAAAACCATACTCTAAAGATGCAAATGCCGCTTCAGTGGCATAGCCTTTGCCCCAAAATTGTTCTTTTAGTCGGTAACCCAAGTCGTAATAGCTAAATTCCTTTCTAAGCTTTTCTTCAAGTTTTAATCCCGCCCAACCTACAAATTCATTGGTTGATTTTTCAATTATAGCTAAACGACCTAAACCATTAGTTTTATATTGTTGTAAAATGTTAGCAATCATAGCTTCAGACTGCTCAATAGTTTTTACAGGATTATTCCCAAGAAAGAGATGAACTTTAGGATTAGAATCCAATTCAAAAAAATCTTGCGTATCTGCTATTGTAATAGGCCTTAGAATTAAGCGTTTGGTTTCAATATTGTCAAAAATCATTGGCTAAGGTGTTGTCTAATGGTTTATTTGTTTTCAGTTTTAAATAATGCAAAGTATTATTTCCACTTAATATTACAGCCCATACTTGGTTTTTGGTTTGGATTTACGGGGTTATTATTAATTAAGGCATCCATAGCAGCTCTAATATCTTTTCCTGTTACAGGTATACCATTTCCTGGTCTAGAATCGTCTAATTGACCTGCATAAACGAGTATTAAATCACTGTTAAATAAGAAAAAATCTGGTGTGCATGCGGCATCGTATGCCTTGGCAACATCTTGTGTTTGGTCATACAAGTACGGAAAAATATAGTCGTTATCTATGGCGTTCTTTTTCATTAAATCCGGATGGTCTTGCGGATAATTTTCTACATCATTACTAGAAATAGCAATACAATTAATACCTTTTGAAACGTAATCTTTAGCCAATTGTGATAGTTGGGCATTTACATGAATTACAAAAGGGCAGTGGTTACAGATAAACATGACTAAAGTTGCAGTTGTGCCTTTTAATTCTTGAAGAGATTTTGTAACATCATCAACAGTATCTACTAATTTAAAATCTGGTGCTGTTGTGCCTAAAGGCAACATATTTGATTCTGTTCGTGCCATTATATTATGTCTATTTTATTTATTAATTTTAGAGAATGGAAAAGATAATAACTTATGAAGACTTTACAAAGGTAGATTTACGTATTGGGACAATTATTGAAGTGAATGATTTTCCTAAAGCTAGAAAACCTGCGTATAAATTAACTATAGATTTTGGCGATTTAGGAGTTAAAAAAACTTCTGCACAAATAACAACGCAATACAAAAAGGAAGAATTAGTAAACAGACAAATAGTGGCTGTAGTTAATTTCCCTAAAAAGCAAATAGCCAATTTTATGAGCGAATGTTTGGTGGTTGGAGCCGTAAGAGCAGACGACGTGTTTTTGTTGCATCCTGAGACTAAAGTTAAAAATGGAATGCAAGTGTCTTAAGTTTTAAAATGTAATTGTATTACAAAAACAGACTAAGCCACCTTTTTATTTTTTGTCTATGAAGTAGCTTGTGTTATTAGTTTTGATTCCCAACAAACAACTACATCTCTTCTCTAAAGAAAATAGCATTCATTAACAGCTTATTCGTTCCATACCAAAAGGCTCTAAAATTAGTGTTATCAGTAAAGCCAATGACCTTTCCACGGCCAACACGATTAATTTTTAGAGGTACTGTTTTACGTATACTATCTAAATTTTCTTCAGAAATATAACCACTTAATAAAGGCTTTTTAGTGTACTGAATGGGGTTGTTATAGCTGTTTTTATCCTCATTTATAAATAATGTTGAATTTCTAAACATCGGAAGTTTATCATTTTTATAACCAAAATTAATAGGATGTGAACGGTCTAATTCAGCTTCAAAAATGGCACCTCCAATAACTTGTGCGCCTCTAAAATCGCTACGTTGTTCGTAATTAATATTTTTAGCTATGAGCTTATTTTTCTTAAAATCAATGGTCATTAACTTTTTGGAGTTTAGCCATTTTAATGCATTTTTATATGCTACTAAAGTGCCGCCATCTTTAATCCAAGATTGTAATTTTTTTGTATTGCTTTCGCTTAATCCAGAAGAATTTACCATTATAATGGTATTGTAACGGCTTAAGTCTGCTCTTTTCATAGTTTTAGTATCAAGCTTTGTGGCAATAATATCGTAACGAGTGTCAAACAAATGCCAAATTTCACCAGCATCATAAGAGGTGATACCATCTCCAACTAAAAGAGCGATTTTTGGCAATTCTAAAGCTTTAAAATTTCGACTTCCTAGATCTATACCTTCGTTTAAACCTGTTGAAACGGCATCAATTTTAATATGACTTTCTTGGGCTTTATCATTTAGAAATGTATATATCTCAGTTGCAGATAAATTTTGGTTCTTTGCAGGAATCATTATAGTTCCATAATCGTAAGCTTTGTCATTAGATTTAAACTGTTTTACGGCCACCTTTGCTCTTAAGCCTTTTTTTAAGATAGCATTTAATAGTTTTGGTGAGTAATACTCATTCCATTCAAATAAATAAGCGTATTCACTTTTAGAACTTACACCTCCAGAAAGCTGCTGTAAGTTTTTAACGCTATTGCCAGCGTTTGCCATTGTTGTTTCTGTATAATCGAGATTAAATGCTAAAGGAAAAGTCCAAGCCGAAATATCGTAAAACAAACTGTCTTTAAAAGCGGTTCGCGTTTCAAACATGGCATTGATTAATCTTGTATTCTTTTGATTTTTAGGAACCACATAGCTATAACCTTTTTTATATTTTTTGCCATCTTTTGAAAAATCAGATTTTAATTCATGAAAATCAATACGGTGACGTTTTAAAATTTCGGCTAAATGATAGGTTTTAGCAGCATCTTTTTCATCACCAAATATAATGGCTTTTTTGCCTTCTTTAGAGGCTTCATTCCTAGCGTCTTTAAAGAAATTATGTTGGTACTCTAAAATATCTTTTCGCATACCATTAGCAGCTGCTAGTGTAGATAAAACAGCTGTAAATTGATTTTTTATAGTAAATGGAAATGTTAAAAGACCATTTTCACTTTCTTGTACATGACCTCTAGAACTGGCTTGTTCAAATAAAATTCCAATACCACCATTTATGTCAGGAAAGGTAGATCCTTTTCCGTAATAGAAGTCGTCAAAACTTTCTTCAGAATAATACAATGAACCAATTTTGTCTAATGCTTTGGCGTGATAAGTTGCAATACCTTTAGTTAAATCTTGATTTAATTGTGGTGTTAATGGATGTGTACGTGACGGAATTCCAGGTTGAAAAAAGAAACTTGCATTGGTTCCCATTTCATGGTGATCGGTTAAAATATTAGGTAACCAATTGTGAAAGGTTTCTATACGTGCTCTAGATTCTGGTAATTGCACAGGCAGCCAATCTCTATTCATATCAAACCAATAATGATTGGTACGTCCGCCTGGCCAAACTTCGCTATACTCTCTATCGTTAGGGTCTGGGTTTAGGTTAATATTTTTATTAGAATTTGCCCAATAAGCGAATCGTTGTAAGCCATCTGGATTTAAAGAAGGATCAAGTAAAATAACCGAATGCTCTAATAAATTGTCAATTTCAGAACCTTCTGCTGCAGCCAAATAATAAGCGGCTAATAACGCTGCGTTAGAACCACTAGGTTCGTTACCATGAATTGAAAAGCCTTGATAAACAACTATAGGTCTATTCTCTAAATTAGCAGAATTTGTTTCTGTTGCTTCGATATGAGCAGATTGAATGGCTTTTAAATTTTGATGATTTTTTTGTGATGTTATGGTTAGTAGGAGTAGAGGTCTATTTTCAAATGTTTTTCCTCTATCTTCAATAGTTATACGATTTGAAGCATTTGCTAATGCTTTCATGTATTCTACTAATTTATCGTGTGTGATGTGCCATTCGCCAACATGATGACCAATGACGCTTTGTGGTGTAGGAATACTTGGGTTGTACTCTATATTTTGAGGTAAGTAGTACGATAAGTCGGTTTGCGATTGAGAAAATAATGATGTAATTAAAAGAAAGAGTAGAAAAATGCGCTGCATAAGGTAATGGTTAGTTAGAGTTTAAAAATAAAAAAACCGTTACAAAGTGTAACGGTTTTGGTTATAATTTAACAGAAGTTAATTTTAAATATCATCAAAACTGATGTCTGTAAAACTTTCTGTCGTTTTAGTATCTTCAAGCGTTTTAGCTTCTTGAGCTACAAAATTATCTTCACGTTTAAAGTCTTTTTGATGACGTTCGCTAATAACTTCTTGACCTTTTTCATTAATAATATAATCTGTCATTTCAGCTAAGATTTCTTTAAACTCAGTGAAATCTTCTTTATAAAGGTAGATTTTATGCTTTTTATAATGGAAAGAACCATCGTCATTAGTGAATTTTTTACTCTCAGTAACCGTTAAATAATAATCACCAGCTTTAGTAGCTCTAACATCAAAGAAATAGGTTCTTCTTCCAGCGCGTAATACTTTAGAATATATTTCTTCTTTGTCCATCATTTCATAATCACTCATAACTCTATTTTATTTTTTAATTTCAATCCAAAAATCTAAAAAAAAAGTAACCTAAGCAACAAATAATTACATTTCTTTTTCTGAAAGTTGTTTAGTGTATAACTCTTTATAGTAACCATCAGTATTGATAAGGCTTTCATGATTTCCAGACTCAATGATTTTACCATCTTCGAGAACAATAATTGTATCTGCATTCTTTGCAGAAGAGACTCTGTGACTTACAATAATTGTTGTTTTATCTTTTGTGAGCTTCACTAAGTTTTTTAAGATTTTTTCTTCTGTTTCTGTATCAACAGCAGATAAGCAGTCATCAAATAATAAAATATCTGGTTTTTTAATAATTGCTCTAGCAATAGAAACACGTTGTTTTTGACCACCAGAAAGGGTAATACCACGTTCACCTAAAATAGTATCGTAGCCTTTATTAAAATCAATAATATTTTTATGGACTTTTGCATTTTTTGCCGCTTCTATAACGTCTTCGTCTGTGGCATCTTCTTTTCCAAACTTGATATTGTTCTTTATGCTATCAGAAAATAAGAATGCATCTTGTGGGACATAACCAATACTTTCTCTAAGACTGTAAAGGTTTAATTCCGAAATAATAGTGTTGTCTATTAAAATTTCCCCCTTATTAATATCATATAAACGTCCTATTAAATCTAATATGGTAGACTTTCCTGAGCCTGTTTTTCCTAAAATGGCTAAGGTTTTACCAGATTTTAAGGTAAAACTAACGTCTTTTAGAGCTTCAATATTAGTGTCAGGATATACAAAGGATACATTTTTAAATTCAATATCACCTTTAATTGGTGTCAATTCTTTAGCTGTATTTTTAATATCTGGTTCAGTCTTTAAAAACTCATTAATACGTTCTTGCGATGCTTCGGCTTGCTGTATTAAAGAGGTTACCCAACCTACTGTTGCTACTGGCCAAGTTAACATATTTACATACATGATGAACTCTGCAATGGTACCAATATGATCTATTTTTCCGCTCATGTACTGCATACCTCCAACGTAGATTACAATAAGGTTACTAACCCCTATTAATAGAATCATTAAAGGAAAAAACAGGGCTTGTACCTTAGTAAGGTTTATCTGTTTTTGACGGTTTTCTGCAGAAAGATTTTCAAATTCAATATTAGTTCTTGGTTCTATTCCGTAAGATTTTATTACAGAAATACCACTAAATGTTTCTTGAGAATATGTTGACAGGGTGGATAAGGATTGTTGTACAATGGTACTACGTTTATTTATTAATCTACTTAATTTATAAATAATAACAGAAAGTATAGGTAAGGGGAGTAATGTATATAACGTTAGCGTAGGCGACCTATCTATCATGTAAATTAAAGCGACAGCAAATAAGGTAATGGTGTTAATGGTATACATTAATGCCGGCCCAACATACATTCTTACTTTACCAACATCTTCACTAATCCGGTTCATTAAATCACCAGTTCTGTTTGATTTGTAAAAATTTAGAGATAGAATTTGATAATGTTTATAAATTTCATTTTTGAGGTCATACTCAATGTAGCGTGACACATTAATAATCGTTTGACGCATTAAAAAAGTAAAGATACCTGCAACTACTGCGGCTCCAACAATGTAGAGTACATTAATAATAAGTTCACTTTTAAAGGCCTCATAGGCAATTTTGTCATTGAAATAGTCTGAAATCACATTAATAGACGATCCAACAAGTCTTGGAGTAAATAGTGCAAAGACTTTTGCAATTATGGTAATAAAGACACCGATAATTAAGCGATATCTGTACTTTAAAAAATATTTATTGAGGTGTTTTAATGCTTTCATACTGTATTTGGTAGGTCAAAAGTATTACGATAATCGTATTTTATAGTTAATATTTTGCTAATCCTCTATTAATAATTTATTTTTGCGAGCTGTTTTTAGAATATCTATAAACACCCTAAAATTTAACTTACATGACTTCAGAAATTATAACTTCAAAAGAATTGAAAAAAATGGATCCAGTTTTTGGACAACACTCTTTTGACGATCATGAGCAAATTGTTTTTTGCAATGACAAAGATACTGGTTTAAAAGCTATAATCGGTATTCATAATACAGTTTTAGGACCAGCTTTAGGTGGTACTAGAATGTGGAATTATGCTAATGAGTGGGAAGCCCTTAACGATGTATTGCGCTTATCTCGAGGTATGACATTTAAATCTGCTATTACAGGTTTAAATTTAGGTGGAGGTAAAGCTGTTATTATTGGTGATGCTAAAACTCAAAAAACACCAGAATTAATGCGACGTTTTGGTGAGTTTGTTCATTCATTAAGTGGCCGTTACATAACTGCAGAAGATGTAGGTATGACAACAGAAGATATGGATACTGTTAGAGAAGTAACACCTTATGTAACAGGTATCTCTGAGAGTAAAGGTGGAGCAGGTAACCCATCGCCAATTACTGCTTATGGTGTTTTTATGGGAATGAAAGCCGCTGCAAAGTTTAAATTTGGTTCAGAAATTCTAGAAGATAAAAATGTATTTGTCCAAGGAATAGGAAACGTAGGTGAAGCTTTAGTAGAACATTTGGTTAACGAAGGTGCCAATGTTACCATTTCAGACATTAGCCAAGATCGTTTAGAAGAAGTACGTGCTAAATATGGCGCGACTATCTATGGTGGAAATGATATTTATAGTGAAGCTATGGACATTTATGCACCTTGTGCTTTAGGCGCAACTATTAACGACGATACCATTTATAAATTACAAGCTAAAATTGTTGCTGGTGCTGCAAATAATCAGTTAGCAGAAGAAAGTAAACACGGAGCAATTTTACAAGAAAGAGGTATTGTTTATGCACCAGATTTTTTAATTAATGCAGGCGGAATTATTAATGTTTATGCAGAATTAGAGAATTATGACAGACAAGAAATAATGCGTAAAACAGAAAATATTTACAATACAACACTTGAAATATTAGATAATGCTAAAGTTAATAATTTAACAACGCATAATGCAGCTTTAAATATTGCTAGAGAGCGTATTGAAACTCGTAAGAGAGAAAATTTAAAATAGTCTGCATTTAATTTTTATTTCAGAATTAAATAATAGTATTTTTGCAAGGTGAATCTTTTAAAGATTCACCTTTTTTTAATAATCAAAATAAATCGAGTTCTTACACATGCTAAACCGAAGACACATCAGAATTAAAGTAATGCAATCTATGTATGCTTTTAAAGGAACAGAAAGTGATGATTTAATAAAAGAACAAAAGTTTTTGCTTCATAGTTTAGAAGGCATGTACGATTTATACCTCTCTCAATTAGCTTTGTTAATAGAGTTACATAAAAAGAGTAAAGATTACAATGCTAAACTTCAGAATAAACTAATAAAATCTGATGCAGATAAAAATCTTAGTTTAAAGTTTCAAGAAAATCAACTTTTGCATCTTATTAGTAGCAATACCATGTTACAAGAAGCTATCTCTAATAAAAAATTGAATTATTGGGATTTAGATTTTGAATATGTGGATATCATTTTTAAAGCCATTTTAAAAAGTGATTTGTATAACGCTTATACAGCAGAAGAGGAAACTAGTTTCAAAAAAGATAAACAATTTATTTTAGATGTTTTTACTGAAATTATAGCGCCAAACGATAAGCTCTATGATTTTTTTGAAGATAAAAAACTCACTTTTGTAGATGATTTACCAGTCGTAAATACTGCAATTCTAAAAGTCTTACGAAAATTAAAACTAACATCGCCAGAAACTGCTTTACTACCAGATTTGTATAAAGACGATGATGATAAAGAGTTTGCTATTGAGTTATTTAAAAAAACCTTTTTGAATAGCTCTAAGTTTGGTGATGAAATTGGTAAAAAAACAACCAATTGGGATTCTGGACGTTTAGCAAGCATCGATGGAGTATTACTTAAAATGGCACTTTGTGAGTTTCAGAAATTTTCATCAATACCATATAAAGTTACGATGAACGAATATTTAGAAATTGCAAAAGAATATTCTACACCAAAAAGTAGCTTATTTATTAATGGAATTTTAGATAAAATAGTTAAGGAATACCAATCTGAAAATATCCATGTTAAAGTTGGAAGAGGGTTAATGTAGTGTTATTCTTAGAGGTATTACTACACCGCTTAATGCTATTTTTTAATGTTTTATTCCATAAATTTAACGAGATAGCGGTTGAATTTCAACTTTTAAAGCTTTAAAAACACGCCTAAGACAGTTTTTTCTGACAAAAAGCATGTTAACTAGGGGTTAATAATTTTTAATCATTAAAATAATTACTAACTTCGCCAATTGAAATAATTATCTAACAAAAAAAATAAAAGTAATGAAAAAAGTAATTTTAGGACTTAGTGCATTATGTATGATCGCTTTTACATCTTGTAAAGAAGACGCAGCTAGTAAGATTAAATCTGAAAATATCGCAGTTGCTGCAGAAAGAGATGCAAATGCCGGTGATTTTCCAGTAATTTCTTTTGACAAAAAAGAGCATGATTTCGGAACAATCGAAAACGGAACTCCTGTAGAAACAACTTTTAAATACACAAACACAGGTAACTCTATGTTAGTTGTAAGTAATATTAAGAGTACATGTGGTTGTACAGTACCATCTAACTGGACAAAAGAAGTTGCACCAGGTGAAACAGGTGAATTTGTTGTAAAGTTTAATGGTAAAGGAAATGGAAATAAAGTAACTAAGTCGGTTACAATGACTACTAATACAGAAAAAGGTAGTGAGATTGTTAAGATTTCTGCTTTTGTAGAAAAAGATCCTAATGCACCAGCAGCAGCTAAAACAACTAGAGCAACACAGCCAAGTACTGTAAATCCTTTAGCTACAGATAATGCTGCAGCTCCAAGAAAGTATTCTACACAGCCAGGTCACGAAGGTCATAACCACGATTAATTTTTATTGATATAACACTGAATGGAAGGAATTGGATCATTTTTACCGTTTATTGCTATTTTTGCTGTGATGTATTTCTTTATGATTGCACCACAAATGAAACGTTCTAAACAAGAAAAAAAGTTTGCTAGCGAATTAAAACGCGGCGACCGTATAATTACTAAAAGTGGTATGCATGGTAAAGTTGTAGAGCTAAATGATAAAGATAACAGTTGTGTTATTGAAACATTAGCAGGGAAAATTAAATTTGACCGTTCTGCAATTTCTATGGAAATGAGTACCAAATTAAATGCACCAGTTACTGTAAAATAAACGAATTGCATTATAAATATAAAAAGACTGTTCATGTATTTGAACAGTCTTTTTTTTATAAAAACTTCAAAACGAAAACAGATTTTCTACCACAATTTATGATACTTCTAAGAAGGATAGACTAATCTTCTAAAAAGAATAAAACTCATTCCTAACTAACTGAAGTTAGGGTTTTATTGATTCTGTTTCGCTTTGAAGCTGTAATTTAATTACAAGTTAACGCGTTTATCTTTAGGAAATTTTACAGTATAGGAATGTTTAACATTTTTTGTTCCTCCAGACTTCAAATTTATAACCCATTTCATTATTCCTTTAGTATCATTATAACTAGAGTTATCTGTTTCAATATTATCTATTTTAATCGCTTTATTCTGACTCTTAGGTATACGGTCCAAAACGGTTAACAAGATATCTGTTTGTTTATTGTTTTTAATTTCAATTTCAAAAGCTTTTTGAATCACTTTATTACTACCTATAAAGGTTGTTCTTTTAAAATTGTTAAGTTGTGTGCGTTTTACAACAATGTTTGGATCTACTCCAAGTGAGATTGTTAAACTATCTGTAGTTGCACTTGGGTTAATATTTGTTTTACCAGAATAACTACCTTCAAAATAAACATTGGCTTCTGCAGGTAATAAATTATACTGTTCCCAATTTCCGATTTTAGCAGTTAAAAACACATTTTCATTTAAAACTGGTGCCGCAAAGTAATTATAAGTTGCAGGAACATTATATTTATCTATTTCTATAACAGAAATATCACCATCTGAAGGAATACTGTGTTTTTTGTCAATTTTGAAACTAATACTTGTAATACCTTCTTCAATTATATTTCCGTTTGTTGTATAATTTTCTGTTTCAATATATGGGTCATCATCAAAATCTTCATCAATCATATTTTGTATGCTTTTTGCTTTTACTGAGCTCGAAGATGTTGCTTTAGTTCCGTACCCTATAACAACAACTTCATCTAAAGTAGATATGTCATCTAAAGTCACATTCATGATACTAGAATGTATTGGTAGCTCTTCGGTTTCCATACCTACATAAGAATAAACAAGCGCATTCCCTGTTGTTGTTTTTAAAGTGTATTTGCCATCAAAATCTGTTTGAACTCCATTAGATGTTCCTTTTTCAATAACACTAACTCCAGGTATAGGTGTACCATCACTAGAACTCGTTACAATTCCTGTTATGGTATTTACGGATGGATTATACTTGAAATTATAATTTCTTATGGCACGTTGCGATTGATAGTTGCTATAAGCATTAATAAAGTTTAGATATTTAGGAGTTACAATTGGCTTTTCATTATTGGTATTTGGATCACTTGTTGAAAGTACGAGGGCAACATCTGTCCAGTCACAACCCGAATTTTGATACACGTGCGCTTTATATTCTAAGCTTACAGGATTATTAATTTTTTCGGCTTTAAGATCGTAAATGGGAACCCATCCTGCATGTTTAATATTGTATTTAATTTTTAAATCTAAAGATAATGCAACTTCACTGTTTAATGTGAGTTTAATTTCTCCTGTTTGTGTTTTTTCTTCAACATTAAATTCAGCTAACTGATGTTTTATATTGGTTTTTATAGTTTGTTGATTTTCAATTTCTAAATTTGATTTGTTTATTGCTACCCTTAATGCTGTAATTCTAGTTCTGTAATAGGCGGCAAATGTCTTAAGTTTTTCTAAACTGACAACTGTAGTTTCATTTCCTAAATGTTTGTTGCTTTGTATAAGACTTAATTCTTCGTTATAACCAGCAATTAAATCATATTGGTATTGAATTTTAGAATCAAGATGTTTTAATTCATTTTGTAAAGCTAAAATAGAATCACTTTGCTTTTGTTTAGATAAATAGTTGATACCATAATTAATGGATAGGATAGAGGCATCTTTTAATCCTGAAATTTGAATACTACTTTCTTCAACAAACGGTGATAAACCATTAAATGTAATTTCAGATTTTCCTGAGTTAATTTTAAGTGAAGCCTCACGATTAATTTCTGCTCCATCGAGATATACAGTTACAGTTGTAATTTTACTAGGTTGCTGAAATGCGTTTGCTAATTGTGTGCTTAATACAAAAAGAAAAATAAGAAATGTTTTTAAGAGTTTTAGATGGGTTGTCATAATGTTAGAGTATTAGTTTTATCTAAAATTATGGCAATATAAATCCCAATGTAATCATAAATGAGTTAAGTGTATAGTATGAGAAGTAAAGGTGTGTTATCAGTTAGTAAGACTATTATTGTTAAAATGTAATTTATAGATAGAATTGACATTTTTAAGACCTAAATCAATTTTATAGTGCCTTATATCGAGTTTTTTATGTAACATTTAGAGATGCGTATATATTTACAGTAACAAAATAATGTGCTATTAATCAACTCTTTATTTTCCCTCATTATAAATGAATTGAAACAACAATTTTTGTTTAAATTAAATTAGTTTTAAGTAAGTTGTTAATTTATAAAAGCCTTTTCATTGGTTATGAAAAGGCTTTTTTTATGAATTAAATTTGTAATTTGGTTAATCTAAAAATTTAGATTTTAGTTCTGGTGTAGGAATCATACAGGCTTCTTTTTTACCATACCATTTGTAACGATTCTTAGCAATATAGCTGTATACCATATTTCTAATAAATGTAGGTACAATAAAAAAAACAACCAATAAATTTGAAGGCATACCTAAATGCTTTGCAATATGAATAGCTGCTGAAGATTTAGACTTAATAGTATTGCTTTTTGGATTATAGAGTAAGATAGAATCGGTGTTGACTGTGTCTATATTGAATTTTTCAATAATTTCTTCTCCAACGTCACTTTGTAATGGAGCAAATAAGAATTTATTTTTTTTATCCCGTTTAATAACATACAAAACACTAGAGTTGCAAAGATTGCACACTCCATCAAAGAGAATTAATTGTTTGTTATGAGGAATATCTATCATTTTTTTACGGCTTCAACGAGTTCCAGTTGGTCTAAACTCACATTAGTAGTAAACATACCATAATTTACATTGGCTTTATTTTTTTCAATGCTATCAATACTACCAACGGCTCTACCATCTTGTAGTCGTACTCTGTCTCCAATTCTTAAAATAGGTTTTGGCTTTTCTACGGGTTTAGCTTTCTTTTTAGCTTCTTTTTTCTTTTTACGGATGACTTCAACTTTCTTTTCAGCCTCTTGCTTTATCTGTTTTTCTTTTTGCTTTTCGGCACGCTTTTGTTTTGCTGATACTTTTTTTCGTTTCGAATTTTCAATCTGAACTAGCTTAAATAGCTCAGCCATTAATTCACGTTTCTTCTTGTCTTCAAAATACTTTTCAGAGATATCGTTGACTTTCTGACCTAAGTAAATTAAGCGTTGGTTAGAATCGTATAATTCTTGAAAGCTTTCTAATTTCTTTTGAACTTTTGCATTGACTTCCTCTAACTTATCGGCTTCAGATAACTTCTTCTTTTCGTTTTCTTTAAGAGAGCGTTCCGTACGTTCTAATTTACTGCGTTCTTTTTGAAGTTTTGCAATAGTAGCATCAAATCGTACTTTACCACGTTCAATCTTCTTTTTAGACTTGTTAATTAAACTATAAGGAATTCCATTTTTTTGAGCTACTTCAAAAGTAAAGGAGCTTCCGGCTTGCCCAACAACCAATTTATACATTGGTTCTAAGGTGCGCTCATTAAAAAGCATATTGGCATTTTCCATGTATGGCAATTCATTGGCCAAAAGCTTTAAATTAGAATAATGTGTTGTAATTATTCCAAAGGCTTCTCGTTCATAGAAAACTTCGAGAAACGTTTCAGCAAGAGCTCCACCTAATTCTGGATCACTACCTGTTCCAAATTCATCAATTAAAAAGAGCGTTTTGTTATTACACTTCTTCAAAAAATAATTCATCTGTTTTAAGCGGTAACTATAAGTACTCAGATGGTTTTCTATAGATTGATTGTCTCCAATATCACTCAGAACGCGATCAAATAAACAGACATGGCTACGCTCGTGTACAGGAATTAACATGCCACTTTGCAGCATAACTTGAAGCAATCCTACCGTTTTTAAAGTGATACTTTTTCCACCTGCATTGGGACCTGAAATCACAATAATTCTACTGTCTTTTTCTAATCCAATAGTTTGCGGAAACGTCTTTTCTCCTTTTTCTTTATTATTTAAATAGAGTAGAGGATGGTAGGCATCTCGTAAATGCATACTGCGTTCTTTAGAAAGCTCAGGAAGAATGGCATTCATGCTCTGCGCATATTTTGCTTTCGCAGAAATGACATCTAGGTTGATTAAAAATTCTTGATAATCTCTAAGAAGTGGTAAAAATTCACGAATAAAATCCGTTAGCTCTTTAAGAATTTTAATAACCTCTTCTTTTTCCTCGTATTCTAAATTATTGAGCTCTCTGGTATGTTGTAAAGTCGTTTCAGGCTCTATGTAAACAATGCTTCCGGTTTTACTACCTCCCATTATTGCGCCTCTTACCTTTCTACGGTACATTGCTTTTACGGCAAGCACACGTTTATTATCTACAACAGATTCTCTAATATCATCTAAATAATCAAGATTATGATAGGTGTTTAATGCTGAAGAAAAACTACTATTAATTTTACCTTTAAGCAGGTTAATAGATTTGCGTAAACTAGAAAGTAGAGGTGAAGCATCATCTTTTATATCTCCAAAACGATCTACTACAGCATCTACTTGTTCAATAATGATGGTGTTGACTTCAATATGTTGACCAAATTGTTGAAGTTTAGGGTAATAGTCTTTAAATTTTTCTAGAAACTTCAGAATAGAATTAACGGTCAACGACATGCTTACTATTTTCTGTAAACCAGCCACTTCGAGATAGGTGTTTTCTATCTTAAGTAGTTTTAATTCTTTGGCAATGGTGTCAAAACCATGATTAGGTATTCTATTATCATTTTCAAAGGACGATAAATATTCATTAACGTAAATAAGTTCGGTCATTAGCGCCTCTGGATTTTTAAAAGGAAGTATCGCCAAAACCGCTTCTTTACCCAAAGCTGTAAGTGTATGTGCGCTAATTTGATCTAAAACCGTAAAAAACTCAAGGTCGTTTAAGGTTTTTTCATGAATGTTTATCATGTAGTATTGTACGTTTTTTTAGAATTGCAAAGTTAGGATATTATGTAATACTATAAGTATGAAGACACCGCTAATACTATTAAGGTGACAATAAGTAATACGATAAACAATGGCATTATAAATTTTAACCATTTGCTAAAGTTGATTTTGGCAACTGCTAAGGATGCTAAAATTAAACCTGTAGGATTTATTAGGTAGAAAAGGCCTAAGCCGTACTGATACGTATTAACCACAATTTCACGACCAATTCCTACAGTATCTGCCAAAGGCGCCATAATTGGCATGGTTAAAACAGCCATTCCTGAAGAACTAGGAATAAAGAATGATAATCCAGAATAAATCATGGTCATTGCACTTGTAAATACCCCTTTATTCATTCCAGTAGTAACATCACTAGCGTAATACAATAATGTATCGCTTATTAAACCATCTGTCATTAACACAGTAACACCTCTTGCTATTCCTATAATAAGTGCTACACCCAAAAGATCACCAGCTCCTTTTACAAAGGTGTCTATAAAGTCGGTTTCACTGATTTGAATTATAATGCCGATAATAATAGCACTAATTAAGAACACAGTTGTCATTTCTACAAACCACCAATCTAACATTGAAACACCAATAATCATCAGAATAAAACTACAGGTAAACACAAATAAGGCCAATTTTAATCTCCAATTAAAATTAATATGCGTGGTATCTTTTAGCGTAAATAATTGCGCAATTTGTTCTCTTTGAGCGTAAATAAGTGATTTGCTTGGGTCGTTTTTAACGCGTTTTGCATATCGCATGATATAGATAATGGTAATAGACAAGCATACAAACAACATAAAAATACGTCCGTATAATCCGGTTGTCCAATTTATACCTGCGGCATCACTAGCAATAATGGTAGAAAAAGGATTAATGGTAGAACACATACTACCAATTGCAGAGCCCAAAAATATACAAGCAACACCAACAAGAGCATCGTATTTAGCTGCTAAAAACACAGGAATTAAAATAGGGAAGAAGGCAATGGTTTCTTCGGCAAAACCAAAGGTAGTTCCGCCCAAAGCCACTAAAGTGGTTACCAATACAATAAGCAAAGATTCTCTACCTTTTAATACTACAGCTAATTTGGTAATGGCAGCATCAAAAGCACCAGAAGCATTTAAAACACCTATTAGTCCACCAATAATTAATACAAGAAAAATGATATCAGCAGCCTCAATAATACCTTTAACTGGAGATTTTACAAAGTCGAAAAAACTTTGAGGTTTGGCATCTAGTTTATTGTAAGTTCCAGGAATATTAATGGGTTTATAAATGTCTCCGTTAGTAAACTTCTCAACAGGAATTTTAATATTCAAATCATCTAATGATGCTTGAGTTGCTGCTAAGCTTATTTCTTCATCTAGACTTAAACGTGTAAATTTGTCTGTTGCCGCGTTATAACTTAAAGTATCATATTTACCTGCAGGAACAAACCACGTTAAAAGTGTTACTAATCCTGCAATTATAAATAATATGGTTTGTGCAGAAGGGAATTTTAAATTTTTCATTCTGAGTTGTTTATTCGTGAATTTAAGTCGTAATAAGATATAATCTGTTATAAAATATGAATGTAAATATAGACCAAAGCTGGAAAACTTATCTTAATCCAGAATTTGAAAAACCTTACTTTAAAGATTTAGTAGCTTTTATAAAGCACGAATATAAGACCCAGATTTGTTTTCCAAAAGCATCTGATATTTTTAATGCATTTAATCATTGTGCTTTTAATGAGGTTAAGGTTGTAATTATTGGTCAGGATCCATATCATGATATTGGGCAAGCTAATGGCTTAAGTTTTTCTGTAAATGATGGTATCAAACATCCACCTTCATTAGTGAACATATTTAAAGAGTTAGAACAAGATCTTGGAATACCTTACCCAATTAGTGGGAATTTGATGCCATGGGCAGATCAAGGAGTTTTACTATTGAATGCCACATTAACGGTTAGAGCGCATGAGGCGGGAAGCCATCAAAAGAAAGGTTGGGAGCAATTTACAGATGCAGTGATACAAACGATTAGTGCAGAAAAAACAAATGTTGTATTTCTACTTTGGGGAGGATTTGCTAAAAAGAAAAAGAAACTAATAGATAGCTCTAAACATATTATTTTAGAAAGTGGACATCCATCTCCATTAAGTGCTAATAGAGGGTATTGGTTTGGTAATAAGCATTTTAGTAAGACTAACTCCCAGTTGGAGCAAGTTGGCGAGATTTCAATTGATTGGAAACTAGAGTAGGAGATTTATCTGAAGATGATTTTTCGGTAGATGGGGTTTCAGTTTTAATAGTATGTGGCATGTTATTATCAACTTTTCTAGTTGTTTTGTTGCAACTAAAAATTAACAATAAAAAGTTTATTGCAACCAAGAAAGATAAAATAAGCGTAATCGTAAGAATCATATTATTCTCTTGTTAATAGTAATGTAATTGTTAATCAAATGTAATTAAATTTTTGAAATACTGAAAGTTATCAACACAAACAGTTGCATTCTTAATAAAACTATTTAGAATATAGTGTTTAATATAAAAATAAAAAATGCTTGTTTTTTATGATTGCTAACAATCAATTTTTTAACTCATATAATAAATGAGACTATAATTTATGAATTAATTTTGAGTAATCCACTTTTTTTGAAATAATTTTTAAATCATGAAGCTGATTTTGTACATTTTTAATCGTTTTTTCGTTCATTACACTTTGCGACCACTCAGTTAAAGATAACCATTCTTGTACGTCTTCTAGTTCTTGTTCGTAACGATTAGCAATGGTTTTGTCTATGCTTGGAATAGATTTAAAATCTGCAGTGGTTTGGTTAATAATTTCTAAAATGGTTTTTAATTGCTCTTCATTATTCTCTATGAATTTGTCGCTAGCAGCAATAACAAAGCATGGCCAAGGCGAAGGACAGTTGCCAATACGTCTAAAAATACCATTATCTACATAAGGTTTGGTGGTGAACTTCTCCCACATAAAATAATCAGCTTTATTTTCTGTAAGTCCTCTTATGGCACCATCAAGGTTTTTAATAACTTCAAATTTGAGATCTTTTTCTAAATCCCAATTGTTGTTTTTTGCATTTATATAGGCCATAAGATGAGATCCAGAGCCATATCTACTGATTGCTGCTCTTGTTCCTTTGATATCGTCTATGGTTTTAAAATCTGAATCTGCTGCGACATGAATTCCCCAATTTAAAGGGGTTTGAACAAAGGTTTGAACTATTTTAGAGGGATTATCTTCAATGATATCTTTAACAATTCCTTCTGTTAAGATAACGGCCATATCAATTTCACCTGAGCGAAGAGCTTTTGTCATTGCACCAGTTCCTCCGTGATAATCGTGCCATCTTAGATTAATATCTTGGTCTTTATATTCGCCATTTTTTAGCGTTAAATACCATGCTAAATTAAAGTGTTCTGGTACTCCACCAATATTTACTTTTTTCATTTAAATATTCACGATACGCTCTAAAGCATATTTAATTAATTTATCAACTGTCTTTTTTGGATCTTTACTAAAATCACCAGTTGCTCTGTTTGCTATAATAGCATTTAAAGATAATGCTTCATGTCCTAATAACTTTGAAAGTCCATAAATAACAGAAGTTTCCATTTCAAAGTTAGTAATTCTATAATCCTTATAGCTAAAGTTATCTAATTTTGTGTTAAGACCTGCGTCTTGTAGTGGCAAACGTAAAACTCTGCCTTGAGGGCCATAAAACCCACCTGCAGTTCCTGTCATACCTTTAAAGATGGTATCGCTTTCAAAGTACTTCTCTAAATATTTACTATTGTTAATAATGATTGGTCGTGCTTTATTTTTATCCCAATTAGTATGTTTAATAAATTCATCTTCAATTTCAGGGTTGCTTATACCTTCAATTTGATAAAAATGCAACATACCATTAATATCTAAGGCATGAGTACTAATTAAAAATGCATCAACAGGAATATCTTTTTGTAATGACCCAGAAGTTCCGATTCTAATAATATTTAGACTTGATAATTCTGTTTTTGGTTTTCGGGTTTCTAAGTCAATATTAACTAAAGCATCGAGTTCGTTTAAAACAATATCAATATTATCAGGCCCAATTCCTGTTGAAATAACGGTTAAGCGTTTGTCTTGATAGTAACCGGTTTGTGTTTTAAATTCACGTTTTTGAGTGCTAAATTCTATGCTGTCAAAATGCTTTGTTATTTTTTCTACACGATCTTGATCACCAACAAAAATGATGGTGTCTGATATATGTTCTGGTTTTAAATTTAAATGGTAAACACTACCATCTGGATTTAATATAAGTTCTGAATCTTTTATAGACATTAGTTAAAGTTTTTTGATTAATTTATTTTGAGTAACGCTAAATTGAAAGTCTAGTCGTTTTACACCACCATAAGTCATATCATTGTTTACTTCTTGGGCATAATTGTAATGCCTTAATAAGGCTTCGTGTCCTTTTCTATTTAACGTGAGTTGATTTTCGGATTTTTCAAAAAAGATAGACAATTTATTAATAAGACGTTTTAATTGGGTGTCTCCATAACCATAATAACCTTGGTAGTTTAGACTATAACCTAGTAAATGATGTTCAGATTTTATATCGTTATCTCTTACGAGTCTAAGAATATTATCTTCTAAAACATTTAAGCCACTTTGCTGGTGTGGAAAACGTTTTAGATGTGCTTTTAAGCAATTGCTCATATACTTAAAACTAGAATTTGTAACAATATAAGGTTTTAAGATATTGTGATCTTTACCACAGTACGTTCTCCATAATGCAATGGCTAAGTCAATGTCATCCTGTGTTAGTAGTACTTTGTTTTCGTAATGCGTTTTTAGTTGTTCTGGATTTAATTCGGCTAGAGCTTTTAAACTTTTTTCGCCTTTAACTCGTCCACTACAAATAAGATATAGTGGTTTTTTTATGTTTTTTTGGTGGAGTAAATTAATAACACCTAATAGGTTGATATGGCAAAATAAATCATACTCAAACCATAGGTTTATTTCAGTATATGCTTCAGTATTATCTAATTTAGAGAGTTCTTTTTGAAGTTCTTTAGAATCTACCTCAATGTCATAATATTCTTTTAAAAACTCAGAACGAAGATTAAAAAAATCTTCAGAATCTATTTTTGGAATTGTAGGACCTTCGCATAACATTTCTTGCCATGTAAGAATATCTTCTGTAAAGTCCAATTCTCTTAAATAGTCGGTAAGACTATTGCCATTAGTAATATGTAGACAATTTGTAGCCATAAAATTTAACCTCCAACACGTTTTACATTAAATCCTTTAGCTTTTAGCATAGCCATTATTTTATCTCGGTAATCTCCTTGAATTATAATTTTATCATCCTTAAAACTACCACCAACACTAAGTTTGGTTTTTAATTCTTTGGCCAATGCTTTAAAGTCTTCGGTAGCTCCAGTATAGCCTTCTAGAATGGTTATAGGTTTCCCTTTTCGCTTTTCGTATTTGCAAAGTATGGGATCGTCTTGTAGCCATATATTAGTCTTAGAATCTTCTGAGTTTTCAGTTGGTTCTGGTGTATGGTCTGGGAAGAGGTTTTTTAATTGATCTTGTAAATCCATTTGTTCAGTCTTCAGTGCTTAGTCTTCAGTTTTCAATAGTTGCTTGTAAACTGAAGGCTGTATACTACAACTACTTTTTAATAAGTCCAAGCTCAATTAAACGTTCGTTTAAGAATTCGCCAGCTGTAATGTCTTCAAACTGTTTAGGATTATCTTCGTCTATACAGCTTTCTAGGACATTTAATTTCATTTCGCTTACAGGATGCATAAAAAATGGCATAGAGTAGCGTGATGTTCCCCAAAGTTCTCTTGGAGGATTTATAACACGGTGAATTGTAGATTTCAATTTATTATTAGAATGTCTAGATAGCATATCACCAACATTTATCATAAGTTCGTCTGGTTCTGCAATAGCGTCAATCCATTCACCATCATGACGTTGGACTTGTAAACCACGACCTTGTGCACCCATTAACAACGTAATAAGGTTAATATCTCCATGAGCTGCTGCTCTTACTGCATTTTTAGGTTCTTCTGTAATTGGAGGATAATGAATTGGTCGTAAAATTGAATTCCCATTATGAATATATTTATCAAAATATGTTTCTTCTAAATCGAGGTATAAGGCTAAAGCTCTTAATACATATTTAGCTGTTTTCTCTAACATTTGATAGGTTTGTTTTCCTACTTTATTAAAATCAGCTAATTCTTTTACAATCACATTTTCAGGATATTCTTTTCGGCGTTCTTCATCGTCTTCAACATATTGCCCAAAATGCCAGAATTCTTTTAAATCTCCTTCTTTTTTTCCTTTAGCACTTTCTTTACCAAAAGAAACATAACCACGTTGACCACCAATACCTGGAATTTCATAACTTTTTTTAACCTCTAAAGGTAGATTGAAAAAGTTTTTGACTTCTTCATATAAATTATCGACTAAAGTATCGTCTAAAAAATGTCCTTTTAAAGCTACAAAACCGATGTCTTCATAAGCTTTTCCTATTTCGTCTATAAACTTTTGTTTACGTTTAGGATCATTAGAAATGAAATCCTTTAAATCTACGCTAGGTATTCTGTCCATTAGATTATTGTTTAAATTTTTGTGAATATACAAAGTTAACAATAATAGTGTTAAAAATTAGATCGAATTTATTGACAATTTCGAGTCTTATATGGTTTATTGTAGCAAATTTATTTACATTTGAAACATTAGATAAATGACATTTTATGCCAACGATCACAAAAAGTAATATAGCCTACGACAAAAGAAATTTAAGTGATAAAGCCCTACTAAAGCTTTATTACAATATGCTAAAGCCACGATTAATAGAAGAGAAAATGCTCATTCTGTTGCGCCAAGGTAAAATTTCAAAATGGTTTTCGGGAATAGGACAAGAAGCTATTTCAGTAGGTGTAACTATGGCCTTAAAGCCTAACGAGTATATCCTTCCTATGCACAGAAATCTTGGGGTTTTTACAACACGTGAGATTCCGCTACATCGTTTATTTTGCCAATGGCAAGGTAAAGCAAGTGGTTTTACTAAAGGTAGAGATCGTTCGTTTCACTTTGGGACGCAAGAATACAATATTGTAGGAATGATTTCTCATTTGGGACCACAATTAGGTGTTGCAGATGGTATAGCCTTAGCGAATTTATTAAAGAATAATGGCAATGTAACAGCCGTTTTTTCAGGTGAAGGAGGAACAAGTGAAGGAGATTTTCATGAAGCTCTAAATGTTGCTTCTGTTTGGCAATTACCTGTAATTTTCTGTATTGAAAATAATGGTTACGGACTTTCTACGCCTACGAGTGAGCAATATAATTGTAAACACTTAGCCGATAGAGGTAAGGGGTATGGTATTGAGTCCTTTATTTTAGATGGAAATAATATTATAGAAACCTATACTAAGGTACAGAAATTAGCCGAAAGCATAAGAAAAAGACCGCGTCCAATATTAATAGAGTTTAAAACTTTTAGAAGAAGAGGGCACGAAGAAGCAAGTGGAACAAAATATGTGCCTCAAGAATTGATGGACGAATGGGAAGCCAAAGATCCTATAGAAAATTTTAGAAGCTTTTTGTTTAGTAAAAAGATTCTGAGTCAATCTATAGATGAATCCTATATCACTAAAATTAAATCTGAAATTGATTCTGCTTTAACATCAGCCTATGCAGAGCCTAAAATAATTCCAAGTGAAACAGCTGAGTTAAATGATGTTTATAAATCATTTGATTATAAAGAGGTTAGACCTAATAATGAAACAAAAGAATTACGTTTAATTGATGCCATTTCTGAAGGCTTAAAACAATCCATGCAAAAGCATCAAGATCTTGTAATTATGGGACAAGATATTGCAGAATATGGTGGTGTTTTTAAAATCACAGAAGGTTTTGTAGAAGAGTTTGGAAAAGATAGAGTTAGAAATACACCTATTTGTGAATCTGCTATTGTTGAAACTGCTATGGGGTTATCTATATCAGGCATAAAATCTGTAGTAGAAATGCAATTTGCAGATTTTGTAACCTCTGGATTTAACCCCGTTGTTAATTATTTAGCTAAATCACATTACAGATGGCAACAAGAAGCTGATGTCGTGGTAAGAATGCCTTGTGGAGCAGGAGTTGCTGCAGGTCCATTCCATTCGCAAACCAACGAAGCTTGGTTTACTAAAACACCTGGATTAAAGGTGGTTTATCCAGCGTTTCCTTATGATGCTAAAGGTTTATTAGCTACAGCAATTAATGATCCTAACCCTGTATTGTTTTTTGAGCACAAAGCGTTATACAGAAGCATTAAACAAGAAGTACCAACGGATTATTTTACCATCCCATTTGGTAAAGCAGCGTTTTTAAAAGAAGGCGAGGCAGTTACAATAATTACCTATGGTGCAGGTGTGCATTGGGCTTTAGAAACGCTAGAGAATAATCCAGATATTTCAGCAGATCTCATAGATTTAAGAACTTTGCAACCTTTGGATAAGGAAGCAATTATAAATTCCGTTAAAAAGACAGGACGCGCTATTATTCTCCAAGAAGATTCACTTTTTGGTGGTATTGCTAGTGATCTTTCTGCTATGCTTATGGAAACTTGTTTTCAGTATTTAGATGCACCTGTAAAACGTGTGGCGAGTATGGAAACTCCGATTCCTTTTATTGGGCAGTTAGAAGATCAGTATTTGGCCAAAGGGAAGTTTGAAGGTGCTTTAAGGGCTCTTCTTAGCTATTAGATACGTAGTTTAGTGCATGTATATGAAATACTTGTAATTTAGGCTTAAAAGAAACTTAAAATGAAGCACATATTTTTAGTATTAGCAGCATTAATTTCTTTACAGCTTAAAGCTCAAGATACTATTTCTACGGATCAATTAATTCACAAAGAGAAAATAGGTGTACATAACCGAAATTTTAAACTTGGTGGATTTTATTTTAGTAAAAGTTCTAGCGTAAATGCTGCGAATGATTCGGTTAATTTTATTCGTCCAATGATATTCTTTAAAGACGGAACTATTAAGCAGTTTGATTATATTGGCAATTCATCTATTACTTTAAAAAAAAGAGGAAAAGGTCAAAAATGTGTTCTTAAGCCTAAGGAAGATTTTGAGACGATTATTACCTTTTTTGAATGCTATGCTGAAGTTGTCCAATTAAAAGAAATTTACAGTGTGTATTCTATAGAAGGAGATGAGTTAAGAATTCAAGCTTTAGGAACTGATTTTTTTACGGAAACTAGAGGTCGTGTTCTTAACGATAGTACATTTGTAATTACCAAAAGTATCAACTATGGGACTAAAAAAGTAGTAGATAAAAATTACACGTATCAGTTTCGTGCTTCAAAAAAGCCAGACTCAACAAAATTTAAACCTTCCTCTGTAATACAACAGTATTATCTTAAGCAGAGTAATGATTAAAATATTCTAAAATAAAAAAGTCAATTTCTTTTTTTTCTGAAACTGACTTTTTTTGATTGATTTGATTTTGATTGATTTGCGCTTTATTATGCTTTAATGGTTTTTAAGTCATCATCTAAACTATTAGAAGTATTGACAATTTTTGATAAAACTCTCATAATTATTGGTTTTTGATTGGTTGATTTATTGATTGATGAATAAGGTTATTATCTATAACGTCTTTTAAGATTCCAAGTGTAACTTTTAGTTTCTGTAGACGTACTTGATAATTGATTGTTGTTTAAAGTTCTCATGATTTATGTATTTTTAATTGGTTATACTAATAAGACGATGAAATATTATTTTTGTTACAGTACTTTGTATAACATAGTACGATTTAACAAATTTTAACAATAATCGAGTAGCTTTATTACTATGAAAACACACTACTATTTAATAATACTATTAGTTATTAATGTTTATAATTGTAAACATAGCGTAGAAAGTGATTGTACTTTAAAACAACTAAAAGTAACGGCTACAGCTTATAATTCTTTAAGTTACCAAACCAATTCCAATCCTACAATTACGGCTTTTGGTGATAGTTTAAAACCAGGATTACGATATATAGCTGTATCTCGTGACTTATTAGATTCTGGATTAGTACACAACACTAAAGTGAAAATTCAAGGTTTCGATAGCTTATTTACAGTCAAAGACAAGATGAATCGTCGTTGGAGAAAACGTATCGATATTTATATGGGTAATGATGTAAAAAAGGCAAAAAAATGGGGCAAGAAAAAGCTTAAGATTGAATACTGTATAGAAACCAATGATTCATTATCTAAAGAGAACGTTTAACCATAATTTCAGAAACGATAAAAGGATAAGCTTTCTTAACTATTTTTAATTCGTCCTTTGATAATTGATCAGGTGTTTTATTAAATGTTTTTTTTGCGTAGCGTTCTCGTAAATCGTAATATGCTTTTGTAATTTCATCTTGTACAGAAATAAACAAATCATACTTAGTAAGAGCATCATGACTTAAAGAAATGACAGCTTTTTTTGGATGATCCGAAGATTCTAAATTTTGTTCACCTTCACAGTAATGGCAAGTATCACTGCCATTATTATCAATAAAAGTTTCAACGAGTTCTTTAATTTCAGTAAGTTCTACAATGTTGTCTTCAACCATAATTTGTTGCTTTTCATTCATGGACACTTGTAATAAGTTACGTTCAGGAATATCTGCAGTACAGTCTGGAGTATCGCAAACCCTTGGCAATTGCCTTAAAATACCTTTGTCTGCTGAAATAGTGGTAGTTACTAAAAAGAAAATTAGTAACAAAAAGGCAATGTCTGCCATAGATCCTGCATTGACCGATGCAGATTGTCTTCTAAATGATTTCATAATAAGTTATATTTAAATGTTAATGAAATGTGAAATACAATAACAATACCAATCTTGTTAAATCTTGTTAACAATTCATTATAGAACCCTAACAATGTGCTATTTTTGCGAAATTAACCAAGTACTAAAATTACTTTATGTCGTCAGAAACCGAAACTATTCAACAAAATGCAACTGAGAAAAGCCTCTATGATTACCAAATCAAAGACCTTAATCGCATTTTTGATGTGATGGAAGAGGAATCGGATGATTTTAATCTCTTATATCAATTACCAACTGGAGGTGGGAAAACAGTTATTTTTTCAGAAATAGTAAGACGATATGTAGAGCAGCACAATAAAAAAGTCGTTATTCTTACCCACAGAATTGAGCTATGCAAGCAAACTTCTAATGTGTTATCTGGTTTTAATGTTAAAAATAAAGTAATTAACAGCAAAGTTAAAACACTGCCAGATCAAGACGATTTTCAGTGTTTTGTTGCAATGGTAGAAACCTTAAATAACCGTTTGTCTGACAATGATTTTGAGCTTAAAAATATAGGTTTAGTAATTATTGATGAAGCACATTATAACTCTTTTAGAAAGTTATTTAAATTTTTTGAAAACTGTTTTATTCTTGGAGTAACAGCAACACCTTTAAGTAGCAACATTAAGTTGCCAATGAAGGATAATTATAAAAAACTTATTGTTGGAGATGATATCTCTACGTTAATAAAAAATGGTTTCCTTGCCAAAGCCGAAGTTTCTAATTACGATGTTGGGTTAACATCTTTAAAAATAGGAATTAATGGTGATTATACTGTAAAATCTTCTGAAGCATTATATACCAACAGTTTAATGCAATCTAAATTGTTGTTGGCGTATGAAGAAATGGCAAAAGGTAAAAAAACACTAATTTTTAACAACGGTATTTATACCTCTAAAGAAGTCTATTACACGTTTAAAAAAGCAGGTTATAATGTTAGGCATTTAGATAATACGGCAAGTAAGCAAGAACGTAAAGACATCTTAAAATGGTTTAAAAATACACCAGATGCTGTTTTATCTTCGGTAAGTATATTAACCACGGGTTTTGATGAGCCTTCTGTAGAATCTATTATTTTAAATAGAGCCACACGTTCCTTAACCTTATACTTTCAAATGATTGGTCGTGGTAGCCGAATTTATAAAGACAGAAAATCGTTTCAGGTTATAGATTTAGGTAATAATGTCGCGAGGTTTGGAGCTTGGGATCAGCCCGTAGATTGGCAACATATTTTTAAACATCCAGACTTTTATCTAGAGAATATTGTTGATGATGAATTGTTAGAGCGTGATTTTGTTTATAAGATGCCAGATTCATTAAAGGTGAAATTTAAAAAATCGTATACCTTAAATTTTGATGTTAAAGCAGAATACAAAGACGTTATTAACTCTGGTAAAAAATCCTTTACAGTTATTGAGCGTTCTATAGCGCAGCATTCACAAATTTGTATAGATAATAGTGAAGATGTTTTTGATGCAAGAGAGCTAACTAAAGATCTTCAAGATGAAATCGCTTTTAGGATAAAACAGTATTGTTATTGTATAATGAATAGTACTCAAAATTATAAAGACTGGCTCTTTGAAGAATACAATAGAAAGTTAAGAATAAGCTTTAATGGCAAGTTTTAACGTTTTTTTGTAAAGATTTCTATTTTTATGCGTTTATTTTGAAGAATAGGTATGATTATTGTGATTAAATAATAAGAAAAATTAAAACGAATTTTAGATAGTGAAACCCATTAAATTCATAGCGTTTATGTTCTGTATACTTTGCAGTACAATGGTTTTTACTCAAGTTAAAGACAAGGAGACTAAGTCTATTCCTATTCCTGCAGAAATTTCAAAAAAGAAAAAAGATTCTACATTAATTAAAGTTAAGGTTGCACCAATTCTTAAAAAGGAAGATCAAAAATCGAACGAGAGTCCTAATAATAAAGAAGAAAAATTTGTAATTAGAGAAACTAAAAAGCCTTTCTCTATGATTGAAAATGACGGTTTAAAAAGCCCAAGTGAAATTTTTGAAAAGCGTTGGAGAAAGGAAGCTATAAAAGGTGGCATTATTAGAACTATGTCTGACCAGTTTTTGGGTGAGCATAATGTAGATACAAAATTTGTAAACATTGTTTGTAGAGATCATGAATATCCTGATGGCGATCGTGTTCAGATTTTAATTAATGGCATCATAGTAAAACACAATCTTGTACTTACGGCTAATTATAGACGTGTAGAAGTTGATTTGATAGAAGGTAGAAATACTATTGATATCGTAGCTTTAAACCAAGGTGAATCTGGACCAAATACAGCCGAGTTTGTGGTTTATGATGATAAAGGTAATACGATTTCCTCTAAGGAATGGAACCTGTTAACAGGCGTAAAGGCAACTATTGTTTTTAATAATGAAAAGGTCGTTATTAAAGAAAAGAATGCTGAAGAGGAAAAGGACAAAACAGCTTCTAATAATTAAAACGCTATTTTGCGAGTCTTCTTTACTACAACTTTCCTGAAGTTATAAAGCTTTCTAACTTTATAAAAGAAGCCAAATAACGCTTAAAACATCTACTTTAAATGATAGAATTATTTTAATAAAACACCAATTATAAAAGATAATCTATTTTATATATTGATAGTGAAGTAATAAAGATGTGTTTAACAAAAAAAGCATGTAAACAACTTATATTTAGATGTGTAGTGTGCGGTGTTTAAATGTCAACTTGACATTTTTTTTAGTAAAGAGCCAACAATAATTCTGAAAAATTGACACAAAAATCAATAATTATAAGTAAATAACTATAAAAAAATAGGGTATATACATTTTGGTATTTTTTTTGTTTTATTTACACCGAAATCAATTAAGATTTCAAATTTGAAATAATGTTTAATTTAAAATTTTGTAATTATGAGCAATTTAGTTAGTGTTCCTAAAAACGGAAATTTAGCGAACAGAAATTCAAATCAAAACTTTCCAACTTTATCAAATTGGTTAGATGATATTTTTAACCGAGACTTACCATCAGTATTTACTTCAAACTTTAATACAGGAATTACTTTACCAAAAGTAAATATAAAAGAAATTGCTGATGCCTATATAGTAGACATGGCAGTTCCAGGTTTAAAAAAGTCAGATTTTCAAATCGATATTGATAATCAAGTATTGTCAATTTCTACAGAGATTAAAGAAGAAAGTGAACAGAAAGAAGCAAACTACACGCGTCGTGAATTTGGATACTCATCGTTTAAAAGAACCTTTAGTTTGCCAGAAACTGTAGATGAAGATAAAATAAAAGCAAGTTATACTGAAGGTATTTTAAGTATTCATTTACCTAAAAAAGAAGAGGCAAAGCAAAAGCCTGTTAGAACAATTAAAATTTCATAACTATATTAGTTTTTAGTTACATGTTTAAGATGAGGCTGGTTTGTAGGCCTCATCTTAAACTATTAATCAGATGATTTAAAGGTGTCTCATTTTAAAATTTAAAATAATGAAAAAGTACATTTTATTATTAATGACAGTTTTTTTATGTGTTAGTTGTAGCGGACAAGAAAACAAAGCAAAAAAAGGAGAAACAAAAGAAGCCAATAAAGCTATAGCAGAAGTACCTAAGGGATCATGGAAAGTAGATAAAGAGTTTGACGAAAACGGAAACTTAATAAGGTATGATAGTATTTATTCTTGGTCTTCTAGCAATATGTATAACGATTTGTCTCCTATGGATAGAGATAGTTTGATTGAGTCTTTTAGATCAAGATTTTTTACAAACTTCTCACAATTTGAAGATCAGGGATTTGAAGATATTTTTTCTCAAGATTCACTTTTTAGTAATCGGTTTTTTAATGATGATTTTTTTGGAAGCAGTTTTGGAAAAGATTTTATGAATATCGATAAAATAAGAGAACAAATGCTTAAAAGGCAGATGGAATTTTTAGAAAAATATCAATCAGAATTTATTAAACCTGAAGACGAAAATTAAATAGTTTTCGTCTTTTTTATTTTGGTAAACCTAATAATCAACTTATCAAATCTCGAAAGGATATTAGAAGTAGAGTGGAACCTAGCAATTACATAGATATATTGTTAGGGTTTGTTTTTTATCCATTCAACTGCACTTTTAGACATTTTTTTATAATCGTGACCTACACTTTTTATCGTGTCTATTTCCCAGTTAAATATCCAATTATTTTTATGTTTCAATTCTTTATTCGCATTAAAAAAAGTTGTTCCACGTTCCAATCTATGGGCACCTTGTTCCATAGCCAAACGTGTTGTTCTAAAAGTCCCTAAGCTAGGGTCATTATCTAATTCTCCCAATAAGATAATTAATCTTTTATGATAAGATTTTTGTAAATCAATGTCTGTTTTCTGAATACCATAAGGAAATTTAAGTTTCTCGTTTGGTAAGCTATAAAACCCAGAATTAGCTATAAATAATAAGATTGTTGCGTGTTTGTCTTTTTACTTTTAAAATGAGTGAATTTACCGTTAAAACTTTCTCATATTTTTTTCTTCTTAAATGGCAGTTAAGTACCTAATTTAGCAAATAAATCACATATAGAATATGCTGTAGGAATGTTTCTTAGTTGTTAGTAGCCAAGTAATCAGCTGTATATTGAAGTTAGTTATTTTGTTGTTTTATTTTTTCTTGCTGTTTTTTTTATGTTACGGTGAGTCATTAGTCCCATAAAAATCCCAAAAAATGAAGCATAAAATATAAATTTCCAAATATTAAAATTTTCTCCATCAGCATAGTCAAATCCTGCCATTCCTGATGCAAAAATAATTCCGCTAAATAATCCGGCTTTAATTATTGATTTAGTCTGTGTCTTCACTGCTACTGATTCTTTGTACTATTACACAATATTTTTAATTCCGTTTTAGTAAGTCTTTTTAAAACCTGTTAAGATCTGCATTAAGTAATGTAATATCCATTTAGATTTAAGTCTCTATGCTTACTTAAAAGTCCGTTTTGTTTTAACTGTTCTATTCAATAGGTTTTTATTTAAAACCTGGTATATCACAGCAAAACCAATAAATGTAAATATGATATTTAGAATATTAAGTACAATTTCAGATTTTATATAAACACCAATATGTGGTTTAATCATTAATGTTAAACCCAAGCTAAAGATGATTGAAATAATTCCAGCTAATATTTTTAAAATCATTTTCTTCATTTATGAATCCGTTATGTTTGTTAGTGTGTTGTGTGTGGTTATGTGTTTATGCAACTAATTTAGCAAATAAATCAGAGATAGAATATTTCACAAGAATATTTGTAAGTAGGCTAGACCTAGTAATTGATTATGCACGTTGTTGCCATTAATTATTTCTTTCGATTAGTTCCTTTAAAAAATCATTGTAAATATTAGTGCAGGTTTCGTCTTTAAACTTCAATTTATTACTTCCTAAAGTTAAATAATAATAGGTTGCTGGCATACACCTTTTAGATGCATCGTTTAAGAGTCTTAATTTCTTTTCGAAAATTATAAGTTTGTCAAGGTCATTTTTACTAAGCTTAATTACGTTCTTTTCTTTAATTTTTTTTCCACTTCCATTCCATTTTTTTACAATCTTATATTTCAGAATTGTATTATTTTCCCTAGGAATAATTTGAAGTTTAGTATTTGCATTAATACCACAGCTACCACTTGAAAATTCTAAATTCCATTTTTTATTTTCTAAGAGGCTAGTTTCTATAAAAGTTTTCACCTCATAATCTTTCATTTTGTCGACAAGTAGATATATTTTTTGTTTTTTGGAAGTTATGATATAAGTTGTATCTAATGTTTGATTAAATATGTTTTGATATTCAATTTTGACTTTATTTTCAAATGTTTCAAACTTACAAGGAACAGGGAAAAACATTTTGGGATCAATTGCTATTGTTTTATGTTTTGTTAAAATTTTAAAATTAATTTCAGAGATATGGGTAATAGAGCTTTTTTTACTGTTATGGTCTAGTGCAATCAATTCAAGAGTATTTTGACTAACAATTGTATTGATGAAAGCAAATAAAAATAAAGTTGTCAGTCGGATGTTTTTCATAATTAATGGTAACGTGTTTGTATCTGGTTTGCTTTACCTGTTCAAAGTGCTCGAATGTTACGTGGTTAGACATTAAAGTTAGCAAATAAAACTGAATAGTCATGAGCCTAGTGAACTGGGCGTAGCAAAAAATATCCGAGGGCTTTAGTAAGTAGGTTAGAACGTTACCACACGTTATTATTTGGATGCTGATTCTTTTATTAAATTTATACAATCAATATAAGTTTTCTCAAAAGCGACTTTATTCTCTGGTCTATATTCAGTTAATCTTTGGTAAATTTCTTTTCTTACGTCTGTACATTTGGTCAAATAAAAATCATTTCCTCTACTATTTTTATCAAATCTCTCCATCATAATGGCCTGCAATGGATAAACAATCATATGGTCAACTTTATCTGTAATTTTAATGTCATTACAATCTTTACAAATGGAATTGTATTGACTTAATTTTCCTATATGTTTATCAAGTAATTTATTTGTAACAAGATGCGAAATTTCGTGATATAAAACTCCTCTTGTTGAATTATCTAATTCCATAATTTCATTAGAAGAATTCGGTTCAGTATATAATTCGCAATAATTTGCTAAAATAATTGCTCGTTTTTTTGCATTGTAATTGTCGTAGAAATCTATTGCTTTATTATTAGCACTATTTGTTAATTCCACAAATACAATCAGTTCCAGGTCTTTTTCATTTATTTGATAAAAAGACATCACTTTATCGAATAATTTTTCGTCTGCAACTTGCTTTTCTATTTGTGAAATAGCCTGATTATAATAATTACTATTGCTTTTATAGAATTTATTGAAATTTGATTTTTTATAAAAATCTACCATTAAGGGTTTTACAGAATCAAGTATTCTTGTGTTTAATCCATAATATTTTAATTCTTTCGTATAAGTGCTGTCAAATTCAAATGTTTGTAAGTCCTTAAACATAAGTCCAATAGTTGAGAAATCAATTCCAATGTTTTCATCCTCGTAAACCCAATTTATTAATGGATGGTTTTTATATTGAAGAAATTGATCATTAACACGTTTTAAATACTCTGTTTGGCATGGTCTCGTATTTTCAGGGACTATATCTTGAACTGCAATATTGAAAATAGTTCTAAAAAATTCAGTTCGTTCATCAATTTTAAAAACGACCTTATCTTCGTTTTCAATTTTCGTTTCTAAATTATCAGTCGTTTTTTTTTCTTTGCAAGCTAAAACTATAATTATAAGAAATAAGCTGGTCAGGAAATTAATTTTTTTCATTGTCTATTTTGATATAATAGATTGTGTTTTTTGGAGGTTGTTACAGTTTAGGTCTAATATGTGGAAACGTGTTTGTATCTGGTTTGCTTTACCTGTTCATAACGCTCGAATGTTGGGTGGTAAGCATTAAAGTTAGCAAATAAAACCTAATAGTCACGAGCGTAGCAAAAATCTGCGGGGATTTTAGTAAGTAGGTTAGTACAAGCAATAAATTATACACGTCTTAAGTTTGTAATTCATTAAATTTAATTAATAATCAGAAAGAACAAAAGAGAGCATTAAGGTTACTATACACGGTGAAGCATTAGACATCTGCAACATTGCTAATCCTCTCTCTTTTACTACTTAAACTTCGTTCAGTTCTGTGAGACCTAGATTTGGTTTTTAAGTTGTTGAAATATGAGCAGCGATGTTCTTTCCAAATTTCAAGTTGTTATGACTAAAGATAGAAAAATTTACGGTATTCTTGTGTTTTTAGCAGCGTTTTCGGCCTATAAATATAACCGAGGCTGCAAAGCCTTATATGATAGAATTGTAGCTAAAGGAAAGCGTGCAAAATTAGCATTAATAGCGGTAGCGAATAAGTTGCTAAAACAGGCCTTTGCTATTGCAAAAAGCGGATTACCTTATGATGAAAACTATGTTTCAAAATTAGCTTAAAGTTGCTTGTTTTTTAACTCAGTTC
>NZ_BAABCB010000004.1:0-6118 GCF_039538385.1 Winogradskyella damuponensis | reverse complement strand
GTAAGTCGAAATTCGTGCGTAAAGTTCCGCAAGAGTAAGAAATTCCAGTGTAATATTTTTTAACGTTCAGATTTAAATTCCAACGTATTTTTCTGAAGCAAGTAAGCACAGAATTTCGTAAAAGCCTTGAAATTGTTGGCACGCGCAAAATGTTTGCCAACGTGTTTGTATATGGAAAGTTGCGGGTTTGCGTGCGAGGAATTTCCGAAGGAAATTCAGACGTAGCAAACGTGCAAAGACCTTTGTTTTAGCACAACACCAGCAATTTTTTATATACGGTGTTGGCGTTAGTTTTTTTATTTAAACGATTTATAAGTATTCCAATTTTGGTCAGTTTTATTATAAGTCGTAAGTTCATATTTCGGATATTTCTTTCTTAATTTTTCTAATCTCACATTAAATTCCGCTAAATCTTTTGTGTAAATTACAAATTCTCGAAATCCAGAAGTCGTAATAGTAATTGGAACAATTGAATTTAAGTCCGATTCTAAAAAGTCAAATATATCGTCTTCGAGATTATCCAATTCAGGTTCGTTTTCAATGTCAGGTAATCCGTCAGCATTCGGCGATAACATTTTGAAAGCAATTCCGCAATTCGTTGAATAATTTTTATTTCCAGCTATTTTGTCGCACGCAACGTTTTTCCGCACAAACATTGGTTTTCCATTATTTTCTCCAGTCGAAACACTCCAACTTTCGGGAATTTCAGTTATTAATTCCGATGAATTTGATTCGTTTTTTTTCTTAAATNTTTCGGGAATTTCAGTTATTAATTCCGATGAATTTGATTCGTTTTTTTTCTTAAATAGATTGTCAAAAAATCCCATAATTTTAATTTCTGTTCGGTTTTCTCAAATTAACGCCAACGTGTTTGTATATGGTTTGTTGCGTAGTTTAGCACGTAATTTAGCAAATAAAAACCGAATAGAAAATCCGCGAGGATTTTCGTAAGTAGGCTAGAACTAGCAATAAATTATATACGGTGTTGCCAGTAGTTTTTTCTTTCAGTTACTAATTCCGTTAATTTATCCAATTTTGTTTTGTCAATTTTTGTCCAATCAATTTCATTAAATTCTAATGTACTAAATTTTTTTAAACTCCGATACATCGGTAAAATCACAGACTCAAAATCTGTCGTCATTTCATAAATAACATTTTTGTTTTCTGTTATTCCACCACTTTTTGAAATAAAGAGAGTAATTTTATTTTCGCTTGGTTTAAGTTCAAAGAAATAACATTCAGGTTCCAAATTCCAGCATATTTCCGTGTTAATTCCATTTAGTGATAAAATCAGAGATTCGCAGAGTTTGTTAGTCGGGTTTACTGGAATATTAGATGCAATAAATTCTAATTTAAAATCCGTAGAACTAAATTCAATCGGAATCCAACCATTTTTTGGGTTTCCTATATTCAGCCGTGTTTTTCTGTTTTTGTTATTCACATTGTAATTATTTAGCTCTCTTAATAAAGCCAATTCTAATAAATTTCATTAAAGAAATATATTAAAAACAATGGAAACCAAATTGATATTAATAAATATATTCGGCTATACCATTTCATTTTTTTATCAATCGTTTTATTACGCTTTATGATTTTTTCAGTTCCGTTTTTTATTGTGTATCTATAAAAATTCATTCCAATAAATATTATATACAGACCAAAAATTGAATACGGAAGAAATTTTGTTCCGACAAGTGAATTCAAGTCAGTCATAAAATATATCACAATTAGCAAAATCAGAAAATTAGTTCCTTGGCAAAACGAAATCATAGAAATAGGAAAAACTTCTGGGTCAGAACCGAATTTTTTCTGCTTTTCATAATGATATTGGAATAGGTCATCATAAAATTCCGTAATGCGATTCCATATCATATTTTGTTCAGGTTTCGAGTGAGTTTAAATTACTGGCAACGTGTTTGTGTATGATTAGTGGCGTTGTTAAGCACCTAATTTAGCAAATATAAACCGAATAGAAAATCCGCGAGGATTTTCGTAAGTAAGCTAGAATTAGCCATTAATTATACACGGTGTTGGCAGTAGTTTTTTTGTTTTTAAAGTCAACTTCCCAAATCCAAGTTACCCAATTTGGGGTTTCGTTATTTGCTATTTCATTTTGTTCAAAAATAAGTTTTGCTGTTGGTATTATATTAAATTTTTTTATTTGTTTCGAAAATTTCTCATCTATTGCTTTCCTTATCGTGTCGGGAAAATCAGCTAAATATTCTTCAGATAATTGATATTCTTTTTGAATAGGTTCAGCTTTTCTTCCTCTTTCGTTTCTTCCGTAGTTAATCATCTCACTATCAGTAACGCAAATTAATAAGCATTTATAATTTGTGAAATCTTTGTAGATTGGATTATTGTCCTGATTATTAAAATGTTTGAGTAATGCTAATCGGTGAATTTCATTTAATAATTTTCCGTGTCTTGCTGTCCTATCTTGACTATTGGATATTTCAGTTTGTCTAAAGAAAGCAAATTCAGCTAATATTCCATTTTTTAAGGAAGAATTTGCGTCAATTCGTAAATCATATTCGGGCTTGTCTTTATGTCGACCTTGTTTCTGATTCTTTTTATCTCTTTTTTTTTCTGTGAATTGTGTTTGAGGAATAGCTTGTTCAAGTATTAAATCAGTTGGTTTGAGGTTATAGAAGTTTAGCGCTGTATGATAGAAATCATACCTAATACTATCTTCTCCAAAAGAGTAAAATCGAATATATTTAGATATTCTTTCTTTTACTTGTTTATGAAATAATCTAAAAAGTTCATTCATTTCCATTTTTTCTTAAATTACTGCCAACGGTTTCGGCTATGAGTAGTTGCGTGGTTTATCACTTAACTTTGCAAGTACACACCAAACTGAAAATCCGCGAAGATTTTCAGAAATAGGCGAGAACAAGCAATTACTTATAGCCATTGTTGGCAACTGGCTTTTTATTGAATTTCGTTCATTTTATCAGGATCTTGTCTTGTGTCAAAAACATTCACGATTTCGATACGTCTAAAGTCATAATTTATCCAATAAACTATTTTATAATTCTTAAAAACTAAATATCGAAATTCTTGTTTTCTATGTTCCAAGCTGGTTTCAACTTGTCCAATTTCTGGTTGCTTTTCAATACCAATAGTTGACTCAACGATTCCATTAACTAAATTTTCAGCGACTCTTTTACTTGCTTTGATTAAATAATAGCTGTAAATATCCTCAAGTTTGTTTTCCGCAAACTCTAACCAATAAACTTCTAATTCCATTTTTGGATTTTAGCCTTTAAATCCGTTGCTTTTATCATTCGTCCATTTTTTGAGTCTTCCATTGCTTGGTCAATTTCTGCATTATATTGCTCCATTGTCATTGGCTTGAAGTTTTTTTCAGTCAATTCAGCTTTTCTTTTGCGTAATAATTTTTCAAGTCCACTAACGATTTCCTCATTTTGAAGTCTTAAAAATTCTTGAACAAATGATATTTTTCTTGCTTCTAAATCCATTTCCTTTTGTCTTTTTATCAAAGATACAAAAATATCAATTTTGGTTGTTTTTTATGATTGTCTAATTTTTTTTCGGCTTGTTGCCAACGTGTTTGTATATGGTTTGTTGCGTGGTTAAGCAACTAAGTTAACAAATAAAAACCGAATAGAAAATCCGCGAGGATTTTCGTAAGTAGGCGAGAAGCCAGCAATAAATTATATACGGTGTTGTAAGCAGTTTTTAATTATTTAATTGTTCGTTTTTCTTTTGTTATTGGATTTGTTGAAGTTAGAAATTCAATCGTATTTTTATTAATTCCGATTTCAATTTTTCTCCATACTCTTTCTTCTTTATATGAATCATATAAATCAATAGTGATTTTATTTTCGCTAAAAACTGTATTTTTAAAATCTTTATTATGTTCAGAGCCAATGAGTAAAATGTCTTGTAATTCAAAAACGCATAGTTGAAGTTCTTTTTTATTCTCAAACTCATATCCAATTATCATTTTAACTACTTCAGAACTTATTCCTTTGCTCCAAATTGGGTCAATAATTTTTAATTCTCCATTTTCAGAATTACGTAATACCAAACATTGAGTACTTATATTGTGCCAACCTAAATAACCTTCTAAAAATACACTATAAATATCATAATTTGGCAGTACTTTATTCAGAGTTTCTTTTTTTATTTCTGTTATATCAGCATTATCAGGATTGTAGTAATATTTACCAGATTCGTAAGAACCATTTTCGTCAATCTTTAGTTTTTCCAATGATGATTTTATTTCGGTCAGGTCTTGTCCAAAAGTGAGAAGAGAAAAGAGAATAAGAGAAAGTGTAATCAGGAATTTCATTTTTAGTTCTTTAGTTTCTCAAAATTAATCTATCTAATTTTTCTGTAAAAGTCATAATGAGTGAACTATGTTTTTGGTTGAGTAACGAGTTTTCTCAAATTGCTTACAACGGTCTCGGCTATGAGTAGTTGCGTGGGTTAGCACTTAACTTTGCAAGTACACACCAAACTGAAAATCCGCGAGGATTTTCAGAAGTAGGCGAGAACGAGCAATTACTTATAGCCATTGTTGTAACCAGTTATTTTATTCGTAACTATAAATATTAATTGATTCACAATCGTGTTCATTTCCATATATCATTAAAGGTTTTTCAATTTCAATTCCTTTAAATGATTTAATTCCAATTTCCTCAAAAGCTTTATGAAGAAATAAATATGTTTTGAATTTTACAGAATTTAGTAAATTTTGATACAGTTCAGATTCCCAAACTAACTGGTCTATATCTAAATCTTCCAAAATCTTGTTTATTGATGTTAGTTTTTTCCAAATTTTACTATAATCTACTTTTCCGATTCCAGCATATAATTCTTCTCTAAAGTTAAATTCAAAATATTCAGGTTTTTTTAAAATTGGATATTCTCCTTTTCCAAAACCACAAAAATAGGCACGAGGTTCATAATCATATTCTAAAAATATTATCTGATTTTTGAAGCCTTTGTTTTCAGAGTCAATTTTATTTTTCAATTCTGTAATAGAATTTAATATATCAGTTTTAAATTCAGAGATGATTTCCTTTTCATTAAATTTCATTTTCTTCACACTTTCAAAGGCAGTAATTAATTCAGAATTATTTTTTGCATTAAGCAATTTTGTTTTCTCAATTTTATCTAAACCTTTTGTAACTGAACCATCTAAATTAATTACATAAGTTTCAGCTTCTTCAATTATTATGTTATCAATTATTTTTTCTAAAGAAATTGACTTTATATTATTATAATTAATGTTGAATAAGTATTCAAGATTTGATTTTATTTCTTCGTTCATTTTAATTGGTTACAACGTGTTTGTGTATGGTTAGTTGCGTGGTTAAGCAACTAATTTAGCAAACTTTTACGAACCCGAGAAAATTCCGCAGGAATTTTCGCAAGTAAAGACGTAAATAGCAATTAATTATACACGGTGTTGGCAACAGGCTTTATTCAGATATTATTTCATCCAGGAATTTCATTAAATTGACTTTTGAAATATTATTATTTCCTTTTTCTCCTAAAAAGAATTCAAAATAATTTTGTTCATTATTAAGTCGATATTCTCCTAAATATATATCACAAAGGCAAATTTGGTCTTCTTTACTTGGCTTTATGTTTTCTAGCAATAGCTCCTTATTGATAAATTTGAGAATTTGTTCTTTCTTTAATTTCAGAGTTTGTTTTTTTCTGATTTTTTGATATTCAGGTTTCTCAATATATTCGTCCAGTAGATATGTATATCGAATAGAACTCCATTCTTTTCCATTTCGTTTTATTTCTATTAATTCCTCAAATACAGCTCCACCTTCTGGAAATCTCCAAATTCTCATAATTTCATCAGAGTCAAAAAAGTCAAAAACACCAAATTTTCGTAAATCGTTTGGAATAGTTTTCAGTTTATTAACGTCTTTTGATTCCTCTTTTTCAGTTTTAACAATTTCCGCTTTTAATTCTACTTTTTTTAATTCAGAGTTTGATTGGTTTTTACACGAAAACAAAGTTAAAATCAGAAGCAATATGTTCAATGTGTGTTTCATTTTTAGCTTGTTGCCAACGGTCTCGTATATGATTTGTTGCGTGTTATAAGCGAGTAAGTTAGCAAATAAAA
>NZ_BAABCB010000003.1:0-1685 GCF_039538385.1 Winogradskyella damuponensis | reverse complement strand
CCTGTACATCTGTTAGAGCATTGTACAACGGAACTTCATTAAAGATACCATACTCACAAATTGATTTAGCATCACTCTTATCGGTCTTTACTTTGGCTAGTTTCATTTGAATAAAACGTTTTACTGACAAGGGATTTACAACAGATACTAATACCCCTTTCTTATATAAAAACTGAGCTAATCTGTAATGATAATATCCCGTGGCTTCCATGACTACCAAAGCATCTTTTGATAAACTTTTTAGTAGTGTTTTAAAACCCTTTTCATCATTCTGTAATTGAAAATGTCCTGTATCTTGATTGTAAATATCAAACACAGATTTACTAATGTCAATACCGTAAATTTTTCTATCTTTAGTCATAACAACTTGAAATTTGGAAAGAACAACGCTACTCATATTTCAACAACTTAAAAACGAGATCTAGGTCTCACAGAACTGAACGAAGTTTAAGTAGTAAAAGAGAGAGGATTATCAATGTTGCCGAAGTCTAATGCTTCACCGTGTATAGTAACCTTAATGCTCTCTTTTGTTCTTTCTGATTATTAATTAAATTTAATGAATTACAAACTTAAGATGTGTATAATTCATTGCTAGTTATAGCCTACTTACGAAAGTCCTCGCGGACTTTCTATCTGTGATTTATTTGCTAACTTTAGTGCTTAAACACGCAACGAAATCATACACAAACACGTTGTGGTGCATACCTGAATGAAGAGCATTTTAATAATATTAGGAGTTTTAATTGGAATAATCGGAATGATTTTTCTTGCTCTATTTATTGCTTCGTATCGAAGAAGACCAAAATTTAATAATAAGGGATTTACGACTTTGGAAAAAAATCTTCTTACCGAACTTTATGAACTTTTTGATTCCGAGATTCAAACTAAATTAAAAGCTCAAATTGAATATTTTGAACCAAAAAAAAAATGGAGACAGTATTGGGAAAAAAGTATGTCAATGGAACTTTACGGAGACAACGAAAACCCACTTTCGGACAACTTACGATATAAAAGAAAAGATGAAAGTAAACTCGCAACAATCCGATTTAAAACCAATAACGAAAAATATCATATAGAATTTGACAATTATGACGGACGAATTTGGGGCTGGAAAATCAGACCAAACCCAAAGTCGATTATGAAAACATCAACAATAAGCGTTACAAGCAAGAAAATAAATAATGACCCAAATAGTTTTGCTCAAAGCACTTTCAAAAAAGAAAAACTTAAATCAATTCCTAAATTTAATGGACTTCTTGGAAAGCTAAATAATATACAATCTATAAATCAAGTTTTTGAACCAATTAGAGCTGAATTTTTAGAGAATTACATTAAGAGAATTGACTCAAAGTTACCAATAGAATATCTAGACATTATTAAACAATCCGAGGGAGTTGATTTCGGAGATTGTTGCATACTCGGAATATCCGAAATACACTCAACAGGACTTGACGATGGAAATTACTTACATTTAGCGGAATTTGATGATGGCATATTAGCTGTCAAAGAGGAAGAAAAAAACGGAACTGTTTACTATTGTCATCATTCTGGACTTTTAGATAATTTAGGAACTGACTTTGGGAGAATAATAACGGAAAGAATAAATGAATAAAAAGTACGACACCACAACAAAGTACTGTGGTAAAAAACAAGTAAAAATGTATTAATTTTTCACTAAAGTACTT